>JANRLF010000003.1:0-239251 GCA_033762815.1 Chitinophagales bacterium | reverse complement strand
CCACGAGGTCAATCAGCCAGATGCCCAGAAAGGGTGCGGCGATGCCACCCAGGCCGTACACCAGCAGGTTGCGTTGCAGCAGTTTGTTGGCACCAATGGGCGTGTAGGCAACCCCGCGCAGCGCCAGCGGAATGAGCAGCGGGATGATGATGGCGTTGAAGATGACCGCACTCAGGATCGCGCTCTCTGCGCTGGCCAACCCCATGATGTTGAGCGCCTGGAAGCCGGGAATGGTGGCGATGAACAGCGCAGGGATGATGGCGAAGTACTTAGCCACGTCGTTGGCGATGCTGAAGGTCGTCAGCGCCCCGCGTGTGATGAGCAGCTGCTTGCCGATCTCGATGACCTCCAACAGCTTGGTGGGGTCGTTGTCCAGGTCCACCAGATTGCCCGCTTCTTTGGCGGCCTGGGTGCCACTATTCATGGCTACACCCACGTCGGCCTGGGCAAGTGCCGGAGCGTCGTTGGTGCCATCGCCCATCATGGCCACCAACTTGCCGCTTTGCTGCTCCTTGCGAATGTAGGCCAGCTTGTCTTCCGGCTTGGCTTCGGCAATGTAATCGTCCACGCCTGCCTTTTCGGCGATGTATTTGGCGGTCAAGGGGTTGTCGCCGGTTACCATTACGGTTTTTACGCCCATTTTGCGCAGCCTTTCAAAACGCTCCTGTATGCCTGGCTTAATGATGTCTTGCAACTCAATAACGCCCAGCACCTTTTCGTTTTCCGATAGCACCAGCGGGGTACCACCGTTGGCGGCTATTTCCTTTACCTTCTTGTCGGTAGTTTGCGGGTATGGGTTGCCTGCTTTTTCCACCAGGTTCCTAATCGCATCTGATGCCCCTTTGCGTATGCGGGTATTGCCACCGTCCAGTTCTATTCCACTGCTGCGGGTTTCGGCGGTGAATTTGATAAACACCGCTCCATCGATTTTAAAGGAAGCAGTATCCAGTCCGGCCAGTTCCACAATCGATTTTCCTTCAGGGGTTTCATCGGCCAGGGAGCTGAGCACCACGCTTTTCTTGAACTGTTCTTCAGATATGCCTTCAGCAGGATAGAAATGGGTGGCCTTGCGGTTTCCAATGGTGATGGTGCCCGTTTTGTCCAGCAACAGCACATCAATATCGCCTGCAGTTTCCACCGCTTTGCCCGATTTGGTAATGACGTTGGCACGCAACGCCCTGTCCATGCCGGCTATACCGATGGCAGATAACAAACCGCCAATAGTAGTAGGTATAAGGCAAACAAACAGGGATATAAAGGCTGCAATGGTAATGGGCGTTTGGGCATAGTCAGCAAAAGGCTTCAGGGTGACGCATACGATGATGAACACCAGCGTAAAGCCCGCCAACAGGATGGTAAGCGCTATTTCGTTGGGGGTTTTCTGCCTGCTGGCACCTTCTACGAGTGCTATCATTTTGTCCAGAAAGGTTTCCCCTGGCTTGGTGGTCACTTTTACCTTGATACGGTCTGACAATACCTTGGTACCGCCCGTCACGCTCGATTTGTCGCCGCCGGCCTCTCTTATCACCGGGGCACTTTCACCGGTAATGGCGCTTTCGTCAATGGTGGCAATACCTTCTATGATTTCCCCATCAGTGGGTATGGTATCGCCCGCATCGCAAACAAATACATCTCCTTTCTTTAGCTGCGACGATTGCACGATTTTCACTTCATCGAGAAAAATTTCCCCTACAGGCTGTATTAACTTGGCAGGAGTATCTTGGCGGGTCTGCCTAAGGCTATTGGCCTGTGCCTTTCCACGTGCCTCTGCAATGGCCTCGGCAAAGTTGGCAAACAGCAGGGTAAGGAACAACACTATAAATACTGCCAGGTTGTAGCCAAAGCTACCTTGGCCAGTTCCATAGCCCGTGAGTGTACCTATGGTGACAATCAGCATGACCAAAGTACCTATTTCCACCACAAACATTACTGGGTTTTTCACCATCAGTTTGGGGTTCAGCTTTATAAAAGATTGCAACAAGGCTTCTTTTACCAGCTCTTTTTCAAATAATGTCAGATTCTTGTTTTTCATGGTTTCTTGTTTCGTATTGAGTCTTGGGTAGTGCGTCTTGCGTATTTGGTCTCGTGTCTTGTGTCTCGTGTCTCGTGTCTCGTGTCTCGTGTCTCACTTTTCTTGTACCCATGACCCACCGCTACGCAAGACACACTACCAAATACGCACTACCATTTACATTGAAAAATATTCAGCTAATGGTCCTAAAGTCAAAGCAGGGAAGAACGACAGGGCGGCAATGATGACGATGACGCCAAATACCATCAGGCCAAAGGTGCCTGTGTCGGTGCGCAAAGTGCCGGAACCCTCCGGTATGTATTTCTTCTGTGCCAGCAAGCCCGCTATAGCCACAGGCCCAATGATAGGCAGGTAACGGCCCAGTATCAGTACAAAACCGGTGGTGATATTCCAGAACAGGTTGTTATCGCCCAAACCTTCGAGGCCAGAGCCATTGTTGGCAGCCGATGAGGTATATTCATACAGCATTTCCGAGAATCCATGGTATCCGGGGTTGTTCAGCCATGGCAAGCTGCTGTCGGCGGTAATCACATAGGAGGATAAGGCAGTGCCAGCCAATATCAACAAGGGGTGCAACAGGGCAATAATCATGGCTATCTTCATTTCCCTTGCTTCTATCTTTTTGCCCAAAAACTCAGGCGTACGGCCCACCATGAGGCCCGAAACGAATACAGCAATTATTAGGAAGATGAAGAAATTGAGGATACCTACCCCACAGCCACCATAAAAGGCGTTGATCATCATGCCCATGAGCAGCGTTAGGTTACTTACCGGCATGGTACTATCGTGCATGGAGTTGACCGAGCCTGTGGAGATAATGGTGGTCACTACCGCCCAGTAACTGGAAATGCCAGCCCCAAAACGAACTTCCTTGCCCTCCATGGCACCGTGGCTTTGGTCAACGCCCATTTGGGCAATGGCAGGGTTGCCGTTCAGTTCCGATATTACCGTGGGCACCAGCAGGCATAGAAAACCTACGGTCATTACGCCGAATATCATATAGGCAAGCCGTCTTCTGCCTAAATAAAAGCCAAGGGCAAATATTAATGCAATAGGTATGATGACCTGTGCCACCAACTCAACGCTATTGGTCAGGAAGTTGGGGTTTTCCAATGGGTGGGCGGAGTTGACGCCAAACCAACCACCCCCGTTTGTGCCTAGGTGCTTGATGGCTATCATGCCTGCAGCCGGGCCGCGCGATACGCCTACGGTATCTCCTTGCAAGGTCACGATACTGTCTTTGCCATCATAACTGGCGGGGGTACCGTTGAAAGCAAGAATAATGGCTATCACCAATGATAAAGGCAATAGTATACGTGTGATGGACTTCATGAAGTAATCGAAAAAGTTGCCCAACTGGGTGGTGGTGCGCTCTTTCAATGCATTATAGACTACCGCCAAGGCAGCAATACCGGTAGCGGCCGATACAAATTGCAGGAAAGTAATAACCACCAACTGCGATAGGTAGCTCAAGCCCGTTTCGCCGCTATAGTGTTGCAGGTTGCAGTTGACCAAAAAGCTGATAGCCGTATTAAAGGCCAGGTCAGGGGTCATACTGGGGTTGCCATCAGGGTTAAGCGGCAGCGAACCTTGTGTTAGCAGAATGATGAAGGCAAAGACAAACCACACTAGGTTAATGACCAACAGGGCCACCAGGTGCTCTTTCCAATTCATTTGCTTGCTGGCATCAATGCCGCAAATGCGGTAAATGAACCGCTCTACAGGGTTCAGGAAGTCAAGGAAGGTTTTCTCGCCCTTAAATACCTTGGCGATATACTTGCCAAATGGTATGGCCAGTAGCAGCGTAAGGGCAAAGGTGAAAACGATACTGATAATTTCAAGTGTCATGTGAATAGTTTTGTCGTGTTAGAAAGGCTTTGGGAAGCTGGGATTGTGTCACATTGAGCGAAGTCCTTTTAGAACTTTTCCGGTTTGATGAGCACATACACCATGTAGCCGAAAACAATAAGGGACAGTGCAAATAATGGTATCATCGGTCAGATTTTTTCAAAGTAGTTAATGGAAGCGAAGAAAAGGGCGAAGCAGGCCACGCCAGCCAAGCCGAGAACGATAGTGAGTATCATAGGTCTTGTTTTTGTAGTTGGGGGTTTAGGCTTGGCAGCAATTGAGTTGTCTTAAATACTCCCGCTTGGTCTCATGGCCCATCAAGCTCCTCAGGGCTTTTGCATCTGGGCCGTTTACCTCCAGCAGACGCGATATTGAGTAGATGTAAACATTCTGTATGGCGCACCTTACGGCGTTGTCACCTTCCATCAGCAAACGCTCCGCAGTGCGGAAACAGGCTTTTACCGCCTGCCTGTTGCCCTGCTCTATGAGCCACTTGGTATGGTCGGTAAAGCTTTGGATGGATTTATAGACGGAATCGGGAATGGCGTTCAACCGCGAACGCAACGAAGGAACTTGGCTGGCTATCAAATCCGGCACCTCTTTCTCGGTAATCATGGCAACTTTCGTTTTGGTACGCCCGCCTTATGCCAAGTTGTGTGCCGAAGGGAAAGGATGACCAATTGCAGATTGCAAATTACAGATTGTCAGCGGTTTGTGATTTTGGTTGTATTTGCTGCGCTGCCATTTACCCTCTCATTTTGAGAGGGTGTTTGTTAGAATGAGAGGGAGGTACTGGAGTATTAATAGTGGTAGCGGCAATTAATTACAATAATCTCTTCATTGGTGATTCTATAAACCAGCCTATGCTCATCGTTAATCCTTCTGCTCCAATAACCTTTTAGTTGATGTTTTAGGGGTTCAGGTTTTACCTTTTCCGCCGAATGGCGTTTTTTGAATATCCTCCAACAGTTCAACTATCCTTTTGAGCATTTTCAAATCATTAACAGCCCAATAAGCCAAATCATTTACTGCTTCAGGATGAAGGACTACTATCCTCATTTTAATAAGGCCTTCAGTTTTTCTAGGTCAATCTCTTTCAACCCTTTTCGCTTTTTAACATCGCTAACGGCCGAAAGCAACTGTTTTTTATTGGCTTCGGTTTTTAAAAGATAGTCTGTTTCGTCTTCCTTCACATGCACCGTAAGCTCTAAGTCTTTACCCTTGAACATGGTCTTTAAGTTGCTTAAAAATTCCTCGTTCAGTTCACTTGCATTCAAGCGGTACGTAAGTTCCATAGCCATGCTTTTTGCTAATTTAATACTTTACCAATCCCTATAACGAAAAATGATTGCCGAAAGTTGGCATTATGCCCCTGACTTGTCCTCAAAATATAAAGAGATATTTGTACCCTGCATCTTCTAACGCAAGTTGGTTGTGCCTAAGCGGTACAGGCATTTCCGACTCACTCCTCCCCCAACTTCCTATAGAGGGTGGCCAGGCCTATGTTCAGCAGGCGCGCGGCTTCGACCTACCATAACGAAAGCCTGTCTACAGTTAGCCCATATTAATACTCACTAATAAGCGTTTCGGCGGGGATATTGAGTTTTTGGTGCAACAACCTGATCATGCGGATGCTTAGTTTTCTGCGACCACTAAAAATGTCTGACCTCCTGCTCCGGCTGCCTAATATGGCATTTAACTCAGCGGGACTTATGCCCATCTGGTCAATCCTGAATTTTATGGCCTCCAGGGGGTTAAGCGGGGGCAGGGGATAATGTTGCTTCTCATACTCTTTTACCAAAAGCGACAATATCTCCAATTCGTCCGATTCGAGGGTAGTCCGCTCTTTGTGCATCAGGGTATAAATGCTGGAAAGTGCACGTTCGTAATCCTTTTCTGTCCGTATTGGCTTAATCATAGGTAATAAAATTACATCCATTTACCAAATCGGGTACATTATTTTCACTCCTCCCCCAACTTCCTATAGAGGGTGGCCAGGCCTATGTTCAGCAGGCGGGCGGCTTCGGTTTTGTTGCCTTTGGTGTAGGCCAGTACTTTGCGGATGTGGTTCATTTCCACTACCGCCAGATCAAAACTGTTGGGGCTTTCAGGGCAGTACTGCATGTCTAAGGGCAGCAGGTCGGTGGTGAGCGTATCGCCTTCGGCCAATATCACGGCGCGCTCCAGTATGTTCTTCAGCTCGCGGATATTGCCTTTCCAGGTATGCTGTTGCAGCATCTTCTTAAAGTCGGCATCCATCAGCGGCGGGCGGCGGTTTATCTTTTCGGCACCGTTGCGTATGAAGTGCAGGGCCAGTGCCTCAATGTCCTTTTTGCGCTCCCTGAGGGGCGGCAACGGTATCTGAAACACGGAGAGGCGGTAGTACAGGTCGCTGCGGAAGTGTCCTGCTTCCGATTCCTTCAGCAGGTCGCGGTTGGTGGCGGCTATGATGCGCACATTTACCTTGATGGTCTTGGTATCGCCCACCTTGATGAAGGTGCCCGTTTCCAGCACCCGCAGCAGCCGGGCCTGCAATTCCAGGTCCATTTCGCCTATCTCGTCCAGGAACAACGTGCCCTCGTGCGCCTCTTCAAACAGGCCTTTTTGGTCGCGGTTGGCACCCGTGAATGCACCGGCCTTGTGGCCAAACAGCTCGCTTTCCAGCAACTCCTTGGTAAAGGCACTGCAATTGACCGCCACAAACGATTTCTTGCTGCGCGGGCTGTTGTAGTGGATGGCCTGGGCAAACACCTCCTTGCCCGTTCCCGTTTCGCCCGTGAGCAATACGGTAGCATCGGTAGGGGCCACCTTTTGCGCCAGCCTGATGGCATCTTTGATGGCTTCCGAGCTGCCGATGATGCTGTCAAAGCCATACCGTTTGTTCACCTTATGCTCCAATGCCTGCACCCGCTTTTGCAGTTGGGCCTTTTCCACCGCGCGGCTCACCAGGGGTATGAGCCGTTCGTTGTCATCGCCCTTGGTCAGGTAGTCGAATGCGCCGTTTTGTATGGCCTTTACCCCATCTTTGATGTTGCCATAGGCGGTCAGCACTATTACTTCCGTGCTGGGGTAGGCGGCCTTTATTTGTGCGGTGGCATCTATGCCGTTGCCATCGGGCAGTTTTACGTCGCACAGCACCAGGTCAATATCCTCCCTTTCCAATGTTTTCAGGCCCGCCTTGATGTCCTTGGCCTCCGTTACCTGGTAGCCCTCCAAGCCGAGTATGCGCGCCATAAGGCCACGCAGCTTTTCCTCGTCGTCAACAATGAGCAGGTGGGCCTTGTGCATGGGGCAAAGATACTATGTTGTTATTCACAACTGCCAACTTTCCGGCAGGGGTTTGTTTGCGGGGCGGTTGGTGGTGGTTTCTGGTTGTGTCTGTCCAGCTATCCTGCCTTATTGAGCATCCTCCCATTTACCCATTTTTTGATTTGGAAATTTGGCCTTAAGTGCTTACCATTGATAATGTGCTGGTTGATTTGAAAATTTGGTGATTTGAAAATTTGAAAATGGCTTGGACTGCAATTGTAAATTGTAAATCTGAAATCGTAAATCCCTCTACTTTCTACCCTCTAAAAATGAAGCAAAAAACAAAAAAACACACTCATTTTTACACAAACAATTGACAACCAAAGATTTAATTAGAATTGAAATACCTGCGAACACCCCTTGAAGTACCCGTGAACACCCCTTGAGATACCCGCGAAGCACCTGCGAACACCCTTTGAAGTACCTGCGAAATACCCGCGAAACGGTCGATGAATGGTGGGTGAGGGGTTGTGTCCCGACACGAAACATAGGAACGTTAAGCCGATGCATGGGCAGATGGTGGCAGTTTTAACTGATGAATATTTGTTGTTTCAACATTAACCGAAACTTTACCGCCAACAGTGGCGTTTAGGTCTATCTTTGCATCGCTTATGGATAGAGGAAGGGAAAGATTACTATTGTTTACCTTGGCGGCCATCAACTTCGTGCACATCATGGACTTCGTAATCATGATGCCCTTGGCACCCATGTTAATGAAAACCTTGGGCATGAAGCCCGCACAGTTTGGAATGGTCGTTTCGGCATATACTTACAGTGCATTCGTTTCCAGCCTATTGGCAGCCCCGCTAATGGATCGTTTTGACAGAAAGAAGGTGTTGCTTTGGTTGTTTATCGGCTTTACCTTGGGCACTTTCGCCTGTGCCTTGTCCGACAGTTTTTGGACATTGCTCGTAGCAAGGGCGGTTACGGGCCTTTTCGGCGGTATTATGGGTGCCAATATTTTCAGCATTATCGGCGATGTGATTCCATTCGAGCGCCGCAGCGCCGCTATGGGCTTGGTAATGGGCGCTTTTTCCCTGGCATCGGCTTTGGGCGTGCCGTTTGGGTTGTATTTGGCAGCCTCCATCAATTGGGAAGCTCCTTTTTTTCTATTGGGTGGGGCCAGTATCCTGGTGCTGGGCTTTATCTGGTTTTTCGTTCCGGTGCTTCGTGGCCATTTGGGCAAAACCCCCAGTGAAAGCTTGCCTGATGTTATAGTAAATATTTCGCGGGAGCCCGATCAGAAACGGGCTTTGGCCTTAATGGGCATGCTGGTGATGGGCCAATTTACCATCATCCCCATGCTAAGCACCTATATGGTCTTCAACGTGGGCTTCACGGAACACCAGTTGACCTGGATTTATTTGTTAGGCGGAAGCGTAACTTTCTTCACCTCTCCTTACTTTGGCCGCTTGGCGGATAGGCATGGCAACCAAAGGGTATTTATGGTAATGGCTATTGTGGCATTGGTTCCTATTCTGTTGATTACTAATTTGCCCAAGGTACCGGTATATGTGGCTTTGATACCCACTACCTTGTTTTTCATTGCCATTGGTGGCCGTATGGTGCCGGCTATGGGCATGATTACCGCTACCGTGAGCCCGCAGCGCAGGGGCAGCTTTATGAGCATCAATACCAGTGTGATGCAACTGTTCAGCGGTACTGCCGCATTAATCAGTGGCCTGATAGTAATGGAACAGCCCAAGGGCCACCTTATCCATTATTCCTACGTAGGCTTCATTGCCGTAGCGGCTTCCATCGCCTGCCTGTTCCTCGCCAAGCGCATACAGGCTGGGGCTAAGAAAGAGGTGGTATCTTCTGAAGAACCTATAGCCGAAACTGCCACAAGCACCTAACACCCGAGTAGACTATTCACTACACTTGGTGCATACATTGGTGCATTCCACCTGTTATGCTGGCTTAACTTTGCATAAAACCAATCAAAAGCAATGTTGAAAATAGGGGTGTTGGGCGCAGGGCATTTGGGCAAGATACATTTAAAGTTGCTCAAGGAGCTGCCCCAATATGAGGTAGTGGGATTTTACGACCCCAATGATGAACAGGCCGCAAAAGCACAAGCAGAAACGGGCCTGCACCGTTGGGCTGATATTGAAAAGCTGGTGAATGCCGTAGATGTGGTGGACATAGTAGCCACCACTACTGCCCATTATGAATGTGCGGCCTTGGCACTGAAAAAGTCAAAGCACATTTTTATCGAAAAGCCGCTCACCAATACCATGGAGGAGGCCAATAGTTTGCTCAGTTTAGCCCATGAAGCGAGCGTAAAGGTGATGGTGGGGCATGTGGAGCGGTTCAACCCTGCTTTTTTGGCAATAGCCGACCGGCCACTAAAGCCCATGTTCATTGAGGTACACCGCTTAGCACAGTTCAATCCGCGGGGTACGGATGTATCGGTAGTGCTTGACTTGATGATACACGACCTGGACATTGTGCTGAGCCTGGTGAAGGCCAATGTGAGGCGCATCAGCGCCAGTGGTGTGGCCGTAGTGAGCAAAGAACCCGATATTGCCAATGCCCGCATTGAGTTCGACAATGGCTGCGTGGCCAACCTTACAGCTAGCCGTATCAGCATGAAGCAAATGCGCAAAGTGCGCCTTTTCCAACAGGATACGTATATTAGCGTGGACTTGCTGGACAAAAAGACCGAAATAGTGAGCCTGCGCAAGCGCGATGAGGATGACGATTCGATGGCCTTCGAAATAGAGACCGGTACTGATGGGGAGAAGAAAATCATCACTTTCGAAAGCCCAAAAATACTGGAAGGCAATGCCATCAAAATGGAGTTGGAAAGCTTTTACGACAGTATTGTGAACGAAACCGAGCCCCGCGTAACACTAATGGACGGCTATAATGCGTTACATGTGGCGCACCAGATATTGGAAAAGATAGAGAAAAACAAAATAGCTTGACCCGCTACAAAACCTTGCGATACCTGTTTTTTGCCTTGTTATTGGTATCTGTAACTGCTTGCGAGAAAGAGCCAATTCCCACCTATATCCATATCCCATATATTACCGTGAAATCGGCTGCAGGGGTGGGTTCCACTTCCTCCAATATCAGCAATGCTTGGGTGTATATCAACGGACAGGTACAGGGGGTGTACGAACTGCCCGCTACTTTTCCCGTATTGGCAAGTGGCGAAACCGAGATAGGCATTTATGCGGGCATTAAGCTGAACGGCATATCCAATACCCGTGCGCCCTACCCCTTCTATAATCAAGATATCGTTACACTTGATTTGGAAGCTGGGGCCACGGATACCATCTACCCTGAAGTGAGCTATGTGGGTGCAGCGGAATATGCTTTGTTGGAAGATTTCGAACTGAGCAATGCTTTTTCCCAATTGGAGCGCACCAGTGCTGCAGGCGAAGTGTTCGAAGGCATTTTTTCGGCAAAAGTGGTTTTGGATACTGCATCTATTACGAGAGTAGTTTCCTCCGAACGCTTCAGTATCCCTAGGGGAACCACGGCGGCCTTTGTGGAACTGGATTACAAATCGAACCAAGCATTTACCGCAGGCATCAATGCTTACCAAGATGGGCAAGGACTTGGGATAGAAAAAGTAGTGGTAAACCCCCAAAGCGAGTGGAACAAAATTTACTTCAACTTCACTCCTGAAGTGAACAACTTGCAGGCCGACGAATACGAAGTGGTGTTCAGTATTGATACAAGCAACGTTTCGGGCACAGTCAATGTTTTGTTTGACAATATCAAACTGATTTATTTTCAGTGAAACGCCCTAACAAGCAAAGGGGAGTATTGCTCTATCTCTTAACCGACATACTGGCCGCCATGCTGGCCTGGTTGGGGCTTTTCATATTTAGGAAAGTAGCTTTCGAAGGTTACGCCTTGCTGCCTTTGAATGCCTACCTTTATGACAATAAGCTGTTACTGGCACTCATAGCCGTGCCCATATATTGGGTGTCCATTTGGTTTTTTACGGGCTGCTACGGCGATATCTACCGCAAGTCGCGCCTTACGGAAGTGTACAAAACTTTTACTATAAGCCTAGTGGGCGTATTGGTGCTGGTTTTCATACTCTTGCTTAACGACCAAATCAACCAAAATATCAGCAATTACTATCGGGCAGCGGGAGTACTGTTCGGGCTGCATTTTGCATTCACCTTGTTTGGTAGGTTGTGGCTGCTCACAGCCGCAAGGCGAGCTATTATTAGTGGCCGATTGGCCTATCACACCCTTATTGTTGGCAGTAACGAAAGAGCGGTGCAGTTATACCACGAAATTGTAAATAACAAAGTGCCCCTTGGCTACCATTTTCTTGGCTATGTGGAAACTGGTGAAGGCAGCAATGGCCTGAGCCATTACCTGAAGCAACTGGGCAAATTGAGTGACTTGGAAAGTATTTTTGCGAAATATACCATTGATGAAGTGATTATCGCCACGGAAAGCGGGGAAAGGCACAGCGTGAACAATATCATCAATGCTTTAAGCGGCTACCCGGTGATTATAAAGATTATTCCAGGCATGTACGAAATCCTGAGCGGTTCTGTTAAGATGAGCCATGTTACGGGTGCTGCTCTCATAGAAATATCTCCGGAGCTGATGCCAGCCTGGCAGCGGGCGGTAAAGCGGGCATTGGATATTGCAGTGTCGGGTAGTATGTTGGCCCTGCTATCGCCTCTGTATGCTTATATTGCCCTTAAGGTAAGGCTTAGTTCACAGGGCCCCATCATCTACTCGCAGGAGCGTATTGGCAGGCACGGCAAGCCTTACTTGATTTATAAGTTCAGGTCCATGTACGTCGATGCAGAGGCAAACGGCCCAGCCCTTTCTTCTGATAGTGACCCGCGGATTACCCCTTGGGGCCGCACCATGCGCAAGTGGCGTTTTGACGAACTGCCCCAATTTTACAATGTGCTGCGCGGCGATATGTCATTGGTGGGTCCACGGCCTGAACGGCAGCATTTTATCGATCAATTGGTACAGCGGGCACCAGCTTATCGACATTTGCAGAAAGTACAGCCGGGCATCACTTCTTGGGGCATGGTAAAATATGGCTATGCGGAAAACATCGACCAAATGATAGAGCGGATGAAATACGACCTGCTTTATATCGAAAACATGTCCTTGGCCATCGATTTCAAAATCATGATTTACACCGTGCTCACCCTGTTGCAGGGAAAGGGCAAATAGAAATGGCTTACGCTATTGATTTGCAAGATACATAGGCTTTACTTTTATTTATCAACACTTGTTGCTTTTCCCGTTCTTAGGGGTTAATTTAGTTTAACCAATTAAAGTCTCCATGTCAAACTTCTTTTCTAATCCGGATACACGTACGGATGCGGTTCTTGATGTTGTAGAAGAATTAATCGACCTAAAAAAGCTGGTAGTTTACAATGATGACGTGAATACTTTTGAGCACGTAATCGAATCATTGGTAGATGTATGCGACCACAGCGAGGAACAGGCCGAGCAATGCTCCTACATTATCCATTACAAGGGTAAGGCTTCCGTTCGGGAGGGGATGTTTGAAGAGCTGTACCCCATGAAAACCGGCTTGACCGATAGGGGTTTGAACGCCACTATCGAGTAAGTTTCCGCTGTATCTATACGGGGCTATCAATGGCTAACGGGCCATTGACTGTTGTTTCTTTCTTAAATACTGGAGCATCCGTTGCCTATCACCGGCCAACGAGCGAATTATTCTGATATATAACAAAGGGAAGTGCCTCTTTAGCCAGTACAATGCTTTGGCATCTCTTGGCAATACAATGTGCAGGCGTTTGTTGCCTGCAGCCTTTAGTACCCTTTGCGCTACCCAAGCCGCCTCTATGCCAGAAGTATCCACCATCAGTTGTCCGGTTTCGAAAGTGATTTCGTCTCCCCGGGAATTGTTGGCGATGTTGGTTTTGAAGAAAGTCGGCATGATGGCCGATACTTGAATGTTATAAGGGTGCAACTCACTATACAGGGTTTCGGATATAGCTAGTACCGCTGCCTTGGTGGCATTGTAAGCGGCCATTTGCGGCAAACATCCAAAGGATGCCGCACTGGAAGTATTAATGATGTGCCCATAGCCCTGCTTCTTCATGGCAGGGATGAACAAATGGCAACCGTGCACCACCCCCATGAAATTGATACTGTTAATCCACTCCCAGTCATCCAATGGTCGGGCTTCGAAATCGCCGCCTATGGCCACACCAGCGTTATTGAACAATAAATCGATGCCGCCTACCTGTTGCAAAAAGGTTTCGGCTACCTTTTGGTAGGCATCTTTGTCGGCTACATCTAAGGGATGTAGGTAAACCTTTGCTCCAGCTTGTTCCATCTCACTTGCAGTGGTTTCCAGTAATGGCACATTGATATCTGCCATGCCCAAAGTCCAGCCATCCTTGGCCAATTCAAAACATAAGGCTTTGCCGAAACCAGAGGCAGCACCTGTTATAAATGCTCTTTTTGCGGGAAATCGTTTGGATAGCTGGTACATTGGAAACTGTTGTTGTTAAATGCAAGATACTTCTTGATTAGAAGTTTCCAAATGCTTCCAGCAGTTTATGAATTACTATTTGTAATGACCCTTACACTTCACTATATAGATAAACTTATCATCAACCTTATAAATTAATCGATGCTCTAATGTTATCCTTCGTGACCAAAACCCTTGAAAGTTCCCTTTTAATGGCTCAGGTTTCCCTAGGCCTTTAAAAGGATGGCGGTAAATGTCCTGGATTAACTCTAGTATCTTTTTGGAAATATCCGTATCCTCTAGCATCCAAAAATTGTATTCTTGGAAAGCCGAAGGAGTAAAAGCAATTTGCCTCACGGATTACTTTCCCTTTGTATCGTTCTGATAAGATGCCAAACCCTCCAATGTAAAGGAAATCAACTTTTCCGGTTGCTCTAATTCAGCAATTGACTGCATCAGGTCATGATTGTATACTTCTTGCTCATCCATTACCCTTATAACTATGCTTGCTTTGCCATTGTTATTAAGCAAAGCCTTTATTTTATTGAACAGCGCTTCGTCAAATTCGTCTCCCCTGATTTTAAAGATAGCGTCCATATACTCAGTTTAATCCGATAACATAAAGATATGGTAAATCGTTTGCGTTTCAATCTTTAGTGAGCATGCTAAGCAAGGCAATTTAGGTGAATTGCGTTTCAAGTGGTAATTTTACCTAAATGCCATCATTGCGTTGGAGTTAAAGCAAATCAAATCTCCCATAGCCGAGGAACTGGAAATTTTCGAGGAGAAGTTCAAGCAGAGCATGAAGTCGCGCGTACCCTTGCTGGATAGGGTGACGTATTATATCGTTCAACGCAAGGGCAAGCAAATGCGCCCCATGTTTGTGCTTTTAAGCGCAAAACTGCATGGCCCCATTACGGAGAAGAGTTACAATGCCGCTGCCCTGGTCGAGTTGCTGCATACGGCATCGCTAGTGCATGACGATGTGGTTGACAATAGCTTCCAACGTCGTGGGTTTTTCTCCATCAATGCCTTATGGAAAAACAAAATTGCGGTATTGGTGGGCGATTTTCTCCTCTCCAAAGGCTTACTGCTTTCTCTGGATAACGACCATGTTGACCTATTGCACATTATGGCGCAGTCAGTAAAGGAAATGAGTGAGGGCGAGCTGTTGCAACTGGAAAAAGCACGCCGGCTGGACATTGAGGAAAGTATTTATTTTGAAATTATCCGACAGAAAACGGCTACACTTATCTCCTCGGCCTGTGCGTGTGGGGCCGCCTCCACTACTGACGATAAGGCGAAAATAGCCCATATGCGCTTGTTTGGTGAAAAAGTGGGCATTGCTTTCCAAATAAAGGACGACCTGTTCGATTATGGCAGCCATGAAATAGGCAAACCAAAGGGTATCGATATCAAAGAGCGTAAAATGACCCTGCCACTGATATACGCCCTTGGCAAGGCCAGCAGAAGCGATAAACGCCGCCTAATCAATATCGTGAAGAACCACAATGAAGAACCCCGCAGGGTGGATGAAGTAATTCAGTATGTGCGCGATAGTGGAGGTATTGAATACACTGAAAACATTATGCAACGGTATAAAGAAGAAGCCATTAACTTGCTGCATACCTATCCACGCAACGAAATACGCGACAGCCTTGAGGAAATGATTGTATATACTACCGAACGGAAGGTGTAGCTATTGTTCCAAGCGCATTTCTACCTCATCACCAACTTCCATTAGGGCATAGTTGTTCTTTACGAAATTGCACCATTTACAATCAGGATCATTACACCCTTTATCAAACTTTAATGCCATGATATTGGCATAAGCATCCGTAAGTTGTTGGGTCACTATCTCCAAGTCATGTGGTTGTATATGCACCTTATGGCGGTAGTATTCTTTGGTTTTCGAATCAGGCTCAATAAAATCAAATTCAGTGCTTACCGCTGTCCATTGCTTGTTGCTGTCATTGTCCACCAACAACTTGTAAAATACCGCCTGCCGCCAGTAGTCGCCTCCATATTGCTCTTCGTATTTTAGGTCCTCTTTCATCGGGTTTACCAATGGTGGGTCAAAGCGGTTGGTCGATTTGGCATATTGGCCAGTCTTATAGTCCACCACGTTTACCGAGTGGCCGTCAAATTCCAGCTTATCCAATTTGCCATTGATAGGTACCCCATTGATAGCGCATCTAAAATTGCGCTCTACCACTACAATTTTGTTCCAGGTGCCAACGTACTTGTCATAGTAAGCGGGCAGTATTTCGCGACCATAAGCCAAGCGGCGCTGGTATTCCTCGCCAGTAAATGAATCCTGGTGCCGCTGCATGTACCATTCAAAATCTTGCAGCAAGGTAGTTTTTGGCGAAAACTCATTACCATTGTCGCGCATGCGCTTGAAAAGCCGCTCCAAGGCAAAATGCACCGCCGAACCGAATGCCATATACTGGTTTTTAGCGGTGGGCACCCTTAGCAAATAGCCAAAATAAAAGCTGATAGGGCATTTCAGATAGGTGTTGAGATGCGTTACGCTCAATGAGTAGTTCTCCAACAGCTTGCGCATGTAGCTTTCTTCCAACATTTTCACCACGGGGGGCGCCTCATCGCGCATTACCTGCATATTGAAGTCGAGCAATTGGCTATCTTCCAAATGTATCCTTTGGCTAAGTGCAAGGCCACTCCCGCGCATTTCTTCCACAAAGCGGCTGGCATCTATTGCCTTGCCGTCTTTGTTAGCGGTGGCATAGCTGATTACCAGTTGCTTCTTGGCACGTGTCAAGGCCACATAAAACAGGCGGCGGCTCTCCTCAATCTGGTCGCCCTCCAGACTGGTTAGCATATTGTCAGGAAAAGTATAGGTGGTGTTGCGGCTACTGGTCTTATCCCACTCATTCTCATTGCAGCCAATGATGAACACATGCTCATACTCCAAACCCTTGGCACTATGGGCAGTAACGAAATTGACTCCAGGGTTTTGATACAGGCTCTTGTTCAATGGCAGGGGCAATTCATGCAGGTACATCATATCCACCGTATCCAAAAACTGGCCAAGGCTAATCAAAGGGTTCTTTACGCTTTCATCCTTAATGAACTCGAAAAAGGTCTCCAATTCCTGCATCAGGCTGAACCGGTGCGGGGAATCCATTACATACTTTAGGATGCCCCCGCGGGTCAATATCTTTTCAAATAGCACTTGTAGTGTAGTATTGCGTAGTTCTGCAATCCAATATTCGATATTGTCGCTTAAGCGTTTCAGGTTAACATAGTTGTCGTTGTTGCGGCTATCGGCAAACAAGGTCCTATCGATTTTAGCAGTGGCATTTCTGATTTCGTCCCGCCAGGTTACGCGCAGGCTGTCACCGGTTTTGTTGCGCAACTCTGCAGCCATGCGTGCCACAAACAGGGGTTCGATACGGAAAAAGCTGTAATGCAACATTTCGAAGAGCAAATCCTCACGGCTATAAGGCGATTTGGCCTCCCCGTCCACATATCGCAGCAATTGCAAGATATTTTTGATAAAGGGCGATTGCAGCAAATCGGCCTTACGGCGAATGTTAATAGGGATACCTTTAGCTTCCAAATAACGGGCAATGGCTTCCGATTGGCGGTGGTTGCGATAGATAACCGCTATTTCGTTCAGGTCAACGCCCTGCATTTGCAGTTGTTCAATTTCAAGGGCAATGCCTACCGTTTCATGGGCAGTATTGTAATACTCCCTAATTTCAGGCTGGTTTTCCAAAAAGGCGAAAGCAGTATTTTTTGCCTGTAAATCCTTATGCAGCCCCTCAATTACATTAATCAACCGCTGTTGGTTGGTTTCAATCAATTTTCTGGAAAGATCAAGTATATGCTGCGACGAACGATAGTTGTCCGTTAATACCACTACTTTCAGATGCTGTTGGTAAGCTTGGCTAAAACTAAGGATATTTTCAATGTTCGCCCCTTGGAAACGATAAATGGACTGATCATCATCGCCCACCACAAATACGTTGGGCACGTCCCAATAGCTTACCAGCATTTGCAGTACTTCGTTTTGTGCCCCATTGGTATCTTGGTACTCGTCTACCAAAAAATAATGGTAGCGTTCCTGATAAGTGAGCAACAGGTCTTTATCTTCCCTAAACTTGTTTAGGGTAAGCAATATCATATCGTCAAAGTCATACCGTTTCCGTTCGGCCATCATTTTCAGAAAGCGCGGATACTCTTGGCAGGCGGCTTGCAGTACTTCCATCATCCGCTTGCGTTTATCTATGTCATCCTGCTTGGGGTCGCCTATTTTGATGCCTTTAGCAGCATTGGCGCGTTTATAGATGAACTCAGGCCGAGTAGGCAGTGCAGCAATATACTCTTCACACTTCTGGCATATCATCTCCGGACTCCAGCCTTCGGTCTTCATCAGCTGGAAAAGGCGTTTCAGTCGGCTTGTTTCATAATACACATCACCGGTCCAACGCTTCAGAGGATGCTTGGCATCAAAGCTGTCCACCAGTTCGCGGAAGAGGCTTATCTGTTCCAGTTCGGTAATGGCATCCAATGCCCTAATACCGAATACGTCCATGTTCTCCTTAATGACTTTGTTGCAAAAAGCATGGAAAGTGCATATCTCTACCTTATAAGCATCAGGGCCTATAAAGCGTAGCAGCCGTTTGCGCATGGCCAATGCGCCTGCATCGGTATAAGTCAGGCAAAGAATATTCTCCGGCTGCGAATCCGTTGAGCGCAAAATATTCCCGATACGCGCAGCCAATATCTGGGTTTTTCCGGTTCCTGGCCCAGCAATGACCATTACGGGGCCTTCGATGGCCTCTACTGCCTCCCGTTGCCGTTCGTTCAACTTGGCAAGTTCCTGTTCAAAAATATCTTGGTGATTTACCCCTTGCTGTATTTCCATCGTATGTGTGTACTCCTTTATATAAAGTTACGGAAAATAGCGGTTTGTTTAGGCACCCGTGAATACACAGCATCCTTTTTTATATTGTCTTTACTTATTTACCCGTTTCCGAATGGGGCGCATCCACGGGTTTGGATTCAGGACTACCATACTGGCGCAAAAAAATGGAAAGCACCACGATGGAGAATACAGCCAAAAATTCACTTTGCCAGTTTTGGAAGGATTCGAACCAAAATTTTGGGTTGGAAAGAAATGCTACAACCGACTGGCTAGGTTTGCCCTCTAGTAGCTGCTCTGTATTAAAATCGCTCCAGCTACCATAGAAATGAAAAAGAAAAGAAATCAAAAACAGTATGATAAATGCGAGTGACAAGGAGTTGCGATAGAGTACCAGCCTCCAGCCCCCTTTCTTAACAGGCCAAGGGGCATTGGCATGTGGCACCGGCATTCGGTCTACTTCTTCCACCTCTCCACCTTCTTCCGCCAACCTCTTTGACTCGGAAGACCCTTTCTGCCGAAGCCACACCGTAAATAGTATATACAATGCCATTTGCAAAAATTCGCTTTCCCAGTTTTCAAAGGTCGCTTGTATGAAATGGCCGCTTCTCAAATAAGCACCAAATGGAATGGTGCTGGCGCCTTTTTCTTCCAACTCGTTGTTATGCTCCATAAAACCAGTACCCATTTGCCCGGCCCAACTGATGAGCATACAAACCAAGAGGACAATGCTCAAGCTATTTCTGCGGAAAAAGCGTTTCATAACGGTGACGGATTGATAACCGCAGGGCAAGGGATGTGCCATTTTTAACAGGTCTTTGATTTTGTCAATTAGCAGATAAGGAATGCTTTTATAGTTAACTTTGTTAGCCCATATCTATGACACCAGCAGCTTACATTATTGATGCCGTCCGCACTCCCATTGGTAAATTTGGGGGCAGCCTTGCTACCGTCCGTCCTGATGACTTGGCGGCCCATGTTATCCGCACTTTGGTAGAGCGCAACCCTTGGCTAGATACGGCCTTGTTGGAAGATGTAATATTTGGGGCGGCCAACCAAGCAGGTGAGGACAACAGGGATGTGGCCCGCATGGCCTTATTGCTGGCTGGTTTGCCCAAGGAAGTAGGTGGAGTAACGGTCAACCGCCTTTGTGCCTCAGGCTTACAAGCAATTATGGATGCCTACCGGGCGGTAAGTTTGGGTGAAGGCATGGCATATATTGCCGGAGGTACGGAAAGCATGACCCGTGCCCCCTTTGTGATGGCCAAAGCAGAAGCCGCATTTGACAGAGCCACCGAAATATATGATACCACCATCGGTTGGCGGTTTATCAATAAAAAGCTGGCAGAGCTATACCACCCTTATAGTATGGGGGAGACAGCCGAAAATGTGGCCCGAGACTGGAAAATTAGCAGGGAAGACCAAGATAAGTTTGCACTTGCTTCGCAAGAGAAGTACCAACAGGCACATGAGGCGGGCAAATTTCAGCAAGAAATAGTGCCCATAGCTATACCGCAGAAAAAAGGGGAGCCATTATTGTTTGCCAAAGATGAGCATCCCCGTCAGACCAGTTTGGAGCAATTGTCGGCTTTGAAACCTGCTTTTGCCAAAGATGGCAGCGTAACTGCGGGCAATTCATCGGGCATTAACGACGGTGCGGCAGCTACTTTGGTAGTATCGGAGGAGTTGGTGAAGCAGCATCAATTGAAGCCACTGGCGCGGATAGCGTCAGTAGCCATTGCCGGGGTTGACCCCGCCTATATGGGCATTGGGCCAGTACCCGCCACCCAAAAGGCATTAAAAAGGGCTGGAATCAATATCAATAACCTAGGGCTGGTAGAATTGAACGAGGCCTTTGCTTCCCAATCCCTTGCCTGTATCCGCGATTTGGGCATTGACCCAGCTATCGTGAATGTAAATGGTGGTTCCATTGCTATTGGCCACCCGCTAGGCTGTTCAGGTGCACGCATTACCGCTACCCTATTGCATGAAATGCAACGCCGCCCAAATGTGAAGTATGGCCTAGCCACCATGTGCATAGGGGTAGGACAAGGGGCCGCCATTGTGTACGAAAAAGTTTGAGCACTTTGGAAGACGGGCCCATATTTGAACCCAAGTTCAAACGCTACTTTATCGAAATGGCCTACAATGGCGCCAACTACCATGGATGGCAAATACAGCCCAATGGTATCTCCATACAGCAGCGTATGAATGAGGCTTTGACCAAACTGCTGGGGGAAGATGTATATTGTATCGGTTGTGGCCGTACCGATACCGGCGTCCATGCGCGGCAATTTTTTCTGCATTTCGATACCTCTAAACCAATTACGGACAATCTGGTGTTTAGGCTGAACCGCTTTTTGGGCTTTGATATTGCGGTAAAAAGGGTAATTAAGGTGGCGGAAAATGCCCATGCCCGTTTCGATGCGGTAGAAAGGACCTACCAATACCACATGCATTTTAAGGAGAACCCTTTTATTGTAGGCCTTAGTGCTTACGTCTATCCCAAACCTGAGGTGCTGAAAATGAAAGAGGCAGCGGCATTGTTACTAAACTATACCGATTTCAAAGCCCTCTGCAAAGTACATGACAGCAAAACCAACCTTTGCAATATTTATCATACCTCCATTGAGGAGGACGATGAAGGCAGCAGCTTGGTATTTACCATTACAGCTAATCGTTTTTTACGCAACATGGTACGCATGACCACGGGCTGCCTGATCATGATTGGCCAAGGAAAAATGGACATTGGGTACTTTAAGTCGGTGATGGACCAAGCGGGCAGTTTTCAGTATGTAATGCCCGTTCCGGCATGCGGGCTGTACCTTTCATCGGTGAAATACCCGTATCTTTGAGCCATAGTGGAAGAAAAGAAACCTAATGCGGGAGGAATGCTTGATTGGGGTTTGTTGCGCCGCATCTTGGGGCTTGCACAACCTTTCAAAAGGCAGTTTGTAGCCAGTACGGCCTTGGCCTTGATATTGGCCTGCGTGACCCCTATACGGCCCATTCTTATCCAGCGCACTATCGATTCCTATATCTTACAGTTTGATTTGCAGGGGCTGATTTTTATGACCATGGTGATGATTGGTCTTTTGGTACTGGAATCATTGCTGCAATATGGCTTTGGCTTTATTACCAGTTGGTTGGGGCAAATGGTCATCAAAAACTTAAGGACTAGGGTTTTCAATCATGTGGTGAGCCTGCGACTACGTTTCTTTGATAGAACGCCTATAGGCACCATTACTACCCGTACCATCAACGATGTGGAGACTATCAATAATATTTTCTCCGAAGGCTTGATACAGATTATAGCCGACTTGATGACTATCATAGCCATTATAGCGGTTATGCTGTGGTATAGCTGGCAGTTGACCTTGGTAAGTTTGGCTACTTTTCCTTTGCTGATTTATGCCACCTATCTCTTTAAAGAAGGGGTGAAAAGCTCGTTTCAAGATGTGCGCAACCAAGTGGCTAGGCTGAATGCCTTTTTGCAGGAGCATATTACAGGCATGCGGGTGATTCAAATATTCAATGCTGAGCGCACGGAGATGGACAAGTTTATGGCTATCAATGCCCAGCATCGGGATGCCAATATCCGTTCCATTTGGTACTATTCTGTTTTCTTTCCAGTAGTGGAGGTCATTCTGGCAAGTGCTATCGGGCTGGGTGTGTGGTATGGCAGCACTTTGATTATTCGAAACCCTTCCATTACGCAAGGGGTAACAATAGGCACGCTCACTTCATTTATCGTTTTCCTCAATATGCTTTTCCGGCCCTTGCGGATGTTGGCCGATAAGTTCAATACCCTGCAAATGGGTATGGTGGCTGCGGAAAGGGTATTTACTTTGCTCGATAACCAAGATACCGTTGAAAGCAGTGGTAGTTTCAAACCTGCAAAAATGCGTGGCCAAGTTGACTTTGAGCAGGTGTGGTTTGCATACGAGGGGGAAAATTATGTGCTGAAAGATGTCAGTTTTAATTTGGAAGAAGGAAAAACGTTGGCCATAGTAGGTGCCACTGGTGCCGGCAAATCATCGATTATCAATATCCTTAACCGTTTCTACGAAATACAAAAAGGCAGTATAAAAGTTGATGGTACCGATATCAGGCAATATGAACTGAATGCCTTGCGGGCTGGTATTAGCCTGGTATTACAAGATGTATTCCTTTTTTCCGGCTCCATATTGGAAAATATTACGCTCAGGGATGCGACCATTAGCAGGGATGAAGTGATAAAAGCGGCAAAAATGGTGGGCGCACATGATTTTATCATGCGTTTGCCAGGCGGGTACGATTATAATGTAATGGAACGGGGTGCTACGCTCAGCATGGGCCAGCGGCAGTTGATTTCGTTTATCAGGGCACTAGTCTTCGACCCCTCCATTTTGATATTGGACGAGGCCACTTCTTCTATCGATACGGAAAGCGAACTGATGATACAAAATGCTATCGAGCAATTGGTAAAAGGCCGCACTTCCATTGTTATAGCGCATAGGTTATCTACTATCCAGTCAGCGGATGCTATAATGGTGCTTGACAAAGGGGAGATAAAGGAAATAGGCACCCATGATGAATTGTTACAAATAGACGGATATTACAAGCGGCTGTATGAAATGCAGTTCAAAAAGCAAATTGCGATTTAGGTACAAGACATAAAATAGGTTAGAAACAATTACGGAGATTAATGAAACATTACAACATTCGGGTAACGGGTAAAGTACAGGGAGTATTTTTTCGGGACAGTACAAAGAAGAAGGCAGTAGAGCTCGGTGTTTGTGGCTATGTGCGCAACGAAGCTGACGGTTCGGTGTTCATTGAGGCGGAAGGGGAAGAGCTTGCTTTAGCACAGTTCTTGGCTTGGTGTACCCAAGGGCCATCAGCCGCGCGGGTTGATTCCTTGCAAATGGAAATTGCAGCCCCCCAAAAGTTCCGCTCTTTTGAGATAGAGCTATAGCTCTTCGGCATCCATATTTTGATTCATGTATTGAATAGTTGCCTCCAAGGTTTCATAAAAGTCTTCTCCATATTTACGGATAAGGGCTTCCTTTAGAAATCTGTAAACGGGTACTTTCAGGCTTTTTCCTAATATACAGGCATCGTTGCATACCTCCCATTCAAAGTAATTGACATACTCCATATCGTGTGCCCTTGTGATACGGATGGGGTACAAATGGCAAGAAACGGGCTTACGAAAAGTGATTTTGCCATCTTCCCAGGCTTTTTCTATACCACACCAAGTAATACCGTCAGTAAAATTCACATAAGCACAGGGCCCGCCTACGCCACCTACCAAAGTTGTCTTCGCAATACCATCAGCATCGCGGGTGTATAGGCCTTGTTGTTCAATGGCAGCAATGCCCTCAGGCAAAAGATAGGCTTTTACCACATCATAATTTTGTTCCAACAATGCCAGTTCATGTTCTTCTATGGGCGCACCGCTCTCGCCCTCAATACAACATACCCCCTTGCAGGCACTCAGGTTGCATACAAACTGTTCCTCAATTACTTCATCGGAGATGAGTTTGTTGTCAATCAAAATCATAATAGGGGATTGCTTACTTTTACGTTATGGATACTGCTGAACTACCAACCAAAGGTACAACAGTCAACAGAATAATCGCCATTTCGTTCCTCACAGCCCTTATTTTGGCTACTACTGCCCTGCTTGTAAGAGGACAGGGAAATGACAAGGCAGTGTTATGGCGGGTAAGTGGCAATGGCCTGAAAAATCCATCTTACCTATTTGCTACCTTGGAATGGCATGATACCGCTTTTTTAGCTACTCAAGCACAAGTTCTGCCTTTTTTAGACAGTGTTAAGGTAGTGCTTACCGAAAGCGATTATGCCCTGCCACCTACTCACAGCGAGTTGAGTCTATTTGCTTCAGATAATCGTTTTTCCATCAAACAACAATTGACCCCTGATGAATACAAGCTGCTGACCAGTTATTGCTCGCAAAACTATGGCATATCCGTAATTGATGACCGTATCAAGCCCATTTACCCCTATCTTTTGCTCAGTACTCATTGGGCAAAAGATACGCTGAAGAGCATTGAATGGTCCCTTTACCAAAAGGCAATAGAAAAAGGTAAAACCTGCTATGGCTATTTGTCATTAAAAGAACAAATGGCAAATCTGGATTCATTGACCCTATCAGAACAGACCGCTTTGCTAAAAGGGGCCCTTAAAGATTTGGGTAAAGAAAAGAACCACGGTAAAGTTGTACAAGCTTATATGGAAGGTGACTTGGAAGAAGTACAGAAACTTTACCGAAAGAATGTTTACCCAGGAAAGCTTTTTTTCCTTCTTTGCTGGAATGACAATGCATCAATAGCTGCCAAAATAGAACAACGCATGCAAATGCAGCCTGCGCTGATAGCCGTTCCGGCCCAACGCTTGGGCAAAGAGGGAGGTATTATTGAATTGTTGCGGAAGAAAGGGTACGTGCTTGAACCCATAAAGCCCAACTAACGCCCTGCATGCAGTATAAATACTGCTGGATGCTTATTGAAATCGCGCTTTTCTTTTTTCCATTGGGCAATGGTGCGGGTCGCCACAAACTCTGTAGGTAGAGTCAAATCACAGGCCACGCATAATCGCGTATCGTGGTGGCAGCATTGTAAGATATCATCCAACAACTGGTTGTTCCTAAATGGGGTTTCAATGAAAAGCTGTGAAAAATGCGTTTTTGCTGATTGCCTTTCCAGTTGCAGCAGCGCATTTTTTCTATCAGGATTTTTTAAAGGCAAATATCCATTGAAGGTAAATCCTTGGCCATTCATTCCACTGGCGGCAAGTGCCAAAAGCAAGGATGATGGCCCTACCAAAGGCACCACCTTTATACGGTTTTGATGGGCCAATTCCACTACCGCTGCACCGGGGTCTGCCACACCCGGCATGCCAGCCTCGGAAATAATGCCCATCGATATCCCATTTAGCAATTGCATTAAGTAGTCCATAGGGGCCTCGGCTTCCGTATGCTTGTTCAGTGGATAAAGCACTACTGAATCCAAGCTATGGCTATACCCTATGCCCTTTAAGAACCGACGGGCACTTTTCTCATGTTCTACTATAAAATGGCTCAAGGTATCTACTATGGGCTTAATATACTCGGGCAGTACTTGCTGGCCGCTCTCACCTAAGCTACAGGGTATTAGGTATAATGTACCTTTGCTTTGCATGCTTGTTATTAGCTGAGGTACAAAGTTAAGGCTAATTACTTCTTCGTTCTCTCACTGCCCATAATGCTGCTGCCTTGGGCGTCCATTCTTGGCGTGTCAACACAGCTCGCTCACATAGTTTCTGGCTTGCTACCCCTGCTGCAATTAAGCTACCATTTGACAAAAGGTTTGCCTTGCAGGGCCAGCCACAAAACGTAGATAGCCAACAACAAGTAGAGGATGCTCACTACAAAAGTAGCCCTGACGCTTGTAAAGACGTAAAAGGACAATAGAGGGATAATTTGCAGGGCATGCATCCCTATAAAGTGGGCAACTCTGGGGTCGCCGTACTGTAGACTCCAGTTGAGAAATGGCAGGCTTTTGCCTCCATCCGCATGGCCAATAGTATGCGATAGCCTGGAGCCCATGACAAACCCTTCAAAAGAAAAGATGACGAATAGGACCATGCCCAAGCGGATGCCCCACAAATAAGCGGATGGCAAGCCGGCAATATCCTCCTTAAAAAAAAGCAGCCCTATGTAAAGGGTGCAAAGGGTTACAATGCTTGCTGCAAGGGCCATCATGACATATAATGAGGAGTATAGCGGGCTGCTTAGATTGAAATGGGAAAGCTGACCCCGTGCGGCCTGTATGCCGATATAAAGTATCTCGAAACCCAAGGCGAGCACAATGGTCCAATTGAGCCAAGTAAAACGTTCAGGTTGAAGGTAATGAAGGTACCAAGCCATCGTCCAAGCATATATACCTATCGAAAGTGCGAACTTGATGGGCTTATACCAGGCATTGACACCGCTCACTTTTACATGGCTAGTGGCTGCCAAAAGCATAAACAAGCAGCCCAATAGAAAATTGGCAGTACCAAACCAAAAGAGGGTCTCGTTGCGGCCATAAAGTGTTCTCAAAAAATCCATGCCATCTAACAGATAGCAGCTGAAAGTGTTTGTAAACTGTCGTTGTGCTTACTCCAACCGGTTATATCTTCTCTTGCAAGAATTGGGCGGTATAGCTGTTGCTATGGCCTATCATCCCTTCAGGGGTGCCTTGGTACAGTAGGTAGCCGCCCTTGTCGCCGCCCTCGGGGCCTAGGTCGATGATCCAGTCTGCATTTTTGATGACCTCCATATTGTGTTCTATCACCATGATGGTATGGCCGTTATCCAACAGTGCTTGGAAGGCTTTCAGTAAAATGCCGATATCGTAAAAATGCAGGCCGGTAGTAGGTTCGTCAAAAATGAACAGCACATGGTGGTTGGTTTTGCCCCTGCCCAAAAAGCTGGCCAATTTCACCCTTTGCGCTTCCCCGCCCGAGAGGGTGCTTGACGACTGGCCCAGCTTAACATAGCCCAAGCCAACATCTTCCAATGGCTTCAAGGCATTGTATATTTCCCTGTCTTTGGCGAAAAACTCCAAAGCCTCATCCACGCTCATTTCCAGCACATCGTTAATGTTCTTCTCCCGATAAGTGACTTCCAGTACTTCTTCCTTAAAGCGCTTGCCGTTACATTCCTCGCATACCAGGTGCACATCCGCCAGAAACTGCATTTCTACGATTATCTCCCCTTCACCCTTGCATACTTCGCAGCGGCCCCCTTCTACGTTGAATGAGAAATGCTTGGATTTGAAACCCCGCTGCTTGGAGGCAGGAAGGCGGGCAAACAACTCACGGATAGGGTCGTAGGCCTTAATGTACGTTACCGGATTGGAGCGGGACGATTTACCGATGGGCTTTTGGTCCACCATCTCTATTTGCTTGATGCTGTCCACATCGCCAGTCAATTCATCGAAAGCACCGGGCTTATCGCCAAAGCCGCCCACCGCCTTATTGACAGCGGGGTAGAGTATCTGTTTTATCAAAGTGGTTTTCCCAGAGCCTGATACGCCCGTCACCACGGTCAAGGTATTGAGGGGAAACTCAATGCTCACGTCTTTCAGGTTGTGCTGGGTAGCCCCTTTCAACTGTATTTTGTTGGTGCCTTTCCTACGGTGCTTGGGCACGGGTATTTCCTCACGGCCAGTAAGATAGCCTGCGGTGAGGCTTTCTGTAGCCAAGGGCAATTCCTTGTAAGGGCCTTGATAAACCACATGCCCGCCCAAACGTCCTGCTTTAGGCCCGAGGTCAATGACATAATCGGCTGCCCGCATGATTTCTTCCTCATGCTCCACCACCACCACAGTATTGCCAAGGTCGCGCAAGTTTTCCAACACCCTCACCAATCTTGCAGTGTCCCTGGGATGCAGGCCCACGCTTGGCTCATCGAGTATGTACAGCGAATCGGTCAGGTTACTGCCCAAGGTACGGGTCAGGTTGATGCGCTGGGTCTCCCCGCCCGATAGGGTATTGGAAAGCCGATTGAGCGTAAGATAGCCCAAACCTACATCCATCATTAGGTTCAGACGGGTTTGAATTTCCGTGAGCAGGCGCTTGCCTATTTTCATCTCATGCTCCGAAAGCGCTATGCTATTGTACAATTCCTGCACTTCCCCTACTGGCATCAGCAGGATATCGGAAATGGAGCGGCCATTGATTTTTACGTATTCGCTGTCCTTGCGCAACCTTGCGCCCCGGCATTCGGGACAGATGGTGCGGCCACGGTAGCGGCTCAACATTACTCGGTACTGTATTTTATAGGCGTTTTGCTCCAGATAATGGAAAAAGTCGTTCAGGCCATTGAAATATTGGTTTCCCGTCCAAAGCAATTGTTTTTCTTCATCGGTAAGGTGCTTGTATGAACGGTGGATGGGGTAATCAAACTTCATGGCATTGCGCACCAAGGGTTCCAGCCATTCGCTCATTTTCTCGCCGCGCCAAGGGGCCAAAGCTCCCTCGTAAACGCTCATCATTTTATCGGGCACTACCAAATCCTCGTCAATACCAATTACACTGCCAAAGCCCTCACAAGTTTTGCAGGCTCCGAATGGGCTATTGAAATTGAAGAAATGGGGGTTGGGCTCTTCAAAGCGCATGCCATCCAGCTCAAATCGGTTGCTGAAGGCCTTTTTATCGCCCCCGTCCACTTCTATGATGCAATCGCCGTTGCTTTCCGAAAAGGCTGTAGTAATAGAATCGGCCAGCCTGCTCTGCAACTCTTCATCGCTGTACTTTACCACCAGCCTGTCAATCAGGATGTATAAATCTTCGCCGTGCAATTTTTTCAGCAAATCCTTATCCTGTAGGGTGTCTTCTATTTTCACCAGTTCATTGCCATAATGCAAGCGGGTATAGCCTTTTTGTAAAAGGATGTTTAGCTCCTGGCCCAAGCTCGATTTGCTGCGGGGCACAAAGGGCACCATAATCAAAACACGGCTTTCTTCTTTTTGCGACATTACATAGTCCACTACATCGGACACTTCGTGCTTTTTGACCACTTCTCCGGACACGGGCGAGAAAGTCTTGCCTATGCGGGCATACAACAGGCGCAGGTAATCATAAATTTCCGTAAGCGACCCCACAGTACTACGGGTAGTGCGGGTGCTCACTTTTTGCTCAATGGCAATGGCAGGGCAGATGCCTTTGATATAATCTACATCGGGCTTATTCATACGGGTAAGAAACTGCCGTGCGTAGCTGGAAAGGCTCTCCACGTAGCGTCTTTGACCTTCGGCATACAGCGTATCGATGGTGATGGATGACTTACCCGAACCGGATACTCCCGTTACCACCACCAGCTTGTTGCGGGGTATGGCTACGTTCACATTCCTTAGGTTGTGCGTGCGGGCCCCTTTGATGATAATGTAGTCCTTCGGGTCTTTATCTAAAATTTCGGCCTCTTGCGAAACCAAGTTGTCGGTATCCATGAATAGTCCTTTGTACAGTAGCTGTTCTATAAACTGAACACAATAATGCAAAAATGGCCAAAAAGGTTCTGAAATGCCCGTAGAATCTGCATTTCAGAAATAGGCACGCTTGTTGCCAACAAAGATAGCAGTAATTCACCGAACTATCTTAAAAGCAATCCTAAGGAGGGCCTTAACTATGCAAACTTCCCCTAAATCCGACAAGCAACTCATCAACCAGTACATTAATGGCAATGAAGCGGCACTGCATGCCCTTATTAACCGCCATCAGGAAAAAGTGTTCACCAGCATTATGATGTTTGTGAAAGACAAATATCTTGCCGAAGACATTTTCCAGGACACTTTTATCAAGGTGGTAAATACGCTTCGGTCGGGCACGTATAAGGAGGAAGGTAAATTCGCCCCTTGGGTTATGCGCATATCGTACAACTTGTGTGTTGACCACTTCCGTAAGGTGAAGCGCAACCCCACCATTACCAACAGCGATGGCTTTGACATATTTGATGTGTTGCAGTTCGCTGACGAGAATGCGGAAGATAAAATTACCCGTGAGGAAACCCATGACAAAATCCGGCAGTTGGTGGACCAATTACCGCACGAACAGCGGGAGGTAGTGATTATGCGCCATTACAATGATTTGAGTTTTAAAGAAATAGCCGATTTGACAGGCGTGAGCATTAATACTGCCCTTGGCCGTATGCGCTATGCCCTTATCAACTTGCGAAAATTGATTACCGAAAAAGAGATTTCCCTGTAAGTACCCCAGTTAGTGGTTTTCATTTCAGTGCAATGCCCGGGTTTGTAAGGTTTCCCGGGCATTTGTTTTTTTGGTACCTCCCAAATTGCAAATTACGGATGCGCCATTTAATCGGGAGTGCGTATTGCGTAGTGAGTATTGCGTATAATATCCTAAAAAAAGCTGTTTCGCAGGTATTTCGCAGGTACTTCAAGGGGTGTTCGCGGGTACTTCAAGGGTATCTCGCGGGTGCTTCAAGGGGTGTTCAAGGGTACTTCGCAGGTAGTTCAAATCCTATTAATTGGCTGTTTATCAATGCGTTGTGTAAAAAAAGTGTGTTTTTTTGTTTTTTTCTCTTTTCGTAGAGGGTAGAAAGTAGAGGGATTTACGATTTACGATTTCAGATTTACAATTGCACTTTGCCATTTTCAAATTTTCAAATCACCAAATTTCCAAGTTCATTGAAGCATCAAAAAAGCTGTTTCGGTAGTATTTCGGTAGTACTTCAGTGATGTTTCAGTAGTACTTCAGTATAGTTTCAGTAGTATTTCGGTGATACTTCAGTGGTACTTCAGTAGTACTTCAGTTTTGATTAGTTCATTGATTGTCAATAGTTTGCACTAAAATGAGTGTGTTTTTTGTTTTTTCTTCATTCGTAGAGGGTAGAATGTAGAACGATTTACGATGGAAGCCCGCCCCGCTTATTGCGGGGATTGCAGCCCAAACCATTTTCAAATCTTCAAATCATCAAATTTCCAAATCAATCAGCACATCAGCACACTAGCACATTAGCATATTATCAATGGTAAGCACTTAGTGTGAATATTCCAAATCAAAAAACAGGTAAATGGGTATATGCTCAGTGGCGGGTTAGGGTAGTTAGCAACCTGAAAAGGGGAGTTGACCACCCCCGGCCCCTCCTTTTCCCAGCGCATTATCCATCGCAAGGAGGGGAGTTGACCACCCGTTTATCTGGTGAAGGTAGAATTTTTGTTTGGCTAGTATTACTGTTTTCAGCGGACGCTGTGTAACAAATAGACACAAGTGGACGCTTGCGCCAGAATAATGGCTATTTTTAACAGGAATAAATCGTGTATAGGGCAGAGGAGCTGCAAGCACCAATAACTTGATAGTAGATACGCTGCGTTATTATGGGAAATTGGGAATTGACGTATCGCAAACGAAGACCGAAAATTTATAAAACCATCTAAAAAATGAAAGCAGTAGTAATAGGGGAGCCATCAGGAGCCTCCATGGAAACCATTATGGGTGTTTATCCGCGCCATAAAGTGGTAGTAGATCAGTATGTTGCTAAAGGCGAAGTAATTGGCATAGGCCCTTTCAGCGATTTGGGCAATATGGCCATCTTTAAAACACGGGAAGCGGCCGAAGCATTTGTGCAGGAAGACCCATTTATACTGGAAGGAATTGTGAAATCAGTCGTAATTCGCGATTGGAACGATACCATGCTATAGTTTAAGTCGAAGTGACGCTGCACGGAAATGTCCTCACAAGCGGACGCTTGCGAGAGTGGGGGAAAGGGTAACTTTCACACAAATACCTACAAAGAGTATGAAAACCACTGAGAAACATATTTGGCTGGCAATCGGCTTATTTGTTTTTGCAATGCTCGGGGAATTGTTCAAGGTATTTTTCCAGATTGGCAGTACCGTGTCGCTGGCAACGACTACCTTGGTCTGCGCGTTTACAATGGCCATGTCAATCATCTATTATAGGAACTGGCTGGTTTTGTACTTCCTTGTTTATCTAATGGGTCATTTAGGATTGCTATTTCAATTTCCACAAGTAATGGGTGTTAGTTTCGGTTTGAAAATATTCGGCCTGTTAGCGCCACCTATATTGGCTATAATCGTTATTTCAAGAATAAAATCCAATGAGCCAATTTGGTTACATTTAGTAGCAATCACAGCAACGTTGTTGTACCTGATATTTGCAGTGTTGTTTCGTCCTGTTATGAAATCTATGTTTGGGATTTTCTTTGTTCTGATATCGATAGTTATTATCATCAATTACATAACCAAGAAAAAGTACGATCCTATTCTAATTGCATACACTTTGCAATCAATTATTAGTGTTGAAACATTTATAAACTCATTCGTTTAAATTGGTAGATAGTGGGTAGTGTAGTAAATTGGCACCCGGCAAGAAATGGGAATTGGGCAAGGGGCAGGAAACAAAGCGAACTAATGGCAACGTACCGATTGAGGATATTGATGCGATGATGGACGCTATCGGGTTTTCTAAAAACGCCGCTTCCGAGGTTGATGATATTCCGGCAGCTTTCTCCTGGGTGGTTTCTTTCGCAGAACTGGTAAAATCACAAGGGGATAAGATGAAGGAAGAACTTGACAAAAAAACGCCATTTAAATGAATATTGTGACAAGGTAGTGGATGATACCAGTGAACATGCCGGTCCTTTTATGCAGGCCGATCAATAATCAAATATATGATGCTGAGAACTGTTAAATTTTGTCTGATTGTAATCATTTTCACTTCCTTTAGCTGTAACGTAGGTAAGGAAACAAAGATTTTGAAGAGAACAACAAGGGTAGAAAAGGATAGTCTGGGGAACATGGTATCTAAAATTGAATATGCCAATGATAGTATCAAGGATGGCAAGGCATACTATTATTATCCAATGACGGATGTAATCCATAAGGAAATTACCTATAAGATGGGCAAGGCACACGGTACGTACAAAGAATATTACCCTACGGGCACCCTAAAAGGAACGCTTGAAATGTTAAATGATTTTGCTTACGGCCCTATAAAAGCTTATTATCCCAGCGGTAGGTTGGAAATGGAGGGTACCAGAAATTATGATATGCTCAGAGGCCTGATAAAATGTTATTTTGAAAACGGAATGCTGGAGACGTTAAGAATGTTCAATTCTTCAGGCGAACCTTATTATACTATCCAGTATGATTCTTCGGGGCGCGTCATTCGGGATGAAGGGCATGTTTTTCATTTGCCATTCGATACTAGAGTAGCCAAAAGGGGAGAGGAATTTTCGACTTTTATCGATGTAGCCGTCGTACCGGGAAAGCGCACCACTATAAAAATGGGCCTAAAGGGGGATAAGCTTAAGGAAATACCAATAAAGGATTACCGTGCAATATTTAAACATACTCCTTATAATTTAAAAGATTTTGTGGTAGTTATACAGGGGACAATGACGGATGAAAACGGTAAAGTAAAAAGAGATTCCGCAGAGTTATCGGTATTTGTTTATGGGGAAGGGAAATAAAGTGGGAGACATAAATATGGAACTGTTTTTGCTGGTAGGTTTACTTTGCTTGTTTAGCTGCAACCGCAATGGTACGGCTGAAGACCATCGGGATATGCCCAACGTGGCGCACACCCTGAAAGTGGAAAGGGACAGTTTGGGGAACGTCGTCTCCGAAATATGGTATGTCAATGACAGCATCAAGGACAGCCTCGCCAAGTATTACTACCCATCGGGTACCCTTTATAGGGAGACCAATTTCAAGGACGGGAAGAAGCACGGTACCTGCACCGAGTATTACCCGAGCGGCGTGCTGAAGCAGAAGTTTGAGGCACGAAGCGGTTTCATGTACGGCCCCATCAGCATGTACTATCCAAGCGGGAAGTTGGAAATGGAGGGGCAGACCGTGCTTAGCTTGCTCCACGGCCCCGTAAAATTTTTTAGTGAGGAAGGGAAGCTTCTTGCCCTGCGGGTGTTTTCAGGAGATGAGCCGTTCTATACCATCAGGTATGACGCGGTCGGCAACATCAAAAGCGAAGAGGGGAGCGTATTGATATCTGCGTCGCAAATAGTAGTAGAGAAAAATGAGAAACTTACTTTTTCCGCTGCCACAGTTGCAGTCCTACCCGACAGAAAAACAACCGTGAGATTAGGGCTTAAAGGAAAAAACCTCAAGGAAGTGCCTATCCGTGATTATAGGGTGCAATACACAAACAAGTTTAAAAAATCCGGAGAATATACACTGGTTGTAGAGGGCACAATTGCCGACACTACCGGAAGGATAATCAAAAAGGATACGGTTGAAGTTAAGTTATTGGTCTTGGATGAGTAAAGAGCAGACGGGCAGCGACGCCTATATCACCACCCGCGGCATAGAGGGGCCCGTGGGGCTTACAAGCACGGAGGCCCTGTACGGCGACGAACACTACACCTACAACAAAGTTGGCGTTTGTTTCCTTGCCACAGGGCTTTGATATATCGGGGCCGTTTGCTACTTTTATCGCATCCACTAGCGGAAGTAGCTCAGTTGGTAGAGCATCAGCTTCCCAAGCTGAGGGTCGCGGGTTCGAGTCCCGTTTTCCGCTCTGATAATTTTCTCCCGTCCCCATTTGCTTTTTCCACATTAGGGTGTTATCTTTGCGTTCCGCTTTTAAGAATACTTTTTTTGATATAGCATGGCACACCATAAATCAGCGAAGAAAAGAATTAGGCAAATTGCAGCCCGCAGGTTGCGCAACAGGTACTACGGCAAAACTACCCGTAACCTTATCCGCGACCTGAAAGCATCTGGCGACAAGCCCGCAGCGCAAAAGTTATTGCCTGAGGTAATCTCCAGCATCGATAAGCTGGCCAAGCGTGGCACTATCCACCACAACAAAGCCGCTAACCTGAAATCAAAGCTGACCAGGCACGTAAACGCCCTGTAAGCTCCAGTATAAACCTTTGTAAAGGCTGCTCCGATGGGCAGCCTTTTTTTATGGTACCAACAGCCATTGTATAGCTGAAATGATATAATGGTTATTTCTATGGGTAGTTTGCTACTAGCAATTGCCGATATTAGTAATTTTAAAGCTACAATAGCCGTTTTAGCCCTAAAATGAAAAACATGCCACAGAGCGATACTATTGCTAGCCAACAGCCTAACAGTATCAAAGCCGCATGGACGGTAGCCCTACAGGATAAAAGGTTTCTGCGGATGACCATAGGCACTTTTATACTGGTAGTGGCCATGGTAGCCTTTTCGCCTTCCTTTTTCAGTACCATTGAAGCGCGCCAAGGCAAATTTTGGAACGACCCCCTGCTGGATGCCATTACGCCTATCAACTTGGCCCAATACATTTATACCCTGCTGTACATTAGCATCATCACCATCTTGGCCCATTTGGTGAATTACCCTAGGGCATTCATTTCAGGCTTGTTGGCTTATTGCCTGATGACCTGCATGCGCCTGCTCACGGTTTACTTGGTACCGCTGGAACCGCACCCCGGGTTTTTGCCCTTAAGCGACCCCTTCCTCAATTTCTTTTTCTATGGCGGACAGGATATTACCAAAGACCTTTTCTTCTCGGGCCATACCGCCACCCTGTTCATATTCGGCTTAGTAGCCAAAAACCGGAAAATCAAATGGTTTTTCTACGTGCTCACCGTAGTACTGGCGGTGATGATATTGGTACAGCACGTACATTACACCTATGATGTGTTGGCAGCCCCCTTCTTTGCCTTGGCAGCCGTGTATATCGTAAAAATGCTATTCCCGAAAGAAGCGGAAGCTACTTTATAGTGGTATTCCAAATGGTTTCTTGAAAACTAGGGGGTGCTATACTAGTTTAACGATAGCCGCTACCAGGCCGATTGCTACGGAAAGCATTGCCCCCAATCGAATCAGCAAACGATACTCCAATTCACGCAAATCGCGCTTGGTGGCTATTTGATGCTCAAACAATTCGGCTAGGGCTTCAGCCTGTACTTCAGCCTGTGCCTCTGTGAAACCAGCAGCCTTTAACTTTTTGGCGTATTCAAGCGTGTCAAATATGATAGCTTTTTCCATGATATCACTTATCAGTAGCAACAAATATAACCTTAATAACGGCAGATTAGTTGCCACAACTTATAAATAATTCTATCACTTCACCTGTACCCTTATCCCCTCTGAATGGGCCCCAAACTCAGGGGCGTACATACATTGTACATTGGTAATGCCATTGGAAAAATTACCCTTTTGGGCCACCCGTACCGGATACTCGAACACATAGGTGCCTTTCGGCAGGCGGTCGAAGAAAAAGTCGGTGGCGGCATCGCGGGTGCTTTCATAATAACCCAGTCCCCCTTGATACTTGTAACCCGAGAACACGTTTACCGGCTCAAAACCGCTGGCACGCATATCTTTCATGTGTACATATTCCATATCCCTATCCACCCGCAATTCAATCCGTACTTTCACCAAATCGCCGGGCTTCAACTGGCTGTTGGCTGTGATAGGCGTGATGCGCGGCCCCTGGGGTGTATTTTCTTGCAAGTAAAGCTGCTTGTTGATTTGCAAGGGCGTTTGTGCAGGGGTAATTTTATCCAGTTGCTCGAAATATTGCCAATACAAGGCCCCCCAAGCCAATCCTTTATCTGCCTTGGTGATACTGACCTTGCCCATTTCGGGTTTTACTTCAGTGGCAGCCCAGGTGGTTTTTAGATAACCTGTGCCGATTTCTGGCTGCTTGGCTGTATTGGAAGTGTTGATTTTGGTACCGCCCACCGAAATACTAGGGAAACTAACGCTGCTTAACCATTCCGAACCGGTCACCAACAAGGCATAACAAGCATCGGCAGTGGCTTTGGTGGTTTTCCAATCTTGCACCTGCTTTTGCTTCAACAGCCATTTCTTCAATTCATCTACCGCTTTGGTGTCATTGGCTACTTCATCAAAAGCTGCTATCATCACTGCTTGTGTCTCTACCGGGGCTTCGTACCAATAATAACCCTTGGTGTTCTCCTTCCAGTACATGCCCAATTCCTCATTGGTGATGGCCGTTTGCCTTAGCGAAGCCATGATTTGTGCAGCCGTGGCCTTTTCACCCGCCCTAAATAGGGCCAATGCCAGCATCCCCTGGCTGTTCTTGTCCAGTTTTACCCAATACTGTTTTGCTTGGCCCAGATAATAATTATAGGCCTTTTGGTTGTCGGGGGCAACCGCTACCTCTTTGAAGAAGCTACGGGCATACAGATACTGTGCTTGGTAAGGGCTGATATTTTGCTGCTCCAGCTTTACCTTGTACTGAATGAGGTCGTTATAGTCGTCGGTCAAGCGGCTGTCCATGTACGCAACGGCTTGCATGGCCATGTTGTTCAGCTTGTTGTCGGTGTTAAGGGTCAAAACCCCCAATTGCTGCAGGCGGCCCAAACCGGTAACAATGTACTGGGTAATATAGCGGTCGTCGCGCATACCCTTGAACCAAGGCCAGCCACCGTTGGATGATTGAGCCTTTTGCAACTTGTGCAAAGCTTCCTGCTGCTCGTTGGCCATTCGGTTCATATCGAACAACAGCGCCACCCGCTTTTTGCGCTCGGTTTCGTCCTTAGCTTCCAGTACCCAAGGGGTTTCTTCCAACAGTAGGCTCTTCAGTTCCTGGTTTTTCTCGAGATTGGATACCAGCGCATCCGTGCTCTTCCAGGCATCGAACACCTGCTTGATGCGGGGATTGCCCTTTACGGTATGCGCCGCCAAACTATTGGCATAATAGCGGTTGAACAACTGCTCGCTGCACTCATAGGGATACTCCATCAGGTAGGGCAAAGCCTGCACCGCATACCAGGATGGATTGGCAGAAAACTCCAAAGTAAGGCTTTGATGCCTCAAGGTGTTGCTTTTGCCCGACTGCAACAACTTGTCCATGCTGAATGTCTTGCTTTGGCCACCATTTACCCACAGGGGCAAACTTTCCGTTACCAGCATGCGGTTGCTCAAAATAGGCAGGGCTGCTTCCTCGCCATCGGAGAAATTGCCTGATTGGGCAGTGATACGGTACATGACCGCCCCCAAGCCTTCAGGTACTTTAACTTTCCAACTTAGGGCAGTGCTTTGGCCCTTTTTGCTAGCAAATGCTTTGGCGGATATTTCGCTGCCGAATTTAGCGTTCACGGGCTGCATGGTGTATGGGTCCAGTAAAGTAAGCTGGGCGGTACCCTCCAAATCCTTACCTGCCAAGTTGCTGATTTTAGCCACCAATTCTATTTCATCGCCCTCCCTCAAGAAGCGGGGCATATCGGGCATTACCATCAGTTCCTTTTGTGTCACCGTTTCTTGGCTCAGCAAACCATGTTGCAAATCTTGGGTATGGGCAAAGGCTTGGAACTTCCAGCGGGTCAACGATTCAGGCACGGTAAAGGCGATGATGATGCTACCGGTACTATCAGTCTGCAAATGGGGGTAAAAGAAGGCCGTTTCCTGAAAATTGCGGCGAGGGGTAACGGGTTGGTTAACGAGGTTTGCATAATCTTCTTTTTTCTCCTCTGACTTTTCCTCTAATGAAATATCCGCGCCGCTATAAGTTCCACTTTGGGGGGCTACGGGCCTCAAGTCTGCCTCTTTCATTTTCACACCAGGCATATTTGCTATGCCATTTGAAAAACCCATTTCCATATCATAATTAGCTGAACGTGTAGCTCCAAATCCGATGGTCAAGACTTGCGCATACTGCGGGAATATAAACCAATTCAAATCATCATAGCCCTGTTGTATATATTCGAATTTGCGGCTGTAATCAAAGTTTAACATACTGTGGCTTATGCCTATACTTAAGCCAGTATGCCATGCGCCAAGGAATACTTCATCTTCGGAATATTTAGGCGGCGCAAACGACCACTGATGTTCCACAAAGGCATCCAAAGAAGCGTCGTACATGGAGGCCAGCATTTCCGCAGCTACCTTTTCTCCTTTGGCACCGCTAATTTTCATTTTCCACTGCTCTTGCTGGCCGGGGCTCAACTTATCCCTAAAGGTGGCCAGTTCCAGTTTTAAATCCTTGCTTTCATAAGGTACTTGTATGGTATGTGAGTGGATGAATATCCGCCCCATTTTCACGAACAGTAAACGTATCTCCACACCGCCCCTAAATCGTTCTTCTATTGAAAGGCGGAGCATTTTCTTTTCGTTGCTCAGCGTAAGCCATTCCCTTTTGATAATATTGCCCCTCCACACTACTTCGTAAAGCACTTTTGCATCTAAAGCAGATGTGCCTACCAGCAAACTGGCGGTCTGCCCCGGCTGTGCAATGGTATTGATAGGCACGAACCAGTCCATATCGGTATAGGGCATGCTCTTGCTGTTGGGGTCATACACAACAAAGTATTGCGTTCTCCTTACTTCCTTCCCGAAAGCATCGTGCGTAAGTACCTCCGCTACATAAGCCCCTTGTTTCCAATTGGCTAAGCCTAGGTTCAGGTAAGGGTTATTGGCGGTGTTGAACACGGTTTCAAATGCCACTTCCCCTCGCTTCCAGTTATGGAAATCCTTTTGCCCTTGATAATCATCGTTAGGAAAGGTTTTCCTGAAATCCTGCTCGCCCATGATGCTTTGGTCAGGTGCTTCCCATAGACGGGGGCGCACCAGTTTGCCGGGGTCTACCAGTCGGAATACCTGCACCGTCCCTTGCGCTGCTTGGAACTGCCCGTTGAGATTTTGGGTATTGATCAACACCTTTTGCGTGTCAGAAACAGCGTAGCTTTCTTTCAAGCCCAAGCGCACCTGCAATGCCACATAACCCACCGTAATGGAAACTTGCCCTGTGCGGGTTTCGCCATTCAAGTCGGTTACGTCGGCAGTGATTTTGTAAGTAAACTCCGGCAATTGGCTTTCAGGGATGGTTTTGTCGGGTACGGCCGTAAAGCTGATGATAAAGTTGCCCTGCTGGTCGGTAGTGGCCATGCCCGATGCTACCTCCATTTCAGGGGAGGAAGGTGCAATCATCTTGCCCCAGCCCCAGTAGTCCCACCAAGGGAAACGCGCCCGACGGACTACCCGATATGCCACTTTAGCCCCATCGATATTGGAGCCGGCATAAGCCTTGGCAAATCCCTGCACCGTAACCGTTTCATTCAGCTTGTAGTTGCCTTTTAAGGTATCAAAGTTCACCTCGAATCGGGGGCGTTTATAATCTTCCACCCTGAAAGATTGTGACCCGCTTTTGGTTCGCACCCGCATTACCCCATTGAGCCCACCGGTAGGTAGGGTAAAGGTGCCGCTATAGGTGCCAAAATCATTACTGGTTACCTTCACTTCCGCCACTTTCTGCCAGTTAACGTCCAGCAGCTCCACCGTGGTACTTTGCTTCTTCTTTATCCGGTTTTCCTTTCCCTTGCTTTCCAGAACCAATCCCTTAAAGTATAAGGTTTGCCCTGGCCGATAGATGGCCCTATCCAAGAAAAAGAAGGTGCGTTCTTCCCACTTGGGCTCCACGTTACTACCTTGGCTATAAGCATATATCTCGTTATCGGGCGCAAGGGAGTCTTCTTTAAAAAATACCGCTACTTGATAATTCCGATAATCATTGGAACTCGTTTTAGGAGCAGAACAAAATCCCTCCTTATCAGTACTATAGGTGCCATAAGGGATATTAATGCTCTTGCGTAAGTTATAATCATACTTGCGCTGATACAGTTTCACCTGTGCCCCTGTAAGTGGCTGCCCACTGGTTCTGTCACTAACAAAAAATTGGGTTTGATCATTATTTTGTCGTGAGGTGACATGGATGTTTGAAACTACTACCCTAGTATAGGCCGAAATAGGCTTTATTACGTTCTTCCCTGAAACTATGATATAATAAGTACCTATGGGCAAGCCATTAAGGGGCAATTCAATGTTATGCACCTGATAGTCGTCAGTAGCTGGCAACGCAAATACATTGGAAGCAACAGCTGGCAATTGGTCAATCAATTCAAACTTAGTATCGCTGCCCTCTATGTCCGACAAAAGTTTTTTGTCCTTTACATGTACCACCCTTATGGTGACACTGTCGGTATTGCGATAGGTCAATTTGGTTAAAATTGGCTGCTTGGGGGTATTCACTTGTTCGGCCACCATTTCCAGCGAAGGTTGCAAGACTTCCTCCCTCAACGCTAAAAGATTATTGGCCAAGTGGCCTCCTTTTTTAAAGCGCTCTAGGGCTTCGTTGCATTTGTCAATCGCATTTTTGTAGTACCAACGGTATGGTATATTTTTCCCTGCTTCATACTTCGATGCTTGGTCCGCATAATGTTGGGCTATGGCATGGCTTAGCTTCAAACTAATCGTATCCTTTACATGTCGTTGCTCCAACTTCAATAAGGCATGGAGATAGAGGCTATCTTTTTCTGGCAATACCGCCTCGCGATGGATGAATGCCAAGCGTTGCAATTCAAGGTCAACGAACGAGGTGGCACTGCCATAGTTGAGTTGCGCCTCTGTCATTTGTTGCAACAACAGTAGGGCTTTTAGCTTAAAGGAGTTGCTGTCAGGGCTTTGTGGCTTTATGCGTACAAAATCTTCCGATAAGCCAAACCATTTTGGTTCATCTATCACAAATTGGTAGGCAGGCTCGGTAATGCCGCTTTCGCTGCCCATAAAGAAATTGGCGGCACGGAAGGCCAAGAAATCATATAAACTCGACCTATAAATTTTTGATTGGGGGGCTGTGATAAGTATGGAATCGAAAATGTCCAATTGGGTACGCTGAAGGCTATCAGTTGCATTGAGCGAAGCCAAATATAGCTGGCTGACCTTATCCATAAAGTGCTGGGCATCCCAGGTTTGGATATCTTTAGGGGCGGGCCCGCCCGTGATAGTGCGGTCCAATATCTGGTAGCGGTTTTGTTGGTAAAACTGCCAATAGATTTCTGCCAAGATGGATTGCATGACAGGCCGTACCGGAAAAGCAGCCCGTTCAACTTCCCTTTCCAAGTCATAAATCATACTATCCAATCCAGCCTCTTGATGCTCGAAAGCCAATGCTTCCCTGTACAGCAAGGCCTTCACTATTTGCGCATGGTTGCTGCTTCTGTTGGCCTTGGCATAGATAGTTTTTACGATTTCCAAAGCCGATTGTGGCAAGCCCAAGTTTACTAGGCTATCTACCTTTTTCCAATCCTGCGTATAGGGCTCGCCTACGGAGTAGGGCAAAGGCTCAAGCGGCCTTTTATCGGCCACAATATTAGCTACCAATATGCCAAATGCCGGAAGAATGGCTGCCAGCAATAAAATTTGCCTATAGTTCATATCAAACATTGGATAGTTATCCCTTAAAAGATGCTAAGTGCCGAAATTTCCATAAAATAACGATGCCTAGCATTAAATATTCAAAATAGGGATATAAAGACGAAAATTTAGTTAGTGGCCAGAAAGCCAACGTGAATGCTTACACCACCCGCATCACGGTGCGGAAGGCCACAAACCTATCTTTGTACCGCTCATTGGCGGCCTGCTGAAGACGGGGGGCTTGTTCCCTTTGGTAGCTTAAATAATCGGCCATGTCTTTTGCATGGTACTGTATGGCATAAGTGATGCCATCGCTTTCATCTTGCTCCAAAAGGCGCAGCATGCGGTGGTCATGGAAGTATCCGGTGCCCAGCACCTCAGGGATATGTTCCAGCTTCATCCATTGCACCCATTCATCATGGATGCCCAAATCAACTTTAACCGTTACGTTGTAAATAATCATTGAATATCGTCTCCCCTTAAAATCCTGAAGCGTTTGCGGGCCTCTATTACGAAAACAGAATCTTTATAATCTAGGATAATATTTTTGTACATATCCATGGCTTTGGCCTTGTCGTTCAGCTCATGCTCGTACAGTTCTCCCAGCATAAAGGTGGCATTGTCGCCCAAAATGTCGCTTTTGAATTTTGTGGTAATGCTGGTAAGGTACTTTTCCGCTTCCGCAAACTGCTGTTTTTTGAGGGCAATTTTCGCTTTGGCAAACAGTATGTCGTCATGCAGGGCATGGTCAGGGAAAATATTCTCAATGGTATCCAAGGTCGTCCAAGCTTGGTCAAGTTTGTTTTGATAAATCAGCAAGTCGGCCTTGGCGAACATTTGCATAGGGTACAGGGCCGTATCCAAGCCCATATTGTCCATGATAAATACCGATAAATCCAAGGCATCATTGGCAATCAATTCCGAAGTGGACGCTTTTAAAATATCCAATTGCGCTTGCGACCATTCAAACTCGCCTTGATAATAAGATAGCTTGGCATTCTTGAACCGCGCCATTTCGCCCAATGGCTCATCCTTTAAATCCTTGTCCACCTGCGAGTACAATAAAGAAGCTTCCCAATCCTCGCCTTTCAATAAGTAATAGTCCCCTAGTTCCAATTTGCATTGCGCTTTAAAGCTGCGGTTGGCTTGTGGTAAGGCCACCAATTGCTGCACCAAGGCAATGGCACTGTCATAATCATGCACATAGTACGCGAGTAGCTGGGCTTTGTCCAGAGCGGCGGTCATGCCGTTCATGGGGCCGAATTCCGCCAAAAATTGGTCATACTGTTGCAGAAGGGTATCTATTTCGCCCTGTGTCCAAGAGAAGTTTTGCGTGATTTTTTCCTTTCTCGCCTTCAATAGCTCCTGCATACTGGGCAAGTAAAGCGAAGAGGTTTTGCCCCTGTCCACTATATACTGGTAGGCTTCAATGGCCGCATCGTAGGCTTTGTTTTCCATAGCTGTTCGGGCCAGTGCCAGTACACCTAGGCCGTTGCCCTTCCTACGCTTGTCCAATGCTTTTGCCTGTATCAGTGCCGAACGGTAATCGCCCTTCTGCAAAAACATCCACTGCAACAATTCAGGGTAGGCATCTACTTCCGGATATTTTTGAATGCGGCTTAAAAGCTGCGTTTGTAGTTCCGTGTAGTAACCCTCATCTTGAATTAAATCCTGCAGTTTGTTCCTTACGCTTTGCTCTTCTCCCGTAGCAAAGTCGAAGTAATTGAGATAATTGCTTACTGACTCCTTCTTGTTGCCGGTATTACCATACAGCTCGGCCAACTCATAAGAAAAAAGGTAGTCATTCTTAAACAACTGACGTGCCTTTTGATAGGTTTTGATAGCCAGCTCTGCCTCCCCTATTTGCAAGAAAGCCTGCGATAAAGTACTGATGGCCGCATCATCGGGCGGTAGGGCTTTAATGGCTTTGTTAAACTGTTCCTCCGCTCCTGATGCATCTCCCTTTTGGCGGTAAAGGTTGCCCAAATCAACCATATAACCCAGGTCCTGTGGTGCTTTCTTTTGGGCCTTTTTTACCAATTTCTCCGCCTTATCGTACTCCTTCATCTGCAGATAAGTATTGAAAAGGTAACGGTAATTGGTGGCATTGCTGTTGCGGGAATAGAGTTTTTCGAACAGCTCGGCCGCTTTTACGTACTCTTGGTTTTGATAGAACTGGATAGCCAAGCTTTGTTCAGGGTCAGTTTGGGCACTTACCCAAAGCCCCATGGACATCAAAAAAACCAACAATAGCTGTTTCATGTGCGCTCTATTACCGCTGTGCGGACTGGAAATATAAGGTTAAAAACAAAAATGCCCGCAAAACATCCCAAAATGTTGGCCACTATATCAAAAAAATCCCTTGACCTATCAATCATCGGCAATGCTTGCAAAAATTCTATCAATATGCCATACGTAGCAATGGCTACTACCATCCATCGATATGCAATAAAACGCTTGGCCCCAACGGGGTATTGTTGCCGCAAAGCAATGGTAAAGAGAAAGCTCAACCCCAAATAGGCGCAAAAATGGCCCAGCTTATCAAAGGGCAGGAAGCCAAAAAACAAAATGGCCGGAAAATGATTGCTTTTCCTAAACGAAAAGTACAATATCAGCCCTGCCCAAAGACTACCTGGAATGTAGTAAAGCCATCGTGCACCTTTCACGGCACAAAGATAGCATTACTTGATAAGCCCTACACTACGTTGTATGAAGCTGGTAAGCTTAGGCCCTTTCAGCATGTTTTGCGAAAGCAAGGCCAAGTCGTACAGTTGGTTCACCAAGTCAGTCTTGCGCTCGTAAGATGATTCGCCCAGCAACTTGCCAATCAATTCGTGGTTGGTGTTCACTACCAGATTCAGTTGTTCAGGGAAATTGCCAAAGCCGCCGCCTCCGGAAACTGCCGCCATATCTTTCATACGGCGCATAAACTCGGGCTTTGTGATGTACACGGGCTGCTCATCGGGCGATAGTGCCTTGGTCATGACCGTTACCGTTGGGGTATTAATGGTATCAATGAACAACTTTTGAACGCTGTCCACCTCTTCTTTTGAAAGTACCGATTGGGCTTCCTCCTCCTTTTCGACCAATCTGTCCAAAGTATCGGCATCTACCCGCTTAAAGCTTACTTTCTCCAGTTTGCTTTCCAAATGGTTGATAAAGTGGTGGTCGATAATTGTTTCGAACAACAATATATCGTACCCTTTCGCTATTGCAGGTTGAATAAAGTTGTCCTGCGCTTCAGCATTATTGGCATACACCATTACCAGATTGCCGTGCTTGTCGGTTTGGTTGCCTTTTATTTTCTCTTGGTACTCCTCAATTGTGAAGAAATTCTTGGAGGTATTCTCCAGTAGGCAAAATTGCTTGGCTTTCTCTGAAAACTTGTCATCGCTGATCATTCCGTACTTCACGAACAAATGAATGTTCTCCCATTTCTCCTCAAAAGCCTTCCTGTCTTTCTTGAACAGTTCCTCCAGTTTATCGGCTACCTTTTTGGTGATATAGCTGTTGATTTTCTTAACGTTCGGGTCGCTTTGCAAGTAGCTGCGGGAAACGTTCAACGGAATATCGGGCGAATCGATAACGCCGTGCAAATGCATTAAGAAATCAGGGACAATGTTTTCAACGGCATCCGTTACGAATACTTGGTTGCTGTACAATTGTATTTTGTTTTTCTGTACTTCGAAAGTATTGTTCAGCTTGGGGAAATAGAGGATACCCGTTAGGTTAAAGGGATAATCCACATTCAGGTGTATCCAAAAGAGGGGCGGCTCTGAATAGGGATACAGTTCGTTGTAAAAATCCAGATACTCCTCATCCTTCAATTCTGAGGGCGATTTAGTCCAGGCAGGTACCGTGTTATTGATGATGCGGTCTTCGGTTATCGTTTCTTCCTTGGCATCATCCCCTTCGCCTACCTTTTGCGTTTTGGTAGTGGTGCCAAATTTGATAGGAACCGGCAAGAATTTACAATACTTGTTTAGAAGGCCTTCTATACGGAAATCCTCTAGAAACTCCTTTGAGTCAGCGTTGATATGTAGGACAATATCCGTTCCCCGGCCATTCTTTTCCGTCGGCTCCAAGGTATAGCTAGGGCTGCCATCGCAAGTCCACTTTACGGCTTCGGCACCTTCTTGATAGGATTGGGTTACTATCTCCACCTTATCCGATACCATGAACGAAGAATAAAAGCCCAATCCAAAGTGGCCTATGATGGCGGTATTGTCCGTAGCATCTTTTTGCTTGAACTTGTCCAAGAACTCTTGGGCACTGGAAAAGGCTATCTGGTTGATATATTTTTTCACCTCAGCGGCCGTCATACCTATACCCTTATCGCTAATAGTCAGCGTGCCTGCATCTTTGTCAATCTTCACTTCAATGTTGGTATCGCCAATTTCGCCTTGCACATCGCCCAATGCTGACAGCTTTTTCAGCTTTTGTGTAGCATCTACCGCATTGGAAATCAATTCCCTCAAAAAAATCTCATGGTCGGAATACAAGAACTTCTTGATAATCGGAAAAATGTTTTCCGTTTGCACATTGATACTGCCAGTTTCTATTTGCGACATGGTTTTTGGATTTTGAACACGGTTTGTCAAAGTGCGTGCCACCCAAGGTATTCTGCCATTTTGGCGGAAAGGATAATGCTAAGTTAAATCGCTGAAAAGGGAAAAATTTCTAATTTTAACAACGCAAAGTAATTCAAGCATCCATGGAGCTTTCTATAGTTATTCCTATCTACAATGAAGAAAAGAATATTCATTTATTGTATGAAAGGCTTAACAAGGTTTGCGCTGCTATTACCGATTCCTATGAATTGGTGTTCGTAAATGACGGTAGTAGGGATTTATCGGAAGTATTGATAAAGGAACTGGCGGCCAAAGACCCAAGGGTAAAATTCATCATTTTCAGTAGAAACTTTGGCCACCAAATCGCAGTTACCGCAGGTCTTGACCATACCAAAGGTGATGCCGTAGTAATTATTGATGCCGATTTACAAGACCCACCTGAATTGATCAATGACCTATACGAAAAACTGAAGGCAGGGTACCAAGTTGTATATGCCAAACGCAGAAGCAGGCAGGGGGAAGGGTTGATGAAGAAGATAACTGCCAAATATTTTTACCGCATCTTAAAAAGCATTACTTCTGTAGAGATACCGGTAGACACTGGTGACTTCAGAATTATTGACCGTAAGATTGTAGAGTATTTAAAGAAAATGCCGGAACAGCATAAATTTTTACGGGGCCAGATTTCCTGGATAGGTTTTAACCAAACCTATATTGAATACGACAGGGCGGAAAGGCACGGTGGCAAAACAGGCTATACCTATAAGAAAATGATTCGCTTTGCATTGGACGGCATTACCTCATTTTCTGACCTACCGCTCAAGTTTGCGACCTTCGCCGGTTTTTTTATCTCAGGCATTTCTTTCCTTTTGATTATATATGCCTTGTTTGCCAAAGCCTACGACCCACAATACCAAAGAGGTTGGGCATCTACCATTATCAGTATTCTGTTCATAGGGGGGGTACAGCTTATTGGGATCGGTATTATTGGCGAGTATATGAGCAGATTAAGTCAAAATATACGCAATAGGCCCTTATACATACTTAAGGATACCAACATAGATTAGTATGTTTCAGCTAGTTTACCCCTATTTGTTTTCACAGTTAGCCTATCTCATTGTTCTATCAATTATAGGCTTTGTGGTAATTCGTTATAGTGTGCCTTCTATTTTGAATAGGCAACAACCTTATACCACCCTTTTTATTAGCAGCATTTTAGGGATGGTATTGTTTACTGCCTTTTTTGCTATCATCAAATCAAGAGGGCTTACCATCAATATTGTTTTCATACCCTTATTGATTGCATTCATTTATGAAAGCCGTAAGGTTCCGAGTATGATAGAGGGAGTAGCAACAAAGTCTTTTATTATACCTGGTACCCTATTAATATCATTAAGCTTGTCATGCTTTGCTCTGATGCTTTCAACAATTTATGTTGGAGGGCCATTTCCTTTTATCGTTGAAAGTGGAAATGATTATGCCTATCATGCCATGATAGCCAAGTCGTTGGGCATTTCTGGCATTGAAAACAAGTTTGTGCCTGAACAGTTGCTTGCACCAGATTACCCAGGCGTTCACCTATTCCATTTCTTTGATTTGTGGCAGACTGCCGGTATCAGTTCCATTACTGGACTTAACCACTATTTAGTCTATAAGTTGATGGTTGATAGTAGCATTGCATTGCTTAGTATAATGGGCATGATTGCTTTATTAGAGCAATTTTTTAGCATTAGGCCTTGGATGATTTTAGTGGGTGCGGTATTGTTCTTTTTTGGGCACCTCTATCTTCCTGTTTTTATGAAGATATATTATCTATCAAAAGCCAATTACCGCTTGCATCATTTTGGCACTACGGCTATTAGCCTACCTAAGTTGATGCAGATTGTTCCATTTGCTATCCTTTCTTGCTTGTTTTTTGTAAGGAGGCATTATGCGCTGGGTTTTTTGATACTGCTCTCTATTGGCTTGGTATATATGAGTGCATTAGCGGTGACTGTATTTGTAACTATTGCTTTATTGTTGCTGAACCTGAAGTTTCAGTGGTTCGAGCGGAAAGAGGCACTTCGAGTATGTGGCTATACCCTTTTGTTTGCGCTAATCGTGGCAGTATTCTTTAAGCTTTTCGGAACCGGTGTTTCTGAAGGAAAAGATAAGTTGTCGCTTGAACTGTTCAGCCCATCTGCATGGAAAACCCGGATAAATATTGCTGTTCTAACTACTATACAAGTTTCAGCATTATACTTTCTTCATGCACTTCTTTTAATCGGTCTGGTTGTTTTAGCCAATCGCTTAAAGGTACTTTCAAAGCAAGCATTTTTCTTTCTATTCTTAGCCTGTGGCATTTACTTTGCCGGATTAGGCCTTTGGCTGCTGGCTTACAAAAATCAGGATGGCATGCAGTTGTTAGGAAATAACTTTCCTATTATCAATGTACTGCTTGTCACAGTGAGTTTGGTATTGATAAGCTCATTGATTAGTGGCCAGGTTTATAAAAAACCTGCGCTTTTCATTGCCATATTGTTTATTAGTATATCAGCATACAATGGCTTTGTTTACATCGGAAAAATTGGAAGCAGAAAAGAAATTATCAAGAGTGCATTTGATGGCCATTATTTGAAAAGCATCGCAGAGACCAATAGGGACAAAAGCAATTTAATCGGCGTCTTTTTAAAAGGGAAGGAGGAATACACTGGCAATAGCTTAGCAGAGGCGCACAAAACTTCCCAATCGTACAAGCTTAGCTGGTACTTGGCCTTGATGCCCCAGTATTTATCAACTACCAACATCAGTATTTTCGATATACCCATACCCGATGATGTATTGAACAGGGAAAGGCTAGAAAATGCCAATAGCGGTACCCAATTTTATCAATTCGTAGCCAATCAAAAGGCAAAAGGTACTTTTGTATCAGTTGAGAAGAGCCAGCTTGACTTCATTGACTACTACCATATTACTTACATGATAGCGTCCCGTTCGGCAATTGTAAGCAATGGATTACTGGCAAAAGTAAAGCAAACCTTAGTGGACCCGGTAAGCGGTGAGCGATTCATGCTGCTACAATAAAAAAGGCAGCCCGTATAGGGCTGCCTTAAAAGCTTACTTTTGGTAAATCTACTGTACCACAATGTTATAAGTGGTGCCCCCGTAGGTAATGGAGCCGCTGGCATCGCAAGTGCCGTTGCCGTAATCCAATACCGCCACTTCAGTGCCGTTCAAAGAATACGTCAATTCTCCATCCACTACTATGGAATATAGGGGATATGTACTGCCTTGGCAAAGGACCTTATACAACAAAGGAGCGCTGATATCAATAGTATAATCAGTACCATCACTTATCTCACCATTAGCAGTACCAGTAATTTCATACTCATCATCAAAAATGCCTAAAAATCCGCCAGAGGCTTCACCAGATACCCAAGTATTGGTTCTAGTTGACTCCCAGGTAATAGTACCGCCTCCATTAGGTTTAATAATCCTGCCATTGATGTCTTGCTCGGTGAAAGATAATTTGCCGTTACTGTTGCGTCCGTTGTTGGTAATGGTTTTGGTACCTTCAATTTTATAGCCATTAACATAATAGTTGTTAGGTGTTACGGTTACCACGGTACCTGCTTCAGTATATAAGCCAGTGAATTGAGCCACTAATTGCCCCTTTCTAACCTTCCCATCAAGGCCAGTAACACCATTTGACCCGAAATCAATGGTCAAGGTCATAGGAAAAACACCCCCATTGGTATTCAAGGTAATGTTGATGGAATCATTGAAGGCTGATTTCCATTGCGCAATACCACTGGTTTTGTTGATTTGGTTGCTAAATTGCCCCCCTTTGGTTTCGTTATTGACTTGATTGGACATGTCTTCCGACATCTCCTGACTGATTTGCGAATCCTCGGCCAGCTTGGCATAATCCACATCTTTAAGGTCATTATCGTCTTTGCAAGAACCTAAAAAAAGGGCCGAAGCAAGAAAGGCTATTATGAAAAATCTTGATTTCATATACAAATGATTTTGAGTTGGAAGTTTCGGTAAATATACAATCACAATGCCAATTACTTTTGGCTAAGTTTTTCTTGCTGCGCATTGAACCCTTCCAGCCCACAGTTTAAAAACTTTAAAAAGTCCTCTTTGTTCATCAACCCACCTGCAGGGCTTGCCAGCATCTCTAAGTCAGGGCTCAATACCACATAGTACGGTTGGCTGGAGGTTTTGAAATATTTATACTGGAAGAAACTCCAGATATCACCGGTTGTATTCAACCGAACGGTGTTGTTGTTGTAAGTAAATTTCCTTTTCTCACTATCAGGCAGTGCCTTTTTATCGTCCACATAAAGTGACACCAACACGTAGTCATTGCTCAATTTATCGAACACTTCCTGATCAGGCCAAACAAATTCCTCATTCTTTCTGCAGTTGACACAGCCGTAACCCGTAAAATCAATCATAATAGGCTTATGCTGCTCTTTTGCTTTCTTCAATGCGGCTTCAAAATCATTTTTGTTGCAGTCCAAGTCAAGTGGGCATTGGGTTTCGCGCTCATAAATGCTATAATACATGGGGGGCGGGAACCCACTTACCAAGGGAACATTGGCATACTCCGTATTCGTTACGCCCGGGGCAATATAAGCCGTAAAAACCAAGGTGAGTATGCCCACTGCAATGCGACCACGGCCCAATTTTTTTATGGGGCTGCCATCAGGATAACGACGGCCTAACATCCTGATAGGACTATCATGCGGAAAGCGAATATAGCCGAAGAGATATAATGTTATACCGAGACCGCAAATTACCCATATGGCAAAGAAAACTTCCCTTTTTAAAAGGCCCCAGTGCATCACCAAATCGGCTGTGGAGAGGAATTTAAAAGCCAAAGCTATTTCAACAAAAGCAATGACCACTTTTACGCTATTGAGCCAGCCACCTGACTTTGGCAGGTTTTTAAGCCATCCTGGGAAGGCAGCAAAGAGGGCAAACGGCAATGCCAGTGCCAAGCCAAAGCCTGCCATGCCTGCCGTCAATTCCATGGCGGAAGTGCCCCCTTCGGCGGTAAGGCCCAATAAGGAACCCAATATGGGGCCGGTGCAGGAAAACGAAACCAGTGCCAAGGTCAGCGCCATGAAAAAGATGCCTATCATACCACCTACATCCGATGCGGAATCAATCTTATTGGTGAAGCCGCTGGGAAGGGTAATTTCAAAATATCCGAAGAAAGAAAAGGCAAATAGAATGAAGATGACAAAGAATGCCAAGTTGAGCCATGCACTGGTCGATATCTCGTTCAGGATGTTAGGATTCACCCCATCCAAAACATGGAAGGGCACACTAAGCAGTACATAAATCAAAAGAATAAAAAAGCCATACAGGGCCGCTTTATAAACACCTTTCCGCCTGTCATTACTTCCTTTCGTGAAAAAGCTCACCGTTAGCGGAATCATGGGAAACACACAGGGGGTTATCAAAGCCAATAAGCCGCCGATAAACCCAAGAAAAAAGATAGTGAGCAAGCCTTTATCGGCTACTGGCGTTTCCGCCACTGTACCTTCACAGGCCACATTGGAAGCCATACCGATGGTCGGCAAGTTTAAAGGGTCTTCACTTTTTTGAGGATTGCTGCCTGTAGGTGTACTTTGCGCTATGGTATCAATAGGTATTACTGCTGTTTGGGCGGTATCGATACTCGTGGTCAGTGGTAACCGCTTGGCCAGAAAAGCCACATCGAGCTTAAAGTCGTGGGTGGTAGGGATGCAAGACTCATTGCAGGTTTGCGACTGGATATACCCTACAAGAGGCTTTGAAAAGTCCAGTATCTTGTAACGTTGTGAGAAGCGGGCAAAGTTGTAATACTTCTTCACCTGCTGCTCCATGATTTCATCAAAGTAATCAGTAGGCTTGTCACCACTCTCCGTGGGTTTACCAATTTTACTCACCTTTCCCTCTTCAATAATGATTTGTGTAGGCTCAATATCGCCTGGGCCAAGGAATTGTGAGTAGATATACCAATGCTCGTCCAGCTTGGCATCGAAGTGCAAAATGATTTCATCGGGCTTGCCCTTGACCGTATCGTAACTGAACTTCCAGGTGACGGGGTTCAAAGGCTCTTGGCTGCCGCCAAGCCCGCCAAAACCAAATTGCGCCTTTACAAGCGTACTGAAAAAGAGGAGGAAAAGAGAGAGAAAATACTTCATCGGGGCACTAGAGATTGAACCAGCGGTTTTTAAGCATGTTGGAATATACTTTCTTTCAGCGATTCAAAAATATACAGCCCATCCGTATTGCCCAGCACCATCTCCGATGCCCTTTCTGGGTGGGGCATCATACCGAATACATTTTTGCTCGCGTTGCAGATACCAGCAATATTGTCCAATGCCCCATTCACATTCGCCTCTTCGGTCACATTGCCTTGGCTATCGCAGTACTTAAACAAAACTTGATTGTTGCTATAAAGTTCCTTTAGTGTGGTTTCATCGGCAAAATACCTGCCCTCGGCATGCGCAATGGGTATTTTCAATGCTTTGCCCATAGGTACCGCATTGGTGAAACGGGTGTCAGCGTGTTCGGCCTTGATGTAAATATTGTCGCAAATGAATTGCTGGTTTTTGTTACGTAACAATGCCCCAGGCAAAAGGCCTGCCTCACAAAGAATTTGAAAACCATTGCAAATGCCCATTACCGTACCGCCTTCATTGGCAAAACGGATAACCGAGTCCATAATGGGCGAAAAGCGGGCGATGGCACCTGAACGCAGATAATCGCCATAGGAAAAGCCACCGGGCAAAACGATACAATCGCTGGAAGTAAACCCTGCTAGTTTTTCCTCCTTGTGCCACAGGGGTTTTACATCAAAGCCCATCACATCCTGCAGCACATGTATCATGTCCCTATCGCAGTTGCTACCCGGAAATATTACCACTCCAAATTTCATAAGCTACCTATTTCTTTATGGGAAAGTGCTGAAAAACCAATACTGTTATCATCAACATTGCATGCACCACTTCGGCTACATACCATCGTTTTACGTTCAATATAAAATATGATATGACCAATGACAAAGGTACAGTAATTATCAGAAAATGGTTCAGCGACATGGTGTACTTGAATAGAAATGACACCGAAAGTAGGATAAGCATCCATGCGGTGAGCACCAAATACTTACGCACCTGTATGGGGCTTTTTAAATAGTTGTTCTGGAATACGAAAAAGGAACCTATAAAGAGCATAACCATTATTCCCCCCAGTATCTGCACCGGCAAGCTGAATTCGATACCTGAATTAAAGCCATATAGTACGCTACCAAATTGGTAATCAATAAACTTCTTCAAGCCCCCTGATAGGAAAAGGCCCACAAAAGCCAGATAATAAGGCGTGATAAGGCCAAAAAACCCCACCAACCATTCACGCCAAATAAATGAGCGCAACAGGCCCAATGCTATCAACATGGCAATGAATAATACCACGGAGGGGAAATAAATCAAAGTACTGATGCCTATCAATAAACCCGTATCATAAACTTCCTTAAACGCCGAATGCTGCCTGTACATGCTGAACAAACGGCCAAAGGTGAGGATGATGAAGGTATTGGCAATCAATACTGGGCTTAGAAACAAAAACTCCCTAAACATACTGGCCATTACAATGTAAATTACCCCCGGCACATAAGTGGATTTGTTAAAGAACTTGATATCGTTCAGTATTTGGGTAATCATCAGTGCCTGAATAAACACCAAAGCAATGGATATAGCCGTAATGGCATTATAGCTAATATTCAAATGTTCGAATAGCCATTTGCTGAAAGGAAAATCGGTTTCAGGTACGGTAAAACTAGGGTCGGTGAAAAGCACGAGATTGAACAACACGGCGTATGCCAGTAACAGCAGCACCAAAAAAGGTTGGTTATTGTTCAGCAGGCGGATCAAGGTTAAAAGCTAATTTTTACAAACCGTAGGGAGTTTTTCCTGAAACTGGGTATAATCAATTCATTAGCCGATATCTGCTTGGCAATGCTGGGCACCAGCAACAGTTCCTTTTCTCCCGAATTGAACAACAGGCTTCTGACGGATTGGCCCTTGCTATCCATACTGTATTGGTTCACATTGGCCTTGTAGTATATCTCATCATTGTAAATAAACCGCAGCATATCATTGGTATTCACAATACTGAATGATGAATAAAAGCCCTCGTCGTCTTCCGACACTTGCTTCTTCTTCATGATACTGTACCAATCCATCTCCCCACTTGGCTTCACTGAAACTACAAGAATATCATTATAATAGTGCACTTTCACCGTTCTGATACTGGGACCGGAAGCAGGGCCAAAGCTGGGCATTTCTATATTCTCCGTATTATCGAATTGCGATTCGGTAATAAATATAGCTCCTCCATCTTGCCTAAGAATGATATCCTTGATACGGAAACTGAAAAGCCCCTTATCATAAGTGCTAGTGTCTTTGCCAGTAACCTGGAAAATCAAATCGCCAGGAAAATGCTGGTAGTAAGAGGTATAAGCCTCTTCAGGACTTGCAAAGGGGGAATAAGCCTCAAAAAAATATCCCCTGGCATCCTTTTCCCCATCGTTGCTATACAAGCCTGTCAACACAATGCGACGGTTCACATTGTCCACTTCCAAGCCAATACTGCCGAAGATGGGCCGTTGAAGCTTAAAATCGATTTCGGATAAAAGGCCTGTTTCAGGCCGATAATAAAATACCCTAAATTCTTTGTTGGTTTCCGATTTGCGAAAGCGTTCTTTTCTTTCCAACAGGATGGAAAGGTTGCCTTGGTTGTCAGGCACTACTCCCGATAACTGATAAGCCGCCACATCTGCCGGCAAGTTGATTCTACCCCTGTACGACACCTCTAGGTTTTCACTCATCCCCACCGCCTGTAAGTATTGAAGGGCACCGTTGTTGCTTACTGGATAGTAAACCAACAGTTGGCTCCTATTTTGGGAGTGTACCACAGAAAGGTCATTCTCCAAATCAATTTTATTGCCCTCAATAGTGTCTACTACAACAAACTTGCCGTCGCCATCAAATTTACTACTGAGGGCTTGGGCATATACCACTGAGTAGTTTTTGTTTTCCGAAAGGAAAAACACCACTGTTTTGGCAGGATACAATACCATTTTCAAGATAGAAGAATTCTCCTGCTGTATGTTCAGGGTTTTCTTCCAGCGAACCCCCATGTTACTGTTGTAGGCTTCAATAATGTCAGTGCCACGGCCGTACTTATACACTATTATGCCTTCGTTGCTCTTTCCAAGGATACTTGCATTAGGGGTTTTGGAAGATAGCTTTTCGGGCTCGGACATTACTACCTGCTGAGCCATAAGCAACTGTATGGAAAGCAAAAATGCAACAAGTACCAATGCCCGCATGCTAAGGAAAATTTGAATCTAAATTAAGAAATAACCTGTCAAAACAGGTTCGATATCGATATAACAACAATTCCAGGAGAATATTTTGTGCCTACTTCTTCAACCGAGGGTCCAAAGCATCCGTCAGGCCCTCACCGATGAGGTTGAAGATGGTAACGGTCAAGAATATGGCAAAGCCAGGAAACACTGCCAGCCACCAAGCTTCAGGTGCCTGCCTTGACAAGGACAACAATTTGCCCCAGGTAATGACCTCCGCCGGAACACCGATACCCAGATAAGATAGCGACGACTCCACCAAAATGGCCCCCGCTATACCAAAGGCAATGGAAATAAGCACGGGAGTCAATGCATTGGGTATGGCATGTTTAAACAAGGTTCTGGCCTCGGAATAGCCTAAGGCATGGGCCGCCTCAATGTATTCCAAATTGCGCACCCGCAACAATTCGCCACGGATAAAGCGGGCAATACCGGTCCATGATGTAGCTCCTATGATAGCCATTACCAAAAAGATGGAGGGTTTCGCCAACGCCACAATGGAAAGAATGAGTAACAAGCTGGGAATGGAAATAATCACTTCAATTAAGCGGGAAATGAGAATATCTACCGGAATGGCAACCTTCCGCCCCAATGACGGTATTCTTTTCAAAGGCTTGGACAATAGATATGGCACCAGCATAATCAGGAAGAAAATGAAAATGCACTTTAGCAACTGTAGCAAGAAAGCGGCAATGGATACCCCAAGCGCATCGGACAAAGTATATCCCGATACGCCGAAACTATAAAACAGCCCAATGAACAAGAAGGGGATGTACAGAAACAGCGAAATACGCGATGCCTTAAGCCGCTCATCGCCGTAATAGCCTGCCAAAGAACCCAACAGGATGCCCAGGAAAGAGGAAATAGACATAGATACTACGCCTACCAACATGGCTATACGAGTACCGTGAATCATACCTGCCAACACATCCCGCCCAATATCATCGGTACCCATCCAGTGTTTGAACTGAACGGACTTCACCTCTTGTTCGGCAAAGGGGCTTACAAATTGGGTGTTGTAAATGTCCATTTCCGTTTGCGAATATGGCACCAACGGCCATACTACCGATTCGTAGTCAAAAGTTTTCCAATCGGCAAAAGCAAACTGCTTGTCCCATTTGGCAAGGCCCAACCCTACGGCCATTTCTTTAAAAACGGGGAAATGGGTTTCTCCTTTCAGCTTGCAATACAGGGGCTTATCATTAGCCAAAAAATTGGCCAACAAACCGATAATGGCAATCACCACCAGAAAGCGCAGGCACCACACCGCCAGCCTGTTCTTGCGGAACTGGCTCTTCACGATGCCCCAATAACTTTTGTCAACCGGTCGCTTTATCTTTTCCTTTGCCATGGCGCTACTTTTTCTTCGTATAGGAAATACGCGGGTCAACCAATGCATACAACAAGTCAGCTACCAACATGCCCATCATGGTCAATATGGCGGAGAACATGAGTATGGTAAACAATACCGGATAGTCGCGGGCAATAAGGGAAGTATAGCTCAACTTGCCCATGCCCGGTATCTGGAAAATAACCTCAATAATCACCGAACCGCTGATCATCAAGGGGAACAAGCTGGCAAACATGGTGATAATGGGTATCAAAGAATTTCTGAAAGCATGCTTCCATACGATTTTTGCTTTGGCAAGGCCCTTGGCATTGGCGGTGCGGATATAATCTTGGTTGATAACGCTCACCATGGCACCACGCATTTGTCTGGAAATAAAGGCAAAGGAAGCATAGGTCAAACAAAATACGGGCAGCACCAAATGATAGGCCCAATCGCCAATACGGGTAAGCAGTGCGGCATCCTGTAGCTCCTGCGATTCAATACCGTAGGTGGGAAAGAAATCCATGCCGTACTCGGAGGTAGTGACGAACACCACCAACAGCGTGGCTATCCAGAAGGAAGGCAGCGAATAAAAAACAAATAATGCAGTAGAAGTAATCCTATCGTACAGGGTTCCTTTCCTGATGGCGGAATTGACGCCTATGGGAATGGAAACGGAATACGACAGCAATACCGAGATGAGATTGAGCACCATGGTCCACTTGATGGCTTCACCTATCAAGGAGGCTACCGGCCGGCCGTCCAAATAAGATTCACCGAAATCGAGCCTGAAAAACCCCTTTGCGGATTTAGTGGGGTCATCGTTTTTACCAAACCAAGGCACATCGCCAAATAGCCAACGGTGATACTGGTTGTGGGTGCCGTACCAATGCAGTGCAGGGACATACTTCTTCCCAGGGCTAGCCTCCCGCTTCATTTGCTGGTAAGATTGTACTACCGCCTTTACGCTGGGTGCTTGGCCAGCTAGGGTCATTTCGCTTACGGGCACGCTATCTTTTATGATAGTAGCGGGCAGTGCCACCAAGCTATCCATTATTTTTAATGAACGTTGGATTTTATAATCCTCATAGGTCCTGTACAACTCATTCGTCAAATCCTTAATGGCCCTTGACCTTTCATAGGTCAACGAATCTTTGGGGGCTTTAAACAGATTGTTTTCTAAACTCTTTAGGTTGTGGTAATAGGCGGAAATCAAAGGCCAATTGCCATACAGGTCAACCAACCTACTCAAGGTTTCGCGCTCATACTTGCGGTGTATCTTATAGAGGGTGTCAGGATACGCCTGCGAAGTCAAGCTGAAGTAGAATGCGGGTAAATTCAAGCCCATTTTTTCGCTCAGCTCAATATAGGCACGCTCCCCTGCCTGCTTTTCCGCCAATTGGCCGCTGGATGCGCCCTGCATGCCCCCTTTCAGGCGTAGTTCCACAGGGTCACCAGGTGCCAACTTGCTCAGCCCGAACGAAAAAATGGAGATAATAAAAAGCGTCGGTACAAAAAACAACAAACGCTTTAAAATGTATTGGAACATCTAAGGCTGTTGTTTAGTGGGCTGCCATTTTCTCTCCCTTCCCGAAGTTAGGGTTCAACTTGAAATCTCTCACCTCATAGCCTGGCCTTTTCACTATGCCTTCCGCATTATCAAAGCGCTTGTGAATCGCTATTTTGTTTACTGGATTGGTCAAGAAGATATACGGGGCCTCCTCATGTATGATTTCTTGGAATCGCATGTACATGGCGTTGCGCTTAGTTTCGTCCATTTCATAACGGATGGAATCAATCAACGCATCCGATTCGGCAGTACCAAAGCCTACATAGTTGCTGCCATCGCCGGTGTAAGAGTTGCGGTGCCATATTTGGTAGGGGTCATCCGGTACGCCGGGGTTTTTCACCCATGAGCCGGTAAACATTTCAAAGTTATGCTTCTTGTTGTCTTCCAAGAATACCGTCCATTCCCGCGATACCAATTCTACTTTCACACCCGCTTTTTGGGCATTGTTCTTGAAAATCAAACCAATCGGCTCTGCGGTGGGGCTGGCCGAGGGGTATTTTAGTTCCAATACCAACTGTATCTTTTTACCATTAATAACCTTATCGCGAACACCGTCGTTATCGGTATCTTTCCAGCCTGCCTCATCCAACATCTTATTGGCCAGTTCGATATTGAACTCATACTGTTTCAGGTTTTTGTTGTAGTAAGATTGGGTAGGATGCACAGGCCCAATAGCAGGCTTCGAGTAATTGTACAGTACTTTGTCAATGATATAGTCCCTATCCACCAAGTGCGAAAGTGCTTGGCGCACCTTTTTGTCGGCCAGTTTAGGGTTCTTCATGTTAAGTCCGTAATAAGTGTACACGATATAGTCAGGAGTATAGAAGTTGTACAACTCGTTCATTTTCTTGTTATCCTGCAGCTCTTTAAAGTCTTTCGGCTTGAAGGTGTTCGAAACATCAAGGCCTTCATCCTTTAGCACCGTGAGCATGGTGGTAGGGTCTTGGATGATTTCATACACAATCTTGTCCGCATAGCCATTCAATACTGGGAATTGTTCCATTAGAGCATCGCCCCACCAGTTTTTCTTCTTTTGGATGATGATTCTTTGACCAGTCTTCCATTCCACTAACTCATAGGGGCCACAACCTACAACGAAGCCTTTTTCCCTTTTGAACTTTTCGGAATTGAATTCTTTGGCAAAAGCAATGATATCGGCATTGCCTTTCAGGCCTGCCGTATTTTTAGGGTCGCAAAGTTGCTTAACGCTGAACTTGCGCATGATTTTCTGTGGGTCATACACATACTCTGGAACAATGGGTATATCGCCACTGCTCAGTTCCGACATCAAATAACGGTCTTTGCAAAAGAAGGTGTACTTGCGTGGGTTGGCGGGGTCAATCGTCATATCCCTTACAAAGTCATAATATCCTCTTAAGTGCTCACAGTCCACTTGTGGGTTTTTGATTACTTTCAGTGAAAACTCCACATCGCTGGCCAACACTGGTGTACCGTTATCCCACTTGGCCTCGGGGCGTATTTCATAGGTAATCTTAAGACCGCCCTTTAATTCCCCATCTTCAATGGGCTCAATGGTAGGGCGGGCTAACGCTAACAAGGGTTTCAAGCTATAATCTTTGGCATCGATAGTCAACATGGCAAAAAACATGTTGTTATTGATCTCTGTTGCTGTTGCATCCGAAGAGGTAAACGGATTCAGATTTTCGGCATCCGCACCCGTGTGTACAATGATTTCATTTTTGCCGGCACGTTTGCTATTGGTGGTGGCTCCGTCCTTTTGCCCTCCACCGCCGCAGCCGGTAATAAAAACAGCGAACAATAGCCCTAGGCCTGTGAGATAATTGAATTGTTTGTTCATGGAGTTAAACATTTTCAGGTTTTGCCGAAAGGTAACGGCAAATATACTTTTACATGGTGGTTTTGCAAAATAAGCAAACATTTGCGGACACTTACAACGTAGCCAGGGCTGTTTAATTGCCCGCAGCCATTCTTTGCCCAGCGCCACCTACCACAAATTCCCTTTCCGAATAACCAGGCCTAGCGGTATAGGCCTTGGCATTTTCAAAACGCTTGGAAATGCACAACCTGTTTTTGGGCGTGTACAGAAATATGTAGGGCACTTCTTCATTCACTATCTTTTGGAACTCCTTATAATACTCGTTCCGTTTCGATTCATCCAATTCCGTGCGTATGGCATCTATTACCTGGTCGCTCCTTGTATTGCCGAAGTACACATAATTGCTGCCCCCATCAGCAGAAGAAGTATGCCATATCTGCTTGGGGTCGTCTGATATCGGGTCGGAAATCCATGCACCACAGAACAATTCAAAATCATGTTTTTTGGTCTCGTCAATAAATACGGTCCATTCCTTGCCCAATATTTCAATCTCGACACCTATCTTTTTAGCCTGTTCCTTTAAGAAAAGCCCTATCCTTTGGCGGGTGGGGTTTTCCGCATTATACTTGAACACCAGCTTCAGTTGCTCCTTTTTGCCATTGACTACCTTGTCGCGTATGTTATCGCCATCGCTATCTTTCCAACCCGCTTCATCCAACAGCGTACTGGCCTTGGAGGGGTCGAAATTGTAAGGATCGAGTTGGTCATTATAATACTTTTTACTGGGGTGTATCATGCCAAATGTGGGGGCGGCAAAGCCATAATTGAGCACGTCAATAATTTGTTGCCTGTTTACCAGGTACGCCAAGGCCTTTCGCACCCGCACATCTTGCAGCTTGGGGTTTTTCATGTTCATGCCTATGTATACATAGGAGAGTTCTTGCGGGGTATTGATTTCATATTTGCATTTAAATGCCTCGTTCTTGTTCAGGTCGCTGAAGAGCTTGGCCTCTATATTGCGCTCTACATCGATGCCCTCATCTTTCATGGCCGTAACGGCGGTAGTCCAGTCGTTCAATATTTCATACGTGATTTTAGCTGGCAATGCCTTAAAGTTTACTGCTTTATCGGCTAATTGGTCGCCCCACCAATTGGCTTTTTTGCTGAGTATGATGCGCTGCCCGGTGGCCCATGACTCAAATTGGTATGGCCCGCAGCCTACCACATAGCCTTTTTCCCTTTGATATTTTTCAGAATTGAATTCCTTCGCGAAGGCAATAATGTTGGCATCGGCTTTTAGCTTCGATACATTGGCGGGGTTGCTCAATTCATCTATAGAGTACTTGCGCATGATGCCTTTGGGGTCATACACGTATTCGGGCAGTATGTAACAACTGCCCCCCAAGGAAAACTCCGCTTCCGCACTCAACTGATTGGTATAAAGGGTGAATTTTTTAGGATTGGCAGGGTCAATGTCCATATGCACCAAAAAGTCGCAATAGGGCTTTTGCTGCTCCGATTCCACCATGGGGTTCTTTACGGCCTTATAGGTAAACTCCACATCCTTTGCGGTAACGGGCGTACCGTTGTCCCACATGGCCTCAGGCCTGATTTCAAAGCTCAGGCTCATGCCCCCCTTGTAAGGCCCCTCTTCCAATTTCGTTATCGTGGGGCGCGCTACGGCCAGTGAGGGGTTTACCTCCAGCTTTTCCTTGTCCACGTCCAATAAATACATGAAAATATTGTACTCTATATAGGTGGCGCCCGCACTGGTGGAGTTCACGGGGTTGAGCTTGTCGGGGTCGGCCAGTTCATGTATTATTACTTCGTTGGTATTGCCTTTTTTGAAGGTCACATCCCCACAAGCAGTTTGTTGGCCTTTGCCACCTCCGCCACAGCTAGCAAAAAGTAACATGCCTATAATGGTTGAAAACAGTAATTTTGGAAAGCGCATATCTGGTAGTTGAATTTTGGAAACCTGATGAAAAACCTCATCGCGACCTTATGGATGGACTGCAATGAGTTGATAACGAAAATAATCAATAAATACCATAATCCTAAAGCGGAAGCCTACTATGAAAAGAGTATTGATTACCGGGGGAACGGGCTTGATTGGCAGCAGATTGTCCGTGCTGTTGGCCGAGAAGGGATATGACGTTGCCCTCTTGAGCCGCAGCCGCGACAAGGACAAACCCTATACCACCTACCATTGGGACGTAAAAAACGGCCTTTTGGACGATGAGGCAATCACCACGGCCGACCATATCGTGCACTTGGCAGGGGCCAATATTGCCGATGGCTGGTGGACCGACGACAGGAAAAAACTGATTTTGGAAAGCCGTACCAAAAGTGCGGAACTGCTTATCAAAAAACTGGGGCAGCTTGACCATCAGGTAAAGAGCGTAGTTTCCTCGTCCGCTATCGGATACTATGGCAATAGGGGCGAAACCATCTTAACCGAAGAGGACGCCGCAGGCAAAGGCTTTCTATCGGAAGTATGCGTAGCTTGGGAGCGGAGCATACAGCCTGTGCAACAGCAGCATATCCGCCTGGCAGTATTGCGCACAGGCATTGTAATGTCTTCTAGGGGTGGTGCTTTGGTACAAATGGAGCGGCCACTGTCATTGGGCATCGGGGCGTACTTGGGCGACGGCAAGCAATTCTATTCCTGGATACATATTGACGACCTATGCCGTATGTACATTAAGGCGATAGAGGACGATAGTATGGAAGGTGTGTACAATGCCGTGGCACCTAACCCCGTAAGGAACAAAGAACTGGTGGAAACCTTGGAAAAAGTGCTGGACAAGGCCGCCATTACCGCGCCTACCCCCGCCATATTGCTGCGCTTCCTATTAGGCGAAATGGCACACATGGTGCTGGATAGCGACCGTGTATCTGCCATCAAGATTGAGGAAAAAGGTTTCCGTTTTGAGTTTGAATGGCTGGAAGATGCCCTCAAAGACATCTACGCCCGCAAAGTTTAGGCCGCTTCCGCTTCGGCCACCACTTCCTTCACTTCGGGCACCATTCTTTGCAGTAGACCCTCAATGCCCGCCTTCAGGGTGAGCGTTGATGAAGGGCAGCCGCTGCACGAGCCTTGCAGCATCAGCGTTACCACCCCTTCGTTAAATGATTTGAACTGGATATTGCCCCCATCCATTTCCACGGCAGGGCGCACGTAGGTATCCAATACGTTCACTATTTTTTCTTCCAGGCTACCGGCCTCCGCTTGGCTGCCATCGCCCACTGAGCCTTCTTGTGGCAGCAATATTTCCCTGCCCGATTGCACGTATGCTTTCAAAAACTCTTTCACTTCCGGCACCACCTCTATCCATTCGTACTCCGGGTCTTTGGTGATGGTGACAAAGTTGCCCGAAATGAACACCCTGCGCACATAGGGCAGCTTGAACAGGTCTTCCGCCATAGGCGAACGCTTGGCCGCCGCTGCGTCCTTAAAGTCGGCATTGGTGTTCATCAGCAGCATCTTGTTCAGCACAAACTTGAGCGACTCAGGATTGGGCGTGTATTCCGTATAGATTTCCAACATCGGTTGAGCGGACATGGGCAATGGGTTTAGGGCTTAAACAGCGGCACCGCCGCTAAAGTTCTGCAAAGATAGGGGTACGGAGCATGCAAAACTAAAATAGCAGGCAAAGTGGTTGCTGCAAACCTTAACCCGCCTAGCGAAGAAAAGCAATAGCAGGTGAGCAAATATTACTTCTTCGTTTTCTCACTGCTCATAATGCTGCCTTGGGCATCAAATTTCAGCTTAGTACGCTTTCCTTTGCTATCAAAAGTGGCGATATAGGCGTTGTGGCGCTTTCCTGTTTTTTGCCACTTCAAATTTTTTGCATCGCCATACTGTTCGCTTACATAATTCCTAGCTTGTGCAGGTATGCTGGCATCTTGTACCAGTTCTTTTGAGCAAGAACTTAACACCAAAGCTATCCCTGCTATCCATACATATTTCATATTGCTTGTTTTTATCTGTTCCGTTTTGATACGCAAGTTGTTTGCCAAAAATGAAAAGCCCCGCAAATGCAGGGCTCATCAACAAACATCGCTTAGTTTTCCTACCTTAAATGGTAGTTTGAACTTTTGATTGACCGTAGTCAGCAGCCTCTTTTGCTTTGTTCTTAAAGTTGTCTGCTACTTCGCGTCCTTTTTCCACGGCCTGGTCGGCTTTTGAGCGGAACATGTCTTTTCCTTTGCTTACAATACCGTCAACACCAGTGGCAAGTTGGTCTTTCAAGTCGCCGTATTTGTCAGTAATTTTTTTGCGGGTGTTTTCCCCTGAATCTGGTGCTAGCAATATTCCGGCTATGGCACCAATAGCTGCTCCTGCGGCAATACCTGCTAGGACAGCCAATGCAGTGTTCCTTGATTTCATTGGTCGATTTTTCTTTTTTGATAAAATGTGAATACCCTGCTACCGAAAACATGCCAAGTGTTTTCGACGCTGAATAACAATGATTTACAAACTGAACTCCCTAATGTGTGGTGCAGCTCTTCAACGTTTACGGGAAAAGCTTTCCTCAATAAAGTAGCAAGCCTGATGCCTAATTCCACATACTACTGAAGTTCTTTCGTTGCTATTGGGTTTAACTTAGGCGCAAGCAGGTGCACCAACAATAGCGCAAGGAGATAAGCACTGCCCGCTATTATAAACAAGGGAACGTATCCGAATTTTACTCTAATAATTCCTGTAGATGCGGCAAAAATAGCACCCCCGGTAGCGCCCATCATACTACCGATACCTACTACAGAGGCTACCGATTGGCTTGGAAACATGTCGGAAGAAAGTGTGTACATGTTGGCCGACCAGCCTTGATGACCTGCCGCAGCTAGCGCTATCAATGCCACCGCTATGTAAACACTATGGGTAGTACTGGCAAAAACAATAGGCACCACGCAGCAAGCACAAATGAGCAAAGTTGTTTTCCGAGCGGCATTCAGGGTCCAACCTGATTTGATGAGCCATGATGAGAGCCAACCAAAAAATATACTGCCCGCATCACTCACCAAGTAAATGATGATGAACGGTATACCAATGTTCTTAAGGTCAAGCTTATGGTCAAGGGCTTCGCTGCTATTGAAAAAATCAGGTAGCCAGGTAAGGTAGAAGTACCAAATGGGGTCTGCCAATAATTTGCCCATAGCTACTGCCCATGTTTGCCGATAGCCTAAGAGTTTTATCCAAGGAATTTTGGCGGTGGGTAGCTCTTGGTCGCTATGGATATGCGCCAGCTCTGCAGCACTTACCTCAGCATGCCTTTCAGGCTTATCATATACTAGCCACCATAAAGCCAACACTATAAAACCCAGGAGACCCGTAGCTACAAATGCCATTCGCCAGCCATAATGGATGGTGATGAAAGGAACAGCCAAGGCAGTAACTATTATCCCAATATTGGCCCCTGCATTGAACAAACCTGCGGCCAAGGACCGTTCCTTCCTTGGGAACCATTCAGCCACTGCCTTTACTGCCGAGGGAAAGTTGCCAGACTCGCCGATACCCAATAAAGCACGCGTAAAGCTAAGCCCCCTGATACTGCCCACAAAGCCATTAGTAACGCCCGCAATACTCCAAATAGTAAGCGAAATGGCATAGCCCTTTTTTGTTCCTATGCGGTCAATCAAATAACCTGCAAGCAAAAAGCCCAAAGCATAGGCTACTTTAAATGCCGCATCCACATAGCCCATCAGTTCTTTGAAATGCCCAATGTGGCTTTCAGTCAATACTTCCCCTGCCGGCAAATCAAGCATCTCCCGCCTAAAGACATTATCTATCATGGTAAATGACAGTACATTACGATCGATGTAATTGACTGTAGTAGCCAAAAAAAGTACGGCACAGATGCGCCATCTATAGCGGCTCAAACCTAGCTTAGGCATTGCCCAAACTTATAAGTTTTTAAGCACTTATTGGCATGGGGCCCGTGCAGTAAGTTAATAGCAGGTAAACTATATATACTTCCATTAAGAGTAGCCCGTTTATTTTGATTCGCTGCAAAGCCTTTTGGCAATATCAAGCACCAACTTCCGTTACATCTAGGTTTTTATGTAATTTTGCCGCACTTCTATAGGCATGTCCATTAAGGTTCATCAACTTACCAAAACATACGGTTCGCAAAAGGCAGTAAACGAAGTGTCTTTTGAGGTGGCCACCGGGCAAGTGCTGGGCTTTTTGGGCCCGAATGGTGCCGGTAAATCTACCACCATGAAAATGATTACCTGTTTTTTGCCACCCAGCAGCGGAACGGCAGAGGTAGCGGGCTATGATATATTAAAAGCTCCCATGGAAGTGCGCCGCCGTATAGGCTATCTGCCAGAAAGCAATCCCCTTTATTACGATATGTACGTAAAGGAGTATCTGGGTTTTTTGGCTGGGGTGCATCAATTGGGCAGCAAGTCAAAGTCGCGTATTGCGGAAATGATAGAGTTGACGGGTCTTCAGCGGGAACAGCATAAAAAGATAGGCCAACTTTCCAGGGGCTATAAGCAAAGGGTGGGCTTGGCGCAGGCATTGCTGCACGACCCCGAAGTGATTATTTTGGATGAGCCTACCGCAGGATTGGACCCTAACCAATTGGTAGAGATTCGCAGCTTGATCAAATCACTGGGCAGGCGGAAAACGGTTATCCTCTCTACCCATATCATGCAGGAAGTACAGGCCATGTGCGACAGGGTAGTGATTATTAACCGAGGCAATATTGTGGCCGACGATACCGCAGAACGCTTACAGCAGAACCTACAGCAGGAAGCAGTATGGCGGGTAGCTTTCAAGGAAACGGTAGATTTGAAAACCATACAGCGTATTGCAGGGGTAAAGCAAGCAAGGCAAGATAAGCAGGCCTGGATACTGACCGCAGCAAAGGATGCCGATTTGAGCGCAGCCATTTTCAACTTTGCCAAAGAGCAGCAACTGACCTTGGAAACTCTGGTAAAAGAACAATCGAGCTTGGAAGAAATTTTCCAAAAACTGACCAACTGATGTGGAGCATTTATAAAAAGGAATTGAACGCTTTCTTTAGCTCGGTCATCGGCTACATATTCATTGTAGTGTTCCTGCTCATAACCGGTTTCTTTGTTTGGATCAATCCTGATTCGAATGTTTTGGAATATGGCTTTGCCTCTTTGGATGTGTTGTTCTCTGTTACGCCTTGGGTGTTCCTTATCCTTATTCCCGCCATTACCATGCGCTCTTTTGCGGAGGAAATCAGTGCCGGTACCATCGAAATATTGGCAACCAAGCCTATCAAAGACGTGAGCATTATTCTAGGCAAATACTTTGCCGCTATGACACTGGTATTGTTTTCCATTGTACCCACTTTTATCTATTTCTATACCGTGTACGAACTGGGCTCGCCTAAGGGAAACCTTGACAGCGGTGCCATTTGGGGCTCATATTTGGGGGTGTTGTTCTTGGCATCTGCCTTTGTGGCGGTGGGCTTGTTTGCGTCGTCTATCACCAAAAACCAAATCGTATCATTCGTATTAGCGGTAAGCCTTTGTTTTGTAATGCACTATGCCTTCGATATGGTGAGCAACCTCGATGTGTTTTACGGCCGTTTCGATGCATTTGTGCAGCAACTGGGCATGAGCGCACACTTTATATCCATTGGCAGGGGGGTAATCGATACCCGCGACCTTACCTACTTCCTTTCCGTAACAGCCATCTTTATTTTCTTCACCCATACTTCTTTGGAAAGTAGGAAATGGTAGCCCGTAAGAAAATATCGCACCGCTTGCAGGCAGCATTTCGAATACTGCTGCTGTTCGGCATTATTGCCCTGGCCAATTTTATCGCCTCTAAATACTATAAGCGTTTCGACCTTACCGTGGAAAAACGCTATACCCTGTCCGATGCTACCAAAGATTTGTTGCGCAATTTGGATGACCAGGTGTTTGTAAGGGTATATCTGGAAGGAAAGGCTTTTCCCGCCGGGTTCAAACGATTGCGCAATGCTACGGAGGAAATGCTGTATGAATTCGGCAACGCATCCAACGGAAAAGTGAATTTTATCTTCATTGACCCCACCCTTGGCGATAAAGAACAGAAAGAGGCTTTACAAAAAGAGCTGTATGAAAAAGGATTGACACCCACTAACCTTAGGGTACAAAATGACGAGGGGGCTTCTTCACAAATCATTTTCCCAGGACTGATGATGCACTACCGGGAAAAGGAAGTGGCCCTACAACTGTTGGAAAACCAAGTAGGACTTGGACCCAACGAAGCATTGAATAATTCCGTGGAGTTGTTGGAATATAAAATTGCCAACTCCATCAAAAAAATCACCCAAAGGCAAAGCCCACGCATAGCCTTTGCACAAAGTGAGGGTGAATTGGACAAAATGTTCCTGAACGACATTGCCCGTACCTTACAGGACTATCAATACGACCTACGCCTGATAAGTATCTCCGATGAGCTGGTGCTGGCCAACAAGTATGACATTTTGGTAATAGCCAAGCCTACCCAACCTTTCAGGGAAATTGACAAATTCAAGATTGACCAATACATAATGAACGGGGGCAGTGTATTGTGGCTGATTGACCCGGTGAACATGAGCATGGACAGCCTTTTGGGCAAAGAACTTTACATGACCAACTCGTTCGATTTGAACTTGGAAGATATGCTCTTCAAGTATGGTGCTCGGGTAAACACTACCTTGGTGCAAGATTTACAGTGCAATGGCATCCCTTTGGTAGTGGGCGCAGGCAACCCGCCACAAACGGAGTTTTTCCCGTGGTACTTCTACCCCATCATTACTTCCAATAACAGCCATGCTATCGTAAAGAACTTAGATGCGGTGATGGGGCAATTTGTGAGTACAATCGACACTGTAAAGGCACCGGGGGTAAAAAAGACGGTGCTACTTTCCAGCTCCAAATACAGCAAGGCATTGCAGTCGCCCATGCGCATCCATTTTGGAATGGTAAAGGACAAACCCGACGTAAAGAATTTCACACAAAGCAATCTGCCTTTGGCGGTGTTGCTAGAGGGTAAGTTCAATTCCGTTTTCACCAATCGCTTGGCGGCCAATACGCTGCAGGTTTACAAAGATTCTTTCGGCATTGATTTTAAAGACACCTCGGTATTCGCAAAGCAGATTGTAATAGGCGATGGGGATATGATTAAAAATCAAGTGAGCAGCAAAGGGTCGGTGTATCCTTTGGGCTATTACCCTTATACGGAGCAAACTTTTGCCAACAAAGATTTGTTGCTCAACTGCATTGAATACCTTAGTGACGATGCCCAGCTAATTGAAACCCGTAACAAGGAAATAAAGCTGCGCTTGCTCGATAGCCCCCGCATTAAGCAGGAGGCTACGAAATGGCAAGCTGTGAATATGGGAGCACCCGTGTTGTTTATTGCGGTGTTCGGTGTTATTTATAACTTAATTAGAAGGCGCCGATTTGCACGATGAATCAAAGGAACACTATCTACATTGTAATTTTTCTAGTGCTGGCTGGCATTGCGGCATTGATTCTTTTTAAAGGCCAAGGCTCGAATGCATTGATGGACGAAACCACCTTCGCCACGCCAGATACGGCCAGCCTGCAAAAAATCATCCTGTCAAATAGCAGCGGAAAAGTACTGGTGTTAACCCGTGGGAAAGATGGATGGATAATGAACGATAGCCTAAAGGCCATGCCCGTGAAAATGGACTTTATGCTGAAAACATTGACCAGCCTAAGCGTACTGGCGCCCGTAAGCGAGGCTAGTATGGATAGGACCCAAAAGGAAATTACCCGTGGCCTAAAAATCCAATTGTTTACGGACAAAGATGGAAAGCCCAGCAAAACGCTTCTTGTCGGTAGCATGATGAAAGATGGTGCTGGTAATTATATGGCCATGACAGGGGAAAACGGCATGACAAAGCCCTACTCCGTCCATATTTCCGGTTTTGCGGGCGATATTGCCGCCCGTTTTTTATTGGAAGAAGCTGAACTGCGCGATTTGAATGTTTTTGACTATACCATTGATGATATCTCCTCGGTCACGGTACGTTATCCTTATCATCCGCTCAATTCATTCAAGCTCACGGTCTTGAGCAAGGACAGCTTTAGCATAGCATCATTGAATACAACGGCTGGCGATACTTTGATGCCCTCTGATATTGCTTATCAAAAAAGATTGGCCGAGAAGAAAGCCAACCTGAGCAAGCCCAGGGTGAACGACTACCTCAATTCCTTCAAATTTTTGAATGCTGAGTCTTTTGAGAACAACTACATTGCCAAAGACAGTATTCTCGCCACCAGGCCCGTGGCTTTGGTTTATGTTCAAAGCAAAAATGGGCAAACGGACAGCATGACCGTTTATTCAATGCCAGCGAACAGAAGAACAAAAAATTTGTTTGATGCCAGTGGCAAGGATATCAAAATTGACCCTGATAGGTATTTTGCCACTTTCAATGACGGTAAGGATTTTGGCATTATACAGCAGTTCGTTTTCGGTAAAATATTGCGCAGCCGCAACGACTTTTACATTTATGAATGATGGAAGGGTCTGAGGATTTTATTAACCCTATCGATAAGGACAAGGTTGCGGAGAACCCTGGTTTGCTACCCTATGCCCATACCGTAGGCAGTGCCGTAATAAGGCCTGAAGATAAGGGCAAGATAAAGGGCAAGTCCTTACTGGCCATGCGCCAACAAACCGACACACAACTCCTGCAACTGCAACGCCAGATGCAGACTTTGATTGAGCAGGCACAGGAAATTCAGCAGCGCATACAAGTATCGGAAATGATTTATGATGCCGATATGGGCTTTGAACCGCTAATTGGACAAACCTACTATCTCTTTGAAAAAGAGGACGGCGGGCATGTGCTCACCATGATTTCACCTGCCGAGTGGGGCAAAAAACTGCCCTACAAAGCCTTTGTAGCCAAGGCTTTCCTGATGGCCGACCATACATGGAAGATAGAAAAAGATTAACTGCCTTGGGTTGCTAGGTTTTCGGCAGCTAAAGGGGCAGTGTTTTCTACCTTTTCCGGTCTAGGCCTTGTAGCTACTTTCTCAAATGTTTCCTCATACTTGGCGTGGTTGGTGCCCATCACACGGTCCCAAAAATTGAAATACAGGCCATAGTTGCAGTTCACCATTTTGTGGTGCATGTTGTGGTGGGTGCTGGTATTGTGCCATTTGCCGATAGGGTGCCTGGCAAACCATTTAGGGAACATCTCAAAGCCCAAGTGGCCCATTACGTTCATGGCAATCATATACAGCGCAAAAATGAACATCACCGCAAAATGTACGGGTATGAGCATAATGATGATGGGCACAAAGCCAAACTCAATAATCGCCTCAATGGGATGGAAGGAATAGGCCGCCCAAGGGGTGGGGTTGTGCGATAGGTGGTGTATCTTGTGCACGTGCCTAAACAACTTGGGGTGGTGCATCAGCCGGTGCATCCAGTAGAAATAGGTATCGTGGATAAAGATGACCAATACGATGGTACCAATAAAATAGGGCACGCCCCTTTCATCGATATTGTAATAAACCTTGGTATAACCTGCCTTGGTAAGGAAACCCATTAAGGTGATGATGCCACTGAAAATAAGGATGGTAAGTAAGGAATACTTGAACTCGTGCCATATCCGCTTCCTTTCGGGATATACCTGCTGAATCTTTTTATACAGCCAGTCCTGCCGTTTGATGATATAGAACAATAGGAACATTGCCCCCGCAAACAGGAAATAGCGAAAGAACATGATATTGAAGGTCATCAAAAACCTAACAACAGGCCCTGCATCGCGCAAATTGGGGAAGAAATAATAGAGCATGGACATGGTAAATCCGTTTTGTCGTTTAAAAATAGCACTGTTTCCACATAATGACGTCGCTCAAGGGCAATTTAGTGCAAGGCCTTCAACCAATAACATATTCCTTCAACCAACTGCATTTAGCTCTTTCTCACCGCTGGGCGGGCCAAGGTAAGTGCTAACCTTTTAAATATAGGCCCTTTCCTGCCTTTCTCTTTTCCTTTTCTGAAGCTATCAAACCACATTTTGCTATACACCAATGAGTAGTAAGCGCATTTGCGATGGTTGAACTTTTTGCCCATACCCGCCTTTTTCACCTGTTTTGCGCCTTGCTTCCTAAAAGCCTCATAGGCTACAAAGGCATTCTTGTAGCTTACCTGCTCATCTGCCTCGCAATAGCACATTTTTACCGGTGCCTTGGGCTTCCAGTCGTACAGGTTATTGTCGCGCATGGCCTTGGCGTACAGGCTTGCCGTGTCGGTTTTAAAAGCCAGTACCACTTCAGGCTTTAGTGCATTGGCCGGCACCTTGGGCATGGCCTTGTTCAGGGCGTTCATGCCGTGCGTGCCATCCAGCAGTGGCGGCAGAATGGTGTCATAGGGCGGTAGGAACACCTCCGATGGGCTTTGGAACAGATGGTACACCCTGTTGTACGAAAAGATGACATAAGGCAGGTAGCCCGGGTTGGAATACTCCCGGTATTCCGATATTACCTCGGCTTGCGCCCCCGTCAGGTCATAAGGGCCCGACATGGGCGCCGATGCCGTCACTTTCAGCTCATCCGCATACCGCTCCTCAATCATTTTGTGCAGGGCCATGGTGGCATGCCCGCCTTGGCTATAGCCAGCTAGAAACAGCATATCGTTCAGCACGATGCCTTTGTCCTTGGCAAACTGCTTGCAGGCAAGTATCATATCCAGCGATGCCGATGCCTCCGTCTGTGCATGCAGGTACAAGTGGAAACCTTCCCCCTCGCCCAGGCCCAAATAATCGGGCAATGCAACCGCATAGCCGTTGGTGGCCATGCCCATGCCTATCACGTACTCGCCCTCCAGTTGGCTAGGGGCATCGTTTTTCCTGATACTGGTACCATGCTGGTAGCTCACTAGGGGTAAGCGCTCTTTGGCCCCTTTGGGCACCACAAACAGCCCCGATGCCAGCACCAGTTCGCCCTTCTCATTCGGCGTTTTGTACAGCATCTTATAAAGGTCAATATCATACTTCACGCCCATCAGGAACTTGGGCACCCGCTTCTTTTTGTAGTAGGCCACCAGCTCGTCCTTGGTATATGATTTTACCAAGCTGCTGCTCACCAGCTCCACCGCGCTACCAGACAAGCAAAGGCCCAAAAGGAAGGATAATAGCAATATTCTGTACATTATGAGGGAGTTTCCTATTTAGAAGGCGCTTATAACCAGAAGGTTGTATGGGTTGCTTGATTATTTTGTTAATTTATATTTTGCTAGACCGCCAATGGTCACCGCATAGCGTCCATTTCCGTTTCGCAGGTATTTCGCAGGTGCTTCAAGGGGTGTTCGCGGGTACTTCAAGGGTATCTCGCGGGTGCTTCAAGGGGTGCTCAAGGGGTGTTCGCAGGTAGTTCAAATCCTATTAATCTACTGTTTATCAATGCGTTGTGTAAAAAAAGTGTGTTTTTTGTTTTTTAGAGGGATTTACGCCTGCCCCGCTAATTGCGGGGATTTCAGATTTACAATTTACAATTGCGGATAAAAAAACCATTTTCAAATTACCAAATCACCAAATTTTCAAATTCATTGAAGCATCTAAAAAGCTGTTTCGGTAGTATTTCGGTAGTGCTTCAGTGATGTTTCAGTAGTACTTCAGTATAGTTTCAGTAGTATTTCGGTGATACTTCAGTGGTATTTCAGTAGTACTTCAGTTTTGCTTATTTGTTTGATTGTCAATAGTTTTTATTAAAATGAGTGTGTTTTTTTGTTTTTTGCTCTATTCGTAGAGGGTAGAATGTAGAAAGTAGAACGACATTTTTCAGTTCTTCTCCCTAAGGGAGAAGCCCCGCTTATAGCGAGGATTGCAGTCCAAACCATTTTCAAATTTTCAAATCATCAAATTTTCAAATCGACTCGCACATTATCAATGGTAAGCACTTAGTGCGAATAATCCAAATCAAAAAATGGGTAAATGGGTATATGCTATTGTTTCTGCGTCTGATAGAAGGCTGTGCTATTTGTATTACTTTGCAGCCTGATGCTGCCCTGCAATGCCCCCACAAGCGGACGCTTGCGAGAGGGGGATGCAGGCATCAACTACAAAGAACTTTAAAAGATGGAAAAAGAAGAGATTATCAAAATCGTAACGGACTTCTTGAACAGGAATTCGATTTATTACGAGCAGGAAACTGCATTTTTCACTGTACGGTTTAAACAACAATGCGAGTTAAGGGATAATACCAAACGTGATGTATATGTAGTTGGATATGATGTAGGACCCAAGGAATGGGCTGATCGTCCGACGGAGTTTGCCTATATCGATAGCAATACTAATAAAATAATATATATTATTACTCCACACGGTTATATAGAGGCTGACGGCACCTTTAATGACCCCAATGAATGGTATATCAAGCATTTGGGGTCTTCTTCAGAGTAAATTATTTGAGATAGTGGGGTACATATATCCAAAGGGGATGGTAGCTGAAAGCTACCGAACAATTTACACGTAGATACGCTTCGCTAATCTACGCGCAACAAGGGGAAGAGGAGACTAGGGTTTGGGAAGCTATCTGGAAAACAAGGGACAGGTGGTCGAATGACGAACTGGTGGAGTCATATGATTATGTTAATAGGGTAAGAAAAAGGTCGGGTCAAAAAGAAATAACCATTGATTACATAGCAGATATAAAAAAATAATGAAATACACTAATAAAAAAATAAATGAACGTGCAAGGCAAATTTTAGATTTGGTTAAGTTTGACTATGATGAGTTTTTAAGCCCAGAGGTCGTGAATGAAGAAAGTAACCATTTTCGAGAAGGTAAGATTACTTGGGAAGCTTGCTTTTATTGGGGTAAAGATTTAATTGGCAGAACCTCCATGGCATTTCTTGTAATTGACGACGATACGGGACTGCCGCTTCATTTTTCCTATTACATGACTACGCCCCCCAGAGAGTATGAAATTCTCTCTGCCACAAAATTTAAGGACAAAGCCACTGGGGAAATATATACCTTGGAATAAAGAAGCTTACTTATTAATACACAGCCCCGCCCCAAAAGCGGGGCTGTGCTATTTGTATTACTTTGCAGCGTGATGCTGCCCGCAATGCACTCACAAGCGGACGCTTGCGAGAGTGGGGTACGATAAAATCATAAAAAACAAGGCTAAGTTTACGGAAAAGGAAATTAAACATGCAGATTGGTATTTTAATAAATATGTTGTTAAACAACTAAAAAAGCAGAAATTGACCCTAACAAACTATAAGCATGGATAATGAAATTATCATAAATAAGGTAAAAGCCATTTTGGACAAGTTAGACTATAATATGCCAGACGAAGATGCCAACTATTCTGTCAGTTTTGATACCAATGAAATATTGAGGGACGGCATTATAAAGGACGTGTATACTGTTTCATTTTGGGATAGCCCTAAGCAATTGATGGAGCGCTCGTTAAATTTTGCACTAATCAATCCAGATACAATGGAAGTTATATATATAGTAACTCCCCATGGTTATATAGAGGCTGACGGCACCTTTAATGACCCCAATGAATGGTAAGCCAGCATTTGGGGTCTTCTTCAGAGTAAGATACGCTTCGCTAATCTATGCGCAACTAGGGGACTAAGCCGTATAAGGCAATTAAGACAAAATATACTAATCGATTTATTGATAATGTTGTAGATGGAATTGCGAGAGAAATTAAATCTGGTAGGATTAAGAATACTAATGCATTTCAGAAACAGTTATTAAAAGATATTGATATCGTCAGCAACGAACTCAACAATATTTCTAAATATGAATGGCATTTGCTAGGAGGAATAGAGGAAAGTGCTTTGGACTGGGCGGTTAGCGAGATAAAGAAAGCGGGTATTGAGGGGGAAATGTTATTCTTACTTTACTAATTTATCTTATGTTAGACTATAATGACGAAAGGGGTTTAAAAACTATCAAGGAAGAATATGCTTGGTTTAAGGCAAATGAACAGCACTTGCTATCGCTTGCTGCAAAAATGCTTAACAAAAGCAAACTTAATTTTTCTTTGCAGGAAATTGACGACTTTGGCGAGGCTATTGAAAAGGCCTACAATGAACAGATGCTGTTTCAGGAAATCGATATGAATTTCTTACCAGCAATTTTTATTGCCTACTATGGTAATGCTTTTATGCATTACTTCGGCGGCAAATGGTATTTTTCAACTAAGAAAGTAGAACATGGATATGGTTCCCCCATGTTGATTGAATATGGAAACCAAAGGTCCTGGGCTGCTATACCTCCCTATGATTACTATATAAGAGTCATAAAGGGATCTTTTGGCAAGCTTAGCCGGCTTATTGAACATAAGATTAGTATTTATGAAAGACAAAGTATTCAGTTAAAAAACCCTCGGTCATGAGTGATTTTGGAGCACTAATTTTATTCGGTAAAGATTCTGCAAATCTGAGTTCAGATAAGCGTGCGATAATACTTGATTCGATAAATGATACCGTCCAAAAGGGCATCTTCCCAGCACACATACAGGAAAAGCAGTATACTGAGCTCTCTGAATGGGATGACAACTCTCTTTGTCTAAAACTCACAGAATATTATGATGACGATTATAGAGACGAGATATGGGAGTTTGCACAAGAAGAAGATCTGGAAGAAGCAAAAAAGTTGATTTCAGCTATCAAGCCAAAGTTGGGGATGGCGTTACAAATATCGGCAATTTTTACTGATTGGTAATCAACTAGTTGGGCTCGCCGCCGATAAACTCTAAGACATGGATGAAAAAACGATAATAGAAAAAGTAAAAGCAGTATTGGATATACTGGACTATGAATTATCCGATGAGGATGCCGCTTATTCAGTCAGTTTTCAAAAAGGCAGGCAGCTAAGAGATGATTCGGTTAAGGATATCTACCTAGTTGCCTATTGGCATGGGCCCAAGGAGTTCCCAGACCGCCCTCGACAATTCGCATATATTGATGCGGCAACTTTGGAATTGTTATACATTCTTACCCCACATGGCTTTATAGAGGCTGACGGCACCTATAATGACCCCAATGAATGGTAAGCCAGCATTTGGGGTCTTCTTCAGAGTAAATTGTTGGAGATAGTGGGGTACATATACCAAAGGGGATAGTAGCTGAAAGCTACCGAACAATTTACACGTAGATACGCTTCGCTAATCTACGCGCGACGGTGAAAAGGGTGGAAATAAAAAGAGGGCATCCATAGATGCCCTCTTTAGGGGTGGTGGTGTGGGAGGGAATCGAACCCCCGACACAAGGATTTTCAGTCCTTTGCTCTACCAACTGAGCTACCGCACCATGTATCAAAAAAACGGAACGCAAATTTAATACTCGCAGGGCATAAACACAAATATTCCGAGCAATTTGTTTGGATTCGCCCACTTAAAGGATTTGTAAAATTTTACTAAAGCATGGCCCTGTCTTATTATATCATTCATTTTTTTGACATCTTTACCTATAAACCATCTCAACACATGAAACGAAATTTACTTATTGCCTTTGCCATCACCAGTGCAGGCATTATGGCAAGCCTGCCTTTCCAAGCAACCCACAGCAATAGTGCACAAGCCCCTGCTGGCCATACTGGCGCCCCTGGCGAACCAACCTGCAACACTTCGGGCTGCCACACAGGCTCGGCACTGTCAACTAATGACCCTACTATTTCCTTGAGCGGTGTATCTCCAAGCCTAACAAATGGCTATACACCGGGTACTTTATACAATTTATCGGTCAATGCCGGTTCGGGTGGACGTTATGGCTTCCAGTTGACCGCTTTGGATGAAAATGGGAATAAAGTAGGCACTTTTGCACTGGGAGCAGGCTCCAATGCCGACCATGAAGCTATTAGCACCGCCAGTGGAAGGGAATATATAGGCCATAAGGATGCCACCACACAAAACTCATGGATATTCAAATGGACTGCCCCTGCCACTGCTACCGATGTGTATTTTTATTTGACCGTGAACACCGCCAACAATAATTCTGCAGTTTCGGGCGACCAAATCAGGCAAAAAGTCTATAGACTGACTACTAGCAGTTTTGCGGCATTTACCTATACCCCCACTGGCGTACCAGAGGCTTCAGATGCTGGCATCGAAGTGTTCCCCAATCCAGTGACCGATGCCATCAACCTTAGCCTGAACGCCAATGGCGAGCAGGTGGTTGCCGATGTTTATAGCCTGAATGGCCAACTAGTGAAAACCCTCGTTAACGAACCAATGAACGGACAAACCACTAAGTCCTTCCCCGTAAAGGGCGAATTACAAAGTGGCCTGTATTTAATTAAATTGTCAGTTGGCGAACAAACTTACTTTAAGAAAATTTTGGTACAATAAGGTTTCGCAAGAAGATAGAAGAAAAGCCTTCCTGAAAAACAGGGAGGCTTTTTTATTTCGCCCCCTTGTCAATAATGGATGTGCTGGAATAGCCTTGCTTAAAGGGCACGATTTCTACCTTTCCGCCATTGTGCAGCACCGTATCAGCCCCTACAATGTCCTGCAACTGGTAGTCGCCACCCTTCACCAATACTTGTGGCTGCACGTACTCAATGAGTTTAAGGGGAGTAGCTTCTTCAAAAACGATTACCGCATCTACAAAAATCAAAGAAGCCAAAAGGGTGGCCCTATCCAGCGTATGGTTAATAGGCCTGCTGGGGCCTTTCAGGGCGCGGACACTATCATCGCTATTCAACCCTACTATCAACTTATCGCCAAAACCCTTTGCAGAAGAGAGCAGATGGATATGCCCTGCATGCAGCACATCAAAACAACCGTTGGTAAATACTAGGCGATACCCTTTAAAGCGCCAACGCTCCAGAGTAGGTTGGAACTGGTCAAGCTGCTCAAATATTTTCGAGGAGGGCAGTTGTTTCAGGGTCATCTTTCGGCTTCACATCAGGGTTCATAATCGGCAAGATAATCAATGCCAGTAGGCCGCCCACCATAATGCCTATAAACTGTGCGCTCCATACCAACCAGCCGAAGGAATAGCCGATTTCCTTATTGATGCCGTATATCATTAAGCCCGCCTGTACGAATAAGGGGTAAGCCCCTATGCCACCTGGGGTAATAATCATGGCAATGCTGGAAATGGCAAGCAAGGCAAGGCCAGCACCAGCACTTAGACCCGCAGTTTCAGGCATGCTAAAAAAGCACAGGTACATCATCAAAAAATAGCAAGTATAGATAATGACGGTATGCACGATAAACCAAAAAGGACTACGCAAGTGCCTGATGGATTTAATGCCTTCCAAAAAACCTTTGATAAAGGCTTTGAAACGGTGGTAAATGTGCAATTTCTCCAAATAGCCCCTTAAAAACCGGAAGGCTATGAGCAGCGAAATGCCTATAATGGCGGCGATGATAAGGCCGTAACCCCCGGGAATTTTAGAACCGCCGGATGAGCCCACTTTATTGAAAACATTTGTCTGGAAGTATCCGTACAGCACATCGAACTCCAATAAAAAGGCCAATACAAAAACCATCAATAGGCCCAACACATCTACTATGCGCTCGGTTACCATAGTACCCACTACCCTTTGCAAAGGGACCTTTTCATACCGATTAATCACCCCACAGCGGAAAACCTCTCCTGCCCTAGGGATGGCAAAATTGATCATATACCCGGTCATAACCGCAGCAACGGTATTCTTCATCTTCGGTTCGTAACCCATTGGCTGCATCAACATGTTCCAGCGCGCGGCACGGCTAAAGTGGCTTACAAAACCAGTAAGCAAGGAAAGGGCCACCCAAAAGTAGTTGGCAGATGTAAGCGAGTGTACAATGATTTTGCGTTGGTCAGGGGTCAGCTCCCCGATTTTATATACCACCAGCCCAATACCTAGGCCCATGAACAATACCAATAAAAGGAGGGTCTTAGGGGTGAACTTCACTTGACGAGCCTATTGTTTTCTGGGAAAATGGTAGTTGGCTGCCAAGTCTTCGCCTCTTCAAAAGGCATGGAGGCATAAGAGATAATAATGACGATATCGTTAACAGCTACGCGCCTGGCGGCAGGTCCATTAAGGCAAATAACGCCGCTACCCCTTTCGCCCTTAATAATGTAGGTTTCAAACCGCTCGCCGTTATTTACGTTCACTATCTGCACCTTTTCATGGGCAATCATATTGGCCGCATCCATTAAATCTTCGTCGATGGTAATGCTACCGATATAATCCAACTCGGCTTGGGTAACCCTTACCCTATGAATTTTTGACTTGACTACCTGAATGTGCATGCCGCTGCAAAATTAGGAAATAATTATGTTATCTAACAGGTGCACGCCCCCTACCGTAGCCGCTATTAAGGCCACCTTGGATGGTGCCGAAGCAAGGTTTTCCAAAGGACGCAAGGTTTCGGAATCCCTTATTTCAAAGTACTCAACGGCTATTTCGCCGTTATCGTTCAGCATGCGTTTTGCCGCTTCCAACAACTGCGCTAGTGGCTGTGACCCCGCATTTTCTTTAAGATAAAATAACGCTGCCGAAAGCTGTTTGGCATTTTCGCGGGCACCTTTGTCCAGCCTAATGTTTCTAGAACTCATCGCCAAGCCGTCAGCTTCCCTAACAATATCGCAACGCACCACGTCCACGGGCAACTTAAAATCTGCCACTAATTGCTTTACCACCAAATATTGCTGGTAATCCTTTTGCCCCATGTATAAGGTATGCGGCTCCACCACTTCCAATAGCTTCTTGACGATGAGTGCCACCCCATCAAAGTGTCCAGGCCGGGCACTGGCTTCTAATGTGCTGCCCAAAAAGCCCAAGGAATAATCCATCTTCTTGCTTTGCTCATTGGGGTACATGGCCTCCACGGAGGGGAGAAAAAGCGTATCCACCCCAATATCAAGCAGCATTTCAATATCCTTTCCAATAGGCTGGGGGTATTTCTCCAGGTCGGTAGCGTTATTGAACTGGGTAGGATTTACAAAAATGCTGGCCACGCAATGCCCGTTCTCGTGCTTGCATTTTTCCATTAAGCTTCGGTGCCCTAGGTGCAAAGCACCCATGGTGGGAACGAATCCTATACGGATGCCGTTTTGCCTGATAACTTGAAGGTGGCGATGTAAGCCTTCAGGCGTTTTGAATATATGCATGAGGCAAAGTTAGGATTAGGCGGTGGGAAAGCAATAAATATTTATTTATCTGGCATATATAAGTGTCCAATTGTTGGCATACTGGAAAAATCTGGAATTTTTTACTTATCTTTGCACTTCTAATCCAATTTTTCTTTCGTGCTATAAATGCATTGAAGGACGATGTTAAAACAGGCTTATGGAAAAAAAGAGAGTACTCATTGTTACCCAAGAACTGAAGCCTTACCTTATCGAAAGCGAAATATCGCAAATTATTAAAAACTTACCGCAGCACATTCAGGACAGTGGCATGGAGATAAGGGTACTGATGCCCCGCTTCGGCAACATTAACGAGCGCCGCCACCGTCTGCACGAGGTAGTAAGGCTTTCAGGCATTAACATTACCGTTGATAAGGAAGACTTTCCTTTGATGATAAAGGTGGCTTCCCTACCAGGTGCCCGTATGCAGGTATATTTTTTGGACAACGAAGAATTCTTCAAAAGAAAGGCCGTGTTCAAAGATGACAACGACCAATTCTTTGAGGACAACTCCGATAGGATGATTTTCTTCTGCAAGGGCGTAATTGAAACCGTGAAGAAATTTGGCTGGCCACCACATATCATCCATTGCCATGGATGGATGACCAGCTTGATACCCTACTATCTGAAAACCATGCACAAAGATGACATGGTGTTCAACAACACCAAGGTAATCTATTCAGTGTACGAAAACAGTTTTAACAATAAGCTGGCTGATACCTTCGTTAATAGGGCACTCCATACGGTGGAAGACTTTGCTCCTTTTTCTAATGCCGACAATACCAGCCTCAATTTGGGCGCAGCGGCCTATGCCGATGCGGTAATACAGGCAAGCGACAATATTGCCGACCCAGTGAAGGCACTATTGGCAAAAAATGGCAAGCCGGTGTTGGGCTATATTAAGGAAGAAGACGAATACCTAAGGGACTACCAATTGTTTTATGAGCGCCTGCTGGAAGTTCCGGCGGCAATATCCTGATGTTGAACCACTATGCGCATTAGCAGTCTGTCCGCCCTATTTTTTTTGGGCAGCATTGTTTTCTTTTCCTGCAACAAACCTGTTTTGGACGATGACGGCACCTCGCCCACGGACAATTTGGGTTTGGCATTCACTGATACGCTTACCGTGCAGGCCTTTACTGTACTAGAGGATACCTTGCGCAGCGATGGATTGGCAGTGAATGTAATCGGCTCTCTGGATGACCCTATTTTCGGTACTACCCACGCAAGCGTATATACGGAGTTTACCCTGCCGGTGAACAACCTCGATTTGGGCGATACATTGGTGCTTGATTCCATTGTGTTGTGCATGAGGTATGCGGGCTTTTATGGTGATAGTACCAGTGCGCAAACATTCATCGTGAAGCGTATGACGGAGGAAATGAATGTGGATTCGCTCTACAGTTCCAACCGCTATTTCACAGCTCCCGACGAAGTAGGCAGATTGAGCAATTTTGTGGCTAACACTACTGATAGCCTACTGGTAGATAGTGCCAAGACTGGCCCACAACTCCGTATCAAGCTGGACAACTCCTTGGGCCAAGACCTTTTAAACCAATCGGGCAGCGGCAACTTTGCCGATAATGCCGCATTCCAAGCATATTTTAACGGATTGTACATTATGCCGGATACCACTAATGCGGGCAATAATGTTTTGTACTTCGACCTAAGGACCGCCGAAAGTGGCCTTTTCCTTTATTACAATGATACAGTAATCCGTTTCCCTATTAGCAGCTTATCGGAAACCGTGAACAATTACAAGCACAATTATACTGGCTCCACTGTGGCCCAATACCTTGATACTACCGGAGGTGCAAATGATAGTCTTATTTTTGTACAAGGATTATCGGGCGTAAAAACCAGAATTTTTGTACCTTATATCAGGAATTTGGGAAACATTGCCATTAACCGGGCCGAATTGGAGTTTACCGTTGTTAGCAGCGACAGTGGCACTTATAAGAATCCTGGTAGGTTGATTGCCAATGGCGTGGGTGAAAATGGGGAAAATACATTACTGCCTGACCAATTGATTAGTACCGACTATCTTGGAGGAGCGAAAACCAGCAGCAACGGGACAGTAAAGTATAAGTTGAACTTGGCTAGGTATTACCAATCATTGGTAGAAGGAGGCGAAGATAGTGGCATACACGTTTTCCCTACTCCGCCCAACAGAATTGGCGATAGAGCGGTACTAGGCGGCGGAAACCATAGCCAATACAGGCTGAAACTGAATTTAACATACACAAAAATAGAGTAGCATGTGCGGTATTGTTGGTTATGTTGGAGATAAACCTGCGCACCCCATATTGATCAGTGGGCTGAAAAGGCTCGAATATAGGGGATATGATAGTGCGGGCATTGCTTTGTATAACGGCGACCTGCACGTGTACAAGAAGATGGGCAAGGTAGCCGACTTGGAGCAGTTTATCAGCAATCAAGACGTGAAGGGCTCTATCGGCATAGGCCATACCCGCTGGGCTACTCACGGAGCCCCCAACGATATCAATGCCCACCCCCATATCTCCGAATCGGGCGAGATATGCCTCATCCATAACGGCATTATAGAAAACTATGCCACGATCAAAAATGAGCTGATACAACGGGGCTATAGCTTCAAAACCGAAACGGATACAGAGGTACTGGTCAACCTGATAGAGGATATCCGAAACAAGGAAAATCTGGATTTGTTGGAGGCAGTGCGGGTGGCCTTGAACCAAGTAGTAGGTGCCTATGCTATCGTTATCCTTTCCAAATCGAACCCTGATGAACTGATAGCCGCTAGGAAAGGCAGCCCTTTGGTGATTGGGATAGGCAAAGGGGAGTTTTTCATCGCATCGGATGCTACCCCTATTGTGGAGCATACCAAAAATGTGGTGTACCTTAACGATGAGGAGATAGCGGTAATTAACCGCAAGGGCGAGCTGAGTATCAAAACCATACACAACAAGCTGCAAACCCCCTATATACAGGAATTGGAAATGCAGATAGAGATGCTCGAAAAGGGCGGCTATGAACATTTCATGCTGAAGGAAATTTATGAGCAGCCCAATTCGGTATTGGACAGCATGCGCGGCCGCATCAGCCCTTCCTCGCTAGGTGTTAGTTTGGGGGGCATGAAAGAGTATGAGCAGCGGTTGCTGAATGCCAAGCGCATCATTTTCGTGGCTTGTGGCACCTCTTGGCATGCCGGCTTGGTGGGCGAATATCTATTAGAAGATTTGGCACGTGTAAATGTAGAAGTAGAGTATGCCTCCGAGTTTCGCTACCGTAACCCCATCCTGACAGAAAAGGACGTGGTGATTGCCATTTCCCAATCTGGTGAGACAGCCGATACCTTGGCGGCATTGGAACTGGCTAAATCCAAAGGTGCTACCGTATTCGGTATTTGCAATGTGGTTGGCTCCTCCATTCCGCGCATGACCCATGCGGGTATCTACACACATGCGGGCCCTGAAATAGGCGTGGCCTCTACCAAGGCTTTTACCGCACAAGTAACAGTATTGACACTATTGGCTCTGTTTATAGCCAAAGCCAAAGGCTCCATAGCCGAAAGCCGCTACCAACTACTGTTGAACGAGTTGAACAATATTCCCGAAAAAATAAAACAGGTATTGAAGGCCGATGCCCAAATACAGTATATATCGGAAATTTTCAAGGACGTAAGCAATTTCCTTTACCTGGGTAGGGGATATAGTTTCCCTGTTGCCCTGGAAGGTGCCCTAAAGCTGAAAGAGATATCGTACATACACGCCGAAGGCTACCCCGCGGCGGAGATGAAACACGGCCCCATAGCATTGATTGACGAAGCGATGCCCGTGGTATTTTTGGCTACCAATATGAGTGCTTACGATAAAATTGTGAGCAACATACAAGAAGTGAAAGCCCGGAAAGGCAGGGTGATTGCCATCGTCTCCGAAGGGGATGAAATTATCCGCAACATGGCCGAGTTCACCATTGAAATACCGGCTACCGAAGAGGCACTTACGCCACTGTTATCGGTTATCCCGCTACAGTTGTTGGCTTATCATATTGCCGTCCTGCGTGGCTGCAATGTCGACCAGCCCCGCAACCTCGCCAAATCAGTTACGGTGGAGTAAGGGGGAGTGTTTACTCCCTTTCTATTTCAATATAACTGCGCTAATTGAAGCTGATAGAATTGTTGTAATCGGTTGATATGTTTTTGGCAGATGGCCAATAAGAGTAGGCCCATCCCTGCTTGGCAAATGTCTATCCCTATCCAAAAAACAGGTACCCCATGGGCATGCCCGTGCCATATAGCTAATGGAACAACGGCCAGGCATAACAGGGCAGCTATTTTAAGGATGCCGCGGTATTGTGTTGGGTTGGCGTATAAACCAATCATGGTGAAGGCGACCGCAATGCGGGTAAAGGCCATCCAAAACTGGCGATAAGCCAATAAGGGCATATTGTCAGGCACCAGCAAGGTTTGCCTATAAAAATCGTTGTACAGGATTTTGAAATAGCCCAATGGCGCGTGTTGGGCAACTCCATTTTTTGCCACTAAGAGGAAATGTTCGATGGGGATATGCAAATACCCGCTTATAAAAATGCCCGCTATAAAAATGCTCAACCAAAATCGGAAGCGCTGAAGCAGTTGCCGTTCGTGGTGGATATCGATTCTTTTAGAAAGTGCTTTGAATTTCAAAGTATTCATAGAAAAAATTTAGTCGTTTCCTTTAATCAGCTTTTCAAGGGCATCAAGGTGCTCTTGGAATGCCTTTTTACCTATGGGGCTTACCGCGTAGCTGGTATTGGTCTTTTTGCCGATGAATTGCTTGGTCACTTTTATGTAGCTTATCTTTTCCAAGGCACTGATATGGCTGGCCAGGTTGCCGTCGCTTACGTTCAGCATATCCTTTAGGGTATTGAAATCAATAGTTTCGTTTACCATCAGTACGGACATGATACCAAGGCGTATACGGCTTTCAAATGCTTTGTTCAATCCGGATATCAAATCCTTCATCGTTCGTATTTAAAATACATCACCGTTCCGTATACAATATGTAGTATACCAAAACCCAATACCCAAAAATAAAAACCATATCCGAGAAAGACTGCCGATAAAAGCCCCAATAGTATTTCGAGCAATCCCAAATATCTGATATCGTTCAAAGTATACTTGCTGGCATTGATGAGCGCCATGCCATAAAACAAGAGGGTCATAGGTGGTACGTAACCTATGGTGCCATGGTAAAGCATAATTAGGCACAGCAAGCCACCTGCCACCAGGGGTATTGCCAAATTGATCAATAGCCTTTGGCTGGAAAGGTCCCAAACTTTCAAGCCGTCCTTTCTGGCCTTTCGGGTGGTGAAGAAAATGCCGAAGGCAATGGCAGAGAACAGAATAAGGGCTCCATCAATGGCAATAAAAGTGAGTAGGGGATAGTTTGCCCCTCCTCTACTGAACAATTGCCCGGCCACGTAATACTCATTTACATTGCCATCAACAAACCAATAAGCTACCGCTGCCCCTATCAATGCACAGATACCCACTGAAATGCCAGAAAGCCCGCTCAAGGATATAAAACGGCTGGAACGCTGCATGAGGTTCCTGATTTCGGACAAGTCCTGTAAATGGTCCCTTTGTTCTTGTGTCATAAAAAGCACTTTGTATCACAAAGTAACGATATCAATTCCATTCTTGCAAGACCTTTATCAGAAAAATCAAAATATAACAGTTGTTAACGCATTACCACTTCACCACTACCTTGCCGATGGACTGGCGGGAAGCCAAGAATGCATGGGCTCCGGCAATGTTATCGGCTGAATAGGATGCCCCCACCGTAGGTTGTAGCTTTCCGGCATGGGTAAGCGCAACCACCTCCTTTAAACAGCGTTGCAGGGTTTCAGGTCTATGGTCGGCTATGCGCAGCATATTGATGCCGATAATGGAAAAGGAGCGCATCATCATGGGGATGGGGCTCCAAAGGCCAAAGCCTAGGGCTATTTGCAGCATTTTGAAAGGGTTGCCCTTCGCATCGGTCATTTCCGAGGCACCGTAACAAACCATACGTCCGCCTGCATTCAACAAATCGATACCTTGTTTCACCGATTTGCCGCCCACTGGGTCGAATATGGCATCGAGCTGTTTGCTGAAGCCCAATTTTTTAATTTCCGATGCAAAGCCAGTAGTACGGTAGTTGATAGGGTATTGTACTCCCTGTTCCCTTAAGTACTCCATCTTTTCTGCGGAGCCAGCGGTGCCGAATATGGTGCAGCCCCTAAGCTTGGCCAACTGTATCAAAGCGGTGCCCACCCCGCCCGCGGCGGCATGTATCAATACCTTATCGCCCTCGTGCAATTTGACGCATTCTTCAGCGGCAAAATAAGCCGTACTGTACTGTGTAGCCAAAGCGCAGGCAACGCCCGCATCCATCTCTGGGGGTATCGCCGCTACTGCACGCTCGTCGGTAATGGCATGGGTAGCATAGCCACCGAAGCGTGTGAAAGCCACCACCCTTTCGCCTACTTTTGCTTGGGTGACGGAAGGGCCTATCGATTCCACCGTGCCCACCACCTCGTAGCCGATTACCGCTGGCAATGGCGGGCAATCCTGGTATAGTCCCAACCTGGCCATCACATCCGCAAAATTGAGCCCGAAGGCTTCTGTTTTGATCAACACTTGCCCTGCGGCAGGTACCGGCTTTTCTTTTTCCCGAATTTGGAAAGCTTCTTCAGGCTTCCCGTTTTTTACTAAATAGATGGCTTTCATTCCCATGACGACGCATTTGAGCGGCTCGATATTTTAAATATTTGTTTGGGATTGTAAGAATACGGAAAAATTACCAACTAATTTTTCGGCCAATGCTATTAAAAACAAGTAAGCTTTTTTAGCTTATACCCACAAACAAAACCCTGACTGGTATGAAGCAGCTATGGATATTATTGTTGATTGCCGCACCATTGGTATCATATAGCCAAATACAAAATGCCCCCGAAACGGTATCGGTATTTGAACTTACCCCCACGCCAACTGAAGATTACTTGAACATCAACTATTTGTTGGAAGACCCAGCAACGGCAACCATTATTACCTTAAGGGGCATGGTGGTAGCACAGTTTCCCGTAGAATTAGGATGGCAAAAAGTGGACGTAAGCGGGTTGCAAAGAGGGGTTTATTTGTTTTTTGTGCGCAACCAGAGCGGAAAAGTATTGGGTAGGCAAATGATATACATTCAATAGCTACCAGTAAGGAAGGAAGGATAAGATAAAAAGCTAAAAAGATATTTAGGCCAAGGCCATTTGCCTAATACGCGCCTTAATTTCTGCTACCGCCTCAGGTTTCACAAACTTTTTCTGGATTTTGTCGCACAAAAAGCCTTTAAAACTTTTTTCTATGTTGAACTGCTCCAGGCACCAAGAGCATTGGGTCAACTCATCAAGGAACTGCTTTTCCTCATCTACCGTCAATGCTCCATCTAGTGCTAAGAACACCTTGGAAAGCAGTTTCGAACAATCGTGATTACCCATGTAATTGATTTGTAAAGGTTTCTTTATTCTTTGTACCCCAATGATTTAGCATAATCCAATAATTGATCTTTCAACATTTGTCTTGCCCTGTGCAACCGTGAGCGGACAGTTCCGATGGGAATATCGATAATTTTTGCGATTTCCTCATAAGTAAATCCTTCAATGTCACACAATAATATTACAGTCCTGAAGTCAACCGGCAAACTGTTTACCGCCTTGGTCACTTCATCGCCTATCATCCCCTGATAAATCTCTTCCCTAAGGTCAACCGTGCCCACCAGATTTTCGTCATCCGAATCATGGTAGCTCGCTATTTCCTCATAATCTACCTTAGTAGGTTGTTTTACTTTCTTTCGGTAATCGTTGATGAACGCATTCTTCAAGATTTTAAACAGCCATGCCTTGGCGTTGGTTCCTTCCACGTATGATTCGGCGAAGCGATAGGCCTTTAAATAGGTCTCTTGTACCAGGTCATTCGCATCATCTTCATCATAGGTAAGATGGAACGCAAAGTTGTATAAAGCATCGATATGGGGAAAAAATTCCTTTTCGAACAGGTTATCCTTGCGTTTTTTTATTTCTTCTTCTGTAGGCACGTCCAAATTTATGAATTTTAATGGGCTAAAAGGGCGTTGAAAGAGCGAAATATTAATTTTATCCCCATGCGCACTTATCCAATATTATACCATATTGAAGGTAGGGTACGTTGATAAACCCATGATGGAAAAAATCCGCCACCATTATTTTCCGCTGCTGTTCGGCATATTGGTAGTGGCACTGCCGTTTTCCAAAGCCATAGCCTCCATAACAGAGGTATTGCTGCTGCTATTGTCGCTTTATTTCCATATCACAAAATTTAACAAAGTTGAAATCGGCAGGGCAAGGAGCATTCTATCGCCCATTTTGATTTATGCGGCCCTGTTGATAGGGATGCTTTACACCAGCGATTGGGCCACGGGTTTAAAAGTACTGAACATTCAGCACAGCTTGCTTACCATACCTGTTATCGTGTGGCTCAATCGGGAAAATGTAGCAAGAAATTATGCCCGTTATTTGGGCCTGTTTGTATGGTCGGCAGCCATTTCGGGTGCTGTTACCGTGGTATTGAACATGCTGAATAACCAACAATTGGCCAATCTGACTGCCAAAATTCCCTTTATCGAGCCCTTTGCCTCGGAAACGGACAGGCTGGCCTTTGGTTATTATTGCCCCTTTCATAACAAGATCCAGTTTGCCAATCTATTGAGCGTGGCGAGCATTATCGCTATTTTTCTTTTGGCTGAAGTAAAAAAGCGGCTCTTTTGGATACCCTTAGGAATATTATTATTGTCTGCTATACTAACCGGAGGACGGGGTGCGCAAATTGGCCTGTTGGTAGGCTTGGGCATTTGGACGCTTCAAAAATTGATTACCAAAGTGTTTCCCTCGCTCAAGGGGCGCATAGGGGCTTGGCAGGCCAGGATAGTATTGATAGGGGCTTTTTTGTTCATGGGGCTGGGTTTGCCCTACTTGGCATATAAAACGGTGCCCAACGTAAACAAACGCTACGGGCAGTTAATGTGGGAAATAGGCACCATTAGGGATGGCACTTACAAGCAATATAATTACCAAGAGTTTACCAGCCTGCGCCGCATCGTTTCGCTTAACAATATGTGGACTTTGGCAAAGCAGCACCCTTTATTAGGTACGGGTACCGGCGATTATCCCGCCGCTATCAAACAAATTTATGAACTCGACGGTTTCGACCTGCCCGTAAACAACCATTCCCAGTACTTGTATTGTTGGGGTGCAGTGGGTTTAGTAGGCCTAGGTTTGTTTTTCTTTGCGGTCGTTTATTGGCTACAATCCTTGCGGCCCAAGCAGCTTGCTTATGGATTTGGCCTTGCGCTAATGGGTTTTTACCTGGTAAGCATGTTGCCCGATGCCATTTTGCTACGACAACTGGACAATATGTGTTTTCCGCTATTTATGGGTATTATTGCCTGCATCAACCAGCGAAATGGCTAATATCAGTGCCGTTATCATCACCTACAATGTAGCGAGCCATATAGGTCGCTGCATACAATCATTACAAGGGGTGGCGGATGAGATATTGGTTGCCGATTCCTATAGTACCGATGCCACTGCGGATATTGCCCGTAGTTTGGGGGCCAAGGTAATCAGCCTTGATTGGGAGGGTTTTTCAAAAACGAAGAATAAGGCCCAGCAACTAGCAGCCCATGATTATATCCTTTCCATGGATGCTGATGAGGAGCTTTCTGAGGCCTTAAAAGCCAGTATTGTAAAAGAAAAGGCCAACTTGAAAGGTGCTTATCGTTTCAACCGTTTGAACAACTATTATGGCAGTTGGCTACGGTATGGCGGTGCTTATCCCGATAGGAAAATCCGTTTGTTTCCCCGCCAACATGCCCGTTGGGAAGGGGAAGTGCATGAAAAGCTGGTTTTGAAACCCAATGAAACAGTAATTGCTCTCAAGGGCGACCTGTTGCATTACACCAGTCAAAGCAGGGAAGAACATTTGGCGAGGATAGAAAAGTACGCCTATTTAGCTGCGCAACAAGCGTATGCCCAAGGAAAGCGATACCGCGCTATTAACATGTGGTTGGCCCCGGTAGTGCGGTTCGTAAAGATATATGTGGTAAAAGGCGGTTTCTTAGATGGCAAAGCCGGTTGGCATTATGCACGCTTATCGGCCTATAGTCTATACTTACGGCAGGTGAAGTTAAAACAGTTGCAAGCCGTATGAATATCCGGATAGCGCATATCTCTACCGCCATGACCTGGCGCGGCGGCGAAAGGCAAATCAGCTATTTGCATAGCGAACTGGCAAAGCAAGGTGTCTATCAATTAATCCTATGCGCAAAGGGTTCTGCCATGGCCAAACATTGCCAAGAACATGGTTGGAACTATGTGGTAGCCAAAAAAAAGGGCAGCCTGAGCCTTCCATTCGCCAAAGCGATAGCCCAATCCTGCAAAAAAGAAGGGATACAAATGGCGCATATCCACGATTCGCATGCGCACAACAATGCCCTATTGGCCCAAGTGTTGTTTGGGCTAAAAATTCCCATGGTGCTCAGTCGCAGGGTCGATTTTCCTATTAGCCCCCTATCCGCATTCAAATACAACCATCCCAGCATCAGGCGTATCATCTGTGTTTCACAGGCAATAAGGCATATATTGGCCCCCGCCATTAGGGATAAAACCAAGTTAGAGATCATCCATAGCGGCATCGATTTGGATGACGTTCCGGCTAAAGATGCCCAGTTGCGAAAAGAGTTGGGGATTGCGGATGAGGTGCCACTAATTGGCAACATAGCCGCTATTGCCCCGCATAAGGATATGCCTACCTTTTTTGATACCGCCACCATCTTCCACAAATCTTACCCCCAGGCACATTTTGTCTGGATTGGGGAAGGAAAGGTGGAAGAACATCGTGCTATTTTGAAACAAAGGGGAATGGACGCTTATGTGCATTTATTGGGTTTTCGACCTAATGCCAAAGCACTTTTGGCAGCATTGGACGTGATGCTAGTTACCTCAGAAACCGAAGGCTTGGGCAGTAGCATCTTGGATGCGATGTGGTTACAAGTGCCCATTGTGGCCACCCAAGCAGGTGGTATTATCGAGTTGGTAGAAGAGGGTAGCACGGGGCTGCTGGCGGCAACAAAGGATGCCAAGGGCCTTGCTAGGCAATTGGAAAGGCTGCTGAACGACCCTGAACTGAAACGGCAATTGATTGCCAATGCCCGTGAAAAAGCTAGGCAGTTTGGCAAAGAGCGAACCGCCGAGCTTACTTTGAACGTTTATAAAGAAATGTTGGGACAGCGATGAGGATTGGTTTCGAGGCGAAAAGGTTATTCAACAACCGTACGGGATTGGGCAATTATAGCCGGGGGCTGGTAAGTGCATTGGGCGAGTTTTATCCGGAGCACCAGTATTATCTCTATACTTCAAAGTTCGACAAGGGCATCGATTTCCCATTGGGGAAAAATATGGCGGTGCACAGCCCCACGGGTATCGACAAGCTTTTTGGAAGCTGGTGGCGCAGCACTAAGCTAGGAGGTGTGGCCAAAGGCGATAAACTGGACATATTCCATGGCCTGAGCCATGAATTGCCCAGGGACATTGAAAAGGCCGGCCTAAAGAGCGTGGTAACGGTGCATGACCTCATCCATATTAAGTTTCCGGAACAGTTCCACCCAATCGACAGAAAAATATATGATGCCAAAGTGCGCCATGCCTGCCAGGCAGCCAATTTGATTATCGCCATCAGCGAGCAGACTAAACAAGACTTGGTAGAGCTTTACCACCTGCAGGAAGAAAAGATAGCGGTAGTGTACCAACACTGCCAGGACATTTTCATGCAGCAGGTGCCGGAAGAAAAGCTAGCGGAAGTAAGCAGCCAATACCAACTGCCGAGCCGTTACCTGCTTTATGTAGGCGCATTGAATGAGCGGAAAAACCTATTGAACCTGATTAAGGCTTTTGAATTGGTGCAAGAGCCTGATTTGCATTTGCTGTTGGTGGGCAGCGGCAGCGGGTACCAACAACTGCTGGCCAAATATATCCGTGAAAGGCCATTGAAACAGGTGCGCATTATCAGCGGGGTGCCTACTGTGGATTTGCCCGCATTGTACAAAATGGCCGAGATTTTTGTCTATCCCTCCTTGTATGAAGGCTTTGGCCTGCCCATTATTGAGGCACAGTATTGCGGCACTCCGGTAATCACTACACAGGGAGGCTGCTTCGAAGAAGCAGGAGGCAATGCGGCGTTATACCTACCTACCCATGTACCCGAGGTGCTGGCAGAAGGCATTTCCAGTCTGTTGACCGATACGGATTTGCGCTACCAGATGCACTTGGCGGGCATGATGAACGCCTACCGCTTCCGCCCCGAAGTATCGGCTCGGCAAATGATGGAGCAATACCTGCGATTGTAAAGGACAACGGTTTCTGTGAACTTTTCCAGGAAATTGACTTATTGCTTCTTTAGTCGCAGACTCAAGAATTATAGTGCGCAAGAATAAATTTACTATTCCTAAAGAACACATTATTTTTGTATAAAATACAAGAATGAACCACAATCCCCTGTGCATCTTTTGCAAAATTGTGAAGCGGGAAGAAAAAGCATGGATAATATGGGAGAACGACCTATGTATTGCTTTTTTAACCCCTTATCCTAATACTCCAGGATTTACCGTTTTGGCATTAAAGGAGCATGCGAGTAGTTATTTGTTCGATTTAACAAAGGAAAATTATTTGGGTATGCTTTTGGCCGCACAAGAAGTCGGCTTATTACTTGATAAGGCATTGGGCTCTCAACGTACAGGCTTAATCATGGAAGGTATTGGTATCAATCATGCCCACATAAAGCTGATTCCGATGCACGGTATTCATCAAACGGAATGGAAAGCAATAAAAAGTGAAAATCCTACCTTTTCCTCTATTTATAAAGGATACATTAGCTCCAATGATGGCCCTCAAATGCCAGATGCCGAACTTGATGCGATACACAAAAAAATCTTAGCTTCTTGCGAATAGATATGTTGTATTCAGGTTCATGAGTTATATGCAGTGTAAAGGACACTTATCAATAGGTAGCCCTTAAATGGCCACTTTGAAAAGCGTTTAAGCTAAAGCCCTCACAATTTTTTATACAGGAGATAGAAAAAGCCAATTACAGAAACTAGATACAAAACCAAACCTATAACCAACAAAATATCCGATCCTGGCCAGGATTCAAGGCGCATGAGAGCCCCCGCCATAATAAACACATTAGAAACTAGGAATATTATCAGCAACATCTTTTTTGGTGGCATGGTTATCTTTTTTAAAATCTTTTGCCAGTAAACACGTGGAGGGTGGTATCGTAAATGCCATTATCGGTTACTATAGTAGTATAGTCAAGATATAATGAATCATTATTAGCACTGATCCATCCCTTACCCTCTGTACCACGCCCATCAAATTGAGTTTGTTGGTAATAATCAACAATACGAAGGGAATCGTTTGCCGTAAATGAGAAAGAAATCATAATGCTGTCATCTACCAAAAACAAATCCGTTTGAGCTAAGCTGTCGGAGGTAATCCTTAAAGTATCCTGTATTGGAGCATTTCCATCAATGTAACGAGCACCTGCAAAATTCCCTACAACCCTCTGAACTTTTGCCACAGCACAATCTGGCTCTTCATACAAGGGAAAACACTCACATTTGTTATTGCCTAAGCACCACTCATGGGGACCACAATCAGGTTCGCAATCAAAATCTAACCCACACGATGCAACACTTAGTATAAGAAGGACGAAAAACAATATTGCTATTGACTTCATAGGAATCCTTAAAATCTTTTGCCAATAAATACGTGGCGGGTGGTATCGTAAATACCATCGTTGCCAACGATGGTGGTATAGTCAAGGTATAAAGAATCGGTCCCACTAAAAACAAGCCCTCTCCCTTCAGTATTCCAGTAATCATCGGTAAAATCTGTTCGGTATGTTGCAATAAGTAAGCTATCACCCCTACTCGGATTAGAATACATTACAAGAATTGTGTCTTCAGGAACGAATAGCCAAATTTGGGCTGCGCTATCAGATGTAATACTAACAGTGTCTAAAAATGGTGTATTGTTATTGAGGGTTTTTAAACCCGCAAAATTACCTACAGCCCGCTGAACCTTTGCCACAGCACAATCCGGTTCCTCATACCGATCCATATAGCACTCGCAACTATGTCCTGTACACCATTGATTAGGACCACAATCAGGTTCGCAATCGCCACAAGATGCTAAACACCACAATGAAAGTAACAAGAGCGTATGCTTTATCATATTCCCTTTATTGGAAAAGCACTTTACGTATAAGCAAGATGAAAATAACTCCTTTAAATATAATTACCAATATTATCATAAATAACTTTTTCATCCCTTACAGATAATCTATAAAATACAGGTGTCATCAACTACTCAAATCCCGAATGGGGCATTTTTCTTATTTTTATGGTATGGACAAGCTGCTGGATGCTTTTAGGAACAAACGCCCCGAGGTGGTTTTCGAGTGGAAAGACCCTTTTACCGAAGCGGAAGGATGGGTAGTAATCAATTCGCTGCGGGGCGGTGCTGCCGGTGGTGGCACCCGCATGCGCAAGGGCTTGGATAGGGCAGAAGTGGAGTCCCTTTCCAAGACCATGGAAATCAAGTTTACCGTATCGGGGCCCAATATCGGCGGGGCAAAGTCGGGCATCAATTTCGACCCGTCGGACCCACGCAAGGAAGAGGTGCTGAACCGATGGTTCCAAGCCGTGACCCCATTATTGAAAAACTACTATGGCACGGGCGGCGACTTGAACATTGACGAGATAAAGGAAGTAATTCCCTTAACGGAAGACTACGGCCTGTGGCACCCGCAAGAGGGGGTAGTAAACGGGCATTTCCACCCTAGCGACAAGGACAAAATCCATATCATCGGCCAATTGAGGCAAGGGGTTTCCAAAAAGTTGGAAGACCCCCGTTTCTCGCCCGATGTAAGCCAAAAGTTCGTAGTGGCCGACATGATTACCGGCTATGGGGTAGCGGAAGCAGTGAGGCATTTTTATACCCTTTTTAAAGGGGCCGATATCAAAGGCAAGCGTGCCATTATACAGGGATGGGGTAACGTGGCTGCTGCTGCGGCTTATTACCTGGCTTTCAATGGGGTGAAAGTGGTGGGCATCATCGATAGGGAAGGGGGCATTATCCACGAAAAGGGCTTGGGTTTCGAGGAAGTGCGCCATCTGTTTTTGAACAGAAGGAACAATAAGTTGATTGCTCCTGATTTGATTCCTTTCGATACCATCAACCAACAGATATGGAACCTGCCAGCGGATATTTTTATCCCCGGTGCGGCATCTAGGTTGGTTACTGCCCAGCAGGTGGATAGTTTGGCAGCACAAGGGCTTTCCGTCATTTCCTGCGGTGCCAATGTACCTTTCCAAGAGAGCGACCTCTTCTTCGGCACCACTACGGCGCACGTGGACAGCCAGGTAAGCGTTATACCCGATTTTATTGCCAACTGTGGCATGGCAAGGGTGTTTGCCTACCTCATGCAGCGCTCGGAAGTGGAGGTAACGGACGAGGCCATATTCAACGATATCTCCCATACCATTTACAAGGCTTTAAAAGAAATACATGAAACAGAGCATTCAGGGCTTAATATGGTAAGGAGCGCCCTTAATATTGCCCTGGAAAAATTAGTAGGCAGTGCAGTATTAAACTGAAGCGATGGCTCAATTTACTAAAAGGTTGGCCGGTATTATCTTGTTAATGTTGCCGTTGGCGGTGTTTGGATCCCCGATGCATACCGCTGCCGAACCAGCCCTATGGTCCATCATACCATTTTTGCTGCTGCTGGGCATGATAGCCACCGGCCCCATTTTTTACCACCACTTTTGGGAGCGTAACTACCCTGTTATAGCCAGTGTCATTGGTATTGCTGTAGTGATTTACTATTTAGCTTTTCTGCACGATTTGCACCACCCTATCCATTCGCTTTCAGAGTACTTTTCTTTCATCTCCTTGGTAGGCAGCATGTATGTGGTTTCGGGGGGCATCCTTATCAAGATTGATCAAGAAGCCACGCCCAGGGTCAATGCTATTTTGCTTTTCTGTGGGGCGGTATTGGCGAATGTCATTGGTACTATTGGGGCCAGCATGCTGCTCATCCGCCCATTTATCCGTATCAACAAAGACCGTCTGGAACATTATCATGTAGTGTTCTTTATTTTTATTGTCAGCAACGTGGGCGGTTGCTTGACCCCTATTGGTGACCCGCCCCTGTTTTTGGGATTCCTGAAAGGCGTGCCCTTTCAGTGGACATTGTTCCATGCTTGGCCCATGTGGCTTTTTGCCGTGGGCAGTTTGGTGGCCATCTTCTTTGTGTACGACAGGCGCAACGTTTTAAGGGACCGCCCCGTGATTGTTAAACGCAGTGGAAAGGTAGTGGTGCTGGGCAAGCAGAATTTTATTTTCATCGCCATTATCTTGGCGGCCATTTTTATTGACCCCAACGTACTGCCCTTGCCATGGGGCACCTATATTGACTACCACGGTGACAAGCTATCTTTCCTGCGTGAGCTAATCATGCTATTAACGGCTGCCATCGCCTACCGTATGGCCGACATTAAAGCACTTCAAGGTAATGAGTTTAATTTTGAGCCCATCAAGGAAGTGGGTTATCTCTTCATCGGCATATTTATGAGCATGATGCCCGCCTTGCAAATTATTGGTAAAATGGCCGCCGAAAACCCCCAGGTGGTTACGGAAAACTCCCTTTTCTGGCTTACAGGCAGTTTGTCCGCGGTGCTTGACAACGCACCCACTTACCTCAACTTCCTATCTGCTGCTATGGGCAAGTTGGGCCTTTCGCTGGACAACAAGGCCGATGTGGTGGCTTTCACGAAAGGGATACCCCATGAAGTATCGGTAAGGTATTTACTGGCGGTGTCTATCTCTTCCGTCTTCTTTGGAGCCTGTACCTATATTGGCAATGCGCCCAATTTCATGGTAAAATCCATCACCGAACAGATTGGTCTCAAGATGCCATCCTTTACCACCTATTTTACCCGGTATGCCCTGCCGATATTGCTGCCGGTGATTACGCTTACTTGGCTGATATTTTTTGTGCTGCTGGCTTAGTCCACCATGGCCGCATAGGCCGCACTATCCATAAGGCTATCCAGTTCCGCGGGATTACTGAGTTGTATTTTTATCATCCAGCCTTTGCCGTAGGGGTCTTGGTTCACCAATTCGGGGCTGCCTTCAAGGTCCTTGTTCAGTTCCAGCACTTTACCGGTAACGGGCATAAACAGGTCGCTCACCGTTTTTACGGCCTCCACGGTGCCGAACACCTTGTCCTTGGCCACTTCCTTGCCCACGGTATCTACATCAACATACACGATGTCGCCCAGTTCGCCCTGTGCGAAATCACTGATACCGATGTAGGCCACATCGCCTTCCACCCTTACCCATTCATGCTCTTTGCTGTACTTTAAGTTTGCTGGAAAATTCATAGCTCTAATGCGTTTGCAACAAAAATAATGGAATTTATATCATGCCATATACCTCTGCCCACAAAATGGCCAAAAGCTGGGATACTTACTTTTCCGCCAGCTTTTTATAGGCTTCCGCCAGTTCTTCCAAGTGCTTCACCTGGTTTTGTAGCAACTGTACTTCCTTGCGCAAAAAATAAAGCTCCCTTTCCAGTTCCTTTGTTTTCGCCTGCTTATATCCCAGGGCAGGCTCGTTCACTTGGTCGGCAATGGCGGGCTCAGTGCCTTCCAATAAATAGGTATAGCTAGTGCCAAATTCCTTTGCAAGAGCTATCAAAATTTCATAGCTGGGCTGTATCTTTCCTATCTCAATTTGGCTGATAATACTCCTACTGCTGTTTACCCGTAAAGCAAACTCCTCTTGGGTAAGAGCGGCTTTCTTGCGAACTGCCAAAATGCGCTGATGGATAGTGTCCAAAAAATTATTTAAAATTTATGACAGAAAAATTTGCATTTGACAAATATTGTTGCAATATTTGCTGTCACTAGTTTACTGTTGCTTCAAATGTAGCAATTAGTAGGAAAAATTCACCTTTTCCTAGCGCAATCCCTTTTCCCTTTACTATAAAATATAACGATTGGAATGCCCCAGTAGATGGGGTATTGTATGTAACAGGAAGTTTGTGTTAAAATCACTCAATTTATACAATGGATGCTATTGGGCTGGGCGGTTTGTATTATTTGGCCGCGTGACGCTTGCGGCAGTGGACGGCCGCTCAGCTAATTTTATCCTCGCTTCAAAAACTGCGTTTTCAACACCATCCGCACTTTGTCTACCCGCACGTCTACCTCGTTGTCATCGTCAGTGAGGTGTATATTTTTAATCACCATGCCCTTTTTCAAGGTGATATTGGTGCCTTTTACGGGCAGGCTCTTAATCAGCACCACGCTATCGCCCTCTTTCAGGGGGTTGCCGTTGCTGTCTTTTACTGTACGTTCATCTGACATGGGCAGGGAGTTGTATTGCGAAGATAAAGCTTTTAGTGATGCGCCTTAAACCTTGAGGGAAAGACGTGTTTATTGCCCTCTTAGCTGCACCTAAACATGTGCGCTATTCTAAGTGAAACCGGGGCATAAGCCGTCCCAGCCTGCCCCGTTTATTGCGGGGGTGAGCGGAGTCGAGGCTGAGAATAAGTCGTCCTGGTGAGCGGAGTCAAACCGGAGCGTTGGCCATCGCTTTGGTTCGACCCCGAAGCAAGTCGGGGCATAGCCAATGGTAAACTTTTACTTAATGGAATATCTCCGTTAGGCAAAATAATACAACTGAAAAACCGCAGCGGCGGTGAGTAGGCCAGCATATAGGCGGTCGTCGGTAACAATGCCCTTGACGCGGAAAGGCCCTTTGTGCCAAAGGTCGCGAATAATGTAGGCCAGGAAGAATCCAAAAGCTGCCAAAGCTGCTGGAAAAGCAAAGTCAATGGCATTGCCAGACTGCGATAGCAAGATAAAACTCAGTTGTACCAACAGGAAGGAGGCTATGCCATATACGGGTACCCTGGCATGGGTATCGTTATCCTCTGCTGGGGCTTGAGGACCAGATAACCTACTGATAATCAATACACTGGTCAATGACCAGATGGCCGTAATAAGCACCCGGTGCATGAAATTGAGCTTATCGCCCAGTAGCGCATGCAGTTGTGGTCGTTGCACCAGCCAAGCGCTGTAAGCCCATTCGCTGAACCAAGCTACCAATGGCGCAGAAACAAGGGTGATGATGGCGGCATTGACGGTAATACGCCTGCTCAACACCCCTGCCAAGAACACCACTACTATACCGGGGGTGAAGTAGGAACCCCGGGCGGATACCTTCAGGAAAAAATTGCCCGCCGATTGGGGGTCATAGGTGAGCTGTGCCAATATCGCACAGAGTACCACAAAACTGATAACGGCAATTCGACCAAACCTCACCAAGTGCCTGTCATCGGCAGCAGGGGCGGCATACTTTTTATAAATATCGTGGGTAATGAGCGTGGATACGGAGTTCATCATGGAATCGATGGAGGAAAAAGTAGCGGCGGCAATGCCCGCCATAATGATGCCCAACAGGCCATATCCCAGCGGCACTACTATCTGTATCAGCCGCAGGAAGGCATCATCGGGCTTTATGCCATGCCCTTCTCCAAGCCTAGACTTAAAAATGTAAGCTGCTGCCACCCCTGTGGCAATGGAAAAGAAAGGGATGGTCAATTTTAGGAAACCGGCACCGATGACCCCAATACGGGCATCGCGCATGGTTTTGGCAGCAAAGGTGCGCTGTACCAGATATTGGTTGGTGGTCCAGTAGAAACAATGCAGGATAATGAGGCCGGTGAATACCCCACTCCAGGGAAGGTCGGGGTGGTTGGTGGGTTTGTACAGGCTCATTTTCCGCAATGCTTCGGGCTGTGCCCGCTCCAGCGCCATAAGGCCTGAGAAACCCTGTATCTCCGGCTGGGCAAAGGTAAACCAAGCAACCAGCAGGCAGGCGGCTATAATCAGCACGGTTTGTATTATATCGGCCACCACTACCGAATTGAACCCGCCGTACAAGGTGTAACTGCAGCTAACCAAGGCCAACATCACAATGCCAGGCAAGTAACCTATCGCCCATGAGGTACCGGCAGTAAGGTTCATGAGCGTGCGCGCGCCAATGTAGAAGGCCGCAACCACCTGCACCAATATGAGCAACACCATCAAGATAGAGTACAACAGCCTGGTACTGCTGCTGAAACGCCGCTCCAAAAACTCCGAAAGGGTAAATATCTCCTGCTTGCGGTAAAGGGGCAAAAACACATAGCACAGCAACAGAATAGCCGCTACCGCCAATATCTCGTAATGGCTTTGTGCAAAACCTAATGAGTAGCCAATACCCAACATGCCTATCATGTGCGATGCACTGACGTTGGTGCCGAAGATAGAACCTGCCACCTTCCACCAACTGAGGTCGCGGCCAGCGAGGAAGTATTGCTCATCGCTTTGCTTGGCACGTGCTGCCAACAGGCCCAGTACAGGCATGGACAGCAGCAGCACGATAAAAATAGCTATGTCGAGCTTGTCTAATACTTGTATCATTTCCCAACGCTATTTTTTAGGCTACCGGGTGGCCCAGCGATGCCTCGTAGAGCAGGTACCAGTCTTGCAGGTCCAACGCAATGTCTATGGCCGCTGCCGATTGTTTTATCCTTGTCAAGTTGTTGGTACCTATTACGGGCAACACACCTGCTTTAAGCACCCAAGCCAAGGCAAGGGTTTCAATGCTTGTTTGGTATTGCACTGCCAATTTTTCCAATACTGTACGTATGTTGGCAGCCCTGGCATCTTCTGCCGAAAGCAGCCTGCCCCCCGCTAATGGCGACCAGGCCATGGGGATGGAATTTACTTGTTTCTGATAATCAATGATGCCATTGGTAAGTGGCTCGGTGTACAGTAGGCTAAACTCAAGCTGGTTGCTTACGATGGGCACGCCGAGCTTGCTGGCCAACAGACGTTGTTGTTCCACCGGGAAGTTGGATACCCCTACATGGCGAATTTTACCCGCTCCTATCAATTCTTCCAATGCCTCCGCTGTTGCAGCTGCATCCATTAAGGGGTCAGGGCGGTGCAGCAGCAGGAGGTCTAAATAGTCCGTGCGTAGGTTTTTCAGGGAGGCCTCCACACTGTTTATCAAGTGCCACCTGCCTGTATCGTAATGCTTCACCCTATGTTCCGGCCTGGCAGGGTTAACCAGTTTTATGCCACATTTGCTTATCAGTACCAGGTCTTCGCGCTTGATGCCGCTATTGGCAAAAGCTTCGCCAAATAGGGCTTCATTGCTGTAGCCACCATATATATCAGCATGGTCAAAGGTGTTTATCCCGTTTTGGAGGCAGGCCTGCATTTTGGCAGTAATGACCGCCAGGCTGGTGCCAGCGGGGTCTTCGCCCAACCGCCAGCAACCGTAAACAATGTCTGATACTTCGGGCCCATCGGGGTGCAGTTTACGCTTGGTCATTTATTGGGGGTTTATTTCAGTTGGGTGGTTAAGGGGGTCTTGGGGGTAATGCTGGGGGTACGGCCTTGTAGTACCGACAGCTTTACATTGGGCAAGGATGGCAATACCAATTTCGAAAAGTGATGACATTCCTCGATGAGCGGATAACCAGAAAATATAAAGGCCCGGAAACCCATGTCCATATAGCTGTTTATCTTTTCAATTACCTGTTCGGCACTGCCCACCAAAGCCGCGCCACATCCTGAACGCGCTTTACCTATTTCGGTCCACAGCAAAGGTTCTACAAAACCATCGGCATCAGCCAGTTTGCGCTCTTCGTTTTGGCGTTGCACACCCAATGAGTGGGCATCTTGCGCCCGTTCTTTCAATCGCAGGCCTTCCGCCTCATCGTACTTCGACATCAGGCTGCGGGCATACTCACGGGCTTCTTTTTCGGTTTCCCTTACCACTACGTGTATACGCAGGCCAAAGTCAATGCGGCGGCCATATGTTGTAGCGCGTTGGCTCACATCTTGCATGGTGGCTTGCAACTGTCCTTGGGTTTCGGGCCACATCAGGAACACATCGCAGTGTTCGGCGCATAGGTCTCTGGCACCATCGGATATACCGCCAAAATAAAGCAGGGGGCCACCGTTCTGCTGATAAGGTTTGGATGGTGTACTGTCCAAGTCAAAACCATACAGTTGGCCTTGGTGTTTGATACGGTCTTGGGTCCATGCTGCTTTCAAAATTTCAATTACTTCCCGCGAGCGGCCATAGCGCAATTCCCCATCTTCTTTTAGGCCGGGCAGGTCAGAGTTAATGATGTTGACCGTTAGCCTGCCTTGCAGCAGGTGGTCAAGCGTGGCCAATGAACGGGCAAGCATGGGAGGGTGCAATTCGCCGGTGCGTATGGCCACCAGCAGGTTTATTTTGTCCGCCTCCCGCGATATAGCCGATGCAAAGGCAATAGGGTCTTGGCCCACAATGTATGATGATGGCAGCAGTATGTTGCTGAAACCTGCTGCTTGTGCCGTCAACAAAATATCACGGCAATGCCCAAAGCTGCTGCTGCGGCTGGCATCTTCGGTACCCAAGTAGCGGGTATCGCCATTGCACAAGTCACAAAACCACGATATCTCGGCAACTTTTTCCTGGGTTCTAATATTGATGGCCATAGTGGGCATAAATCTACTGATTTAATAGAGTATGACAAGGTTGTTTAGTGATTTTTTACTGTCACTGCTGTCGCCAGTTTACAACTGGTAACCATAGCACTGGGCTAAAAGTATATCCCAAAAAAACCACCCCCTCAACCCCCACCCACCGCATACTGGCGGGGACACATTTCAGGTTTCTAGATACCCTAACCCGCCACTGGGCATATACCCATTTACCCATTTTTTGATTTGGATTTTTCGCACTAAGTACTTACCATTGATAATGTGCGAGTCGATTTGAAAATTTGATGATTTGAAAATTTGAAAATGGTTTGGACTGCAATCCCCGCAATAAGCGGGGCAGGTGTAAATTGTAATTCTGAAATCGTTCTACATTCTACCCTCTACAAATGAAGCAAAAAAACAAAAAATACACTCATTTTAATGCAAACTACAGACAATCAATGAATTAATCAAAACTGAAGTACTACTGAAATACCACTGAAGTATCACCGAAATACTACTGAAATATCACTGAAGTACTACTGAAATACCACTGAAGTATCACCGAAATACTACCGAAACAGCTTTTTAAGGATATTATACCCAAGACGCAAGACGCAAGACACAAGACACAAGACACAAGAAAATCACCGAAATAAGCGGGGCGGGCTGAAATTTGAAATCCCCGCAATTAGCGGGGCAGGCGTAAATCCCTCTAGAAAAACAAAAAAACACACTCATTTTCACACAAACAATTGGTAATCAAGGAAATAATGAGATTTGAAGTACCTGCGAACACCCCTTGAACACCCCTTGAAGCACCTGCGAGATACCCTTGAAGTAGCTGCGAACACCCCTTGAAGTACCTGCGAAATACCTGCGAAACAGCTTTTTTAACGAGATTATACACAATACGCACGACGCAATACGCAATACGCAAGACTAATGACGCACTACCAAATACTCGCTAACTTTGCCAATATGACCTTGAAGGAACGGTTTGCGCAATCGTTGGCCTGGCTGGGCCAGCACTACCACAACGCGGAAACGGAACTGGTGTATACCAACCCTTATGAGCTGCTGGTAGCCGTTATCCTCTCGGCCCAGTGCACCGACAAAAGGGTGAACATGGTAACGCCGGCCTTGTTCGAACGCTTCCCCACACCATTTGCGCTGGCCACCGCCACTTTTGATGAGGTGTTCCCCTATATTAGGAGCATCAGCTTCCCGAACAACAAAACCAAGCACCTGCTGGGCATGGCCAAAATATTGGCGGAACAATACCAGGGCGAGGTGCCCGCCGATGTAGCCCTGTTGCAAAAGCTGCCAGGCGTGGGGCGCAAAACGGCCCATGTCATCACCTCGGTCATTTTCCGCCAGCCCAACATGGCCGTGGATACCCATGTGCTAAGGGTGAGCAACCGCATAGGCCTTAGCACTGCCAAAGCCAGGCAAAACCCCCTGCTGACGGAACAGCAACTGATAAAGCATATTCCGCAGCAGGATATTCCCGATGCGCACCACTGGCTGATACTGCACGGGCGGTATATTTGCGTGGCGCGTAAACCCAAATGCCCCGAGTGCGGGCTGAGGGATTGTTGCAAATATTACCAGCAACAAGCCAAAAAAGCCTTAATTTTAGACTAGTATGCTTTACTAAGAATTTTTTCAATTATTTGCATTTGCTAAATAATGTAGTATATTTGCTAACGGTATTTAGTAAATCCACAAAGGTTATTCAATATGTCAGCACCAGAAAACAACAAGGAAGCCAACAAAGAGAAACTGAAAGCGCTACAGCTAACGGTAGATAAACTGGAGAAAGCCTACGGCAAAGGCACGATTATGAAACTTGGCGACAATAAGGTGATTGCCGCCGAAGTAGTATCCACCGGCTCGCTGGGCTTGGACATTGCCTTGGGCATTGGCGGCCTTCCACGTGGTAGGATTATCGAAATATATGGCCCTGAATCGTCAGGTAAAACCACCTTGTGTATCCATGCCATAGCGGAAACGCAGCGCAAGGGCGGTATCGCGGCATTTATTGATGCGGAGCATGCCTTTGACAAAGCCTATGCGCAGGCATTGGGGGTGGACGTAGAGAATTTGCTGATATCGCAACCCGATAACGGCGAGCAGGCATTGGACATTGCGGAGCACCTGATCCGTTCAGGGGCTATTGATATTGTGGTAATCGACTCCGTGGCGGCACTGGTACCCCGCGGGGAGCTGGAAGGGGAAATGGGCGATTCGAAAATGGGCCTACAGGCCCGCCTAATGTCGCAAGCATTGAGAAAGCTGACAGGTGCCATTAACAAAACTGGCTGTATCTGCATCTTTACCAACCAATTGAGGGAAAAGCTGGGCGTAATGTTCGGCAATCCGGAAACCACTACGGGCGGTAATGCGCTGAAATTCTATGCCTCTATCCGTTTGGACATCCGCCGCGTAGGGCAAATCAAAGACAAAGAAGACGTAGTGGGCAACCGCACCAAGGTGAAAGTGGTGAAAAACAAAATGGCCCCACCTTTCAAGGTCATCGAATTCGACATTATGTACGGCGAAGGGGTGTCGAAAGTAGGGGAGATTATCGACTTGGGCGTGGAGCACGGCGTTATTCAGAAGAGCGGCTCATGGTTCGCATACGACAGCACCAAGCTGGGCCAAGGCCGCGATGCGGTTAAAGAACTGCTGCTGGACCATCCGGAACTGATGGACGAGTTGGAGCTGAAAATAAAAGCCAAACTGAAGGGCACCGTTACCCAAAAAGAAGAACCGATAGAAGTAGAAGGGTAAGCCTTATGGGGTGTTCTTAAACTCCCCTCTTGTCATTATCCTAGATATTTGCTTAGGAAACCGCTCATTGCTTTGTAAAACTCGTAGCGGTTTTCTTGGTTGCGGAAGCCATGGCCTTCATTTTCCTTTACCAGGTAAGGCACTTCCACCCCTCTGGCACGCAGGGCTTTTACAATTTGGTCGCTTTCGTCAATATTCACCCGTGGGTCCTTGGCCCCTTGAACAATAAACAAAGGTGCCTTGATTTTGTCCACGTGATATACCGGCGATGCGGCTACCATAGCCTCCTTGTCATTTTCTGGATGGCCCACCATTTCGTACATCATGTCGAGGTAGGGCTTCCAATAAGGTGGTATGGTTTCCATAAAGGTAAACAGGTTGGAAACGCCCACATAGTCAATGGCACAGCGGTAAAGGTCGGGCGTAAAGGCCACGCCAGCCAAGGTAGCATAACCACCATAGCTGCCGCCATAAATGGCTATCCTATTAGGGTCGGCAATGCCTTGGCTAATCAGCCATTGTACGCCATCGGTAATATCGTTCTGCATTTCCTTGCCCCACTTTTTAAAACTAGCTTCCCAAAACTTGCGACCAAACCCTACAGAACCTCTAAAATTCATTTGGAATACCGCATATCCCCTGTTGGCCAAAAACTGTATCTCAGGATTGAAACCCCAGGAATCGCGCGCCCATGGCCCACCATGCGGATTGACCACTACGGGCAAATTTTTTGCCTCCCTGCCCACTGGCAAAGTCAGGTATCCATGAATGGTAAGCCCGTCCCTGCTGGTATAAGTGATGGGCTTCATTTCCGCAAGCTGTTCTTCCTTGAGTCCTGCCTTTACATCGGCCAACTTGGTCAATTGCCCAGTAGCTTTTTCGTACAAGTAAAAGGCCCCTAAGGAGCGGTCGCTATAGGTGCGCACGATATAACGGCTTTCTTCCTTATCGGTATCCACTGTTACCACTTCATACTGGGGCAGCAACTGATAAAGTTGGTTGTAGATGGCTTCGGTTTCCTTATCCAAAAAAACCACCTGGCGTTTCCAGGAAGTATAGGTAATACCTGTAAGCACTTTTCGCTTATGCGAATAGTGCAGGCTGCTTACATCATTATCGGCATCCTCGTACAGCAGCTCCACTTCCTTTCCCGCAACAGGGTCAAAGCGGATAATGGCCTCCTTATCGCGGCCAATATTGGAAGAGCAGTACAGTTGGCGGTTATCGAAAGTGAAAAAGAGCGGGTTGAGCGAGCTTTTGAAGTTATTGGTCACCACCACTTTGAACTCCTCTTGCTCGGTTTCCCGATAGAGCAAACTGGCGTTGATTCCGTCGCTCATGCGGGTGGCAGCCCTAATCTTTCCCTCGTGGTCGGTAAGCCAGCCCACAATAGGGTTCATAGGGTCGCTGTTTTCCGCCAAAAGGGTCAATTCACCTGTTTTGAAATTTAGGCGATAGGGCTCGAACAACTGGGGGTTGCGCTTATTCAGCCCTACTATCATTTCGTCGGGCCTATCCTCCAAATCGTCAATGATTTGGGCCTTTACCCCTTCAAATGGAGTAAGGTCCTTTTCATCGCTACCGTCACGCTTGGCAAGGAAAATATGGAAATTCTCATCGCCGCCGAAATCTTGCATATATACCAAATGTTCGTCATCGGCCCAAAAGTAGCCTGGTATGTCCCTATCGGTGCGGCTGGTAATCCGCTGGGTGGCGGTACTGCCTATTTCCTGTACAAAAAGATTGAGCCGTTCTTCATAAGGACCTAAATAAGCCAAAAACTTACCGTTGGGTGAAATGGTAAAGCTGGTCCGCTCAGGGTTCTGAAAAAAGTCCTCCACCGGTATGCTGCCTTTGTCCTTTGCTACTAAGGCAGCAATTTTTTCATCATCAGCCAGAGGGAATTTTTTCTCGGCTACACCTACAGCGGCATTGTCTTCTATACTGAAGTTTGGAAAACGTGGGTCAAGTATCATGGGTGTAAAGATAAGGATAGAGCATTCAAAGAGGCTATCTTATCCCTTTTCCGATAGTTGCACAGCTAGAAATCAATATTCACGCCGAAGAGTACCCAAAAATTTGGGGTTTTGAGCGCAGCGGAATCATTGCGATAGCTGAGGCGCCAAACAGCGTCAACCCTGAAAATCTTGAAAATGTTCTCCAAGCCGAAACCCATTTCCATATATGGTTTTGGAAAAGGCACTTTGAAAGGGAATAGGATATTTTGGCTTAAATTGTTGGAACTCAGATTCCCTATCAAGGCTTTGAAGGTAATCAGCTCCCGCCATTTCAGCTTTCGAATGCCAGGAATTTTGTTCAAGAAAAAACCTTCGAAATGGTGGCGGATGAGCAAACTGGCATATCTGTCGGTTACAAACTCATATAGGTTCATGACATTGAACGAGTAAGTGCTGTAAAACCAAGTCTCATTGCCGTGGGCCGGGAAAAGAAGTTGCATTGGTAGATCACCGAAAACCTTACCAGCGTTGATGGTATAGTAAAAATGTCCAATCGGGTTAATAGCAAAATGGTGGTCGATGCTTCCTTCCAGCTTATGGTAACTAAAATCGCTGCCCAATACATTCTTGATGCCCAAGGTATAACTTAAGTTCAGTATGGGATAAGTGCTGCCAAGGCTTGTCCTATCAAAAGTACCTGAAAGAAACTTTTCCCGCCAGGCAAAACGGCCATCCAACTGTAGTTCGGCTGTGGTAAAACTGCGAATGACCGGTGCGGAGAAATTGTCATTATTGATTGGTTTGTATAGAAAGGGGAATTCGGTATCGTATCTTTTATGGCTAGCCCCTAAACGCAAGCTCAGCCCACTGAGCCATTCTTTCTCGATATACAAATTGGCATCGCGCACAAAATTGAGCTTTTGCATCACATCCCTGCGCCACAAACCCGCAAGGATATTGTCTTGGCTCACATCCGCTTTACCTGATGAACTGAGGTCTAAATCATGCTTATAATGCCCGCCCAAGATAAGATTGGGTTTCTTTAGCAAATAGACCATGCAATTGAATCCGTACTTCCAACGCTGGTCTGCAAAGCCATAAGCTATATAAGCGCCTACCCGGAAGCGCTTGCTCAGCTCGCTAGTGGTGCGGAACCCTAATCGCAACCTGAATTGCTCGACATCATCCAATCCAATGGTGGATAGATAAGGGCCAAATTCAAACCACTTCCAAGGGTAGTAGCCCGTGAAAATAGCATTGACAATGTCTATGTATGTTCGGAAAGCTTTGGTGTTATTCAGCGAATCTACCATGATATATACACCTTGCTCGTTGGCGCTCAAAGTATCGGGCCTGCTTGCTTGCCAAAAGCTATCGGGTTGTTCGAACAAGTTGTCCCCCACAACTATGTCCTGCCTATCGTGAAACACAATGTTGGTGCTTGGATTGTTCAACTCAAAGTCCCTGAAGATGGTGGTCTTTCTTCCGATAAGCCCTACTGCCTTTTCCACGAGTTTAAACTTGATGACTATTTTGTCTTTGGTTATCATCCATGCCCCTGGCTCTATCTCAGTAAATTCTTGGTGCACACTACTTTTCTCTACGTAGTTAATGTTCACATGGTCCGCAACCTGCATGCTTACCTGTTTCACGGCAAAAGAGGTATCGGCAATCCATATATCGCCTATAAAAGTGTTGTTCCCCTTTCCTTTAGGTTGAAAACTGATTTTGTAACAAAAGTGGCCATCTATCACACTGCTATCAATTAGATAAAACTTGTAATATAGAAAAGCCCCATCCCCAATTGGAGAAGCAAAGTCTTTGGTCATCAAGCCCATCCAGTCCGCATAAATATCTACCTCTTGGTACATACTGCCCATAAACTGGCTCAAGCTCTCATTCTGCATACCGCTTTGCTTGGTGGCCTTTATTATCTCCTTGCGCTGCTTGGGCTCCTTCCTGTAGTAATAGTCGCTAAAAGTTTCGGAAAGGAACGCTGGAAGATAGGGCTTGCCCTCTGTGCTGTCCATGTAGTCGAAAACAAAGCCCAAGGGTTTCATCACTTTACGGTTTTGGAACTTCTCGTCTATGTCATACAGGTCAATCTCTACCTTATTGTAAGCCTCGCATTCATAATAGCGCAGATGCTGTATACTGTTATCCTTTTTCTTTTTTATCACTTTGCGCATAATAATGTCCGCAGGATTTTCCCCCGCACTTACAACTACTTCTTGCAAGCTTACCTCGCTCCTTTCCAATTGGAAATTGATTACCTGTTGTGCAGCCTTACCTAAGAGCTTAGCTTTCTTATAATAGCCCAAAGTAGACGCATAAATCGAATCATAGGGCTGGGTGAGCTTTAGGGTGTACTTGCCCTCAAAATTGGCTTCCGCAGAAGCTTTGGCTCCAGTAACATACACATAGGCAAAGGGTACCGGCTCATTGGTCACCGCATCAGTAATGCTGCCTGTTATAGTCATTGTTTGCCCAACCGCTACATTACATGCAATTAGAAAAATGGCTAAGCGACAAATACCCTTTAAACTGGCAACGTAGAACATAATAGCTACTGTAAATTGGTATCTTTAGACGGCATTTTCAGCCAAAAGGGTGGATGAATTTAAAATTAATGTCAAATATCGAGATACTGAGGCAACATGATTAAAGATATTATTTCCTACAATGTCAATGGCATCCGTTCGGCCATCAATAAAGGCCTAGTTGATTGGTTGAAAGCCAAACAGCCCGACGTGCTATGCCTTCAAGAAGTAAAAGCCGAAAGAGAACAAGTGAATCTGCTGCCTTTTGAAGAAATGGGCTACCAAGTATTCTGGCAAAGTGCCAGCAGAAAGAAAGGATATAGCGGGGTGGCGGTTTTTACGAAGGTAAAGCCTGACAATGTAGTTTATGGATGCAACATAGATTGTTATGATGAAGAAGGCAGGGTGCTGCAATTGGACTTTGGAGAGATTACCTTATTGAACACTTACTTTCCCTCGGGTAGCAGCGGCGATATAAGGCAAGCTTTCAAAATGCAGTTTCTGGATGACTATTATCAGTACTACTTGCAATTGCAACAGACACGGCCAAAGCTGATTATCTGTGGCGACTACAATATTTGCCATGAAGCTATTGATATTCATAATCCTAAAGCGAATGTAAAAACTTCTGGTTTCTTGCCTGAAGAAAGGGCTTGGATGAGCAAATTTTTCAATTCAGGCATGATAGATACCTTTAGGCACATCAACAAAGACCCGCATCACTATACTTGGTGGAGTACCCGCGTCAATGCCCGGGCAAACAACAAAGGTTGGCGCATCGATTATATTTCAGTAAGCGAACCCTTGAGAGAAAGCATAGTAACGGCACAAATATACCCCGATGCCGTTCATAGCGACCATTGCCCGGTGTATGTCAGTTTGGACTTAAATACCGCCAATGCCTAATTTTGATAGTACATTTGACAAAACGATACCTATGAAATTTGCGATTACCTGTATATGTGCTTGCTTCCTGCTGTTTTCTTGCGGTGATGGCGGAAAAAAATCCGAACAAAAATTAACCCCTGCTAAAGGCAACAAATACTATGGCGGTATTTTCAAAATGAATGAGGTTGAGTATTTCCGCAGCCTGTTTCCTTTGAATGTGACAGAAGTAACGGGGCACCGCATCACCAACCAAATATATGAGGGGCTGGTGCGCTTTGACCAAGCCGACTTAAGCATCGTGCCCGTATTAGCTGAAAGTTGGGAAGTGGATAGTACTGCTTCGAAATTTGTTTTCCATTTGCGCAAAGGGGTCAAGTTTCATGACGATGCGTGTTTTCCTAACGGCAAAGGAAAAGAAGTTACGGCCAATGATTTCAAATATTCATTGACCAAGTTGTGCGAATACAGTGCCACCAACGAAGGCTACAAATTTTTCAGCGATAAGATAGCGGGTTGCGAAGCCTATTATGTTTCCACCAGAAATGGCCAGCCACTGCCAGAAGGGGTAGCGGGCGTAAAAGTAATTGATGACTATACCCTTGAGATTAGCTTAAATAGGCCGGTGGGTAACTTTTTGGACTTCCTGGCACTACCTTTTGCTGCCGTGTTTCCGAAAGAGGCCGTGGACAAATATGGTATCGATATGCGGGAAAAAGCAGTAGGCACGGGCCCCTTTTATATCAAATCATTGAAGCATGACCAATCGGTCTATTTGGCAAGAAATGAAAGCTATTGGGGAAAAGATGCCGATGGCAATCAATTGCCCTATTTGGAAGGTATCAAAGTAAGTTTTATCAAAGAGCGGAAATCGGAACTGTTGGAGTTTAAAAAAGGCAATCTGGACATGATTTACCGTCTTCCCTTAGAGTTGACTACGGAGATAGTGACCAAAGACGACAAGCTGCAAGATGCTTATAAGCAATATGTATTGCAAGTAGCGCCTTCCCTATCGGTTTGGTATTTGGGCTTCTTGAATACCGACCCGGTTTTCTCTAACAAAAACCTGCGCATTGCTTTCAATTATGCCATTGACCGTAAAAAGATTTGCGAATATACCTTGAAAGGTGCTGGTTTCCCTGCTATACATGGTATAGTGCCCATGGGAATGGAAGGCTATGATGCCGAAGTGGTGAAGGGATATGATTATGACCCTGTGAAGGCAAGGGAATATCTTGCCAAAGCGGGTTATCCTAATGGTAAAGGACTTCCCGCCATCACTTTGGGAATTAATAGCGGCGGAGGTACCAATGAGCAATTGGCCGAAGCACTGAGCAAAATGCTGGAAGAAACATTGAATATCAAAGTGAACATTACTTCCGTACCTTTCCCCCAACATACTGAAAATGTAGAAACCAGCAAGGTGCCTTTTTTCCGCATGGGCTGGAATGCGGATTATCCTGACCCCGAAACTTTTCTATGCCTTTTCTATGGAAAAAATGTTCCCTCCAATCCATCTGAACGTAGTTACCTTAACTCTTCCCGTTACAAAAATGCTGCTTATGATGCCCTTTACGAAGCTGCTATCAGCACTGCTGATGATGACAAAAGGAATTTGCTATATATAAAAGCCGAACAGTTGATGATGGATGATGCCCCGGTGATGCCCATTTACTATTATAAAGACCATCGCTTGCTGCAACCCTATGTGCTGAATTTCCCTCAAAATGCTATGGAATACCGTTTGCTTAGAGAGGTGTATTTTAAGCCCCAGACAAACTAATTTGTCGAAAAGGCTATTATAGGTATAGGTATTTCCATACTTATTCCCGACATTTTGCGTTAAACTTTTTGGAAAGGTGTTTATGACAGGATTCAACAATTACGATTTACTGATTGAAAAACTCGACCAGTTTATCCGTAAATACTATCTCAATCAATTATTGCGGGGGCTTATCTATGCCTCGGCAAGTATACTGGCCCTGTTTCTTATCATCAATACTATTGAATACTTTGCCTATCTGCCTTCGCTGGGCAGAAAAATCCTTTTGTTCGGTTTTTTGTCCATAACGGCATTTATTACCGCACGCTGGATAGTGGCTCCATTGGTTGGCTACTATCGACTTGGTAAAATTATCAGCCATGAGCAGGCGGCAGCCATTATTGGCAAGCATTTTTCCAATGTGGAAGACCGATTGTTGAACATTTTGCAGTTGAAAAAACAATCTGCGTCGCTTATCGACCAAAGCCTTATCAACGCCAGTATCAATCAGAAAATCGATCAGTTAAAACCAGTCCCTTTCTCGGCAGCTATTGACTTGGGAAACAATCGTAAATACCTAAAATTTTTGGCATTACCGGTGTTGGCTTTGGTGGTTATCCTTTTTGCTGCACCCAGCATTCTTACGGAAGGCACTACCCGATTGATTTATAGCAATACTGCTTTTGAAAAGCCCGCACCGTTCCATTTTAAAGTGCTTAATAAAGAATTGAAAACAGTGCAGTTTTCTGACATTGACCTAAACGTAGAAGTGAGTGGCGATGCACTGCCCGACCAGGTATATATTAAGCAAGGTGGCAACCAATTCAAAATGCAGAAGAAATCTGCCACCAGTTACACTTATAAATTCAGCAACCTGCAGAAAAATGTGGATTTTGTCTTGTCCGCAGTAGGATTCGATTCCAAAGAATACACCATACAGGTAGTGCCCAAGCCCATGATTATTGGTTTTAACATTGCTTTGGATTATCCTGAATATACGGGCAAAAAAGATGAGGTGGTTTCCAATATCGGCGACTTGGCAATTCCTGCCGGTACAAAAGTGGTTTGGAATTTCAGTACCAAAGATACCCGAAACCTATCCGTCAGGCTCGATGACACCATTGTCAGTGCAATTAAGGGAGTGGAAGACCATTTCACCTTGGTGAAAATGTTTAAGCAAAGCACTAATTACACGCTAAAAGTTTCCAGCGATGCACTAAAGGATGCCGATTCGATTACCTATGCCATTGCCGTTACGCCTGACCAATACCCAACTATAACTGTAAAACCCATAGAAGATACGGTGGCTAAACAATTTACTTACTTCTTGGGCGATATCAGTGACGACTATGGGCTTACCCGCTTGGAAATGAAGTATAAAGTGGAAAACGGGAAAGGCAGCAATGATTACAAAACTACGGCTATTCCTTTCGCCAAAGGCAGCAAACAAAGCCAATTCAGCTACTATTGGCAAACTACTGCTCTGGGTCTTCAACCTGGGGATAATGTGACTTACTATTTCGAAGTATGGGACAACGATGGGGTAAATGGTGCTAAATCAGCACGCACCTCCCCCATGACCTTCAAATTGCCCAGCGAGGAGGAAATGGAAAAAATCATTGCCGAAAGTAATGACCAAGTAAAAGATAAGCTAGAATCGACAATGGATAAGGCCGAAAAACTACAAAAGGATGCGGCTAAGATGCGGGAGAAAATGCTGGATAAGAAAAACCTGAGCTGGGACGACCAAAAGTCAATTGAAAACTTGGTAAACCAGCAAAAGGAGCTGAAAAATGAAATGGAAGAACTTCAAAAGGAATTTGAAGAAAACACCATTAAAAAAGAAAACCAAGCCATGAGCGAAGAGCTCAAGGAAAAGCAGGAAAAGCTAAAAGAGCTCTTCGATCAAGTGATGAGCGACGAGATGAAAGAGCTGTTCGAAAAGCTGGACTCGTTAATGGCTCAAATGGATGAGAAAAAAGACGTGTTAGAGCAATTGGAGCAGTTCAAAATGAACGATGAGCAACTGCAAAAAGAATTGGACAGGATGCTTTCCCTTTTCAAACAACTGGAACTAGAGCAAAAACTAAACGAGACGGTTAAAGACCTTAATAAATTAGCCGAGGAACAACAAAAGCTGGCAGAAGAGTCGGAGAAGAAAAATGACGGCAGCGATGAGCTGGCCAAGCAACAGGAGGATTTGAACAAAAAATTTGATGACATTAAAAAAGACGTAGAAGAACTAAAAGAGTTGAGCAAAGAGGCCCAACAAGAGATGGCTTTCGAAAAGCCCGAGGAGGAAATGAAGCAGGCTGATCAAAAAATGAGCGATAGCCAACAAAGCCTTCTGCAGAACAAGAATAAAAAAGCCTCCGAAAGTCAGAAAGGAGCGGCAAAAGATATGCAGGAAATGGCTCAGTTGCTTCAGGAAATGCAAAATGAGATGCAGATGGACCAAATGGAGCTTGACCTAAAAACTATCCGCCAACTGCTTGAAAACTTGGTACAACTGTCCTTTGATCAAGAGCAGCTAATGGATCGCCTTCGCAATACGAACATTAATGGGCCTGAGTACGTGAAATTGATGCAGGAACAGAAGAATATTCGCGATGATGCCGAAATGGTGGAAGACAGCCTGTATGCCCTGGCAAAAAGGGTAGTTCAAATAGAATCCTTTGTGACCAACGAAATAAAGGAGATAAAAAAACATATCGGCAAAGGCATTAAGAGCATGGAGGATAGAAATAAATCGCAAGCAAGTGTTAGCCAACAGTACGTAATGACCGGCTTCAACAACCTTGCACTCATGTTGAGTGAGGCCATGGACCAAATGCAGCAGCAGATGCAGCAACAGATGCAGGGTACTGGCGCCTGCCAAAAACCAGGTAACAATAAAAAGCCTGGTATGAGCATGAGCCAAATGCAAAAACAACTCAATGAGCAACTACAAAAAATGATGGAAGGGCAGAAGCCGGGGCAAAAGCCTGGTGATAAAGCCGGCCAAAATGGAAGCATGAGTAAGGAGCTCGCCCAAGCAGCAGCCAAACAAAAGGCTATAAGGGACGCCTTGAAGAAATTGAATGATGCGGAAAATAAGGACGGTAAGGGATCACTGGGCGACCTAAACAAGTTGATGGAAGAGATGGACAAAACGGAAACCGACCTAGTAAATAAGAAACTGACTTCGGAAATGATTAAGCGCCAACAGGAAATTCTTACCCGCCTTTTGGAAACCGAAGATGCCCTAAAAGAGCGCGAAACGGACAAGGAGCGCAAGTCGCAAAGTGGCCAGGAAATAGTGCGTACACTACCACCATCCTTGGAAGAATACCTTAAAAAGCGGGAGGCGGAAATACAATTGTACAAAACTGTTCCCCCTGCTTTGAAACCTTATTATAAAAATTTAGTAGAAAACTACTTTAAAGGTATCGGTTTCTGAGAGAATTTATATATTTGCGGGCTGTCACTATGGTGGAAAAAGATTTCAAAATTAAAATCGCTTCAAATCCTGACAACATTGTTGAGGTTGAAAACTTCATCGATCAGATCAGGGAGACCATCAACATAGGCGATGATGTGTACGGTAATATCATTATCTCATTGACTGAGGCCGTAAACAATGCCATTATTCATGGCAATGAATGCGATGAAAACAAGGAAGTGACGGTATCGTGCAAAAAGGACGGTCATAAAATAGTCTTTTCCGTTACTGACGAAGGCGAGGGCTTTGATTACAATAATCTTCCCGACCCTACTGACCCTGAAAATCTTGAAAAGCTTACTGGTAGGGGTGTTTTCCTTATGAAACAACTTTCAGATTTATTAGTGTTTTCTAAAGGCGGCAGTTCAGTAGAAATGCATTTTAAGGTATAAAACCTTAAATCTTGCCAATTTCCTTCTCCAATCACGAAATTAATTTTAAGCTTTCTGGTAAAAGGCATCTGAACGCTTGGCTTAAAGCTGCTATTGAGCAGGAAAATAGAGTATTAGGGCAAATTAGTTATGCGTTTTGTTCCGACGATTTTCTATTAAAGACTAATAATCAGTATCTTAAGCATGACTATTATACCGATATAATTACTTTTGACTATTCTGAAGGGGTCGTACTGAAAGCGGATATTTTAATCAGTATCGAAAGGGTCAAGGATAATGCGATATCGCTTCAAGTTCCTTTTTTAGAGGAGCTCCATCGGGTGATGCTGCATGGGGTTTTACACCTCTGTGGCTATAATGATAGTTCCGAGAAAGAGATTGACCAAATGCGTAATAAGGAGAATCAATATTTATTAATCAGGCCAATGTTCCACGTGGAACATTTTTCCAGCAATAAACATTAATGTTCCACGTGGAACAAACTTATGTTCAAGGAGTATGACGTAATAGTAGTAGGTGCTGGGCATGCTGGCTGCGAAGCAGCAGCAGCAGCAGCCAATATGGGCTCATCGGTTTTGCTCGTAACGATGAATATGCAAACCATTGCCCAAATGTCCTGCAATCCAGCAATGGGTGGAGTAGCAAAGGGCCAAATAGTTCGCGAAATAGATGCTCTTGGTGGTATGTCGGGTATTATTACCGACAAGACTATGATTCAGTTTCGCATGCTTAACAAAAGCAAAGGGCCTGCCATGTGGAGCCCTAGGGCGCAGAGCGACCGCATGCGCTTTGCTGAAGAATGGCGATTAGCATTAGAACAGATGCCAAATGTTGACTTCTGGCAGGATATGGTGAAGGGCCTAATCATTAAAAACAAACGGGTCTCAGGTGTAGTGACCGGAATGGGCATAGAAATAAACGCCAAAAGTGTTGTACTTACGAATGGCACCTTTCTGAATGGCATTATCCATATAGGAGAAAAGAATTTCGGTGGTGGTCGGGTAGGGGAGAAATCTGCCTCTGGAATTACGGAGCAGTTAGTTGATTTAGGCTTCGAAAGCGGCAGAATGAAAACTGGCACACCCCCTCGAATAGATGGCAGGTCATTGGACTATTCAAAAATGGAAATTCAAGATGGGGATGAACAACCGTCAAAATTTTCTTTTACCGATACGCCTCTGTTAACCAGCCAACGACCATGCCATATTACCTATACCAATCCCGAAGTGCATGATATATTAAAGACGGGATTTGACAAATCGCCCATGTACAGCGGGAGGATACAAGGCTTAGGTCCTCGTTATTGCCCTTCAGTTGAAGACAAAGTAAGTCGCTTTTCCGATAAAGATAGGCACCAAATATTTGTAGAGCCCGAAGGATGGAACACAGTAGAAATTTACGTGAATGGCTTTAGTACCTCTCTGCCCGAGGATGTTCAATACAAAGCCTTAACCAAAATACCCGGCTTTGAAAATGCCAAAATGTTCCGACCCGGGTATGCTATTGAATACGATTATTTTCCCCCTGTACAATTGGAGTTAAGCTTAGAAACTAAACTAATAAAGGGGCTCTTTTTCGCTGGGCAGATAAATGGCACCACTGGCTATGAAGAAGCAGCCTGTCAAGGGCTGATTGCAGGAATCAACGCCCACTTAGCGGTTAAAGAACTAGATCCCTTTATCATCAAAAGGTCAGAAGCCTATATTGGTGTGTTGATCGATGACTTAATTAATAAAGGCACAGAGGAGCCTTATCGCATGTTTACCTCGAGGGCAGAGTATCGGGTGCTACTGCGACAAGACAATGCCGACATTCGGCTAACCCCAACAGGCCATCAACTAGGGTTAGCCTCGGAGGATAGGTTAAAAAGGACACAAGAAAAGATTGCAGGAGCAGAGCAAATCAACAGTTATTTCAAAGCAATAAGCGTTTCGCCTGAAGCGATTAATGATTTGTTGCATGGGCTAGGAAGCGCCCCTATCAATCAAAAGACCAAACTCTTCAATTTGCTCTCCAGGCCAGAAATAAACATGCCCCATCTAACGGAGCATTTACCTTCCCTAAAAGATTGGATGAATAAATATAGCCAAGAAATACAGGAGCAGGCTGAAATCAACATGAAGTATGAAGGCTACATAGAAAAGGAAAAGCAGTTGGTAGACAAAATGAACAAACTTGAAGAAGTGGCCATCATTGATAGCTTCGATTTCGCAAAGGTGAGCTCATTATCATTCGAGGCAAGGGAAAAACTGGCCAAAATAAGACCCCGTACCCTTGGGCAGGCAAGCAGGATTAGTGGGGTTTCCCCAGCTGACATCTCCGTTCTTATGGTTTATATGGGTAGGTAATGAGGCTCAACTATCTGCTTTTCTTTTTTGTTATCCTCATTTACTCATGTGCCAACCAAGTAGCTCCCACCGGAGGGCCGAAAGACGCCACACCGCCTAAGGCTATCAGTGCGGAGCCACAAGACAAAAACACCAACTTTAAGGGAAACAAGGTAATTATCAACTTTGATGAATACATCAAAGTAGATAATGTCCTTCAAAATGTGATAGTTTCTCCGCCACTAAAAACATTCCCTGAAATTGAGTCAAAAGGAAAATCGCTTCAAATAACTTTTAAAGAACCCTTAAAGGATAATACCACCTATACCATCAATTTTGGCGATGCTATCAAGGATATTACGGAAGATAATGTTCAGCGAGCAATAACTTATGTATTTAGTACTGGCCCATTTATTGATTCATTCTCGATACAGGGTATAGCATTATCGGCGAACAAAAGCGAAGTGGTTGAAGGAGCATTGGTACTACTGTATGATGACCTTAGTGATACGGCCATCATCAAATCAAAACCCTATTACTACTCTGTAAGCGACAAAAGTGGCAGGTTCAAAATTGAAAATATCAAAGAGGGCCGATACCAACTTTTTGCGCTAAAAGATGCCAATTTTAATCTTCAGTATGACCTTCCAAATGAAGAAATCGCATTCCTGGATTCGTTTGTAAAAATAGATAGTTCGAAAAGCCCATCGTATCAATTAAACTTGTTTCAAGAACAATCCTCACAGCCCAAGTTGTTAGACACGTATGTCAAATCTAAAGATCGAATAACATTTACTTATTCTCAAGCCATTGACTCTATTGGCATCACTCCGCTAGATTCCACAACCTTTACAAATTCCCAGCTCGAATATAACTTAACAAGGGATACCATAACACTATGGTATAACCGGCATACAGCTAATCCACGCTTTGTGTTAACAGCAAACGATTCAATTCGCGATACGGTAACCATCAGTAGAAAGCCGTTTCCGCTAGATAGTAATGCTTATACAAAACTTAGCATCATCTCTTCTTTCTCATCAAAAAGAGGGGATCAAATACAAAATCTATACGAGCCCGTCGAATGTGAGTTTAACCACCCTATTGATTCCGTTGATACCAACCGGATTATTGTCTACGAAGACACTTTAGGAACAACCCCTGTAACTGCCGATATCCAGATGGCAGAATTAAGTAACCGCAAACTATTAGTGAGTAATAAATGGAAGGAAGACACTTGGTATACGTTCTCTTTAGGTGCAGGGGCATTTACTGATATTTATGGACGCCAAAATGATTCCACCAAACTCATCTTTAAAACTCCAACAGCGGATGACTATGGTACTCTAGTATTAAGCATTAATGGCTTGCAGAAAAACGAGCAATATATTATCAGTCTATTTTTACCCAATTCTGTCCCAGTTTATAGCAATACGCTAAAGGGGCTTGATAGCACAACTATTACTATACCGCACCTAGAGGCAAAAGGTTATCAACTAAAGATTATTAAAGACAGAAATGCAAATGGAAAGTGGGATAGCGGCAACTATCCTCAAAGAAGACAGCCTGAGAAAATCTATATGCATCCCAATTTAATCGAAATCAAGCCCAATTGGGAAATAAAAGCAGCGGTTGATTTAAAGTAGCTATTTAAACCAACTGGCATACATGAGGTAGTTGTTCGCTATACGTTCCAACAAATCCCTAGTATGCGTTTGATCGATTCTTTTTACAAACTTGGCTGGCACACCAGCATATATACTACCAGCTTCAACTACCATATTTTCTAGCACAACCGCTCCTGCAGCAATAATTGAATTCTCCCCGATAATGGCATGATCCATCACCACGGCTCTCATACCAATCAACACATTATCCATTACAGTGCATCCATGCACTATAGCTCCATGGCCAATCGAAACATTGTTGCCAATATTGGTCGGAGCTTTTTGATAGGTACAATGAATAATAGCTCCATCTTGAATATTCACTTTATTGCCGATTTTAATATAATGTACGTCGCCTCTTACAACAGCATTGAACCAAACACTACAATCATTCCCCATCACCACGTCGCCAACTACTGTTGCATTGTCAGCTACAAAACAATTATCCCCAAAAACTGGTGAGCTGCCATTAACATTTAAAATCAACGCCATTTGTGTCTATTATTGTGTACGAATTTTTTGGCCTTTATAGCCTCTTTTTAAGCCCAGTAATACTAAGCATCCAAAAAGCTTACACTTTCAGCAAAAGCCATAAAAAGGGCACTATCAATGCATAGTAATTTTCTCAGATAGGTGCAGTCAATTGGTTTGTTGCCATCTGCAAAATTTCAAATGCTATTTCCGCCATTAAATTTTCTTTATCCAAAGTTGGATTGATTTCGGCGATTTCGAAAGCACAAACTTTGTCTTCTTCCAGTAGATTCAAAATAAGCGATTTAACCTCTCTTTCTGACATACCATCGCGAACTGGTGTCCCAGTACCTTTTGAAATTTTGGAATCCAAGCTATCCACGTCAAATGATACAAATATTTTATCGCAGTGCCTCAACTGTTGCATTACTTCCAAAGTGACTTTTTCAACACCCACCTTTTTAAGTTGCTTTACCGAGAATCGCTTAATCTTTAATTTTCGAATCAGGTAATTTTCTTGTGGCTCTGAGTCCCGTAGGCCAATCATCACAATATCGTTTCCCGCTATTTTTGGCTTAATGCCTCCCATATTCTTGAGCTTTTCCCAATTCTCTACCGTATCAGGAATAGGTTTGTTGATTTTCTGGCTCAGATTGTCTTCTCCCAATGAAACAGCCAACGGCATACCGTGTAAATTTCCAGAAGGCGTAGTATAAGGCGTGTGTAGGTCTGCATGGGCATCAATCCAGATTACACCAATATTCTCCTCAGGAAAAGCCATTTTCAAGCCTGCAATAATACCTCCAGCCGAGCTATGGTCGCCTGATAAAAAAATGGGAAACTCTCCAGCCAGCATAGTTTGCTTCACTTCGCTACTAATGCGATCATACATTGCCACAACTCCCTTAATTCTTTTGGCATAAGGGTTTTCATCGGGCTCCAGCAACAAGTGGTTCTCGTTGGCAATTTCCACTCTTGGATATTGCTTAAAGAATTGGCTCCGGTAATCAAGTGCGGCTATCTTAATGGCATCAACACCAAGGCTTGAACCACGTGTACCAGCACCTATTTCCGACTTAATCTCAATGATTTTCACCTTTTTCATATTCCCAATTTAGTTATAGTTTTACAAGCACCCAAATACCGCTTCTAAGCATGTCCGAAAAATTTGTTCTTGCTCTTGATCAGGGAACCACTAGTTCAAGGGCCATTATTTTCGACAGAGCAGGCAAAATTATCAATGTTGCCCAAAAAGAGTTCAATCAAATTTATCCTAAACCGGGTTGGGTAGAACATGACCCTTTGGAAATTTGGCAAAGCCAACTGGCCACAGCAAAAGAAGTATTACAAAAATGCAATCTCTCCGCGGCAGATATCGATAGTATCGGAATCACCAACCAAAGGGAAACAACGGTAGTTTGGGATAAAACGAATGGTAAGCCTATCTATAATGCCATTGTATGGCAAGATAAAAGGACTGCTCCCATCTGCGAAAACTTAAAAGAACAAGGACTTGAGCCGTATGTAAGGGAAAACACAGGCTTGGTGATAGACTCTTACTTTTCAGGTACCAAAATTAACTGGATTCTGGATAATGTAAACGGAGCTAGGGAAAAAGCTGAAAAGGGAGAGCTGTTGTTTGGCACCATCGATACTTGGTTGATATGGAACCTGACCGGAGGGAAAAGCCACGTTACTGACTTTAGCAATGCCTCTAGAACCCTGTTGTTCAATATCAAGCGCTTGGAGTGGGACAATACATTGACCGGAGCTCTAGACGTTCCAAATAATGTACTACCTACGGTGCTACCTTCATCTGGCTTGTTTGGGGAAACGGAAACATATCTTTTTGGGGCACCCATACGCATTCAAGGTGTTGCGGGCGATCAACAAGCCGCTCTCTTTGGCCAAGCAGCATTTGACGTGGGCCAAGCAAAAAACACTTATGGAACAGGTTGCTTTATGTTGATGAACACAGGCGAAGTACCCGTAAAATCCAATAACGGGTTGGTAACTACCATAGCTTGGCAAATAGGAGGTAAAACCGAGTATGCGTTGGAAGGAAGTGTTTTTATCGCTGGTGCTGCCATACAATGGCTGAGGGACGGACTTAAAATAATTGATAGTGCGCCTGATTCAGAATACTATGCTCTAAAAGAAAAAGATACGGGGGGGGTGTACTTTGTTCCTGCCTTTACCGGCCTTGGGGCACCTTATTGGGATATGCACTCCAGGGGGGCTATGTTTGGAATCACTAGGGGTACCAGCAAATCACAAATCATTAGGGCAACCCTTGAATCACTGGCTTATCAAACCAAGGACGTATTAAGCGCCATGGAGCAAGATGCAGGGATAGAACTAAAAACTTTAAGGGTAGACGGCGGTGCGGCGGCCAATAATCTATTGATGCAATTCCAATCTGATCTGTTAAATACTCCTGTAGAACGCCCCTCTATTATAGAAACTACGGCTTTAGGGGCAGCATACTTAGCAGGTCTTTCTACGGGCTTTTACTCCAAAGAAGAAATAAAGCAAAACCGGGCAATAGATAGAAAGTTTGAACCCAATATGGAGGAAACAATAAGAAAGAAGCTATACAAGGGCTGGAAAAAAGCCGTAGCTTGTACCCAAAGCTTTTCAACGGATATCTCATGAAACACGCTCTGCTTACGTGGTTATTGACTTTCTCTTCCTTTTTGCTCGCCGAAGGCCAAACATATTGTAAAAAGCCTTGGTACCTTAATGTGGAAAGCGACAAACTGATTATCTCTTTCAAAGAAAATGTTAACCTTATCGCTAAAGACAGTATCGTCAAGTCTTTAGGGCTTACCATACTGTATGATTTGCCAGCACCGAAAGTTACTATCGTAAAAACCAATGGTACTGAGCGTCTTTCCAATTGCATGATAAACTTAAATAATCACCCCTATGTCAACTTTGCTAATTATCTATTGAAAACTGTAGATAACAGCACCTATGCTTTATTGGAAAACATTTATGTCAAGATACCTAAAAACGTGAGCTTAGAAGAGCTTGTGCCGGCAATTGAAAAACTAAAACTCAGAGCCGAGCAAATACCTGGCTTAGAGCGCACTTACATTTTAAAACCCTCAGCAAATTTCCCTGGGGGTACTTTGAATCGGTTAATGGTACTAAAAAAGCTTCCCTTTGAGTATGTAGAGCCCGATGCGCTGTTTAATCCAATAATATGCACAAATGACCCCTTCCTGAATAGACAATGGGCCATACATAATGATAGTACCACAATCATTTCAGGCAACCCTGACAACCTTACAGATGCCGATATGGATGTTGATAGTGCTTGGACCATTACCACTGGCGACCCTAATATCAAAATTGCCGTTATTGATGCGGGCGTAGACACGCTGCACCCCGACTTAAACGACAACTTACTAACAGGTTTCGATGCAACTGGCCAAGGTAGCAAAGGATATCCTAATATGGATAAAAGCCAAAACGCCCACGGCACTGCTTGTTCGGGCATTATTGCTGCAGAGGGCGACAACAATGAAGGTATCGCTGGGGTTGCTTACTCCTGCAAAATAGTGCCTATCAGAATGTTTTACTACATTGATACCTCCCTAAATGGTATCCCTTTACCAAATACGCCTTGGTCAACGACCACTTGGATGGCAAATGCCTTATCATACGCCATTGACAGTGCCCAAGTAGATGTTATTAGCAATTCATGGGCGGTGCCCGATTTGCTGATTCCTTATACTGGCGGCGACACCGGTTTGGTGAATGATATCATAAGAAAAGGAGCAAGTGAAGGAAGAAATGGAAAAGGTATTGCGATGTTCTTTTCTTCAGGAAACTTTGACCCAGCACAACCATTTATTGCTCCAAGACCACTGTGGCCCTCCCGATTACCAGAAGTTATAGCAGTAAATGCTACAAGTATGTGCGATGAAGCAAAGTCCGTCAACTCATGCGATGGCGAACAATGGATGGGCCATATGGGCGATAGCTTGGACATATCAGCTCCAGGGGTGAAAGTTGCCACCTGCGATATTAGCGGAAATAAAGGTTACAGTAGCGGCGATTATACTTTTACCTTCAATGGCACCTCAGCAGCCTGCCCCAATGCTGCGGGGGTGATGGCTTTAATTTATTCCATTAGGCCTGATTTGGATTTGGAAGGGGCAAAATCAGTGCTTTTCCAAAGTGCAGAAAAGGTAGGTGGTTATGATTATTACCAAGCTAGGCAATACGGCAATTGGTCCGACTCTCTCGGCTATGGAAGGGTAAATGCCTATAAGGCTTTACTGATGGCACAGAATTATACCGCTATTGATAATATGGGCTGGGCTAGTTTCACTTGCTTTCCAAATCCAAACTTTCAAGGAAATGTGGGCATAAGATTCACTAGTCCTATTGCAGGCAGTATAGCATGGTCCTTAATCAGCTTTGATGGACGTACCCTGTATGACCAAACATTTGATGCCATGGTTGGTGTAAATACTTTTCAAGTCAATCCAGGCGTTCCCCTTGCTTCTGGTATATATCTTGTTAAACTCACCGCCTTTCAACAAACATTTACCCAAAGGATCATCATTCAATAATGACTATTAAACTAGAATATGTTGTTCCTTCCCCCTTGGCAGAATGGGACAATAGCCAATCTGAAGTTTGGGCTTCGAAGCTTACTCTAAACCAAGGAGAAGTAATACAAGTGGTTGCACCTTCAGGAAGAGGTAAATCAACCTTAATGCATGTTTTGTATGGCAACCGCACCGATTATACCGGCACATTGTTCTTTAATGAACAACAAGGCAAATCCATGAGCCATGCCCAATGGGCTGCAATGAGACAAAGAAGGATTTCCATGGTGTTTCAAGATTTACGTTTGTTTCCTGACTTTACCGGTTATGAAAATCTACAGTTAAAAAATAGGCTTACCGAAACGGTTAGCAAAGACCAAATACAACAATACACTGAGAGATTGGGGGTTGCTGGTTTGTTAAAGAAGAAATGCGGGTTCATGTCCTTTGGCGAACGCCAAAGGTATGCCATCATTAGGGCCCTTCTTCAACCATTTGATTGGTTACTATTGGATGAACCCTTTAGCCATTTGGATGAAAACAACATACGTAAGGCTTCCCAGTTAATTATCGAGGAAGCTAAAAAAAGAAACGCAGGCGTGATTGTGGCCAGCTTGGGCAGCGATATCTATTTTGATTACACCAAAAAAATACAATTGTAAATGGGACTGTTGTTGCGCATCCTTTGGGGCAGGCAGAGTAAATGGCAGTTTTTGTTCGCCAGTGTGGGTTTTTGGATTGGCTTGCTCATCATGCTAGTCGCCATTCAAGTATTCATTGATGTAAGGCATATCGTAAAGTCAAAAAAGGCCAATGACGAAACTTCCTATATCATCCTCAATAAAGAAGTTACGTTAATTAATGCCTTTAATAAGGGGGTATCTGCTTTCGATAGTCTTCAAATTGATACCATACAAAAATTGCCTGGTGTAGAGGCGATAGGCCCTTTCACGGCCAATTCCTTCAAAATTACGGCCAGCATGCAGTCGCAACTAGGCTTTTCGGCACCCATTCCCTTCGAGGCGGTGCCTGATGAGTTTCTTGATACAATCCCCTGTGTGTATGACTCCTCAAAGGGAAAGTGTGAATCGCTGTTTGTATGGAGGGACGAAGATAATTTTGTACCTGTCATTCTCTCTAGTGAGTTATTGCGCTTTTATAATATGGGGGTAGCACTTACCAACCAGGACATGCCCCAATTGCCGCCCAGTATCGTCCAGATGTTTCCTTTTGATATTACCATTAGCGGAAATGGCAAGTCGCGCTCCCTTAAAGCAAGGGTAGTGGGCTATAGTGATAGGATACCAGCGGTATTGGTACCAAATGCCTTTATGGCCTACGCCAATGCCACTTTTGGTGAAGCGAACAAGCCCCCAGGGAGAATCGTTTTAAAGGTAGCCACCTCTCAAATGGATCAGCTTGGTAAAGAAATCAGAAAGAGGGGATATCAAATCAATCAAGAACAATTGCGTTTCAATAATGCTTCTGAAATACTGCAGGTAGTGGTAAGCTTGGCTGGAGGAGTCGGATTGTTGTTCTTGGTTCTGTCCTTTGTGATATTTCTAATTAGCTTTCAATTAGTGATATCAAGGGCAAAAAATGAAATCAACCTCCTATTGGATATTGGATACACATATTCTAGCGTGAGTAGAATATTGGCAGTACAATTTGCCGTCATTATGGGATTGGTGATTCTTACAGTTTTCCCAGTACTATATTATATCGTAAGGCGGATACACTTATTCTTGGCAGAACAGCAGTTCTCAGTAGTTGATAAAGTTTCACTGGTGGTAATAGGAGCTGGAGTAGTTGCCTATATTGTGGTATTGGTGTTCAATACGCTAATGCTTGCTACAAGCATTAAGAGAAAATGATTAGCGAACCTCTATTTGAGATGATGAAGGCTTAACATTGTTCAAGCTCTCATTACTCCTAAAATGGTCAATCATCCTCGTATTTAAATACACAAACCCCAAAAGCAATATACACAGTACCAAGAAAAGTACATTCATTGACGTATTCTGCTTCATAATCATCTTATACATACGTTTTAACCCTTTGTTAAGTATAACGCAAATTTAGGTTAATTGTTACAAAAAATCGTCCTTATATTTGCTAACTAATGAATGTGTTGCCTCTACTTATCAACATTTCACTATTCGCATTGTAGCAATCCATTGATTATTAGTCTGTTGTAAATCGATTAAATGGTGATTACATTACACGGATAATGAAAAAATATTTGATTCCTATAAATATTTTCCTGATGGAGTTGGGGAAACTTTTTCCTTAAATGTTGTTTTTTTTACCCCTAAAAACTAAAGCTATATTGCCTGCGTTATGCAGTAAGCCTATTATAAATAGTTGGTAATTTAGCATTACAAAATCAAACGCTATCCAATGGACACATTTTTCTTCAAGAGGATAAAAACGATTGCCTGGGTAATCATCTTATCAGGGGTAGCATTCATGCCCTTGGCATTTACCCAACAGGAAAGTAGCTACTTTGAGATTTCCAAAAACTTGGACATTTTCGCCACCCTCTTTAAGGAGTTGAATACCTACTATGTAGATGAAGTACAGCCTTCAGAACTAATGCGGAAAGGAATTGATGGTATGTTGGAATCGCTTGACCCTTATACAAATTACATTTCTGAGGCAGAAATAGAAGATTATCGGTTGCAAACTACGGGCAAATATGGTGGTATCGGTGCTGTTATTCGCAGAAATGGGGATAGTGTTTTTGTGGCAGAGTTGTACGAAACCTACGCAGCGGACAAAGCCGGACTTAAAGTAGGAGATAAGATATTGGAAATTGATGGGAATAGTGCCAATACTAAGGATACAGAGGAAATCAGTAAATTATTAAAAGGCCAAGCAGGCACTACTGTAAAACTTAAAATTGCAAGGTTGCTTTCTGATGGGTCAGAGCGAATATCGGATTTGGTAGTGACCCGAGAGGATATAAAGATTAAAAACGTTCCCTATTTTGGAATGGTCAATGACCATATCGCCTACATTAGACTAAGCAACTTTACCGAGAATGCAGGCAAAGAAGTGAAAGATGCACTAGAAGAACTCAAATCACAGCATGATGTAAAGGGAGTAATATTAGATGTTAGGGGCAATCCTGGTGGGTTATTGAATGAAGCAGTAAACATTGTAAACGTATTTGTTCCTAAAGGGCAGGAAGTGGTTTTTACCAAGGGTAAGGTGAAAGAATGGGACAAGCCTTTTAAAACCTTAAATGCACCAGTCGATATTTCTGTTTCTTTAGTTGTACTTACGGATCGAGGCTCCGCTTCTGCTTCTGAAATTGTTTCGGGTGCTTTACAAGATTTGGATAGGGCAGTAATTATCGGCCAAAAAACATTTGGCAAAGGACTTGTGCAAACTACTCGCTCCCTAACTTATAATACCAAGCTAAAAGTAACCACGGCCAAATATTACATACCTAGTGGCCGCTGTATCCAAGCAATCAATTACGCGGAACGTTTGGAAGATGGCAGTGTTGGAAAAATCCCTGATTCACTGAAAACCGCTTTCAAAACCTCAACCGGCAGAGTAGTATACGATGGAGGGGGAATTGACCCTGATATATCCATCGAACCGGAAAAATTAAGCAAAGTAGCTATAAGCCTACTAACAAAAAACCTAATTTTTAATTATGCTACTGTCTATCAGAGTAAACATCAGTCAATAGCTGATGCCAAGAGTTTTTCCTTAACCGATCAAGAGTATCAAGAGTTTATCAACTATTTGAAAGGAAAAGATTATGACTATACCACCGAGAGTGAGGAATTAATAGATGATCTACAAAAGACGGTGGAATCTGAAAAATATATGGCCGCAATAAAAACAGATTTAGAAAATCTGAAGAAAAATATCAAACACGATAAGGAAAAGGACATTATCAAGCATAAGGCAGAAATAAAAAAATTGTTGGAAGAGGAAATAATTGGCCGTTACTATTATACCAGTGGAAAGATAAGATCCAGTTTTAACATAGATGAGGATTTGAGAAGTGCCATTGATGTGCTCAGTAACAAGGAAAAATACACCTCGCTTCTTATTCCGACGAGGTAAAGTGTGTTGTGGCTTTTATTCTTAATATCGAGACTTCCGGCCCTAATTGTTCCATTGCTTTGGCCGAAGATGGTAAACTGCTTGCGATAAGAGAGTCTATTGGCAATGTACATAATGAAAAAGCTTCTTTGTTCATACAAGAAGTTTTTTATGAAAGCAACTTGCCGATCTCTGTTCTTGACTCTGTTGCACTGAGTGAAGGGCCTGGATCTTATACGGGTTTAAGGATTGGTGCCTCACTAGCAAAGGGATTATGTTATGCTTTATCTATCCCGTTAATCTCTCTTTCTAGTTTGCAAATACAGGCCGCCGCTGAAATAGAGTTAGCCAAACGCGAAAATGCCCTTATTGCCGCTTTAACCGATGCAAGAAGGAATGAAGTGTATGCCTCAATTTATGATGATAATCTCCAATTGGTTGAATACCTGGGGCCACATGTATTAACTGCTGGTTCCTTCAATAGCTTTCTATCTTCCCGAAAAGTTATTTTCTCTGGTTCTGGTGCCTCAAAGGCGCAAAAAGTACTTAACTCCTTTAATGCTATTTATAGCGATATACATTTTATTTCCTCAAGAAACATGTTACCTTTGTCTCTGAAAATTTATAATACGAGGAATTTTGTTAATATTAGTTCTTTCGAACCACAATATCTAAAGCTTTTTGACAAAGCTATTTAGTTATTAACTGAAACCATGTTGTTAACTTTTAATGATATTGGGCTCCATAATTATGGAATTATTTTAGGAATATTATTATTATTGTAGGTATATTATAATCAGAAAAACAAAACTAACAATGGCAGCTGCAAACACCAATGACAAAGTTGTACTCTCCAAAGGAGACGGAGTAGAAGATGAAATCCATCTTGATTACAGTGTATTGCGCAAAGCTGTGCTTACTCTTAGGGCAGTAAACCACAAGTTGCGTAAGCAAATTATCAATTTATTGGAAGAAAGTAAGAAATTAACAGTTACTGAAATCTATGTGAAGCTTAGGCTTGAACAATCAGTTGCTTCCCAACACTTGGCTATATTAAGAAGGGCAGGAGTAGTGAAAACTACTCGCGAGGGAAAATTCATTTATTATACCCTTGATAAAAAAAGAATCCAAGAAATTGCGGACCTTATTGATGATTTAGCCCAGAACTGAGAAAACAAAACAAATTTTTTAGACCCTGCCCTTTAGTGAGGCAGGGTTTTTTTTTTGCAAAAATTTGGCAAGGAATATGCAAGCAAATATTCTAACTTTTTATGTATGACAATGGGGACCATCTCGAAAACTATGATAAACCAAGAAAATTTAACTTACGCGGCTGATACCTTGAGGGCGCTTGCCCATCCTATTCGTCTCGCCATCATCAATTTCATTGATAAGAAAAAGCGAGTCAACGTAAACAAAATTTACAACGCCCTAAAGCTTGAGCAATCCATTACCTCCCAACATTTAAAAATTCTAAGAACCGTTGGACTAGTGGAAACCACAAGGGATGGGAAGTTTATTTACTACACTGTTAATTACTCAAAAATAGAAGGGGTAATTAAACCATTAGATGGCTTTTTCGGAAGTAAAAATTCGTTATAGCCCTGCCTTAGCTGAAATTTCCAGCATTCTTTCTATTGGCTTTTTGGCGGCATTAATCAAGTTTTCGAAAAGAACAACTTCTGGAAGTTCATACCTCATACACAAATACAGCTTTTCAAGCGTATTGAGCTTCATGTAAGGACAATCGTTGCAAGCACAAGCATTGTTAGGCGGAGCAGGTATAAAAGTCTTCCCAGGGGCATTTTTAAGCATCTGGTGAATAATGCCCGATTCTGTAGCTACTATAAATTCCTTGGCAGCATTTGTTTGGGAAAATTTTAATAATCCACTGGTACTCCCTATATAATCTGCTAACTCCAGTACGGGCTCCTCACATTCAGGGTGAGCAATTAGTAAAGCATTTGGATGCATAGCCTTTAGCTCACTTATTTTTTGCCTAGAGAATATTTCATGTACCATGCAGGCTCCATCCCAAAGCAACATATCCCGGCCTGTTTTCTTAATCAAATATTTCCCTAGGTTTTTATCTGGCCCAAAAATAATCGGCTGGTCTGCTGGTATACTTTCAATAATAGCCACTGCATTGGTAGAAGTACAAACAATATCGCTCAGCGCTTTTATTTCTGCAGAACAATTAACATAAGTCACAACAATATGGTCAGGGTGGGCAGCTTTAAACAAAGCAAATTCATTTGGGGGGCAACTATCAGCCAAAGAACAGCCCGCTTTTAAATCAGGTAAGACCACCTTTTTATTAGGAGACAATATTTTAGCGGTCTCTGCCATGAAGTGCACCCCAGCAAATACTATCATATCAGCTTCCGTCTTCGCAGCTTCCTGCGATAATCCCAAGCTATCCCCTATATAATCAGCAATATCTTGAATGTCAGGTTCTTGATAATAATGTGCTAAAATGACAGCCCGCTTTTCTTTTTTCAATTTCTCAATTTCGGCAAACAAATCCAAAGCGGGGTCAATAGGTAAATTCAAAAATCCTTTGTCCCCTAATCTATTGTTTTCCACTTCAACCACTGATGACATAAAAGAGAATAATTAGTTTTTTAGAAAAAAGCTATCATCGTTAAGAGTGTGGGAATGTAGGAAACATTTTTTCCAGAAACTTGTTTAATCGACTTTGCTTTTTTACAGTTACTTTACCAACACAAAAATAACAACGATTAGTTCTGATTTTCAATTCTCTTCATCCCTTTTCAACAGAGGGTGGAAACTGAACGTGTAGACTCTTTTTATGTTATCTACATGTTAAAAAGAGAAAGAAAACTGGGGAGAAAATTCCTCATAACAAGGATAAAAACTGTGGAGATATTTCCACAGTCCCTTGAATCCACAGGTTTTTCCTTTATCCCCAAACTATTAACAACTTCTTAACATAACAGTCCACTACCTATACCAGTGACTTGCTTCTATCAATTCCTTAATATTATCGGGTACTAGATAGCGAATAGAGATTCCTTCTTGGATACAATATCTTATATAGCTTGCACTAACATTCAATAAAGGTACTTGGCAAACCACAGTATTACTGTTGTTTTCTATCTTGGTACTATCGCTGGTGCTGCGGGGGTAAACAATGATTTTGTAGTTATTAATAATGGAATGAAAATTCTTCCATTTCGGAAGAGACAGATAACTATCACTGCCCATAATAAGAGAAAATTGATGTTGGGGGTACTTTTCTCCCAAGTGTGCTAGGGTATCAATGGTGTAAGAAGGTTTTGGAAGATTGAATTCTATACTGCAAGCCTTAAATTTTTCATTGCTCCATATAGCTTCTTGTACCATGTGCAACCGGTCATATTCCCCTAACAAAGATTTTTTGTCCTTTAAAGGATTTTGGGGAGAAACCACAAACCAAACTTCATCTAACTTTCCGATTGATAAAACTTGTTCGGCAATAATCAAATGGCCTTGATGGATAGGATTAAATGACCCGAAGAAGAGACCAACGATCATAGCAGAAAAGGAAGATTAAAAAAGAAAAAGCCCATTCTCATAAATCAAAGATCCGTCAGCATATATTTGCCCGCCCCGCTTCATATCAGCAATCATGTCCCAATGAACACTTGATTGGTTTTTCCCCCCAGCTTGAAGGTAAGATTGGCCAATAGCCATGTGCACGGTACCCCCCATTTTTTCGTCAAACAGGATATTTTTAGTGGGGCGGTTAATACCATAGTTAGTCGCTATGGCAACTTCGCCAAAATATTTAGCCCCAGGAATAGAGAAAATGTTATCCAAATACTCCGCTCCTCTTTCTGCTGTCCATTTTATAACCTCCCCGTTTTTTACTTCCAAGCTTATACCTTCTACTTCGTGACCACTATAGATAGAAGGGAAATCAAAATGGACATAACCGTTAACAGAATCTTCTACCGGAGAGCTATAAACTTCTCCTGAAGGCATGTTGGCCTTTCCATCACTATTAATCCAAGTTCTGCCTGCAGTAGAAAATGAAATGTCACTTTTGTCGTTTACATATCTAATGGTGGTTTTTTTATTCAGAAAATCAACAATTTTTTGCTGGCCTCTTCCCAGGTCCCTCCATTTTTCTGCGGGCTGCTCATCCAGTAAAAAACAGGATTTAAACACAAACTCCTCATATTCCCTTAACGACATTCCCGCACTTTGCGCAGAAGCTGCAGTAGGGTATAAACAAAGGCATCGCTTTATCTTCCCGCTAGCATTCCGGCTATTATAGTTAGCTAACAGGTTTTTGTAAGCGGCAGAGTGTTTTTTCACTTTTTCCTTATCTGCCGACTGGGTAGAGAGCAGGTTGAACGGTGCCATTATATGTAGATAGGCATCAAAAGACTCCAGACCAAGTTGATGGAAAAGGGGTGCCCTATCAAGTTGATGATTAGAAGCGTTTTCGTAAAATATTTGATCCTTATCCTGAAAATCAATAGAAAATTCTACGTGAGCGCCCAATACTAGTGCTTCCTTATAAAAAGCCTGCAATAAAGGCTCCGCTAACCAAGTACTTTTCACATAAACGGTTTCCCCTTCCTTTAGGTACAAACAGTAATTGGCCAACAAATGGCCATATTTTTCAAGAACAGACTTTTGCATCAACCTTTATCTTTTGGGAGATATTTTTTAATCAAACGGATTAACTCACTTTCTGAAATATCAAAAGGTTTATAGTCCAATACTTCTTTCTTCCAAATATTTTCGTCGGGTTTTGAGATAAAATCATACGAGAAGTAAAAGTTTTCATCCACTACGTACTTTTCGATTTTGTCAGCCTCTATGTTTTTGTTTTTAAAATAATAAACCAATTCATAATCTTTCCTTAAAACCGTTATTGTTATTGCATGCCTGATTTCCTTGGAAAAATTAGGGGTAGAGCAGTGAATTAATGCCGGATCAAAAACAATCACGTCGCCTTTAGACACAGTAACCGGATGCATGAATTTCCTGAGTGTAGTGATATGTTTCAGAAAGTTCCAAGGAACACCAAGAGAACGTTGGGTATTTCCCCAAAGATGACTACCCGACAAAACCCAAATAGGGCCGTTTTCTTCGTTTACGTCACAAAAAGGAATCCACACAAACAAACAGTAGTCTTTTTCTTCATCAATTACAGCACTATCTTGATGAATTTGAAGGTCGCTATTTTCATGGCATGGCTTTACTTGATAAGCACCTCCGGTATGCTCGTCTGTTTTTGCCATCTCAAACATCCTGGGCAAAATGGTTTTGGCATTCTCGTTGATAACTTGTTGGGTTTTCTTTCGTATTTCAGGGTTAAAAAGCCTCCCACTATTAAGCAGGTGTTTATCCAACTCAAATCCATCTAACTTTGAAATTTCATGAAATGTTGCCATGAAGGAATCGATTTCAGTTTGCTCCACTACCTGAGGAACTACGCACCACCCGTACTTAAGGAAATGTTGGTGCAGGGATTTGTCAAGAAAAAAGGGGTCTTGCCTTATCTGATAGTATTTATTCTCCTCAATAGCATTTTCCTTTGTGGGAATAAACATTTCCTTTAGTAATGTGCCGATACCCATCCTAGCTTTTTATTCTAAAATACAACTTTATTAAGCCAATTGTCGCAATCTATTTAGACTGCTATATAAATATAGCCGAATAGTATATATAGCATCCGTTACCAGAACTAAAGACAGTATAGTAATCAATATTGCTCACCTTCCGTTTGTTGAGGAAAAGCTTATTTGGCAGCCTTTGCCCAATTATCCTTTAAAGTTACCGTGCGGTTAAACACGGGCTTTCCGGGGCCGCTGTTTTTATCCAAAAAGAAGTATCCTTTACGCATGAACTGGAAGTGCACATTCATATCCGCATCGGCTAGCGCAGGCTCGGCATATGCTGTTTCTATAATGTTCAAACTGCTTGGATTAAGGTAATCCTTAAAATCGCCTTCCTCCGCAGAAGGATTTTCTACCTTGAACAAACGGTCATACTCCCTTATCTCCACAGGAACGGCATGTGCTATACTTACCCAATGTAAGGTGCCTTGTACTTTTAGACCCGATGTATCATGGCCACTGCGGCTTTCTGGCAAGTAAACACAGTGTATTTCTGTGATATTGCCCTCATTATCCTTAACAACTTCTTCGGCCTTTATCACATAGGCACTTTTCAGCCGTACATACTGCCCTATCGCCAAGCGAAAAAACTTCTTAGGGGGGTTTTCCATAAAGTCTTCCCTTTCTATGTAGAGTTCGCCGCTGAAAGGAATGCTTCTATGCCCGGCAGACATATCTTCAGGATTGTTCTCACTTTCAACCAATTCCACTTTTCCTGGCTCCCAGTTGGTAATCACTACCTTAATGGGATCAAACACCACCATCCGCCTAAGGGCAATTTTATTCAAATGCTCGCGTACACAAAACTCCAATAGCGAGACGTCAATTAAGTTTTCCCTTTGGGCAACCCCTACCCGGTCGCAAAATTCGCGAATGGCCTCAGGGGTATATCCCGCCCTTCTATAGGCAGAAAGTGTAGGCATACGCGGGTCGTCCCAGCCGTCTACTACTTTATCGTTCACTAATTGCAATAGTTTGCGCTTGCTGGTAACGGTGTAGTTAAGGTTCAGGCGGGCAAACTCATATTGCTTGCTTGGGTAAATATCTAGTTGTTCTATAAACCAATCATATAAAGGACGGTGCGGAGCAAACTCCAAAGTGCAGATAGAATGCGTGATATGCTCAATGGCATCACTTTGCCCATGGGCGAAATCGTACATAGGGTAGATGCACCATTTGCCACCTGTGCGGTGGTGGTGGGCATACTTGATGCGGTACATTAATGGGTCGCGAAGGTGCATGTTAGGTGAAGCCATGTCAATCTTCGCCCTTAAGGTGCAAGCTCCTTCTGCAAAGCCCCCATTCCTCATTTTTTCGAACAATTCCAAATTTTCTTCTACCGGGCGATTCCTATAGGGACTTTCTTTTCCTGGTTCTGTGGGGCTACCTTTCATGGCGGCAATTTCCTCCGCACTGGAATCGTCCACATAGGCTTTGCCGGCCTTTATCAGTTTTACAGCAAAATCATACAATTGCTCAAAATAGTCGCTGGCGTATAGCTCGTTGGCCCATTCAAAGCCCAACCAACGGATATCGTTTTTGATGCTTTCCACATATTCCGTATCCTCTGTCACGGGGTTGGTATCATCAAAGCGCAGGTTGGTCTTTCCATTATAACGCTTAGCCAAACCAAAGTTGAGACAAATGGATTTGGCATGGCCTATATGTAGGTAGCCATTGGGCTCAGGCGGAAAACGGGTGAGGATACTCTGGTACTTGCCATCTTCCAAGTCGCGCTCCACAATTTCCTCCAAAAAATGCTTTGGTTTGATAGCCTCTTCCATAATGCTTAATTACCCTACAAAGTTATTATAAAATGGGTGGCGATTATTTATAAAAAAGCCACCTGCCAATTTCCCTAATGGAAATGCGCTTTCCGTACATTAAGATGCCTACACGATAAACCTTGCCAGCCAACCAGGTGCTGAAGATAAAGCCCCCGATAAGCAGCACCATTGATAACAAAATCTGCCAAAATGGTGGATTGAAAGGGATGCGCGCCATCATTACGATGGGCGAAGTGAAAGGAAACACCGACGCCCAAAACGCCAAAGGGGTATTGGGATCCTGTACCACCTTCATCATAATGAACATGGAAATAATTATGGGAATGGAAATAATCAGGTTGAGCGCCTGCATATCGTCCTGCTCATTGGCAGCAGCACCAACGGCCGCAAACAGGGCTCCATATAATAAGTAGCCGCCAATGAAATAGAAAATAAAGTATAGGAAGATAGCGGTAAAATTGATGTTGGCCAATGCAGCCAAGCTCTTTGCCAATTCTTCCTTGCCGCTTTGCTGGGCCAAGGTTGGGTCGGAGAGCATTTGTTGCACTTCAGAAAGCTCTTGGTAAAAAATAATACCGAACACAAACTGTGTAATAGTAATCAAGATGGCCCACAAGGCAAACTGGGTAATACTTACGGCACCAATGCCAATAATTTTTCCCAACATGAGTTGGAATGGCTTTACCGAAGAGATGATTATTTCCACAACCCTATTGGTTTTTTCTTCCGCTACGCCTCTCATTACCATGCTGCCGTAAATGAACATGGTAATATAGATTATCAAGCCCATGGCATAGCCCACCCCAGCTGATACGATAGCATTAACTTCCGTTTCTCCTTCCTCGCCTAATGTTTTTTGGCGAACCTGCACATTGGTTTCGTTCAGTTCGGTCAGGATGGTTTTGTCCAAATTGGCCTCTCGAATCTTGATTTCCCTCATTTCGTTGGTGAGCTGCGATTCTATATGCGTTAGCGCCACAATCCCCAATTGATCTTCCGAACGGTATTCGATACCATTAGGCCGACTGGTGTTCCGGATAGGGGGGATATGCAAAATGCCATCATATCCCTTTTGCTTATACACAAGCTCCAAGTACCCCAAACTAGTATCTTCTTGAGCAAAATAAAGATTGGTAGTGTCACGGATTACTATATCGTAGCCACTTTCATTAACAACGGCTATTTTTTTCTTGGTTTCACTTTGACCAAAGGCTACCACTAGAAAAATGAAGAACAGCACAAATCCCAAGGGGCCCAGAATGGTCATGATAATGAAGGACTTTTTCCTTACCCTGGTGAGGTATTCCCTTTGTATAATGAGCCAAACCTTGTTCATGAGTACGCTTTCGTCACTTGGTCAATAAAGATATCGTTGATGCTAGGCAGCACTTCATGGAAGGCATTGATATTGATTTCCTTTTCCACTAGCACCTTCAGTAAATCATTGGCATGGGCATTTTCATCGGCTTGAATAATTGCTTCTAGGTGTGTTTGTTGGATAACTTGGAAACGACCATCGCCAATCATCAATGGAATATCGTTCTCCAAGTGAATACTGAAACGGTGCTTTTTAAACCGTTGGCGGATATCCTTTACCTTGCCGTTGAGTAAAAGCTTTCCATGATTTACAAGTACAATTTCCTCACAAATTTCCTCCACTTGCTCCATGCGGTGGGTGGAAAAAATGATGGATGCCCCTTTTTCCTTCAGGTTGTAAATCTCATCCTTTATCAAGTTGCTGTTTATGGGGTCCAATCCTGAAAAGGGCTCGTCCAATATCAACAGTTTTGGGTCATGTACGATGGTGCCAATAAACTGTATCTTTTGCTGCATGCCCTTTGATAGTTCCTCTATCTTTTTATCCCACCAATCAGTAATAGCAAAGCGGTCCATCCAAAACTCAATTTTTGCTTTGGCCCCCTTGCTACCTAGGTTTTTCAGCCTCGCAAGGTACACCAAGTGCTCGCCCACTTTCATTTTCTTATATAGCCCCCGCTCTTCAGGCATATAGCCAATAATGGCATGGTGGGCTTCGCGTTGCTTCTCCCCATTAATGAGGATAGTCCCAGAGTCGGCGGCAATGATATTGGTGATGATGCGGATTAGCGTTGACTTGCCCGCACCATTGGGGCCCAATAGACCAAAAATACTGCCCTCGGGCACCTCAAAGCTGATGTTATCGTTCGCCTTGTAGGTGCCGTAATATTTGGTAACATTTTGTAAGCTCAATATCGCCATGGCCCTAGCAAAGATAGTTTTTTACCGAATAGTCTAAAGTAAAGAATTCGGCCAATTACCCATGAAAATAATCCTTCATGCGCTGGAAAAATCCAGTATCTTCCTTATCGGGCTGGGGCTGGAAATTGGGTGAATTGCGCAGCTTTTCCAAAAGGTTGCGCTCTTCGTTGCTTAGGTTTTTGGGCGTCCAGATATTCACGTTTACCAACTGGTCGCCTATTTCGTAGGAGTTGTTGATGTTAGGGATACCCTTGCCTTTCAGCCTAAAGATTTTACCGCCTTGAGTACCGGCAGGTATCTTTATCTTGGCTTTTCCGTCAATAGTAGGTACTTCAGGATTTACGCCCAATGCGGCATCCACAAAGTTGATGTGCAGGTCATAAATGATGTCAATGCCTTCCCGTTTCAATTCCTCATGTGGTAACTCTTCTATGGCCACTATCAAATCGCCAGGCGCGCCGCCCCGTTCTCCCGCATTGCCCTTGCCGCTCATGGATAGCTGTATGCCATCGGTCACGCCGGCCGGTATGTCCAGCACTACGGTCTCCTCGCCATATACATGGCCTTCGCCTTTGCACTTGCCACATTTTGCGGTAATGGTACTGCCCTCTCCGTGGCAGGTAGGGCAGGTGCTGGTAGTTTGCATTTGCCCTAGTATGGTATTGGTCACCCGGCGCACTTGCCCTTGGCCATGGCAAGTAGGGCAGGTGTTGATGGCCCCGCTATCTTTGGCTCCGCTGCCTTGGCACACATCGCAAGGCACCTGTTTATTGACCTTGATGGTCTTTTTTACGCCCCTTACAATTTCTTGAAGGCTTAGTTTTACTTTGATACGCAGATTGCTGCCCCTGCGGCCCTGCCTTCTGCCACCTCTATTGCCTCCCCCCCCAAAAAAAGCATCGAAGGGGTCGAAACCACCACTGCCGCTATTGCCAAAAATATCGCCGAAATTAGAGAAGATATCATCCATTGAAGGACCACCGGCATTGCCTTTAACCCCATTATGACCGAAACGGTCATAGCGGCTGCGCTTGTCTCCGTCGCTCAGTACTTCGTAAGCTTCGGCAGCCTCCTTAAACTTGTGCTCCGCATCCGGGTTGTCAGGATTGCGGTCAGGATGGTATTGCAGGGCCACCTTTCGGTAGGCTTTCTTTATTTCTATTTCTGTGGCAGTGCGGCTTACACCCAGTATTTCGTAATAGTCGCGTTTCATACTCTTATTTGCCCACTACCACCTTGGCATAGCGGATAATCTTATCGTTTAAGTAATAACCCCGTTCTACTTCGTCCACCACTTTGCCTTTGTCAGCATCTGTTGCAGCCGGTATTTCAGTGATGGCTTCGTGAAAGTTGGTATCAAAGTCAGCCCCCTTGCTGACCATGGCCTTTAGGCCTTTTTGTTCCAAGTTTTTTTGCAGCTTGTTGTATATCAGTTGCATCCCTTCTTTCACGGCTTGTACATCCTCCGTAGCTTCTGCAGCTTTCATGGCCCTTTCAAAATCGTCCAGCACGGGCAATAGGTTCAATATTACCTCTTTCCCTGCTTCAGCAATCAAATCCAGCTTTTCTCTGGCCGCCCGTTTCTTGTAGTTATCAAAGTCAGCAAACAGGCGCAAATATTTATCCTTCAGCTCCTCGTTCTTGGCAGTCAGTTCGGCTACTTGCGTCTGGAGTTGGCTGACAACATTGTCTTGCTCTCCTCCAGCATTGGCCTCGGCTTCGGCGGTATTTTGCAGTTGGTCGTCCAAACTGTCAGTCTGTTCGTTTTTGTCAGTATAATCTTGTCCCATTGCACCGTAAATTTTGGCGCAAAGCTATTTACAAAATCCCTGCCAGCCAAAGGCTTAGGACAATTTGGCAGAATATGCGCCTGGCTGTTACCTATAAAGGATGATTTTGCCTCACATATCGATGGGATTTCTTGCGTCATGCGTATAATATCCTTAAAAACCTGTTTCGCAGGTACTTCAAGGGGTGTTCGCGGGTACTTCAAGGGTATCTCGCAGGTGCTTCAAGGGGTGTTCAAGGGTGCTTCGCAGGTAGTTCAAATCTCATTAATTTGCTGTTTATCAACTATTTGTGTAAAAAAAGTGTGTTTTTTTGTTTTTTTAGAGGGATTTACGCCTGCCCCGCTAATTGCGGGGATTTCAGATTTACAATTTACAATTGCGGATAAAAAAACCATTTTCAAATTTTCAAATCACCAAATTTTCAAATTCATTGAAGCATCTAAAAAGCCATTTCAGTAGTATTTCGGTAGTGCTTCAGTGATGTTTCAGTAGTACTTCAGTATAGTTTCAGTAGTGTTTCGGTGGTGCTTCAGTGGTATTTCAGTAGTACTTCAGTTTTGCTTATTTGTTTGATTGTCAATAGTTTGTACTAAAATGAGTATGTTTTTTTGCTTTTTTCCTCGGTTCCTCTCCCTTAGGGAGAAGCTAAGCTTGTCCCGCTTATTGCGGGGGTGAGGGGTAAAATAAATTGCAGTCCAAACCATTTTCAAATTTTCAAATCACCAAATTTTCAAATCAATCAGCACATTAGCACATTAATCAATGGTAAGCACTTAGTGCGAAAAATCCAAATCAAAAAATGGGTAAATGGGTGGGTGGTCAGAGGGTGGTTAGAAGGTTTAGAAACACGAAAAGCTTAGCCACTAGTATGCGGTGGGTGGGGGTAGGGTTCGACATTTCTTTAGGAGTTAGACGCTTGCATGTTACAAAAGCTTGAAACTTGAGGATAGGAAAATACGACAGCGCCCGCTTTGGGGGGTGTACCACAGAAACCTTATCTTGACATCTGGGGCTGCGCTAATTTATGCGCAGCAAGGGGAAAGTTTAGGTAAATATTATAATTTAATATTGCCTAGTCTTTTAAAGCTGTTTTCTAAGTTGCGCATACTGTTATTCATCTTATTCAGCACTTGGCGGTTATTGCCGTTTTTGTCTACAAGTTTTATAGTCTGACCACAACTGCACCTTACAGTTCTGCTATTGGCAATATCATTCAGTGTGATAGAGATTTTTCTGCTACACTCTGGGCAATTAATTGTTGTTTTTGTTTTTCCTAAATCAAGCATAGATATTTAGTTTAGTCTGCGTTAGCAACAAACAATCCAACAAGAAGCAAAATCCCAATTCCAAGTACCCCTTGTACTTGGGTACTTGTAGAGTGACCAGTCAAAATTTCATTTGCAAAATGTTCGCAATTGTAACTTATTAAATCGTATGGCCTTCCGACACTCCTAAGCACGTTCTGAACCATTGCTTTTCTATCTAAGTTACTTCCTTTGAATTTTTCAATTTTGTTGATTCGAGAAACTGTTTTGAAATATTCATTTGCGGTAACAATTCGAACTCCATATCCCGCATTGTTCTCTGTTATTAAGTCATGGCCATATTGGTCTTGCCCTAAATAAATAGAATGGTGCTGAATAATGTTCCAACCACTTTTAGGCTCGATTATGCGATCACCCGGCTCTAAGCCATATCTCGCAATTACAGGATGTCGGCTCATTTCTTTTCCTTTGTTACTCCTTTAAAGGGTGTTCCATCTTTTTTCTGATCCATGAATCTTCCAGTATCAGAATCTCTTTTCGTCCAAACATCAGTTTGGGGGTTGTAAACTTGAGAGCGATCTTTCACTGCTCCATTACGGTGACCATCACCTGTTTTTCCATTTTTTGCCATAATTTCTGTTTTATTTTACGTGTGAATTAATCCAATCCCAATCTTTTCGGGCATCGCCCGTAATAATCATTAGTTACTTTTATAATTAGAACCCAATCATCGGAGTCTAAATGGCTTTTTAATCAATTGAAGATTGCATCAGCAGATTCTGTTGTGTAGATTAACCAAGTCGACACTAGTCGATGCCACCATGAGTAAGATTTTTGAAGTTCATTAATCAAACCGGTATAATCTTTATCAGCTTTCCGCAAATCGTAGCCAATGCAATAAGTTTTATACATTTCATGTTTTTTACTAACGCAACATTTGTTCCACCAAAGATACAGCGGATTTTTTGTTTGTCAAGCGAAACAGTTGTATCTTTCGCGAAACATATCCACATATTGTCCACATATGGCCTCAACTCTTGATACGAACAAGCTTGCAACTATGCTAGCTTCCAAAAGAGAATCGCGTGGGTTAAGAGAAATTGCCAAAGAAATTGGTGATGTAAGCCCTTCAACCCTTTCTCGAATTCAGCAAGGTAATTTGCCTGATATTGAAACTTTTATTAAAATATGCAACTGGTTAAAAGTTTCACCTGATTTTTTCATTGCAAAATCATCTAAGGAAACGGATACTCCTAAAGAAAATATTATTGCATTTCTAAGAGCTGATAGAGCCCTTCCTAAAAGCACCTCTGAAGCACTAATTCAAATGATTAATTTGGCCTATGAGTCTGCGTCAAACAAAGGTAAAAAGTAGTTCCGCCAAGTTTAAGCATGGTTTTAAGTCATGGGCTGAAAGAAAATCCATTTCTACTAGGGCTGAAATGGGCTTATCTCCGCATGACTTTTTGTGCGCTTTTGAATTAAGCAAACACCTTAAAATCCCGATTTTTACCCCGAATGACATTGACGGTCTTTCAAAAGAGAATCTATCCAACCTATTAGGCGAGGGAAGCACTAAATGGTCAGCCGCTGTAATTGTTTCAGGTATAACTAGTTTCTGTATTATCCATAATCCAACACATTCAGTTCAAAGGCAGCAAAGTAATATAATGCACGAGATAGCTCATATCTTATGTGGACATAGTTTAGCTCAAGCTAACGCCAACTCAACTTTGAATACATTAATGCGGGAATATAATAAAGAGCAAGAAAATGAGGCTGATTGGCTGGGCTCTTGCTTGCAACTACCTCGTCAGGCACTAATTTGGTCCCTACATAGGCATTTAGGTCCAAAAGAAATCTCCGAAAAGTATTCAGCTAGTATTCAAATGGTTAATTATCGCATAGGAATTACGGGTGCAGATAGACAGTTTAAGCGTTCAACTTAAGCACATCCCAAACCCCCCACTGGCTTAAGTCACAGACTTAAGCCTAGCCATAAGCAAAGTTTGCAGCTTGTTTTCCCCAATGTTCCGCGTAGATTAACGGGGCTAATCTAGGCTCAGCAAGAGGGCTGCGCTAATTTATGCGCAGCAAGGGGATTTTATTTACGGATAGTACGTTCTAAAAGAAATTGGTAAATTAATCCTAACCCTATGAAACTGCTATTAGACATTAACGACAACAAAGCGGCTTTTTTGTTGGAATTGTTGCAAAGCTATCCCCATGTGAAGGTGAAATCAATTACACCAGCAAAGGCATTCTTTCTAGAAGAACTGAACGAAGCCGTGGAATATCTCAATGATGTGAAGATTGGCAAGAAACAAGCAAGACCTATAAAGGATTTGCTAGATGAAATTTGAGGTACTCACTATTCCCCCTCATTTTGGCGCAAGAATGGGGGCGCAGCCAATAGCGGGATATGATAGGGCAACAGCGCCTTAAATTGTGAATCCTTCTACTTTCTACCCGCTACAATGCCTGCAAAATGGATGATGAATGACGGCCAAGGCAAGCACCATAAAATTAAACATTCACCGAAAAAGCCGTATTTTGTGAGGCAGGCAAATAATCGCCTGTTCCTTTTTTATGCAATCCACAATCACTGTTAAAGTAGAAAAGACCAAACAGTCGCACCTTGGCGATATTGACTTTAAGCAATTGGAGTTTGGCAAAACGCCCGCTGACCATATGTTCATTAGCGAATATCAGCAGGGCGAATGGCACAACCCGCGCATACAGCCCTATGGCAATATCATATTCACCCCATTTTCTTTGGCCCTGCATTATGGGCAAACGGTATTTGAGGGCATGAAGGCTTTCAGGATGGACGATGGCAACATTTCCATCTTCAGGCTGGACAAGCACTACGAGCGTTTCTCCAAATCACTGGAGCGCATGTGCATGCCCTTGGTGCCCCGCAACTTGTTCGAAGAGGCCATGGCTGCCGTAGTAGAGGTGGACTATGCCTGGGTGCCCGAGGACGAAAACAGCTCGTTGTACATGCGCCCGTTTATGGTGGCCTCCGAATCGCGCTTGGGCGTAAAGGTTTCCGAAGAGTACCTGTTTTTAATCGTATCGTCGCCTGTGGGCAGCTATTACAGTAAGCCCTTGAAGGTGAAGGTGGAAACGGAATTTGTACGTGCTGCCGAAGGCGGGGTAGGTTTTGCCAAATGCGGCGGCAACTATGGCAGTGCCTTTTATCCTACCAAAATGGCCAAAGAACAGGGCTTTGACCAAGTGCTGTGGACGGACAGCCGCAAGAACGAATACCTAGAAGAGTCAGGCACCATGAACGTGGTGTTCTTTTTTGACGAAGTGCTGGTGACCCCACCGCTTTCTACCTCCATTTTGGATGGCGTGACCCGCGATTCCATTATCACCTTGGCTAAAGATATGGGCATTGCTACCGAGCAGCGGGATATCAGCATTGTTGAACTGGAACAAAGGTTGAAAGAAGGTAGTGTAAAAGAAGCTTTCGGGGCAGGTACCGCAGCAGTAGTGGCCCCCATTGACCTGATTGGTATTGGCGATAGGAGATATAACGTGCCCGTGAAGGAAGATGCCAAAATGTTTACCTTCAAAAAATTGCTGAGCGATATCCGCCACGGCAGAACGGCAGATAAGCATGGCTGGAACCATGTAGTAAAAATCAATTAAGCGTTCCTTTCCTTAAAAATAGAAGAGCCCTTGGATTTGTTTCCAAGGGCTCTTTTATTGGTTAAGTAAATTGATACTTATTGTTTCACAAACTTGGCGGTTAAGCTGCGTTCGGTATTGTAAACTTTAACGTAGTAAACGCCTTGGCTAAGGTTGCTTACATCAATAGTGTTGGCGGCCGTTGAGTTGCCCACCAATTGGCCATTGATATTGTAAATAGCTACGGTAGCATCGGTCATATCCTGTACTTGGTCAATGTTCAGCACATTTACCACTGGATTAGGATAAACGTTCAAGTTTTCGGCAGTCAAATCTTGGATACCCACTGAGGCATCTTTGTCAACCACAGAGAATGGGCTCAAAGATTGAATGTCTTCCCTGGTGATGCTAAAGTAACCGTTAGCTGCAACCATGGCAGACATGCTGGCTACGGAATCCCACTCAGCATTTACATAGTGGCTAATGTAGGCTTCCGTACGGTCAAATCCGTTTACTTCCATATCAGATGACCATTCCAAAGTAAGGTCAACATTAATGTTGCTGCTTAGGTCTGATTCTACATACCAAGTACGGTCCACTATGCTTTGGAATTGGGCACTGTTCATACCAGTAGTGCCTTCGCTCCATACGCCATTGTCAGTACGTACCATGAACATGCCACTGGCGCTTCCATTCTGACGAACCACGGCAGCAGAGTAACCAAGGTCAGTTCCTACATCGAAACGGGTTGAATCGCCGGTAGCGATATGGATTACCAAACTACCTTGGCCATCTGTCATTACATAGCTGCTGTCGCTACCGCCTTGTACCATACCGCCCATGGCAATGGTCAAGTCGTTATCGCCAATAGCGATGGTGCCGTTTTGCAAATCCAACATGCCATCGACCGTTACATCGGTAGTCAAGTCGATAGAACCACCGCCATCAATATCAATGATAAGGTCACCTACCACATCGCCCATCGTTGCGAAAGAAAGTTCGCCACTTACATCCTGTGAAGTGCTGATAGTGATATTGGAGCTGCTGTCGCTATTGATTGCGCCCATGCCGCCAGCGGTAATATTGCCCATAATGTTCAGGTCATTGCCATTAAGGTCGAGTACACCACTTTGTAGGTACAAATCGCCGTTAACGGTCAAGTCGTTATCAAGGCTGGCCATGGCGTTACCGGTCAAGTTGATGGTAACATCTTGCAAACCATTGCCATTGCCCACTTCGTCAATCATCACATTGGTAGTACCGCTTACCATTAAGTTGTAGTTGCTGCCGCCGTTAAAGTTACCGCCGTTCAGATTCAACATACCATTGCCGCTAACATGTACCCATGCGCCGCTGCCCAAAGTAAGGTCATTGCCATCCAAGTCAAGCGTACCGCCTTGTAAGTACAAAGCACCGGTGATGGTAACATCGCTATTTAAGGTAGTTGTAGAACCCGCGCCACCGCTTAGGCTAATGGTAAGACTGTTCAAAGTAGCACCGCCACCATTGGTAAAGTCAATTGTACCGGTAGTGCTGCTGCTGCCATTGATGCTCAAGGAAGCATTTGCATCGCCGGTAATAGAACCATTGCCACTTGCGCCGATATTGGCTACTGTAAGGCTGTTGCCGTTCAATGCCAATTCACCATCGGTCAAGTACAGCATGCCAGTTACCATCACATCGCTACCCAAAGAAACTTCTCCACCAAATGAAGCATCGATGGTCAAATCATGTATGGTGCTGGAGCCTGAAGAGAAAGACAAATCGCCGGCAAGGTCGCCTGAAATTTCGATGAAAATGTCGGAAGTAGAATTGCCCATCAAAGTACCATTACCCGTGCTGCTCAAGTCGCCCATCAAATGAAGGTCGAAGCCATTTAAGCCCAAGTTGCCATTATTCAAGGTCAGCATGCCATTTACATAAATGTCCGAACCCAGCATAATGCTGCCATTGCTGCTAAGGTTGATGGTCAGATTATCTACATTATTGCCACCTGAAGCAAAGTGCAACATGCCCGCAATGTTTCCACTACCGTTGATAGTAATGCTGGAAGCACTGCTGCTGTTGATAGTGCCATTGCCTGAAGCTGCGATACCGCCGTTCAAGGTAAGGTCGTTGCCGTTCAATACCAATTGGCCATTGGTAAGGGTAAGCATGCCATTCAAAGTAAGGTCTGAGGTTAAGTCGATCATACCATTACCGCTTGAATTGATGCTAAGGTTGTTCAGGGTTGAAGCGCCTGAAGTAAAGTCCAAATCGCCGCCTAAGTTGCCGCTAATGTTTAAAGTTAAGTTAGAAGAACCATTGCCAGCTATAGTACCCGTACCACCTGCTGCTATGTTTCCGTTGATGGTCAAGTCGTTGCCATTCAATCCCAACTGGCCGTCAGTCAAGGTCAAAGTTCCTGTTATGGTAAGGTCAGAACCCAGGTTGACCATTCCGGTGCCAGAAGCATCAATCGTTAAATCTTGGATAGTGCTGGAGCCATTGGTGAAAGTCAAACTACCTGTTAAGCTACCAGAAGATTGGATACTGATATTGGAACCGCTGTTGCCGGTGATAGTACCGGTTCCAGTAGCAGAAATATCGCCATCGATGCTCAAATCGTAGCCGTTCAGGCTCAACGAACCTGCTGTGAGCATCAAAGTACCGTTAATCATCACATCCGACCCCAACATCAAAGTGCCATTACTGGACAAATTGACGGTCAGGTTATTGATAGTCTGGCTGCCATTGGCAAAGCGCAGCATACCATTGATAGAGCCTGAACCATTGAAGGTAATGTTGGAGCTGTTGTTACCACTGATGGTTCCGTTGCCCATGGCGGATAGGTTGCCGTTGATGGTCAAATCGTTGCCGTTCAAATTCAAACTACCTTGGGTAAGGGTAAGGGTGCCGTCCAAAGTCAAATCGTTGTTCAAGCTCACTTGATTGTTGGAGCCCGAAAGATTGATGGTAACGTTTTGCAAACCCGCTCCAGTGAGCTCAATGCCCGTATTGGCGTTGCTACCGCTATAGCTTACATTGTAAGCGCTGCCGCCTATAAAGGTACCGCCGTTCAATACCAATTGCCCACCATTGATATGGATATTGGCATTGGAAGACAGGGAAAGGCTGCCACTGTTGTTAAGGCTGAAAATGCCTCCCGTAAACTCCACCATTTGGTGTACCATTAGGCTAGTGGCAATCTGTAACAAAGAGCCGGAAGTGTGTAGGGTCTGCACATCGGCATTACCTGTGAACAGTACAATGGCCGAGCTACCGAAAGTAAGCTCATCAACGGTCAATGAGCCATTGCCTGACAACGAACCATCATTAAGCATGATATCGCTGCTATTGCTGGTAGTTAGGCTTCCATTCAAGGTAAAGGAGGATAAAGCCCCATCAAGATTAATGCTTTGGTCCAAAGTAACCGTAACCCCAGAATTGATGATAATCGCATCATTGTTTAGATTATTGCCAGGGGCACTGCCGCCCAGCCAAGTGCTAGTGCTGCTCCAAGTACCCGAGTTGACGGCCGTGTACGTAGCAGCGTGGGCTGTGGTAGCCGTAAATAGCCCCACTAACAACATAGCCACCCACCTGTTGAGTAAAGTAGATTTTGAATGCATAAAAGAGTTTTTTTGGAAATATGAAATGAAGAAAAGAATTCATGTCCACCCCATGTGCAATGCCAGTGCCATATTCCCAAACATTAATACTAGGCTAATCGAGATTTGTACAAGGCTATTAGCCAACCGATTTTATAGCGAAATAGAAAAAAGATATTAAAACACTATTAACGAATGATGGATTTCGTCCACGCTGTTGGGGAAGCGAATGGGCAGTTTATACTTGGGCTTTATGGGCCAGCCATAAAGAAATCTCTTTTTGCTCGGAGGTAATAAAACTTGGATTATTGGAAATGGTGCTTTTCAAATCCTCGTGAAATCTTTTTAAAAAGTGCAGGATGTCCTGCTCATTTTTAAGACTGGAGAGCTTTCTAAAATTTTGCAGAAATACTTGTTCAAAAGGGGTATGCCGTTTCTTCCTAATTAGTAAGCGAGTAAGTGAAAGTAGTAAGTGGGGCATCAATGCATAGTTTTTTAGCTCATAATGTGCTATTACCGACCATACCTTAGCCTCTTCGTACAATGAAAACTGCATGATTTCTTTAGCTTGCAATATCTGGTTGATATGCAGCAGCGCCTTATCATAATCTTTGCTAAAAATATATATGGCCGCTAGCTTCAATTTTTGCCCATAACGGGAATATGCAGGCAATGCCGCAAGTACTTTCTCTATATGTGCCGAATTGGTTTCAATGTAGTTCTTCGCATCTGAAAATTGCCCAGTGCGCAAATAATAAGATATCTGTACATTGAGCAATACTGCTGCTTGACTAATACGGTCTCTTTCAAAACGCGGTTTCAAAGCGCTGAGTCGATTTATCAAGGCTGGTACTTCCGCAAAATTCCCCACTGCTGTGTATGCATTGATGGTGTTCTGCAGGGCATGAATAAGGCTATAGGGTACGTGGTGAGTATATTCGGGATGGGCAGACAGTAATTTTAGAATCTGGTCATTTACCTCGGCATAAGTTTTTTGGTCGGCATTGGCACTATAGTAAAACGCCAGCAAATCAAGCCGCACCATCTTGGTATAAAGGCCGATACTTTTGGGAGGGTTAGCGATTAATGGGTGTTGCACAATGGCATCAAACTCCAGTTTGTCATTCGGGTTCTTTACGGTGCGCTTTTTAGCATATAGCCTTATTAGTTGGGCATACAGCATTTCATACTCAGCAGTGGTCTTAATGTCGTCAAAAGTTTCAAGGAATGATTGGCGAAAGCTATTGAACTCATGGTCATCAATGTCTTGAAAACGGTTGGCAATATGCAAGCCATCCTCCCACCGCTGTATAATTGGCAAATAATTATTCTTACAACTTTCCAAAGCCAGTTTACGTGCCTTTTGTAAATGCTTCTTTGCAGCCTTGAACATTTGCTTGCTAATCAATACTTCCGTTTCAGTAAGCAGCTCATTGATTTGAATGGAGGCAGTAGTGGTTGAATTGTAGTTTCGAAGGCTTTTTAAAATGAGTTTAAACAGATAGTTTTTGGTAACATGCAATTGCTGTACAAACTTCTGCTCTTTAAAAAACTCCCTTATTTCGGTTTCATCGTACACTTCTTGTGCATCAATGGCATCAAACAGGCGCAGGTAATTATTGTCTTCGTTTTCGCTATTCAGTTTGGTAAACTTTCGAAAATAGCCCTTCTCATTCCGATTAAGTGATTTTATCAATTGAAAAAGCTCATTCTGTTCAGCCATGTTTGCCAACTTTGGTTCGAAGTTACTTCAATGGGATATGAAGTGCGGACTATAGGGTAGGGATTTAGAAAATTCGGATTGTTTTCCTATTTCAACCAATTACGAGGTTTTTGTTGAGTTTTTCATCAACTCAATTGCTGTTCGGAATTTACAAATATTTGCTTATTTCCCGATTAGAAGCCCTACACTCCACCAGTAAGGATATTCAATCCATTTTAGTATATGGGCCGCTTCGTCGTATATTTATTTCAAAGTATCAGCGTATGGCCATTTTCAAAAACCTGCATGACCCCGGGCTTGGGGAGAAGTTCCTTACGGGCAACCGACGCATTATAAATAAAGACGGCTCATTTAACGTCAAGCGCATCGGCTTGGATTCCGTTGGGAAAAACCTATACTATTATCTAATCAATATCTCTTGGTTAAAGTTCTTGGGGCTCATGTTTGGCTCCTATGTATTGATAAACATAGCTTTTGCGCTGATTTATACGGCATTGGGAGTGGGGCATTTGCAAGGTGCCGATATGGAAACGCCATTTAGCCAGTTCATGAGCGCTTTGTTTTTCAGCTTCCAAACTTTCACCTCCGTAGGCTATGGTGCCATTGCCCCGAAAGGGATGATGGTAAGCTTGGTTTCTTCTGCTGAGGCTTTTGTGGGCTTGTCGAGTTTTGCCTTGTTGACGGGATTGATTTTCGCCCGCTTTGCCCGTCCGTCCTCCAAAATACTGTTTAGCGAGAATGCGCTGATTTCCCCCTATCGTGACGGCCTTACCAGCTTGCAGTTTCGCATTGCCAATAGAAGACATAATGTGCTGATGGAATTGGAGGCTAAAGTAATGCTAATGGCCAAGGACAAATATGACCCTTCCAGAAGGATTTATTATTCCTTGCCCCTTGAAACGGCTTATATCCACTTTTTTCCTTTGAACTGGACCTTGGTGCATCCTATTAATGACGAAAGCCCCTTAATGGGTATGAGTGCAAAGGAAATGCAGCAACTGGACATTGAAATATTGATTTTAATTAAGGGATTTGACGATACTTTCGGGCAGGTAGTATATACCCGCTACTCCTATAAGTTTAACGAGATAGTGCACAATGCGAAGTTTAGAAAGGCATATGACACGGATGAGCATGGCGTAACCGTGATGGATATTAACAACATACATGCTTATGATTTATTGGAGGCAAACGTGGAGGTGAAAGAAAATCAATCGGCCGCAGCAGTGGCCAGTTGAGCGGGGGGTAGCAATAGCGGTAGGCTTGCAAACAAAGGCACTATCATTAAGTATTGGTAGGGTATCTGTATAAAGCTGTAAAACACCACTAGGTAAATGTTCAGGCTAGCTAGCAAAAACCTGCGTGGCTCCAAGTAGGTGCGCAACTTAAAAAAGTACAGCAGCCCCAAAAGTATTACCACGCTGCCACTTAATGCAAGGTGTACCATTTTTAGTAAGGACAGTTTTTGCTCCAAATTACCCGGAGCGAAGTCGAAGAAATAACAGGCGAAACCAATGCCTTGAAACAAGTGGTGGGGCTTAGTGCCGCCATCGTAATGTTGCCACTCCCCTAGCGCGGCACCGGTATGGTATTGATATCCCTTAATGAATATACCCGCATCTTGCGAAAGAAAAGGCAATACATAAATAAGCAAAACCCCAATCAATACTAAGCCTGCGGCCATTAGGGTCCGTTGCCGATTCCAAGAAAAGAGCAAGACCAAAAAGTACAAGGGCAGCCAAAAAACCAAAGAGTATCTGGAAAGCAGGCAAAGGATAATGCCACCTGCAATAATATATATGGACCTGCTGGAAATAGACAATGCCAGCAACAGGTAATAGCCCGCTATCATAATCTCCATAGTCCAAGCGAAAAGAGTGGGTTCTTTGGCCTTTATGAAAATAAAGAATAAGAAGGGCAATGCCGTTTGTAAGTAAACCATTGGGTGGCCTATTTTCACCGCTTTCCACACAAAAACTCCCACTGCCAGCAGCCATATTGCCAAGGCAATCCATCGATAATCAAAATGGCCCCATTCGGCAAGGGTAAAGGGCAGCCACTGTAAGGGCTGATAGGTTGGGAAGAGGTCATAATTTTGAAAATGGATAATTTGATAAGGCAGCTGCCCATGTAGTAGGCGGCTTACCATGGTTTGTATTTGGGGTATGATATCCGAATATTTGGCATCAATAGCATAATCGGTAAAAATCGACCTAATACTCATCACTGCTACAAAGCAACCTGCAAAAAACATAAGAATTCCCTTTTGGCCATTGAAAATCGTATGGCTGCTCCTTTCGGACTCCTTGATATCAGCAATTAAAGGAAGTACGCCAATGCTAATGCCAACAAAAAAAAGGAGAACGGGAGAAACGTAGGGGCCAAGAAATCCCTTCCAATAGGTAAGCATCAAACACTCTAGCAGCATTAGCGCCGCTAGTACTATTTGGTAGCTTTCTAAGCCAAGAGATAATCTTCCTTTCACCATTATAAACTTCCGGTTCTGCCGCCATCCACGGGCAGGTTGATGCCATTAATGTATGCCGCTGCAGGGCTAGCCAAGAAGGCAATGGCAGCACCCAACTCCTTGGGCTCAGCAAATCTTCTCGCTGGGATTTCTGCTTTCATTTCGGCTTCCAGAATATCCGCCGAAAGTCCAGTTTTGTTGGACTTGTTTTGTACAATAGCCGCCAATCTATCGGTAGATGTTGCGCCTGGCAATATATTGTTCACCGTAATGCCATATTGGCCCAGTTCGTTGGCTAAGGTTTTGGCCCAGTTGGCCACCGCTCCTCTAATGGTGTTGGAAACACCCAAATTGGGCAAAGGCTGTTTTACAGAGGTGGAAATGACATTGATAATCCTACCATAACCAGCAGCCTTCATACCGGGCCATACCGCCTGCACCAGTAGTTGGTTGGCCAACAGGTGATTGGTAAAGGCTTGCAGGTATTCGGCTAATGCGGCCTCATGGGCCAATCCTCCAGGAGGGCCACCCGTGTTATTTACCAAAATGTGGATGGGCTTTTCGGCTACCAGTTGGCTAAGCTGTTTCTGTAACGCATCGGTTTGACCCATATCCACTGCCAAAAAACCATGTTGCTGGCCTTGGCGGGTATCCAAACTTTCCACCGCTTTTTGAAGATCCGTTTCATTGCGGGCCATTAAGGTAACACTTGCCCCCAACAGTGCCAACTCTACCGCCGCTGCATAACCAATGCCCTTACTGCCGCCGCCAACCAAAGCATGCTTGCCTGCTAAATTCAAATCCATGGCCGAAAGTTAAGAACTATAGGCCAATGTGGTATAGTCAGCCTTCTTTTCGGCAGCCAAAGAACAAAGGAAAAACAGGCCGAAGGAAAGGTTGAACCCAGCGGGGAGCAGTATTTCCCCTACAGGGGGAACCACGATATAGGAGACCAGAAAAATGCTGTAGAAAGTAAGCGGGTTGCAAAACAGCATCCAGCGTTTATAGCGGGTTTGCCTGCGGATGACGGTATATACGAATAAGCCCGAAACGGTCATGAATGCCAAGGGCATAAAGATTGCCAAGGGGTCGGACAGCATCCGGATATAGGGCATCAAGGAGTTAATGTTGGTATCGCCATTAATCATCAACTTTAAAAAATTGGCCGTAAAGGCTACGGTTCCGTGAAAGACCACCCCTGGGTAGCCAAGATACAATGTGGCCATGCAAATACCCGCTGCCAAGGTTACTCCCGCGGGCTTCAGGCAATGATATACATGCAGCAAGCCCATCATGGCAAGTGGAATAAAAAATATGCCGATATAATGGCCAGCCAACAGCCGGAAATTCGATATTTGGGTAAGGAAGAAATAATCCCCGTTTTCATAGCCCCCTTCAGGATTGTACAACAACAGTACGTCTGCCACAGCCCCTATAAAAGCAGCCACAATGGCCAGTTTGGTCAATTGGTAAATGATTTTAGGGAGTGCTTGCATGCCAGGTGTCTTTTGAAAACCATTTAAATATATCACATTTTGATTCAATTTCGGTTTCCGTTTTATCGGGCAGGGCAGGTAAAAAATCGAAACCGCTGATGCTTTCCAATGAATCGACGCTTAAGGCAAACTCGTAGACCGGCCTTTCTGAACCCTCATTCCTAAAAAGAAAAGCAATGCTTTTGTATTCCGGATAACTGGCATCCACCACCACCTTAAAGTAGTAGGCGGGCACGTCTACCCCTTTACCAATTTCGAGGCTGTTATTGGAATATAGTGGGCCAGCAACTACATACAATTCATCATAATCCCTTGCCCAATCGCGCACTTGTTCTTCGAGCTCCTTCCAAATGCCCCGGTTCAACTCCTTACGTTGTGGGCTCATATTGCTCATCAGGAAAGTTTCGGACATTGCTTCTTCGTTCCATTTCATATCCCCTGCCGGTACCAAATGCCCTTTATCAAATCCCGACTTTTTGTAATCTTCCGGTCGTGCAGAGCCTGTTATTACATCTTTATCCTGCCTGAAATTATCGGTTCGTTCCTCAGTGCCGTAGGTCATTTCCTCGGTCAATCGGTACATTACCCAATCGGCTTGCTCCCTGGTTTCATTATAGCAAAGGGTATAATAGCGGTGCTTTACGATTTGGTCGCAATGGCCATTTTGTGGTAAAAGCTTACCCAGTTCCCAAGTAATCTGCGGTTGGGGATTAATGTTGACCGAAGAAGCGGTACCAGATGACTTTTGCCGATGAAGGTACCAAACAAGGGCTATGCCCGCCACAAGGATTATAAACAGCAGCAGTACAATTAGCGATTGATTATTTTTGCCCCTTGCCATCGTATATCAGCATGAAATTAGGGAATGACTTGATGCTTGCCAAACAATGCCTTGAAATGGGCAACTTGGTAGCCATTCCTACGGAAACGGTGTATGGCTTGGCGGCAAATGGATTGGACGCCGATGCGGTATTGAGGATTTTTGAAGCCAAAAAACGCCCTTCTTTCAACCCATTGATTTTACATGTGGCTAGTATAGAAAAGGCAAAGCTGCTGGTATCCGATTTTCCTCCCTTGGCGGAAATTTTGGCGCAGGCCTTTTGGCCGGGCCCGCTGACATTGGTGTTGCCTAAAGCCCCTCAGGTTCCCGATACGGTAACAGCAGGGCAAGATACCGTTGCCATCAGAATGCCTAGCCACCCATTGACATTAGCTTTGCTGAATATGCTGGATTTTCCCTTGGCTGCGCCTAGTGCCAACCCATCGGGATACATTAGCCCCACTACTGCCGGGCATGTAGCGGAACAATTGGGAGAACAACTATGCTACATTTTAGATGGAGGGGCTTGCAATGTGGGCTTGGAATCGACCATTTTGAAAATAGAGCACGATAAGGCAATACTGTTGCGGGCGGGAGGATTGGAAGTAGAACGGATAGAAGCCCTTACTGGCGAAGTGGCAGTTTTCCAATCTTCGGAAATTCTTGCCCCAGGCATGCTGCAATCGCATTATGCACCCCATAAACAAGTGGTAGTTGGCGATATAAGCGCAAACATACCTTTGTACCCATTAGCGGAAATATTGGTGCTGGGCTTCCAACAAGCACATCCTTCTATAGCTCCGAATCGTCAGTTAGTCTTATCCCCTAAGGGAGATTTGCACGAAGCAGCAAGAAATGTTTTTTCCTATTTACGCCAGTTGGACAGCATGGAAGGAAAGGTAATACTAGCCGAATGGGTGCCGGATATTGGTTTGGGCAGGGCCATCAACGACCGTTTAAAAAGGGCCGCTGCTGACCGTTAGGCCCATACTTTGGTCCCCTCCGTACAATTTTGGCAAATATCGATGGACTTTCTGCTGCCCATCAGCTTTTCCCGGAACTGGCGGTAGGGTTCGTCTTTCCAAATGGCTGTGAAAGGCTGTTGTTGCAAATCGCCCATAGGGTGGGCCGCATCTTTGTCAAAACAGCAGGGCACAATCTTTCCATCCCAAGTGATGACGCAACTATGCCATAACTTCCAGCAATGGTTGAGCAATTTGTTTTTCAGGGAGTAGCTGCCATCGGGGTTGCGTCGATATCTTGCGTAACGGTCGTTATCGGGTATTAATGGATGGCCTTTTTCGTACTCATATACTTGGGCCGTTTTCAATTTCACCTCGTCCACGCCCAGTTCTTTTGCCAAACGGTAAACTTCAGGCACCTCCTGTTCATTGGGTTTGACTACCAGAAATTGGAAAATCACATAGGGGGTTTTTGACTGTAGCTCCTTTTTCCAGTGTAGCAGCCTTTTAGTGCCTTCAATTACCTTTTCCAAATTACCGCCCACCCGATAAGCTTGGTAGGTTTCCTGGCTGGTGCCATCAATGGAAATAATGATTCTGTCTAAACCCGATTCCACCGTTTTACGGGCGTTGGCATCGTTCAAATAATGGGCATTGGTAGAGGTAACGGTATAGATATTTTGACGGGAAGCATGCCGAACCAAGTCTAAAAAGCGGGGATGCAGATAGGGCTCCCCCTGAAAATAGAGGTACAAGTAGGCCAAATGGCCCCGCATTTCGTCAATAGTTTTTTGAAAGAATGCCATTTCTAACATGCCCGTGCTGCGGGTAAAGGAACGCAGGCCACTGGGGCATTCGGGGCAGCGCAAATTACAGGAAGTGGTAGGCTCGAAGGAAATATTGAAAGGGAGGCCCCATTGGACGGGCCGCTTGATTAATCGTGATAGGTGGAAGGAGGCGAACACCAGTAATATGTTCCAAGCTTTGTAAGGACTCAGCTTTGCAAGGAAATTCCAACCGTCATATCCTCTCGACTTCCAAGACATACTGTAAAATACGGGGAAATTTGTTTTAATCGTTCTATAAGTATTTCCACTTTTCATTAAAGAAATTGAAATATTTTGCTTACATTTCTATGAAACACACCCGCCATGTCCCATCTATCATCGCAACCAGCCCAACCACAGGCCTTACAGCGGCCTGTACAACGCCCCAGCATCAAAGGCATTTTCGATCAAATTAAGCCCCCAGTAGCCACGGAAAAGCAAGCCACAGTTTTGCCTACAAAAAAGCAATCCTAATTTTATGGCTTACAAAAGCCTGTGCTGAAAACCTTAGCGATACTTATCAGCTGTTTCTTATTGAGTGTAGTCGTCCGATTGCCCAATCTAAACCGCCCCCTATCCAAGCATCACGAGTTTTGCACCGCCGTTGCCCTACAAGTGATGCAGGTGTGGCAAGAAGAAGGCATCGCCGATTGCCACTATCTGCCACGGATGAACTATGCGGGCGCGGCCAATAAACACATTAACAATTACGCCAGCGGTAGCGGAAAGATGGTGGATGCAGCAGGCAACTATTATTACGTTTCCCACCCTCCATTCGCCTATTACTTACCTTATGCTTGTTTCAGCCTGTTGGGCATTTACCCTAATGTGCTGGCCATACAGGTATTCCATTTGGTCGTTTGCTTTTTTTCTGGGCTTATGGTATGGAAGATTGCGCAACTGTTGACTCCCAATCCTGCTATACCTTATTTGTCAGTCGTGTTTTATTGGTTTTCTCCCGCAGTGCTTTGGTTTCAGGCCAATACCTATATGGCCGATATGTTGGTACAGTTCTTTTTCATATGGGGTATTCTTGCAGCCTTGGCCTTGTTGAAAAAGGGCAACAATTGGTGGCGCATAACTTCCTTGTGCTTAAGTATCTTCCTTATGATTTATACCTCATGGCTGGGGGTATTTTTCGCTTTTTGCTGTTTTTTGCTTTTTGCTTTCCATCCATCTGACAAGCGTTGGCAAGTTCCTTTGCTCATTGCTGTTAGTAGTACACTGGCACTGCTGCTGTTTGCGGTTCAATATGCAGCCATTGCCGGGTGGGATGCTTATCTGGCAGAAATGGTACAGAGGGGTGGGCAAAGGACTATTGGCAATGCCATGTCCATTAATAGCTTCGTGGCCATTATCAGCAATTACGTGTTCAATTATTTGCCATTGCTATTGTTGGTGCCATTTGGTTTTAGGGTAAGGGGTGCCTACTGGTTTCCTTTTACCATCATTGCCCTATTGCCAGTGGTTTTACTTCATTTTGTACTGACCGATTATTCAGGCCATGATTTCACTACCTTATATGCCGCCCCATTTATTGCGTTGCTGGTAGCCAGCAACTTAACACAAGCCATACTAAAGGCGCGATGGGTATTGGTGCTGTTAGTATTAACGCTTTCCGTAAGCCAATACTATTATATCAATCGCCCAGGTGATTTTTCACAAAGCGGGGAAGCCTATGCCGCATATCAAGGGGAAGGCGAGTTTATTGCCGGCCATAGCGATGAGGATGAAATAGTGTTGATGCTAGTAAAACCCGAGCCGCAGACTATTTTCTATGCCCATAGAAACATTAAAACAGTAACAAATAAGGAAGCTGCAATGGCATTTTTGGCGGAAAGAAAATGGCAAAAGGGGATTCTTTTTGCGCGCGACGAAAAAGGATGCTTGGTTGTGGCAGAAAAATTATCTTTACCCCAAAACTATTGAAGCCATGGCAGCACCAGCCGTCCCTACCGTCGATTTGTCCAAGTTCCTTTCCGGCGAAGCAAATGATAAGCAAGCATTCGTCAATGAGCTAGGGGAGGCTTTCCATACCATCGGCTTTGTGGCAGTAACCAACCATGGCATACCGGAGCAGTTAATTGCCGATTTTTATACTGCTGTAAAAGCCTTCTTCGATTTACCGGAAACCGTGAAACGCCAATATGAAGTGGAAGGGCTGGGTGGGCAAAGAGGCTATACCTCATTTGGGAAAGAACATGCCAAGCATAGCAACGTAGGCGACTTAAAAGAATTTTGGCAGATAGGCCAAGAAGTGACCGACGGCGACCCGGTAAAGCTTAGCTATCCTGATAATGTAGCAGTGGCGGAATTGCCAGCTCTAATGGAGGTGGGCAACCGTTTGTACAAAAGTTTTGAAAATACAGGAAAGGATTTGTTACGCGCCATAGCATTGTATCTGGGTTTGGAGGAAAATTATTTTGATGGGCACGTACACAATGGCAATAGCATTTTAAGGGCCATACACTACCCGCCAATCACCGCCGACCCACTAACTGCCATCCGCTCGGAACAGCATGAGGATATCAACTTAATCACTTTGCTGGTAGGTGCTTCTGCCGATGGCTTGCAATTGCTCACCAAAAACAATGAATGGCTACCGGTGGTAGCAGGCAAAGGCCAAATCATCGTGAACGTGGGCGATATGTTGCAAAGGCTTACCAATAACGTGTTGCGCTCTACTACGCATAGGGTGGTCAACCCGCCTCGCGAGTTGTGGCACCAGCCCAGGCTTTCCATTCCTTTCTTCCTCCATCCGCGCAGCGAAATGTCCTTGAAGGTGTTGGATAGTTGCGTTACTGCCGAAAATGAGAAGCATTATGAGGATATCACCGCAGGGGCGTACCTTCATGAGAGGTTGGTAGAAATCGGGTTGATTAAGGCCTAAAATTACAATTGCGCTCCGGTGCGGACGTAGTAACCCTTGCCGTTGTATTCGCGCTTGCGGGGGTGTTCTTTGCAAGCAGTACTACAAGCTCCTTCATATTCCTCGCAGCATTTGTCGCAAATAGGCGCATGCAGGTTACATTCCGGATTGGCGCAGTTGATGATATGCTCTGTCAAGGTATGGCAAATATGGCAATGGGAAATGGCCTTGGGGTTTACGGTGTTTACCGTGGTCACTATGCGGTTGTCGAACACGTACATTTTGCCGTCAAAATCCTTTCCACCCACCTTTTGCGCATAGTTGAGGATGCCCCCATGCAATTGGTAAACGTCCTTGAAACCCTGTTCCAACAAAAAAGCCGTCGCCTTTTCACAGCGGATACCGCCCGTACAATAAGCCAAAATCTTCTTGTCCTTGTATTGCTCAATCTCTTGGATATGGTCAGGCAAATCCCTAAAATGCTCAATATTTAGGGTAACGGCATTATTGAATTTGCCTACTTCCCATTCTATCACATTGCGGGTATCCAATACCACCACATCGGGCTGGTCCTTCATGGCCAAAAACTCTTCCGGCTCCAGATACTTTCCAGTAGTTTTATTGGGGTCAATCCTGTCACCTGGCTCGCCAAAAGCAAGTACATTGGGGCGATAGCGGCAGTGCATTTTGCCAAAACTGGGTTCGGATACTTCTTCTATTTTGAACCACAAATCCGAAAAACGAGCATCGGCGTGCATAGTATCCATATAGGTTTGGCACTGGGTCTCGGTACCTGAAACGGAGCCGTTGATTCCTTCCTCGCTAATAAGGATACGGCCTTTCAAGCCAATAGCCCTGCAAAACTTCAGGTGCTGTGCCGCAAACATTTCGGCATCGTCAATACGTACGTACTTATAGTACAATAAGGTAAGATACTTTTCCATACTGGTGTAAACAGTGGGTTAAGCTTCTAAAATGAATTATCAATCAATAATGTTCCTTTAAAAAAGGAATGCAAAGATGGCACTATAAAATGATTATTTCCACAAATTGATGCTTATAGCGGCATACCCGCCTCGCAAATCATGTAAAAATGGTAGGGCTATATTTCTTTAGCCAGCAACAAATAATTGCCATAGCTAGTAAGTGCCCTAGCCATTACAGTGCCAGAAGGTTTTGAACCCGGTGGAACTTCTACCGTAAAAACGCTCTTTGTCCCCTCCTTGTGCGCGGGTTGCATATTGTTGTCCAGATAGTCGCTTTCCGTGTATCCGTAATAGTATTCCACTTTATGCCAGGGCTTGCTCAAGGAGGCAGTTACTTGGTATTCGGTAAGAGACAATTGCTTCAATTCTATTAAAATCTCCGGGTATCCGGTTATCAATTTGCCATTTACATCATATTCCTTTAGCCCCAGCGATTCCTTATTGTATTCATACTTCAATTCACATTGTAATTGGCCATTCTTATGGTATTTTTTCATTAGGCCATTGAAAACGCCCTCTTCTACTGGAACCTCCATGAACAATTGCCCTTCCCGATAGTATTCCTTATATACCCCGTCCATAACTCCATATGCGTAGGGGAATTGCTTGTATTTGTTACCGTTATCGTAGTATTCCGTTACGTACCCATGCTTTTTACCGTTCTTGTAATCGAGCACTTTAACCAATTTACCTTCGGCATTATATTCCCTTTGCGGTCCGGTAAAACTGGCACTGATTATAAAGGGTTCCAGCCTTGCTTTGCTTTTACTTTTCTTTTTGCAGGCGGCAACAGTAATCAACAGCAGAAAGGAAATACTTAGGATAACGGTTTTTTTCATTTGCCCTAGTTTTTGAGCAAATATATAAAAAGCGAAGTGCCGTTTAACGGCACTTCGACCTAATTTTCCTTACTCATCATGTTGTAGCTTTCCCCGATAAACTGAATTTCCAATGGTGAGCGAGTAAATATACATGCCCTCTTGTAAATCCTTGCTATCGCTGGCTGGGTCCCAAGCCATTAGGTTTTTGCCAGGCAGCAGTTCATACCGATAAATGGCCACCAACTGCCCATATGGGTCATAAATCTCTAGCAATGCCGTTCCCATCAGTTCGGTGGCGAATTCGAAATAAACGATTTGATGAAACGGATTCGGGAATGCTTTAAAACCAAAAGCTGCCCCTGGACTTAGCGGCATTTCTGCCTCAGGCGTTTGTGGAGTAGTATAAAAGGAACTATAATATTCGGTACCGGTCAACCTATCTATAGGCTGGTTAAGTTGCGCAAACATTGCAACTGGTACAAAAAGCAATAAAAAGTATATCGTTTTCATGGCTGCTCGTTTTCTTTGTCACTGATATATGAATTGGAATGCAGAAATGATGCCAAGCCCTCCTTTTTCAAACTTATTTACCTTTGGCAAATGAAAGCGGCCCTGGTCCATTTACGATTCGGCTTAAAAGGCGGTTTGGAAACAAGACTGCACAACTATATCCGCTATTTCCAAAATCGGGGCGATGAAGTACAGGTGCTCACGGGCATGGTGACATCAGGAATGGAAGTACCACCGGGAGTAGAGGTAAAGAATTTGCACATAAAGCCAGTGCCGAAGCCCTTGCGACCCATAGTCTTTGCCCAAAGGGCCATGCGCTACATGCAACAGGAAAAGTATGATTTCAGCCTATCGCTCAGCCGTACCTATGGGCAACAAATGGTAATAGCTGCCAACACGCATAGGGGTTATCTAAAAGCACTGGGGAAAAAATTTACGCTTCCAAGCGATTGGATACAGTTGCATTTGGATAGGCAGTCCTTTTTGAAAAGCCAGTTGATATTGGCCTGTTCTGAAATGGTGAAGCAGGAAATCATCCAATGGTACCATATTCCAGGCGAAAAAATCAAAGTGCTGTATCCGCCCTTGGATACTACCCGCTTTTATCAACGGGATGGTATCCATAAAGCAGAATTGAGGCAGCAATTCGGATTGCCGCAGGGGCATCAGCTATTGGTTTTTGCCAGCACCAGCCATAACAGAAAGGGCTTGCCCCTATTGCTGGAAGTAATGAAGGATTTTAAAGAAGCGCCCATTACATTGGCAGTAGCGGGCAGCAATGATGACTTTGGCCAAGCCAATGTAAAGGCCGTCGGCTTTGTCAAAAATATGGAAGGGCTCTATTGGGCTGCTGATGCGCTGGTACACCCTGCTATTTATGAACCATTTGGCCAAGTGATTTCGGAAGCAGTGGCCTGTGGCATTCCTGCCATTGTAAGCAGCATGACAGGGGCTAAGGAAGTATTGGACACCAGCACGGGGCTCGTATTGGACAATTATGATAAAGCTGCTTGGAAAGCCACCATAGAGGCCACGTTATCAAAAGAATGGCATATTCCAAGCGATTGGGCATCCGCTAAAGGCCTCCCCCTTGAACAGCACATGGAAAAAATGTTGGGCTATTGGAAAAAGTTACTTTGAAGTCTGTTGCAGCATTTTCAACTTTTGCTGCCAGCCTTTTAATTCTTCCCTCGATTGGTCAATTTTCTTTTGAATGTCTGCCTTCAAGGCATCGGCACCCTTTGAGCGGCCAAAGAATCCCAGGTTGGTCTCGTACTGGTCAATGGTGTCTTCCAGTTTTTTGATTTGGTCGCGCACGAATCGGCGTTCATTGTCCAGCATGCGGTTATCGCCTGATTGTTGCAAGCTTTCCAGTTTGTTTTTATAGTGCACGCCCGCTTTTTCGGTTTTATTGGACCTCAACGCATCATAAGCCTTATCAAGCGTTGTTTTGTACAGTTCATTGATGCGGTCGGCTTCCTTGCGCGGTACATGCCCCAATTCCTTCCACTCATTGCTGAATTCCTTCAGGGTATTCATATCGGCAGTACTATCGCCCGTAGGAGCAAAAGCCTCTATACGGGCTATCAAAGCTTCTTTTTGCTGTTGTGCTTGCGTAAGCCTGTCATCCAAGGTGGAGAAATGCAATTTCTTGGCATCAAAAAAATGGTTGCAGGCGGCCCTAAAGCGGTTCCAGAGCTTTTGGTCATCGCGCTGGCCAGCGGAACCGGATTCCTTCCACTCATTCTGTAAGGCAATCAACTCGTCGGTAGTTTTCTTCCAGTCGGTACTATCTTTCAGCTCTTCTGCCCTTTTGATGATATCCATCTTTTTATCGCGCTGAGCACCCAACACTTCCTTGCGGGCATCGTAATAGGCTTTCTTCTTGGCAAAAAACTCATCCGCCGCCGCGCGGAATTCTTTAAAAATCCGCTCTTGGTCTTTTCTAGCAACGGGGGCTGATTCCTTATACTCTTTTTGTAGTTTCAGCACCTCTTCCGAAGCCTCCTGCCACAGTTTATGACTATCTGCCCCTTTCTCAGCCAGCTCTTTAAGCTTGTCTATAATCGCCCGCTTGCCCTCCAGTGCTTTCGAATATTGCTCTTTCAGGTTGTCGTAATGCGATTGTATCAGCTCATATACTTCATTGGTGGCCTTTCGGAATTCATCGCGTATTTCTTTCCATTGGTCCTCGGGTACTGGGCCGGTTTCTGCCCATTCGTTCTGATAGGTTTTTACCAGTGCCTCCATCTTGCGAATGGACCTTTCCTCTTTCAACTGGCGCATGCTTTCAATTAAACCCTTCTTTATATCAAGGTTTTTGTTGAAATCATGGATTTTCAGTGCCCTATAAATGTCAATGGTATAAAAGAACATGTCCAGCTGGTGGCTGTACTCGCTCTGCAATTGCTTGTATAGTTTCTGCGGAATATTGCTGCCCGCATTGCGCCATTTCTCCTGGAGTGCTTTAAAGGAATCGAAAGCTTGGGCTATGCGGTCTTCTTCCTTAATCAGCCTTTTCAGTTCTTCTATCACCTCCTGCTTGATGCGCAGGGTTTCCTGCTGGTCAAGCTCTTGCTGCTTTTCAAACTTCTCCCTACGGTCGTTGTAGATATTCAGCAGCTCCTTGTAACGGGCATCATCTTGGTCCTTTTGGGGGGCAAACTCGGTGCCTTCTTCGGCACTAGCCTCGAAAGCTTCGCGCTGCTGTTGTTCCAGTTCTTCCGTTGCTTTCTGGAAGTCGGTCTCCAAACCCTCCAGCTCCGCGGCAATAAGGTCCATGTCCTCGTTGCGGAGCAATGCTTCTAATTTTTCTATGACTTCCCGTTTGGTCATGGCCTTCTAATCCTTTATAGGAAGCGCAAAAATAATTAATAGCCAATAATTAATCCACTAAAACTGTAATAGGCTTGGACGAACTTAAAACACCGTATACACAAAAGGGGTAACCCCTACCGGAGCAAAGAGCAGCAGGAAGCCAAGTAATATGGCCACCAAAATGATAGGCAACAGCCACCACTTTTTCCTTTCGCGCAAGAATTGCCAAAACTCAGTAAAGAATTCAACCATGACACTAATTTAGTGCTTTTTTCAATGCTATTGGTATGTTGAATTGTATTAATTTGGTGACCTATAAAATCAGCTTATATGAGTTTGGAAGCAAGAATTAATGATGACATTAAGCAGGCCATGTTGGCTAAGGACCAAGTAAGATTGCGTGGACTGCGGGCGGTAAAGTCGGCCATATTGTTGGCCAAAAGTGAGCCTGGAGCAAGCGATACATTTGGCGAGGAAAAGGAAATACAAATTTTGCAAAAGTTGGTGAAGACCCGCAAGGATTCCATGGCCATCTACCAGCAACAAAACCGCCCTGACCTTGCCGAAAAGGAGCAGGAGGAAATAGCCACCATTGAGCCCTATTTGCCAAAACAGTTGAGTGCCGAAGAATTGCAGGCTGCCATAAAGGAAATTATTGCAGAACTGGGAGCCAGCGGCATGAAAGATATGGGCAAGGTGATGGGCCAAGCCAACGCAAAACTTGCCGGAAAAGCCGATAGCAAATCCATTTCCGACGTGGTGAAAGCAGCCCTTTCCGCCTAATGTGGATTGATATTTTGCTGCTGGCGGTATTAGTACTTGCCTTTATTATGGGTTTCTGGAAGGGCTTTGTACATTCGGTCATTTCCTTTTTTGCCTTAATCATTGGGGGTATGGTGGCCATTAAATTTAGCGGCTGTGCTACCCAAAAGCTGTATGAATGGTTTGGCTGGCAAGGGAAGTTGATGCCCATTCTATCCTTTATTCTCTTATTTATTTGTGCCCTGCTGTTGTTAAGGTTGATTACCGTATTGTTGGAAAAATCCCTAAAAACGGCTGGCTTGGGCGTGGTCAATCAATTGGCGGGCTCCTTTCTATGGTGCATCAGCTTATTGATGATTCTAAGTATCGTACTGTGGTATGTCAATAAGTTGCAGTGGATAGACGAACGCGACAAAATAGAGTCGCGTACCTACAATTATTTGCAACCCGCAGCCCCTATCGTCATGGACCAATTCGGTAAATTGATTCCTTGGTTCAAAGGTGCTTTCGATCAATTGGAAGAAACGATGGATCAAGTAAAAGAGGGCAAGAATAACGCTTAATGTAGGTCCTGCAATAACCTAGCAGCAATCTTTTGATTCGCCAAAAAGTTAGGATGGCCGTCGCCAGCAATGGTATGGCTACCATCCATCGGGAACATTTGGCGATAATCCAATGTGTTTATTCCTTCATTGTGCAAGGCATTGACAAGCAGTTGGTAATCTATCTCCATTCCTGAAAAAGGATAGCAAAGCACATAGAATTTAGAGTTTGGATACATTTGCAGGTAACGCTTTTGCGAAGCTTTTAAAATAGAAACGGTCAGCGCAATGTCTGTTTTAGTTATCGCAGGCTTCATCAGTGCAGTATGCGACAATCCCAAGCTTCCAAACACTTTATAGGCCAAGGTTCTAAAAGGAAATGCTTTGGAAAAATTGGCAATGCGCGTCAAGCTGTCATGTTCTTCAAAGTAATAGGGCATTTTACTACCCCATCCGTACACCACGTAAGGCGCCGCAATAGCGCGATAGACATGGTCGGGTAGGATAGTATAGATAGCCATGCCCTCTTTCTCTTTTACAATACCCTCCAAATTCTTCTTACTAAGAACGGACAGCATATGCTGTGGCCCATATCCTGGCATGCCGAAATTGTAGGCTGCAAAAACGGCATTTTGTTGATTGTACAAAAAAGGGAAAGTGCTTGAATCGGGCAAGCCTTCGCCAAAAGTAAAGGAGCAGCCGAAAAAAGCAGGTGCTTTTGCTTTTCATCGCTACTACCCGTGCTTCGCAAACCATTAGGATTTATATGATACTGGGCTTCATAAATTGTCCTTTCTTTATGTGTTTTAATGGAAGTAATAAGAATGCTTGGTTTTGCAGCATAGCCGCAGATACTATCAGAAAGGAACATATCCTTGGTATAGTTGCCTTGAAAACTAGGGGCATTATGCTTGGCCAGTAACCAAAAAATAGCTCCTGTTGCCAAGAAAAAGAAACTTGCTACAATGGCGATGAACAGCAATTTCCGCTTAAAAGAAATAGGAACCATAAGGTAAAATAAGTGAAAAGTAAATTATTTTGGCTTTTAATGAAACACTTGATACTGGTAGCCGCTGGGGGTGCAATAGGTTCCGTAGCACGGTATGGAATGGCCATCCTGTTTCAAAGCCAGCACATGCGGTTTCCCTGGGGCACCTTTACGGTCAACCTTTTGGGAGCGTTTGTGATAGGGTTATTATGGGCAAAGTTTGGCGGCGAACCGAGTGCTCCAACCCGTAGCTTGCTATTCATAGGCCTACTGGGCGGCTTTACCACCTTCTCCAGTTTTGCCTTGGAAAGCCTTGACCTGATCAATAAAGGACTATGGGCGACTGCCGTAGTGTATATCCTAGCTACCAACTTATTAGGGCTGGCTTTGGTATTTACCGGGTATTACCTGGCCAAACTATAGGCGGCTGCTATAGTTGGGTGCTTCCTTGGTGATGGTCACGTCATGCGGATGGCTTTCTTTTACGCCCGCCGTGGTGATTTTTACAAAACGTGCGCCCTGCAATGCCTTAATGTCCTTGGCACCGCAATAGCCCATACCTGCCCGTAGGCCACCGATATATTGATACATTACTTCCGCTAAGCTGCCTTTGAAAGGTACCCGGCCAACGATGCCTTCCGGGACCAACTTTTTGATGTCGTCTTCCACATCTTGGAAATAGCGGTCCTTGCTGCCTTCCTTCATGGCCTCTACCGAGCCCATGCCCCTATAGGATTTAAACTTACGCCCCTCATAAATAATGGTTTCTCCAGGCGATTCGCTCACCCCTGCGAACATGGAGCCTGCCATGATGGTATCTGCACCGGCTGCTATCGCCTTTACAATATCTCCTGTATAGCGGATGCCTCCATCGGCTATAATGGGTACCCCTGTTTTTTGCAAACCGGTATAAGCTTCATGTACCGCGCTCAATTGAGGCACCCCTACCCCCGTTACAATACGGGTAGTGCATATGGAACCAGGCCCCACGCCCACCTTTACCGCATCAGCTCCAGCATCTGCCAAGGCCTTCGCCCCCTCGCGGGTGGCTACATTACCTGCTACCACGTCCAAGTCCTTGAATTTTTTCTTGATACGCTTCAAAGCCTCTATTACCCCCCGTGAATGACCGTGGGCGGTATCCAGGGTTACCACGTCTACCCCTACTTTTACTAAAGCACCCACCCTATCCAGCAAATCGGGGGTTACCCCCACCGCGGCACCCACCATGAGGCGGCCGTATTGGTCCTTACAGGCATTGGGATAACTCTGTACTTTGATGATATCTCGGTAGGTGATGAGCCCTACCAGTTTGCCTTTTTTGTTCACCACGGGCAATTTCTCTACCCTGTGCAGTTTCAGTATTTTCTCGGCTTGTTTCAGGTCGGTTCCCTCAGGTGCCGTAATCAGGTTTTGTGTGGTCATCACTTCCGATACGGCCTGCTGCATGTTCACTTCAAATCGAAGGTCGCGGTTGGTCAATATCCCAACCAAGTTGTTCTGCGCATCTACGATGGGGATACCGCCTATTTTATGTTCCTTCATAATGGCCAAGGCCTCGCCTACTTTGGCATTTTCTGAAAGGGTAATGGGGTCTATAATCAAACCACTTTCGGAGCGCTTTACCCTCCGCACCTGCTCCGCCTGCTCGTCAATGGACATGTTTTTGTGAATAAAGCCTAGGCCACCTTCCTGCGCAATGGCAATGGCAAGCGAATATTCCGTTACGGTATCCATAGCGGCACTCACAATGGGCACATTGATGCGGATATTGCGGGTAAGTTGGGCAGAGGTATCTACTTCGCGGGGAAGCACTTCGGAGTAACCCGGAAGCAAGAGCACGTCGTCGTAGGTCAGGCCTTCGCCGGCGAACTTCGCATTGGCTAGTTGCATAAGTCTAACTTTGGGCAAAGTTATAAAACTTTGAGGTGTGGGCGAAAGTTCTTTTCAGAATTGCTGAAAATTACTAGGTATTATTGCCTGTACAGCCGTTGGTGCAATATTTTGCCAATATCGTAGGGGCTTAGGTCTTTGCCTATAATCATCCCGTTTTGGTCAATTAAAAACGAGGTAGGTATCTGGTGCACGTCATAAGCTTCCGCAGCTTTGGCCTTCCATCCTCTCAATTCGCTGGTGTGCCATGGCCAATACAGGCTATCTTTTTCAATGGCATTCTTCCATGCCTGCTCCTTGGTATCCAAGGAAATACTGATTATTTCGAACCCATTTGCCCCTTGAAATGGCTTGTCGTGGAACTCTCCGTACAACTTTACCAATGCCGGATTGGCCTTTCGGCAGGGCTTGCACCACGATGCCCAAAAATCAATCAACACAATTTTTCCTTTAAACTGGTCCAGATTGATTTGTTGGCCATCCACCGTAGTTAATGATAGTTGTGGGGCCTTTTGTCCATTAATCAACTTGCCTCCATTGGAATTGCAGCCTACGAACATAGCTGCCAGCAAAAAAAAGAAAAGGATGGAGTGTAGCTTCATAGTGCAAATTTAGGAAAGCGCAATGGAACCTTCAGCTTCATAAGCAATCATCTTATCCCTCCAAGCCTGTGGTACCGCCACGGTTTTTCCAGTGGTATAGTCAATACATACGATTACAGTATGGGCGCTTGCCATTAATATTTTTTGCCCATCGCCTTTTTCATTTAATATTTCGTACTCCAAATCGAAACTCTTATTGCCTATCTTGCTGCAACGGGTGTACACCACTATTTGGTCGTTCAAGCGGATGGGTTGTTTGAAATCGACGGTAGCTTTTGCCAATATCAAACCTTCATCGCCTAGCCCCATATCGCCGCCCGTAATTTGTTGGAAGTAGGCTATACGGGCCAGTTCAATGTAGCTCAAAAAGTTGGCATTGTTCACATGATTGAGCGCATCCAAGTCGGCAAAACGAATTTGTATTGGCGTGCAGTGGCGAAATGCCATAATATCAAGTTTGCGACAAAGGTAAAAATCCTTTTTTAACCTTTTCTGGATTACTGCTTAATTACCCTTAGTTTTAGTGTATCCGAATGGATGGCCGTAAAAATGCCTTGTCCATTAATAATATTTGTAGAGGCTTGTCTCAAGTTTTGTGAGGAATTTCCACTTTCATCGTATAAACCAGCATATTCTGGATTAATATGGTATAGTATAATATCATAATTGCCGAAATAAGAAAATTGTTGAGAATTTAGCTCGTAGCTCCCTGCTTTAGTAGGTTCAATACGGAAAGTGGGGGGGTTTGTAAGCGAGTCGGGATTATCGAATACAGGTTCAGGATTTGTGCTTGTATTTTGTGCTAATATTAAGTAGTAGGACTGATCGGGGTTGCTCCAAGTGACATCAATAGGTTCTGGAAACTCAGGCAGTTCGCTGGGGAAGCCCGCGTCTAAATCAATTTTCGGAATTTCCATAGTTGTTGCAGATAGCTTGAACTCTGTAGGCTTAGAAGGAACGGTGGTTTCTGAGTTCACAGTGTCACCATTAAAGATAAAATAAAGACGATAGGTGTGACCCTCATTGATAGTTAAACTAGTATCTGCAATATATACACCTCCTCCGATAGGATTTAAGTAATAAATCAGCCCTTCATGAATAATTGTAGGGTGTAAGGTATCAATTGTCTTGATAGCAGTTTCAGTAGTATTAGCTTCAACTTGTAGAGACACTTTTATGGTTGCTTGTGTTCCTGGCACTAGGTAGGCTTCTACCACTGGCGTATCATTATAACCAGTATTGATTTCTTCTTCTTCACAGGAGAGCAAGGATGAAATAAGTATGAAAGCAAATAGGCATTTAGTAAATCTGTAAATTCTCAAGTTTTTCATCTGAAACGGTAGTTTAAGCTGACATTAGGAGTTAAGCTTAAGTAATTGACATTTGTTTCAATAATTTGACCGCTATCAATGTTGTATTGCTTGTACCATACATTTTTGCGGTTGTAGAGATTAAAAATTGAAAGCCCAATAGCAAAGTTGCCCCCAGTCTTAGTTGGAAAATTATAATTGGCTGAGATATCCATGCGGTGATAATTTGGTAGTCGCTTGCTGTTCTTATCAGAAACACTAATCAAATCAACAGATGTGCCATCTAACAAGGTCAGTTCATAGCCCCCTTCTGGAGACGTATATGGCTTGCCAGTGCTGAACAGCCACGTGACTGAACAATCGAAACGTTTGTATTTATAGGTATGAACCATTTTAAACTCATGCCTTACATCATGATCTGCTGGGAAATCATTTTTGCTGAATGCGTCAAAATGATAGTCAACCTTGCCCAAAGTATAGGTAAGCCAACCACTATATCCTTTCACCTTGGTCATCAATGTAAAATCAACCCCTTTGGCAATACCCGTGCCATTGAAAAAGCTTTCTTCATAGTTCGCTTCTCCAATACTGGGCTTAATTCGTAAGGAATATTGAGTAAGGTTAGACAGATTTTTATAATATCCCTCCACTGAAAAATTAAACCATTTCCAATCATAATTTATACCTGCAATGTAATGAATGGATTTGCTTACAGGCACTTTATCATCATCCGAAAGTATCCAAAAGTCTCTACTTCCCTGCAAGATATCCTCTCTAACCACCCTGTTGGCGAATTGATAGTAAACGCCCCATGCGGCTTGGAACTTTAGGCCTGTTGTTATATTAATTTCCATATTGGCGCGAGGCTCATAATACATCCTAGACGTGCCTGTGTAATATGTGCCTCTGATGCCAGGCAACAATTTGATTCTATTATCAAATAGCTGTATATTATCTTGCAGATATAAAGCTACAGATTGCTGTCTGTCATTGCGTTTTAGTATAGTTGTGCTGTCGTTTTGGCTGTAACTATAATCGATTTTGTAATAATTACCCAACACCCCCAATTCAATCTTGTTCCAGTCAGTAAGTCCAATTGCTAAATCACTTTTAAAAGCTGCATCTATTATTTTGTTGTTTTCCAAGGTGCCATTTTTGAAAGTATTCTCCGCCCCCGATGAGTCCGTGATGCTTCCTTCAACAGATCTATCTCTGTTACTGTAGTAATTGGATATACTAAGTATAGTATTGGCATAAATTTTATCTGTAAACTGCCGAGAGTACTTTATACTTGCACCTGTATTTCCATATTTCGTCAGATCATTTATGTTTAGATTGAAGTCGATATCTTGATCGGCAAGAAAACTTGGCAGCTCAATTTTTTGGCCATTATCAAGTTTGTCGCGGCTGTTGAACAGAGAAAGGGTTAGGTTATTCTTAAGATTTTTCCCATACTTGTATGCTAACTTGACGTTCAGGTCGTAAAAGTTTGAACTTGGGGTGGTATTTTGGCTTAGGGGACCACCTCCTGATGGTCCATTTGACGGGCGATCATCATCGCTGTTAAATTGGTTGAAAATCTTGTTGTAAATCAACCCTTGATAAGATGTTCGAAATGCTATTAACGAAGTAAAATGCTCTTTAATTGGCACTTCTAGCCATAAATTCATTCCTAAGAGAGAGAGGCTTCCCCCAGCATTCCATTTTTTAGTATTACCTTCCTTTCCAGTTATGTCAACTACACTACCAAGCCGTCCTCCATATTTCGATTCGAATCCACCACGATACAACTGGACGTCCTTAATGGCGTTGGCATTAAAAGCGGAAAAGAAACCAAAAAGGTGGTCGACATGATATATTGTAAAGCCATCATACAAAACTAGCGATTGATCGGGTGTACTGCCCCTTACATATAAACCTGATGAAGATTCGTTGGCTGCGCTTACACCTGGCATTAACTGAAATGAGCGGAATATATCCTTCTCCCCTAGGTTAGGCAATACATCAAGCTTGGCGGGTGTCATTTTTATCATACCAGGCTTTTCGCCAGTTTCCATAAGCCGCTCTTTTGCTGTAGCCACTACTGTAACTGTTCCTAGTTGTAAGTTTGACGAGGACATTTCGATTTTTATATCACTAAGGGGTTCTTTTGGGCTTAAATGATGTGTATAATTTTGATAACCTAAGTAACTAAACTGCAAAGAGCAAGTGTCATTAGGCACTTTAAGTAAGGAGAAGAATCCATCGAGATTAGTAGTGGTGGCCAATGTAGTTCCTTTGACCCCTACTGTCACAAATGGCAATGACTCTCCGGTTTTAGCATCAACTACCCGTCCTGTAACGGTAACATTTGTTTTTTCGAAAGCCCCCTTATAAACGCTGTTTTCTAATGGTACAGGACCAGTAACGTCAACTTCATCTTTGTCAGAATTGCTAACAGGGACACTCGAAGGATCTTTTAACTGTAAGGCAATTACAAAACCATCGTTGAAGGTATAGTTTAAATCAAAGCGCTGGCAAAGTTTTTTCATTTCCTGCTCAATCGGCAAACCCCAAAAGGCATATGTGCATTGAATCTTTCTAAATTGAGCTCGATTGAATTGAAATCGAAGGCCATATTCACTACTAATTCTATCTAGAACTTCCTCTAAAGAAGCGTTATAAATTTTAGTAATCCTCACTCCTGTGGTGTCTTGACAGTTGGCAGTTTGCGCAACCATAAGCATAATTAAGATGAGGATAATACTGGCCAGGCTTCTCATAAAATTGTTAAATTGTGAAAATGGGAGGGGAGAAGATTTACAGGCTTGGCTCCTATCTGTCTTGGAATTGCCCGTGGCGTAAGTTACCTTCTCCCCTCTGGTTGCTTCTGGTCGTAAAACTAGTGGGCCGCTAGTTCCATTTGCAAATAGATTAGGCAGATGGTTCCAACTATCCTGCAAGTGCCTTATATAAGCCTATAGATTACTTGCGGCATCTTTCCAAAAGTGCTTGACAGCATAGTTTGGCTTCTACGAGTTAATTGGCAAAAACTCATCGGCAAAAAAGGGCAATTCATAGAGGCTTATTCAACCTGCGTATAACCAATTTCATACAACTGTTAGAAACCTTTACATTTACCCGCCATGAAGCCAATGAGTTATTGGAACCATCCATTTATAATTTTTATAAGCCATTTAGCAGTATGGATTGGCCTTACAGTACTTCCGTTTATGATGCTTGACAATCCGTTCATTGGGTATGTGCATTTATGGCGGTGGGTATTAATTAATGCTTTAATAGCCGCTCTTTACTACCTCAACTACTTCGTACTGGTACCAAGATTTTTATTGCGAGGTAGATTAGGGGCATTCTTAACTCTTATTGTACTGTTGTTGCTAGCCTTTACTGGTTTATCCTTCCTGATAGATTTTCTTTCGCCCATTGTTATTCCTGCTGAACTAACCCAAGCTTTAGTGCAGAAAGGGTTTCCGCCCGAGCCCCCAAAATTTCTTTTTCCTAGATTGATTATGCCAATTATGATTTTTGCGATAAGCAGTGGCGTTAGATTGACTCATGAATGGTTTAAGAACGAAAGGAGCAAAAAGGAAATGGAGCATGAAAAGTTGAAGGCCGAACTCGCACTTCTGAAGTGGCAGGTAAGCCCGCATTTTTTATTCAACACCCTTAATAGTATCTATTCCTTAGCTTATAAGGAATCCCGTTCAAGCGCACCTGCTATTATGAACCTTTCTCAAATGCTGCGCTATATGCTTTATGACTCTAATGTAGATAGTATCTCTTTAACCAAAGAGGTAGAGCACTTGCAGAATTATGTTGACTTGCAAAGGATGCGATTAAACGACAGAATAGATATTGTATTTAACATTGAGGGTGAACTTATTGGTAAAGCAATTGCCCCAATGCTTTTGATACCTATAGTGGAGAATGCTTTTAAGCATGGAGTCAGCTATATTGATCCTAGTCCAATATTTATAAGATTGAAACTATATAATAAAAATTGGCTCTATCTTGATGTAGAGAACAAAAACTATGGTATGAGAGAAGATGATGCCGAAACTAGCAACGGAATTGGGCTAGTGAATATAAGAAGACGGCTGGAGTTGCTATATCCAAATAATTTTGAATTAAGCGCAGTAGAGAATGGGCAGTTGTTTAAGACTTCATTAATGGTACATATTTAAAGATAAGGAATGATTAAATGTATAACAGTAGATGATGAGCCTCTTGCGTTGACCTTATTAGATGATTATATTGCCAAGGTGCCTTTTTTGGAATTAAGTAAGGCTTGCAAAAGCTCTTTCGATGCACTGCAAGTACTGCAAAATGAATCAATAGATCTAATGTTCCTTGATGTGAAAATGCCAGATGTGAGCGGGATTCAATTTCTGAAGACTATTCGACAGCGACCGATGGTAGTGCTTACTACAGCCTATGACGAGTACGCATTGGAGGGTTATGATTTGGATTTAATTGATTTTTTGCTAAAACCCATACCTTTTGAGCGTTTCTTGAAAGCTGTAAACAAGGTTTTCGAGCTCCATCAACTCAAGCATAAACCAAATACTAACTTAGAGGGGTTTCAACAACCTGCTTTTGAGAAAATAGATCATTTGTTTGTTAAAGAGGGTTATAAAACTATCAGATTACCATTAAATGAAATTCTTTATATAGAAGGGTTTAAAGACTATATTAAGATTTATACAGAAACGATGAAGCCCGTTTTAACCTTGCTTAATCTTAAATGGATTATTGAGAAATTACCCGTTAATGATTTTGTCCGTATTCATCGTTCTTATATTGTATCTATCAGTAAGATTGAATTAATTGAGCGAAATAGAGTCCGAATTAAGGGCAAGGATTTACCTATTGGGGACTTTTATAGAGACGGATTTAATGCCGCTGTTTCAGTTGAAAGGTGAAGATTCATAACCATATTAAATAGCTAAAAAACGCAATCTGGAACTTTTTGGTCAAAAATGCCATATTGCTTACAATAAACCGATGGACAGGTCGTTTTGGATTAGATATGACGTGGTTTTTCCACAGAGGGTGGATATTATTTCAGGTTCACATAGGACACTTCGCAAATTGTTTGCTTATCTTGACCCCGTTGAACCACGTTATTACTCATCAAACCATCAAAGGGAATCTATCCTTAGTGTTTCATTTTTCATTAACCAAAACAACATTGAATGCGCCAGCTAAAGATTACTAAATCTATAACTAACCGTGATAGCCAATCTATTGAGAAGTACCTTCAGGAGATTGGTAAAGTGGAGTTGGTGACACCGGAAGAAGAGGTGGAGCTTGCCCGCAAAATAAGGCAGGGCGATCAAAATGCACTGGAAAGACTCACCAGTGCCAACTTGCGTTTCGTAGTATCAGTAGCCAAAAAATACCAAAATTTGGGCTTACCGCTCAATGATTTGATCAATGAAGGTAACCTTGGCCTTGTAAAGGCCGCACAGCGTTTTGACGAAACCAAGGGTTTCAAGTTCATTTCCTATGCCGTGTGGTGGATTCGCCAATCCATTATTCAGGCTATTGCCGAAAACTCAAGGTTGGTTAGGCTGCCTTTGAACAAGGTTGGCTCATTGACCAAAATCAATAAAGCATTTTCCGCATTGGAACAGGAGTTTGAGCGCGAACCAACCCCCGATGAACTGGCCGAGTGCTTGGAAATGGGTGCCGAGGAAGTAAAAACAACCTTAGGCCTGGCCGGTAGGCACGTTTCCATGGATGCCCCTTTCAACGAGGAAGATGGTAACTCATTGGTGGACGTGTTGGTGAACCCTGATGCCGACCTTGCTGACGCTGGCGTGGAGTACCATTTCTCATTGCAAGTAGAAACCGAGCGCACTTTGGCTACCCTTACCGAAAGGGAGCGTGGTGTATTGAAGCTGTTCTATGGCATTGGCGTTGATAACCCGATGACGCTTTCCGATATCGGCGAAGTAATGGGCCTTACCCGTGAACGAGTGCGCCAAATTAAGGACAAGTCCATCAATAAGTTGAGGGCCAGCTCTCGCAGCCAAAGCCTGAAAGCTTATTTAGCACAGTAATCCATCCCGCTTAGCGGAACCTAGTATATAGGGCCACATTTCCAATACGGAATGCGGCCCTATTTTTTTGCGCTATTTGCACTTGTCCATCATTCGCGAAACTACCGTTTGGGTGTACTGGCCATTGTAAGGCCCATACCAATTCATGGTACGGGTTTCATAGGCATCCAGATGGTACCATTTGTCATGGGTAATATAGCCCATATAGCCCCCATTGAAACTGGTAATGGACAACTGCAGCCCTTTTTGCTGCGCTGCTTGCCACAAGGGCACGCTCAGTTCACCGGAATAATCGCAGGGCAAGCCCACCCATATCAGGTTGCCCAAGCGCAGCAATTCCACCTCCAAAGGGAAATCGCCCACTACTTTTTTGGTTACCCAGGGGCGAAACCGAATATTATCGCTCACTCTAAAATGTTGTTCCCGCAGATATAGCGGCATGCGTATGGCGGCAACTACCTTATCGCTAATAGGCTTAAAGTCTAATCGTCTTACCTGCTGCGAAAGTGCTGTGGCCAGCGAATCTATTTGCAGTTTGGGGCCCAAATCGGCACAGCAGGGCCCCATGCTGCCCACTGCTCCTGCCACATAAGCTGCCATATCAACACTGTCTGCCGTTTCCAACAAATCGACCAACCTGCCCGGATAGTCGCGGTGCAGGTTCATGTAATTGGCAGGAAGGCAGGTGGCATGCGCCGAATAGCGCACCAATATGGCCTGTTTGCCATTGTTATTCGCCACCTTTAGTACCTGCAATTGAGGGTCAGTAGTGCCACTGTCGCCTACCAAGCGGTTAAACACCAAACTGGGCACCAACTGTTCGGCATAAGACAGTTGGGCGGGCTGCTTTTGCATATCGGCAGCTTTTACGGCCTGTACTATGCAGCGGGCAATATGGTCCACCACCGCCTGGTCATACTTGCCCGCAAAGCGCTTGCCCACATAGCCTGGCCCCCATGCCCCTATACTGTTGTGCGTATGGGTGGCCGATAGATACACTTGAGAAAGCCGGAAACCTATCGTTTGCAACATACTGTCCAGCAAAACGGTAACGGTGGGCGGAATAATCAGTAAATCGGCGGTAACGATGGCCGCTTTGGTGGCACCATTGTCGAACACAAAAGCCCTCACCCATATACTGTCTTCCACCCGTTCGTAACTGCGGCCGTTCCTAGAATCGGCAATGGCAATGGGCACCGGCTTCGGCGGGGTTAGGTTCACCTTGGCCCAGCCCGCCAGCATCGTATCACCTCGGGTACCAATATCTGGTAAGCTATCAATGGTGGCCATCATTTTATGATAGTAGCCCATCCGTTGGAAAGGGGTGCTATCTACCGTGGTAAAAACCGCCAGCAATACTAGCACTACCAATGCCCCTAGGGCAGCACCAATGCGCAGCAACCATTTTTTCATGCCTACAAGTTAGGAATAAGATACTATTGACAAATATCAATATTTGTGCTGATATCAATCATCGTTCAGCTATTGATTTCTTCCAACCTTTGTATGGACAACGGACAATATGCTATGGTTGCTTCTAATACTGTCAATACTATGTGGAATAAGCTGTTACCTGTTGTTTGCCCCTTGGTTTTTGGAGATAGATACCGATTCGGGCCTATATAGGGTGAGGTATCATCGCCTGGCCGCCTTTCGCGTGGCAATGGTGGAAGGGGAGCCGAAAATGTTCTTTAAAATATTGTGGTGGGAAAGACCGATAACCAGCAAGCCAATGTCCAAACCCGAGGAAACGGAGGCGGCCCCAAAGCCGAAGAAGAAGCGCAAGCCTAGGAGGCGGCCCAAATGGGTCAACTTCAAGCTGGTGCTGCGGCTGATAAAAACCTTTAGGGTAAAGCACTGCTACGTGAATATCGATACGGACGACGTGATGCTGAATGCCAAGCTGTACCCTTGGGTGTTTTTGCTGGGGCAATATTGGGGGCATCCGCTGTACATCAACTTTACCCACCAGCAAACTGTGAGGCTCTGCATCGACAATAGGGCATCGCGGATACTTTGGACCTTTATTAAACACATAAAAAACTCCTGACAATGAACAACCTAAATGAAATGATCGAAAAAATCACCGACTTTTTGAAAAACGAGGTAAACACGGACACTTTGATTGGCAAGCCATTCCAAGTGGGCGAATTTAGCTGCGTACCCATTATCCGCGTGGGCATGGGCTTTGGTGCCGGCGGTGGCGAGGGTACCGATCCCAAGGCATCCGGAAGCGGCGGCGGTGGCGGTGCAGGCATAGGCATGGAGCCTATTGGCTTCCTGGTATCTCGTGCCGATGAAATCCATTTCATAGCTGCCAGCACCTCCAAAGGCTTTAGCGCGGCCATTGAGAAGTTGCCCGACCTGCTCTCCAAATACATGGATAGCCAAAAGACAGCCAGTGCCGAAAAAAATTGATATCTGTCGTTAAACCCTTTCCCGAAAGCCCGTCCTTTAACCTGAAGGATGGGCTTTTTTTTGTAGAAGGTAGAGCGTAGAAGGATGTACGCCCGACCCAGCTTTGGGGCGATTGAGGCGCCTTTCTGGGGGGAAGAGAGAACAAACCCATTTTGGAATTGTGTAGCGACCAGCCCCATCCCCTTCCCGATAGCCATTGGGACAGGCTCTTTTGCTACCCCGCAAAAAGGCTCAGCAAGCATTGGAGTGACCACCCCCAACCCCTCCTTTTGCTACCCGCAAATGGCTCGGCAAGGAGGGGAGTTTTTTCGTGGCGCCTCTAAATTGTGTATTACTCCCCTCCTTGCGATGGATAATGCGCGCTGGGTAAGGGTCATAAGCATAGGCGAGGTCCTGCTTGGCACCCGAATTGGACTGGTAGGTAAAGGGCTGGCCCACGCTGAGCTTATACCTCTCCGTCCGGGTCCTCAATAGCCTGGAGGTAAGAGGGTCGTACGCAGCCCTGGTCATGGTGCCGTTGCCGAATGCCGATAAAATGGCCTGACCCTTGGCATTATAGGCAATGTTGCGCACATAAGTATTACCATCAAACACCACGCTTTCCAACAGGCCGGCACGGTTGTAGGGACGCTACGCTAATCTCCGCAGAACGTTGGGCAGATACTTTTTTGAATTAATAAGAGCAATTTAGTTAGATTTAAATTTTGTAATGTCAAGAAGGGTAATTATCTTTAATTAAACCAAAGACTTTAGTATGCGAAATCTACTTTTCAGCGTTTCTACCCCCGATGATAAGGATAGAGATACAGACAGTGATAGCCCTTCCCCTAGCGATAAACCAAAGGGTGAACCTACTCCTGGACCAGACCGACCAACTCCGTCGCCAACCCCGCGACCGTAATCAATAGTCCCAAGAAGGTCTTCGGATAGAAATGTATGTATAATAATTATCATTTCTCTTCGCATCCCGATAAGGCCCCCAAGAGGAAAGACGAATAATTACACCTTCTTTCTGAAAATACTCTAAGTATAAGATGGTATCACCAACATCTTTATTATCCTTTATTGAGGACGAGTATTCATTTAACCAGCTTGATAAGCGGTTATGATAATTTAATACTTCTCGTTTAGCCATCTCTTTACTAGAACCTTTATATACATCAACTCGGCACTCAACCTTATTGGTATCAGAAGATTGGATTTCAATCCAAGCGTTGATGTTACCTAAAGGATATTTAACATCATAGATGACGCTATACGGGGTTGTTTCTAACAAATATTCGCTTCGGACATTACGAAAATTATTATGATAGTCAGCTTCCAATTCCCGTAAAAGTTTATTAAGTGGCTCCTTCACTATGGATTGTTCTACAAAGAACAAGTCAAAAATTTTCGGGCTTTCAAAAATGATATAAGAGCCAAAGCTCAAAACTACTACGCTAAGAGTGGTAATAATCGCATATATGACAATGTAGAGGGCAATTCGAATGGGTTTGTCCTTGCCCTTTACGATGCTTGAGAAAATAAATCCAAGAAATGATAGGACAAGTACACCAATAGTAAAAAGGCAAACTTCAAATGGGTCTAACTTAAAAAGGGCAATAATAGCCATCAAGCATATTCCCGAAATGATGACCCAAGAATATTTTAAGATAGGAACATTCCGTACAGATAACTGGTAAAGTGAGATGAGCTGTTGCAAATAAGTTCGCTCTGAGTTATGTTCTTCCTTCATAAAAATAATTGAGGCAGATAAATTAGTGCAAAATCTTATAATTTTTATGAGCGGGTTTGAAAGAAACATTAGTTCGTTATCTACCCATACTCTTCGGAAGCTTAACTTCCGAAGCACTAGAGCTAAGAGGCTGTGCCTTGCTACTACCACACTTTCTTAGACCGGTTGAAGCTCCTAAAAAAACCACCCCCTCTACACCCACCCACCGCATACTGGCGGGGGCACATTTCAGGTTTCTAGCTACCCTAACCCCACACTGAGCATATACCCATTTACCCATTTTTTGATTTGGATTATTCACACTAAGTGCTTACCATTATGGTAGAGGGTAGAAAGTAGAAGGTAGAGGGATGTGCTGATTGATTTGGTGATTTGGTGATTTGGTGATTTGAAAATTTGAAAATGGTTTGGGCTGCAATTGTAAATTGTAAATTGTAAATCTGAAATCCCCGCAATTAGCGGGGCAGGCGTAAATCCTTCTACTTTCTACCCTCTACAAATGAAGCAAAAAAACAAAAAGCACACTCATTTTAATAGAAACTACTGACAATCAATGAATTAATCAAAACTGAAGTACTACTGAAATACCACTGAAGTATCACCGAAATACTACCGAAACTATACTGAAGTACTACTGAAACACCACTGAAGCACTACTGAAATACTACTGAAATGGCTTTTTAGATGCTTCAATGAATTTGGAAATTTGGTGATTTGAGAGTTTGAAAATGACCTTGTTTTAAGTTCCTCTCCCGGTTAAGCTGGTGCGGTGGCAGGGAGAGGCGGAGGTGAGGGCAATTTGGCAATTTGAAAATTTGGTGATTTGAGAGTTTGGAAATGATTTGGACTGCAATCTATTTTACCCCTCACCTAACCTCTCCCTTAGGGAGAGGAACTAAGGAAAAAGGCATGAAAAAAACAAAAAAACACTTTTTTTCACACAAAAGATTGATAAACAGCAAATTAATAGGATTTGAACTACCTGCGAACACCCCTTGAACACCCCTTGAAGCACCCGCGAGATACCCTTGAAGTACCCGCGAACACCCCTTGAAACACCTGCGAAACACCTGCGAAACGGGTTTTTAGAGGCTAGTAGCGCGATGCACGCCCATCAATTTGCCCAGCTTTCCCTGTCCAGGCTACGGAACTGGATGGCTTCGGCCAGGTGTTCAATCTTAATGTCGGGGCTGTTGGCTAGGTCAGCAATAGTACGGGCCACTTTCAGGATGCGGTCGTAGGCCCTGGCGGAAAGGCCGAGGCGCTCCATGGCCTTATTGAGCAGGGTACGGCCCGCTTCGGTTATTTGGCAATAATCCTTCAGGCCTTGCGGGCCGATTTGGGCATTGCAGTACACCCCGTTTTCGCCGTTGAAACGCTGCTCCTGTATGGCTCGGGCGGCCACCACCCTTTCGCGGATGGCGGTGCTGTTTTCCGCATTGCTTTCCCCGGCCAGGTCGCTGATGGGCAAGGGCGTAACTTCTACGTGCAGGTCGATACGGTCCAGCAAGGGGCCCGATATTTTGTTCAGGTACTTCTGCACCACGCCCGGCCCGCATACACATTCCTTTTCGGGGTGGTTGTAATAGCCGCAGGGGCAGGGGTTCATGCTGGCAATGAGCATAAAACTGGCAGGGTATTCCACGGAAAAGCGCGCCCTGGAAATAGTGACCCGCCGCTCTTCCATAGGCTGGCGCAATACCTCCAGTACCGTGCGCTTGAATTCGGGCAACTCGTCCAAGAACAGTACGCCATTGTGCGCCAGCGATATCTCCCCTGGCTGTGGTACCGCCCCGCCGCCCACTAGTGCCACGTCGCTTACGGTATGGTGCGGTGAACGGAAAGGCCGTTGGTACAGCAACGATGCGCCACTGCCCAGCCTACCCACCACTGAGTGTATTTTAGTGGTTTCCAAGGCTTCGTGCAGGTTCAGGGGCGGCAATATGGTGGGCATGCGCTTGGCAAGCATGGTTTTGCCCGCGCCCGGTGGCCCGATAAGGATGACATTGTGCCCACCGGCGGCGGCTATTTCCAAAGCCCGCTTGATGTTTTTTTGCCCCTTTACGTCGGCAAAGTCAAGGTCGGCATAGGTTAGGTTGGAGAAGAACTCCTCGCGGGTGTTGATGATTACTTGGTCAAGGTTGCCCTTACCCTCCATAAAATCCACCACTTCCCTCAAATTATCGGCCCCATAAATTTTCACGTCGCTTACAATAGCCGCCTCACGGGCATTCTGCCTAGGCAGTATAAAGCCATCAAACTTATCCTTCCGCGCTTGTATGGCAATGGGCAGTGCCCCCTTGATGGGCTGCAGGCTGCCGTCCAAGGAAAGCTCGCCCATGATGATGTAGCGAGAGAGGTCCTTTTCGGCCACCATTTGGTCAGATGCCGCCAATATGCCCAAAGCGATGGGCAAGTCGTATGCGGAGCCCTCCTTGCGGATATCGGCCGGGGCCAGATTCACCACCACCTTTTGTCTGGGCATGCGGTAACCGTACATTTTCAATGCCGATTCAATGCGATGCTGGCCTTCTTTTACGGCACTATCGGGCAGGCCCACTACAAAATAATGAAGCCCCTGCAGGATGTTTACCTCTATGGTAATGGTAATGGCATTGACCCCATGCACCGCACTTCCGTATGTTTTTACCAGCATATCCTCGCACTATCAAATAAACACACAAGATAATATCAAGACTGCTTACTGGCAAATGCTGGTTGAGGCTGCCGTAGCCAACCTGTAACGTCAAAATAGTTTTACAATTCCTAGGCAACGCTTTATGGAGATTGTTCGTAATTTTCATATAACCAAAAGCCCAAAACTATGAAAGCCAAATTGCTGATAGCCCACCTTTGCTTTGTTTGCGCCATTTGCTTTGCAGGTAATAATACGCCGGCCACCTTGTATGAGCAGGTTGCCTCAGTAAACAGCCAATGGTTGAAAATAGCCACCCCTGCTTATTTAAACGGCCCGTCCCAAAAGTTTGAGAGTGATACCAAGCTGATTCAGGAGCATTTAAAGCAGGTAGAACGCTACTTGCGCGAAAAAGACATTAGCCATTTAAGCCCCGAATTGAGCAGCAGGCGCTTGCACAGCTTGGATGTGCTGCATGGCTATTGGATGCAAGGCAAGTTTCCACAAAACTACGATTACAGCTACCGTATACCCTATTTCATTGATGTACACGGCACCGCCTGTGCAGTGGGCTATTTGATTATAGAAAGCGGAAGAAAGGATATTGCCGATATGATTGTGCGTAAAGGCAACAACGATTATTTGTTGGACATGGACTATCCTGAATTGGCCCAATGGGTGGAACAATCGGGCTTTACGGCCAAAGAGCTTGCTTTGATACAGCCTGGCTACGAACCTGCCGTACCCTGGAAAACATTCGGTAGCGGTACCGATGGGGTGGTCAATACTTCCTTAGTAGACGATGCTGGACGACTTTACATAGGTGGTGTGTTTAGCGAAGTAGATGGGGTGCCCGCCAAAAATGTGGCCTCTTGGTCGCCAACGGATGGCTGGTCTGCATTGGGCAACGGTGTGGAAGGGACGGTAATGACCATGAAGGCCTTTAATGGAAGAATATATATAGGGGGAAATTTTACCGATAGCTCCGGAAACAATGTAGCCTGCTTGATGGACTGGGATGGTAACTCCTGGAATGTTTCAGGCGATTTCCTTGCACCGTATGGAATAGTGTATGCGCTAGAGCCTTTTAATGGTACTCTTGCCATAGGCGGTGAGTTTCAGTTGCCCACTGGTGCCTTGAGGGCTAATTTCTGTACCCTTGATAGCACTGGCCTTATAACTGGCGGCTTGGAGTTTCCCGATGGTCCCATCTATGCAATGAAAACTTACAATGGCCGCCTGATGGTGGGTGGCATGTTCGATACGGTTACCAGCCGTTTTGGAACAAGCAATATCGCTGCCTTTGACGGTACAACTTGGGACAGTGTAGGCAACGGCACCCATGGCGTGGTAAGGGCATTGGAGGTTTACAATGGCAAACTGTATAAAGGTGGTGATTACAATTCCCTGGACTTTAACCCTTACTGGGGCTATGCCACCTGGAATGATACTATGTGGGAAGACCTATCGGCAACAATCGGCGATGGTAACTTTAGTATCAAAACCTTGTATGCATCGCCGAATGCGCTTTACATTGGTGGCGACGTATGTGCCTACCCAATGTTGGGGTACTATGGTTGCGGAATTTTGGACGAACGTATTCAAGCAGCGGGGAATATTTATGGCACAGTACACACTATCAGCATTTTGGATGGGGAATTGATGATTGGAGGTGAATTTGATACGCTTTGGACAGTGGACACTGCTGGTACACATTACTTGTTGAGCCAAGCAGGCGGCCTTGCCTATGCAGGAGAGTTGGATACTATCCACACCAGCACAGCGGACATTTTGGAAGTACATGCCAACCTGTTTCCAAACCCAATAAGCTCACAAGCCATATTGTATGTACCCGAATATGGTAAACTGGTTAAGCCTTCATTTGTTTTGACCGACTTATCAGGAAAAGCAGTGCATCTATTGCCGATTGAAGCTGAAAGGACCACGATACAGCTAAGCGCGCTGAATAGTGGGCTATACCTTTACCAATTGATGGATAAAGGCAAGGTGGTTCACAGGGGCAAAGTAGTAATAGCGAATTGAGGCTACCACATTTTCTCCAAATCCTTGGGAGTATATGTGTGGTTACGTACAGTGTAAGTACTGGTAGAACCTGAGGCTTTTTTCAGTCGCAGAGGGTCTTTGTTTCCTGTAAGGCGCATCATAAGGGATAGCGGGAATAGGAGGATATAGAACAGAAAGCCCAATACTACTTTTGAGCTGACAAAACCCATGGCATCGCCTAGTTTCAGCCAGGCCACCGTTATCCAAAAGCTAAGCAACTGGGAGAAAATGCCGATAAGTGCTATGGAGAACGCAATTATGACCAGTACTTTTTGCCCGGTGATGAAATAAAAAGCCAGGGCCCCTGCGGCTATGGAGAGAATAGTTTCCAGTTGTTGCTCCCTATCGTAGCTGTGTTTGCGCATCAGTCCAGTACAAAATTTTGTTGCCATTGCTCTTGGGCTTCCGGCCAAGGGGGCTGCTGGCGTTTGTCCAACAAATAGTTGCCCAGTACCAAATAATCCATTTCAGTGCGCATAAAGCAGCGATAGGCATCGGCTGGGGTGCAAACCGGTGGTTCGCCCCTTACATTGAAACTGGTATTGATTAGCACGCTATCGCCAGTCAATTGCTTAAAAGCCATTAACAACTGATGGAACCGATGATTAGTGGCCGCCTGCACTGTTTGTACCCTCGCGGAAAAATCCACGTGGGTAACGGCAGGCAATCTGGAGCGTTGGGTATAAAGTTTCTCCACCAACGGCAGTTCCGCATAATTGCTAGGTAAATCATTTCTCAAATTTTCCTGCACTGGAGCCACCAAGAGCATATACGGCGATGGCTGCTGGAGCTGGAAATATGCCTCGGCATCTTCCTCCAGTACGGCAGGTGCAAATGGGCGGAACCCTTCGCGGTACTTGATTTTAAGGTTCAGCTTCTTCTGCATTTCCGTATTGCGGGCATCGCCCAATATACTGCGGTTGCCCAAGGCCCTGGGGCCAAACTCCATGCGGCCTTGGAACCAACCCACCACATTGCCTTCGGCTATCAAAGTGGCAACTTCGGTACATAAATCTTCAAAATCGCCAAACGGCTGGTACGCTGCCGAGAAAGGCTTTAAATCCAATTCGATATCCAAATCGCTATACTGGGGGCCAAGAAATGAACCGGACATACCATCTTTCTTTGAATTGGTCTTTGGCTGTTGGAAATACAAGTGATAGGCCGCCAAAGCCGCTCCCACAGCTCCACCTGCATCCCCCGAAGCCGGTTGGATATACATTTCGTCAAAAATGCCATGTTCCGATATGACACCATTAGCCACGCAATTGAGGGCGACCCCTCCGGCCATGCACAAGTGGGCGGCCCCTGTTAACTGCTTGGCCGCTTGTGCCATTTTCAGCACTATTTCTTCCGTTACCTGTTGAATGGCCAAAGCCAAGTCGCAGTGCCGTTGTTCTAGTTCATCGCCCTCTTTGCGCTTCGGCATCCCGAACAATTGCTCCCATCGTTCATCGGGCACCATCCTAAGCCCAGTAGCATAAGTAAAATAAGCTTGGTTCAGCCAAATGGAGCCGTCGTCATGTATCGTCACCAAATGCTCTTTTATCACTTGCCGATACTGGGCAACAGTATCGGATTTGGCATTTCCATAGGGAGCAAGACCCATCAACTTGTATTCCCCTGAATTGACCTTAAAACCCAAAAAGTAAGTAAAGGCTGAATAAAGCAAGCCCACCGAATGTGGAAACTCCAACTGCTTCAATATTTCTATGCTAGCACCTCTTCCCATGCAGATGGAGGCAGTTGCCCATTCGCCCACACCATCAATAGTGAGAATGGCGGCTTCTTCAAAAGGGGAGGGATAGAAAGCACTGGCGGCATGCGATAGGTGATGCTCAGGAAACAACAGTTTCGTCTTCTTTTTGTCGAATGGGCCTATCTTTCCCAACTCGTCATATAGCAATTTCTTTAGGAACAATTTTTCTTTCAGCCAAACAGGCATTGCCTTCAAGAAACTAGCAAAACCTTTGGGGGCAAAGGCATAATATGTTTCCAACAGCCGCTCGAATTTTAGAAAAGGCTTGTCATAGAACACTATGGCATCCAAGTCATTCAGGCTGCACCCGGCATATCGCAAGCAATAATGGATGGCGTTGGCGGGAAAATCAGGGTCATGTTTTTTACGGGTGAATCGCTCCTCCTGTGCCGCCGCCACAATCTCCCCATCAACCACCATAGCAGCGGCCGCATCATGATAAAAACAAGAGATTCCCAATATCTTCACTGTGGCTAACAATTGGGTTAAAAATACATTATTCACACTAATTGCTAACAGTAGCTTATAGCAAGGACAAGTTTGAATAGCAAAACCTAAGTCCCTTAGGGGGATTGGCTATTACATTTGATTTTTGCTGTATAAAGCCTTAACTTGCGCCCAAATTTGGCTGAGTACCATATAGTCCTATAATCCAAGGCAACGAAACTTATCAAAACCTACACACCGATGGGAAATAAATACTTCCTAATGTTATTGTTGGCAATCCTTGCCTGCAGTACGCCAGTAATGGCACAAGAAGTGAAAATGAAGAAGGCTGACCGGTATTTTGAATTGTTCAAGTTCGATCAAGCCATAGAGCAGTACAAAAGGGTTCTGGATAAGGCTCCAAGTAATTATAAAGCCTTGAAACGGCTCGGCGACAGCTACCGCCTAAAAGGGGTACCCACCGAAGCCGAGTTTTGGTACAGTGAAGCGGCCAAACATGCCGAGGCAGATTCTGAAGCCGTATTTTTTTATGCACAGGCTTTGAGGGACAACGGTAAATATGACCTAGCAAAAGAACAGTACCTGAAATATGCACAAATGGCCCCAAGCGATACCCGTGCCAAGCAGCTGGCTGCCAGTATGGATAAAATTGCCGAGCTAAAGGTTGACTCAAGCCGTTACAGCGTTTATCTGGTACCGGGAATCAATTCCAACCTATCTGATTTCAGCCCGGCTTTCTATCAAGACAGTAGCTTAGTATTTGCCTCCGCTAGGGGTAAAGGCAAAAAGGATTTATGGTCGGGAGCACCCTTTTTGGATTTATATGTAGCCACAAAGAGCGATACCGGTTTTGCCAGCCCAACTCCCCTTCCGGGTAAGCTGAATGCCCAGTTCCATGAGGGGCCCGTAACATTTACCCCTTCCTATACGGAAATGTATTTTACCCGCAACAACTATAAGAAGCGCAAGACCAAGACCAGCGATGACGATATCATGAAAATGATCGTGATGCACTCCACTTTAAACGATGGAGAATGGAGCGATTTAGAAAACCTTGATTTCAACAGTACCGAATATTCCGTACAGCATCCCACTTTAAGTGCCGATGGAAAAACGCTCTATTTTTCTTCGGATATGCCCGGCGGCTATGGCCGTTTTGACTTGTGGATGACTACCCAAAGCGGCGAGGGCAAATGGGGCGCACCTGTCAATTTAGGCCCTGGTATCAATACTAGCGGCGATGAAGGGTTCCCTTATATCGCCCATGATGGCACCATGTACTTTGCTTCAGATGCTTATATTGGCTTGGGCGGGTTAGATATTTATTCTGCTACCAATAATGGCGGCTGGGGCAATGTAAAAAACATGGGCTATCCCATCAATACCAGTTACGATGATTTCGGCCTTATCATGAACAAGAGAAATGACGGGGGATATTTTTCTTCCAACCGTCCTGGTGGCCCCGGCGGCGATGATATCTATTCGTTCGATAAAGGGATATTGCTAGCGGGCCTAGTATACGATAGGCTCACTGGCGATTCTTTGCCCGGCTCTACCGTGCATCTTGTATTGCAGGGCGATACCCTACAGACCGTTATCACCGATGACTACGGCAAGTTCAATTTCAGGGTAGCCGAAAACAAAACCTATGACTTACCGGCCGGCAAAACTGGCTATTTGCCCAATAAACTTACCGTAAGCACAGAAGGCTTAGGCCCCAATTCACCACCTGTACGCATTCCTCTTGATCGTGGTGCGCTCATGTTGGTAGGCACCACTTACGAAGTACGGGTGGACGAAGGCACCAAAATGGAGAACCGGATAGGTACTATGCCGAAAGTGATAGTGAAACTGTATAACGTGACTGATAATACCGTTGATTCCGTATTGTCAGATGCCAACGGCGGTTTCGTGTTCAGCCTTTCGCCAGAAAAGGAATACCGCTTAACTGGCGATAAGGAAAACTATTTTTTGAAGAGCGAAAAGACCTTCGATACACGTGGCAAGGTTTCAGGCACTGTAGAGGCAGATTTGGAGCTATATTTACTGGAAGGTACTATCAGACTGGTGAATATCTATTATGATTTCGACAAGTACAATATTAGGCCTGACGCTGCGAAAGAACTTGATAGGGTTTATGACATTTTGGTACGTTACCCGGATATGGTCATCCAAATGCGCTCGCATACCGATTGCCGTGCCCCCAAAACATACAACATGTGGCTATCGGCAAACCGGGCCCAATCTGCAGCGAATTATTTGATCAACAAAGGCATGAAGGGCAAAAAGGATATGTTGAAAAACATTACCGCTGCCGGCTTTGGCGAGTCAGTGCCAGTAATACCCAACTTGTGTAAAACCGAGCAAGGGGTGCCCGACTCAAAAATCAGCAAGCAAGAGGCAGACCAACACCAAATGAACCGTCGCACGGAGTTCTACGTTATTAAGCAACCGAAGGCAATACATGTTGAAGGTTCGGTAACCAAGCGTTAATCCAACCTATTTTTTACTATCGGGGCAGGGGCAAGTTCCCTGCCCCTTGTTTTATAAAAACTGACACCAGGAGCTGTATGGAGTTTCCATCGAAGTTGATTGAAAATGCCGTAAACGAGTTTGCCAAGCTGCCCGGTATAGGCCAAAAAACCGCCCTGCGCCTAGTGCTCCACTTGCTTAAGCAAAGCAACGACAACGTCAACCATTTCGGGGAAGCCATCGTACGCATGCGCAACGAAATCAGTTACTGCAAGCAATGCCATAATGTGGCTGATAGCGATTTGTGCACCATTTGTTCCAACCCGATGAGGGATGCGGCCACTATCTGCGTAGTGGAAAACCTTCGCGACGTTATCGCCATAGAAAATACCCACCAATTCAAAGGTACTTACCACGTATTGGGCGATATCATTTCGCCAGTGGATGGTATTGGGCCAGAGGATATCGAAATCGATTCATTGGTAGAGCGCGTAAGCCAAGGCGTGGTGAAAGAAGTGATAATGGCCTTGGCCCCAACTATTGAGGGCGATACCACTATTTTTTATTTAACCCGTAAATTGCAGCCATTTGCGGTAAAAATTACTACCATCGCAAGGGGTATCGCCTTTGGGGGAGAATTGGAGTATGCGGATGAAATGACATTGGCCCGTTCGTTGGTAAACCGGTTGCCTTACGAAAAATATATGACCAATCAATAGCAGTGCGGCTTTCCGTCATCATCGTCAACTACAACGTCAAGTATTTCCTTGAGCAGGCATTATATTCCGTTAGGAAGGCCATGCAGGGTATTAACGGGGAAGTAATTGTTGTTGACAACCATTCAGTGGATGGTTCGGTTGAACTGGTGAGGGCAAAGTTTCCGGAAGTGGTACTGATTGCCAATAAAGACAATCCAGGCTTTTCAAAGGCCAATAATCAAGGCATTGCCATTGCCAAGGGCGAATACATTTTGTTGTTGAACCCTGATACCGTAGTGGAAGAGGACACCTTCAGCAAATGCCTCGAATTTATGGAAAACCACCCTCAAGCCGGGGCATTGGGAGTAAAAATGGTAGATGGAAAGGGCATCTTCCTTCCCGAATCGAAGCGTTCCTTACCTACACCATCGGTTTCCTTTTTCAAAATATTTGGCCTTTCGGCCATGTTTCCTAAATCAAGGGTGTTCGGCAGGTACCATTTGGGTTATTTAAATCCTGCCGAGGTACATGAAATAGACGTATTACCCGGTGCTTTTATGTTCATACGCAAAAGTGTGCTCGATAAAATTGGTTGGCTGGACGAGGCTTTTTTCATGTACGGCGAAGACATTGACCTTTCCTATAGGGTACAATTGGGTGGCTACAAGAACTACTATTATCCCCATACCCGTATCATCCATTATAAGGGAGAAAGCACCAAAAAGGGTAGCCTCAATTACGTGCGCATATTCTATCAGGCAATGGTCATTTTTGCGCGCAAGCATTTTTCAAAGCGCAATGCCAGCATATATGCTTTCTTTATCAATATTGCGGTATTTCTTAGGGCCATAATGGCTATTGCCGGCAGAATGGCAGGGCAACTAGCGCTGCCCCTAATGGATGCCTTGCTACTATTTGGGGGCATGTATATGCTTAAGTTGTTTTGGGCAGCATCCATTAAGGGCGCTTCCAGTTATTATCCGCCGGTGTACATACAATATGTAGTGCCAAGCTATATTTTGATTTGGTTGCTGGCGGTTTATTTTTCAGGTGGCTACGACCGCCCCTTACGCACCGCTAGGACGGTACGTGGCGTGGCGTTGGGTACCCTTATCATTGCTACGATTTATGCCTTTTTGGATGAATCGTTACGCTTCAGCAGGGGCATGATTTTGTTGGGAGCCGTATGGGCTACAGGTGCCATGATAGGCCTGCGTTATCTAACGGAAATCATTAGGGGGAGGAAACTGGCTTTTGGGGAAAAGCATACCCCGCGCATTGCCATCGTCGGCGGCTTGCAAGAGGCACGTCGCGCCCTGTCGCTCTTAACCCAAGCGGGGGTAGAAAACCGGTATATCGGCTTTGTTTCCCCCTACGCCCATGAAGCGCAGGAAGAACACTATTTGGGCAATGTAACTGGCTTGGCCAATATCAGGGCCATCTATGATTTAGACGAAATAATCTTCTGCAGCAAAGATATCAAGGTGAGTACCATCATCGACTTTATGGAGCAATTGGGGCCTGAACTGAATTTTAAGATTCTGCCCGAAAACAGCCCCAGTATCATTGGCAGCAATTCCAAAAATACTGCTGGCGACCTGTATGCCATCGATATCAACCTTGAGATTGCTACCAATATGAGCCAGCGCAACAAGCGGCTTTTTGATATTGCGGTGTGCTTGGGTATTATCCCATTGCTGCCGTTTTTGTTGCCTAGGGTACATAATGCATCGAAACTGGTGGCCAACTGGGGCCAGGTGTTCATAGGCCGCAAGTCATGGGTAGGGTATGCATCGGCAAAGGATATTGGCCGTAGCTACTGGTTGCCACGAATCAAACCAGGGGTGTTCAGCCCAGTTGATCGGATAAAAAATGTACCACTGCCAGACGAAACTACCAAGGATAGACTGAACCTATTGTACGCCAAGGATTACAGAGTAGCCGATGATTTTAAAATAGTTATTCGTAACTTGAAAAGACTAGGAGCTTGATAAGATCGTTATGATAAGGGTATTTGTTATTTTTATGCCATGAAACTGAAAGTAGCCGTCATATTGCTTACTGTAAGCCTGTTAGGTGCTTGCCATAAAACCACCTGCCCCACATTTGATGAAAAGGCAGGCGAAAAATCACTACAGGGCGGGGGCAAAACAAAATCAGGGCTGTATCCCAAAAGTATGGGCAAGTAAGCGTTAGCCTTACTATTTTCAATTAATCTTTTTGGCTATGGTTGGCTAATGCTGCCAATTTTATAAATTAGCCGTACAGAAAAACCTACAACATGCTTGCAAGGATATTGATTGTGGACGATGAGAAAGCCATCCGTCGCACGATGAGGGAAATATTGGAGTTTGAATCATATGATGTAGATGAGGCAGAGGATGGCTTGCAAGGTGCAACTATGATTAGGGAAAACGAATACGACGTCATTTTGCTGGATATCAAAATGCCTAAAATGGACGGCATGGAGGTATTGGAAATGGCCATGCAAGAAGCCCCCGATACCCCGGTAATCATGATATCGGGCCATGCCAGTCTTGAGAATGCGGTAGAAGCGGTGAAAAAGGGCGCCTTTGATTTTATTTCAAAACCACCTGATTTGAACCGTTTGCTGATTACCATACGCAACGCCTTGGATAAAAGCAATTTGCTTACCGAAACCAAGGTGCTTAAGCGTAAGGTGACCAAGACCCGCGAGATAATTGGTGATTCACCCAGCATCAAAAAGATTAAGGAAACGATAGAGCGGGTGGCGCCTACTGATGCCAGGGTACTGATTACTGGAGAGAATGGTACAGGAAAGGAATTGGTGGCCCGTTGGATTCATGAAAAAAGCCCTCGCTCGCAACAACCATTGATAGAAGTCAACTGTGCGGCCATTCCAGCCGAATTGATTGAAAGTGAATTGTTCGGCCATGAAAAGGGGGCATTTACCTCTGCCATCAAACAACGTATAGGTAAGTTTGAGCAGGCTGATGGCGGCACCCTTTTCCTGGATGAGATAGGCGATATGAGCTTATCGGCGCAGGCAAAGGTACTGCGTGCCCTACAGGAAAATAAGATAACCCGTGTTGGAGGTGACAAAGAACTAACCGTAAATGTGCGGGTAATAGCCGCTACCAATAAGGACTTGATTAAGGAAATAGATGCGGGCAACTTCCGGATGGACTTGTACCATCGCCTGAGCGTGATATTGATTCATGTGCCTTCATTGAACGAAAGGATTGATGATATCCCTTTGCTGGCCGATAGGTTTGTGAAAGAGATATGCGAAGACTATGGAATTCCCAAAAAAGTGATTACCCCGAAAGCCCTGCAAGAGTTGCAAAAGGTACATTGGACGGGCAATATACGCGAGCTGCACAATATCATGGAGCGTTTGGTAATATTGAGCGAAAGCAAGATAACCGAAGAAGAGGTGAAAAACTTTGTGCCATCGGTAAAACCTGCCAGCTTTGACCCCTCAGAGCTGTTTGAACGCTTTGCGAAATTTCAAGATTTTAAAGACCACATCGAAAAGCTGTTTATTGAATACAAGTTGCAGAAGAACAATTGGAACGTATCGAAGTCTGCCGAAGAAATCGATATTCAACGCAGCCACTTGTACAATAAGATAGAAAAGTACGACTTGAAAAGAAGCAATTGATTGCTACCTATTTAACATCTGCTGGTAGATGCTTTCGCTTACTGACTTGATTTCGTCAAAGGCGGTCCGTGCTGCTTGGTTGTTATCGGCTTGCTTCATGTTTTCCAGCACCCACCAAGCTTTTTCAAGGCGGTGGATGCCCAAAATCAAATAGCTCGATTTTAGCCGATGCGCTATTTCCTTTATAATGAAAACTTGATTTTGTTCGATGGCCGAAGCCAGTTCCTCCAGTTTTTGCGGCGTTTGTTCTAGAAAGTCCTGGATTATTCCATCAATAAATGCCTTGTCATTGCTGATTTCTTCCAGGTAAGACAAATCAAAATCCAGTTTGTTTCTTCTACCATTTACTTTCTTAAGTTGCAGTACTTCGTCAATTGTTTCCTTCACCTCTTGGCGGTTGATGGGCTTGGCCACAAAGCCATCCATGCCAGCAGCCAGGCATCGCTCCCTGTCTCCCTTCATGGCACCGGCGGTCATGGCGATAATTGGTATTTTGCGGATATCTTTAGGGCTGGAGCGAATATGTGCCGTGGCCTCGAATCCATCCATCACCGGCATTTGGATATCCATGATTATCAAGTCATAAGTTTGCTCGGCTAAAAAATCCAATGCTATTTGTCCATTTCCCGCAATATCGATGCGGGCACCCATCTTTTCCAAGGTTACCTGCGCCACCCGTTGATTGATTAAGTTGTCTTCAACCAGTAGCACCCTTAAGCCACTCAACCATGTTTCCTCATTGGTTGTGGGCTGTTCGCCTTTCTTGGCTATGTCCGCTTCATACTCCAGTTTCAAAGCAAAACGAAACTCGGCACCTTTGCCCAGTTCACTTTCCACCTGTATGGTACCTCCTTGGGCTTCCACCAATTGGCGGGCAATGCTTAAGCCCAAGCCTGTACCACTGTAATGCTTTCTATTGGTATCAACTATCTGTATAAAGTTGCCGAAAATATGCTCTTGTTGCTCTTGGGGTATGCCTACGCCGGTATCCCGAACCCTGAATTCGACGGTGGCTTCGCTATCAACAATTTCCAAAAGCCTCAAAGTGAGCTGCACTTCCCCTTTTTCCGTAAACTTCAGTGCATTGCCCAATAAATTGGTGAGCACTTGTCTCAGCCTCACTTGGTCGCCTATTAACATTTTCGGTATCTCAGCGTCAATGGTCACGGAAAACTTCAGCCCCTTCTCAACCGCCTTCGGTTTTAAAAGCTTCACCAAACTGGAAATCATTTCCTGTATGTTGAAAGGCTCTTTATTCAATACCATCATACCTGCCGATAGTTTTGAAAAATCGAGGATATCGTTTACGATGACCAGCAAATTATTCGCCGATTCTTTTATCAAGCTAAGGTATTGCCGTTGTTCATCATCCAAACTGGTTTCGTTCAAAATATCGGCCATGCCAATGATTCCGTTCATGGGCGTCCTGATTTCATGGCTGATGGAGGATACAAACCGTTGTTTAACCTCAGCTACTTCCTCTATGCGATTCTTCTCTTCTATCAATTTTTGTTCTACCAACTTTTGTGCGGTAATATCGAAAGCAAAGCCTACTAGGCCTTCATCCTGTATATCGTCCCTGAAAAGAAAGTGCTGGAAGTTTCGGTCAGCATAATGCCCGTCTCCGTCGCTTAAAAAACTGTATTCGCCCAGCTCAAATGCCTTGCGGAAATGGTGGGCAAGATTTGGGTACGAACTCCAGATATTGATGCCTACCATCCCATCCTCCTTGAATCCTAGCCCTGCTAAACCAGCACCTTTGCTTAAGGTAATGGTACCATCCTTATCAAGCTTATAGGTAACGACCGGCAAATGTGCCAAAAGGCCGTTCAAAAGCTGGCTGTTCTCCAAAATCAATTGTTGGCTTTGCTTGCGCAAGGTAATATCTTGGGCGCAGCCGATAACTTCCAGCACCTTGCCCTGAGCATCTCTACTGAAAATCCGCTCACTGCTTTCATACCATACCCAGTGCCCTTGCTTATGCTTCATGCGATATTCCACTTCTACCGACTCATCGTCTTGCAACAAGAGCAATCGTTCCAAATGCCCCCGCAGCACGGGCACGTCTTCGGGGTGTACGATAGAAGCCATAAAAGCACCTCCGGCAATGATTTCTTCTCCCTTATAGCCCAAGGAAGTAAATGAGCGATGGTTAATGTAAAGGGTTTTCTTCTCTTGAATATTGAATATGTATAGTACCAATGGGATGCCATTGGCAATTTTGTCCATTTCTTCCCTGCTTTTTAACAGTGCCGCTTCTGTCAGTTTACGGTCGGTAATGTTTTGGAAGATACCGTAGGCTTTGGTCACTTTTCCCGACTCATCCATTACGGGGGTTCCGTGCCGGTAAATGTACCTTATACTGTTGTCAGGCAAAATAATACGAAATTCCCCCTCAAATGGCTGGTTTTTATCAATGCCTTCCAAGAACTCTTGGGTTGCCTGCCCTCTATCATCTGGATGGACGATGGAGCTTAATTTGGCTCTATCCACTATGTTCATGGAAGTATTGAGGCCCAAAATACGATAGGCCTCTTCAGAAAAGCGGAGGTCGCCGCTCTCTAAATCCATTTCCCACACCCCTATACCTGCAAGTTTCAGGGCATCTATCAACATTGTTTCCCTCTCAGGCATCTTCCATCAATAGAGAAAGGCTGTCAAAATCAACAACCCTTACCTAAATATTTAAATATTTTCTTAATTAGAAATCGCTTAATCGTTCAAATGACCTGCAATATCCGTCAATGGCTATAAAAGTCGGTTGAAGGTTTCTTGCTATTTATCGATTTTTAAAAAATCGCTTACTTGTTGCAAACGCTCATGTAAGCTGCCTTTTACGTATAGAAACGGCACTTTCGATTGTTCTATCTCCTGGCGATATTTAACCGTAAAATAATCCCTCATTTCCGGGTGTTCGCGCAAAGGGTCAGGTTCATAGGGTATTTGCCAATCGGTCAGTATATGCAAATGGTACTGCCTTTGACGGATGGCGTCCAAAATCCATTCGGGCGTAAATCCGTATGCATGGTCCATCCATATTTTGATGACCAGCAAATTGGTGTCGCAAAAAAGCATACTGGGGCGTTGTTCCAGGGCAGCCTCTTCCAAATGGATTTGCCCCCGGGCTATATCTTCTACGTCAAGCCTCGTATATGGGCGGTTTAGCTTTTCCAAATAAGTACGGGCATATTCCGGCACCCAAATAGTATTGTATCGCAAAGCCAAGGCTTCCGCTAATGCCGTTTTGCCAGTCGATTCGGCCCCTATAATGGCTACTTTATAAGTTTTCGTACCCATGCAGCCATTGAATAAATCCGTTAATTGCCAATAAGGTGTAAACTACATATAAAAGCGACGAAAGGTAGAGCTTTCTGGAAGCATACAAGGCTATGGAAACGGCATCGACCACGATAAAGTACAGCCAATTCTCCAGCAGCATCGCAATCATCATAAAAGTAGCTATTATGCTGAATACGGCGGTGAAACTATCTACAAAAGGCCAAGCTGCTTGTGTGTACCGTTTGAACAAGAATCCTACCCCTAGAGCGACTATTACCCCCAAACCGATAATGTACATGTTATTAGTTAGCCCCAAACTACTTACTGAAAATGTACCGGCTTGGCCCCAACTCAGCCAGCCGTATATGCCTATCAAGAAATAAAAGGTATGTAGGCAGGTTTCCGCATACAATCGCTTGTTCCATACCAAGTACATAAATAAAGCAGAGCCTAGGAGGGCAAAGGGCCAGCACCAAATGCTACCATAAGTAATCAACAAGGTATATAAGGCACTGGATACTACGGCAAGGATTTCTAATACTAGATTTCGGGGAAGCAGTTGTTTGGAAAACATTTCACCAGCTATCAATTTCTTTTTCTGCTTCTTCCTGCGAGATATAATTGCCTGATTTGACTTGGGAAGAAGCTTCCATAATTTCCTCAATCAATTGGTCTTTGGTTAAAACAGAGCCATCAAAGTGATACTCCACCACCTCTTGGTCAATGCTTAGCAATCGCTTGATACTGCGGATTACCCAGTCTTCATTGGTGTGCTCCAACTCTTTGATAATCTTTTTCTTTTCTGCTTGCAAATCCATGGTAGTAGTGTTATGCTAAATTTAAGGACTTATTGATTAGCAATACTTGCGCCCATTAAATTTCGAAAACGCTAAAAGTGAAGCTCGTTTTTTGAGCCGACTGACAGTTGCACCTTTCGGCCCATAATTAAAGCCCGATTGTCATCTACATGCCCGGCGGGGAATCCAAATGCCACCGGATAACTATATTCGGCCGTATGTTCAACTACCAGTTGCTCGGCTGTTTTGCCAAAGGGATTGTCTTCATCCTTATCTTTCATTTCCGTAAGCCCCCCTATTAACAAGCCTGCCAAATGCTGCAATTTGCCCGCCCTTTTAAGCTGCATCAGCATCCGGTCGAAGTGGTAGTAATGCTCGTCAATATCCTCCAAAAACAATATTTTCCCTTTTGTATCGATATCGCTTACTGAGCCTGACAAGCTATACAGCAAGGATAAGTTACCCCCCACCAATATTCCCTCAGCCTTTCCTTTCCTATCAAAAGCATGTGCTGCCCATTCATAAGACAACTCGCCCCCCGTAATAGCTGTATAAAGGCTTTGCAAGGCCGCAGTGGTATTACTGGCAAAGGTTAGTGGCATGGAAGCATGCAAGGTTTCGATACCGAAATTCTGCACGATATGGCTATGCAGTACTGTCGCATCGCTGAAGCCAATAAGCCACTTCGGGTGCTTGATAAATTTGCCAAAATCTAGCCTATCGATAATCCTAACGGTACCATAGCCACCACGGGCGCAAAGTATGGCCTTGAATTCCGAATGGTCGAGCATCATTTGTAGGTCCGCAGCGCGCACGGTATCCGTACCCCCAAACTGATAATAGGATGCCCCGATACTTTCACCCAGCACCGGCACAAATCCCCATGATTTGATGATATCCAATGCAGGAGCAATATCACCTACAGTTACCTTGCGGGCAGGACAAAATATACCGATGGCATCACCTTTGCGGAGGGGTGCTGGGCTAATCATGTTGCCAAATTAACCGCTTTTGGGCACAGCAGGGAATGCCGCCCGATTATTTCGTTAATTTTATGCCACGAAGCTACACTATGAGCAAACCAAAGCGATATACCATTACCGCCGCATTGCCTTATGCCAATGGCCCCCTGCATGTAGGGCATATTGCTGGGGCTTACCTGCCTGCCGATATCTATGTGCGCTACCTAAGGCTGAAAAAAGAAGATGTGGCTTTCATTTGTGGTTCCGACGAACATGGTGCCGCCATCACCATCCAAGCCAAAAAAGAAGGCATCACGCCAAGGGAAATCATTGACAAGTATCACGAAATCAATAAGGATACTTTCAAAGGCATGGGTATTGATTTTGACATTTATCATCGCACTTCGGAACGCCTACATTACGAAACGGCATCGCAATTCTTTTTGGACCTCTATAACAAAGGCGTTTTCGAAGAAAAAGAGAGCCTACAGTTTTTTGATACGGAGTTCAACCAGTTCTTGGCCGACCGCTATATTATGGGAACCTGCCCCAATTGCAGCTTCGATAAGGCTTATGGCGACCAATGTGAAAACTGTGGCCGCACCTTGAACCCTACCGATTTGATAGAGCCGCGTTCCACCTTAAGCAATACAAAGCCTGAATTGAAGCCCACCAAGCACTGGTACTTGCCCCTTAACCAATACCAAGACTGGCTGAAAGAATGGATTGTAGAAGGGAAAGGCCAAACGGAGGAATGGAAGAAGAACGTAGCAGGCCAATGCCGCTCGTGGTTGGAAGATAAGGAGGGCTTGCAGCCCCGCTCCATTACCCGCGACCTAGATTGGGGCGTGCCCGTGCCCCTGCCCAATGCAGCAGGCAAAGTACTATATGTGTGGCTGGATGCACCGATTGGCTATATCTCCGCTACCAAGCAATGGGCCATCGACAAAGGCAAGGATTGGAAGCCCTATTGGCAAGACAAGGACACCAAGCTGGTGCACTTTATCGGCAAAGACAATATCGTATTCCACTGCATCATTTTCCCGGTAATATTGAAGGCCGCTGGGCAGTATATATTGCCCACCAACGTGCCTGCCAACGAATTTATGAACCTGGAGGGCAAGAAAATTTCCACCTCGCGCAATTGGGCGGTATGGGTACATGAATATCTTCAGGATTTCCCTGGCAAGGAAGACGTACTGCGCTACTACCTTTGCAGCAATGCCCCCGAAACCAAGGACAGTGAGTTTACCTGGGCCGATTTTCAGGCAAAAAACAACAATGAACTGGTTGCCACACTTGGCAACTTTGTAAATAGGGTAGTGGTGCTGGTGCACAAGTTCTTCGAAGGCAAAAATCCCCAAGTACCCATTACTGACGATAATGTGGACGATATCAAATATCTGGACAAGCAGGATGAAGCTTATGCAAAAGTGGGGGCGTATCTTGACCAGTATGATTTTAGGGCAGCCCTCAACGAGGTAATGGAAGTAGCGCGCACTGGCAACAAGTACCTAACGGATAACGAGCCCTGGAAACTAATCAAAACTGACCCCCAGCGTACTGCCAAAATATTGTTCAATTGCGTGCAGACCATAGGCCACTTGAGCATCCTTATGGAGCCGTTTATGCCTTTTAGTGCAAAAAAATTGCGCGACTTGGTGGGTATGGAAGCTGACGATTGCAAGTGGGAAGCGCCGGACATTGTAGTACTGCCCGGCCAGCAATTGGGCCAACCGCTATTCCTTTTTGAAAAAGTAGAGGATGAAGTTATTTTGAAGCAAGTAGAGAAGTTGCATGCCCCTTTGGCTGCACTACCGAATGAGCAGTCAAATGAACCTACCATAGCCTACCAGCCCGTGAAGGAACCCATCAGTTATGAAGATTTCGCCAAGTTGGATTTACGTACTGGTACCATCATCGCCGCTGAAAAAGTGGAAAAGGCAGATAAGCTATTGAAGCTGACCGTGGATTTGGGCTTTGAGCAACGCACCATTGTTTCCGGCATTGCCCTGCATTACCAGCCAAACGACATAATTGGCAAGCAAGTAACGGTATTGGTCAATCTAGCTCCCCGCAAACTACGGGGCATCGATAGCCAAGGCATGATATTAATGGCAGAAGATAGCGAGGGCAAGCTGCAATTTGTTGCCACACTTGAACACTGCCAGGCAGGCATGACCATTAGCTAAGGTATTTTCCATTATTAGCTTACCATTAATTTACCTATTTTTAACTTATTGTTAACCTAACTGATCAATTACTGACATGAAATACCTATTTACCCTTATAGCCGCCCTTGGCTTTTGTTTCAATTACGCCTATGCACAAACTGAATGCGACAATGGCCGCTATATCAATCGCGAGTATTTTGATTCGGTAACCGTCACTTCCGGCATCAATTTCGGCTCCAATTCGGCCGTGCAGGGCGGGGGTACCGAGCAATTGGACATGGACATTTACCAACCCTATGGCGATACCCTTGCGGAAAGGCCGGTGATTTTGTTTGCCTTTGGTGGTAGTTTTATTGGCGGCAGCAGAACGGATAGCTATATCCGCGACCTGTGCACCGATTTTGCCAAAATGGGCTATGTTACCGTGGCTTTCGATTACCGCGTGGGCTTGTTTGTCCCCAATGAGGTAAATACCACCCTTGCCGTGGTACGTGCCATGCACGACATGAAGGCTGCCGTGCGCTACCTACGCCGGAGTGTGGTTGAGCTTGGCAACCCATATGGTATTGATACCAGCTTCATTGTGGCAGGCGGAGTTTCGGCAGGAGCCATTACTGCCTTGCAGACAGGCTATTTTGACAAGGAATCGGAAATACCGACCTATTTGGATACCACTTTGGTCGATTCTTTGGGTGGCGTAGAAGGCAATAGCGGCAATGCGGGCTATTCTAGCCGTGTACATGCAGTGATTGGTTACAGCGGCGCTATTGGCGATACCCTTTGGATTGAAGCTGGCGATATCCCTATGATTACCATCCACGAAATCAACGACAATGTAGTGCCCTTCGATACCCGCGAGGTGGCGGTAAGTGGTATACCCACAGGTCTGATTGCCAGCGGAAGCGGCAGCATCAAAGGTTGGTGTGACCAAATTGGCGTGCTCGACCGATTGTACACTTATAACTCAAGTAACCATACCGGATACATTGCCAGTGATTACGATACCACTGTGGCCCGTACTGCCCGCTTTTTGAAGGACGATGCAGGCGTATGCACCGCATCGGTAGGTATTAAGGACATTAAAACAGCGGGTTTTAACGTTTACCCAAATCCTGTTGAGTCGGAGCTTACCATACAGGTCAACAACAACGAGCCTTATACTGTACAATTGTTCAGCACCATTGGTCAAGTAGCGTACAGCCAATCCGCCTTGGTAGGCAATGCGCAACTTGACTTTGGCCAACTGGCACCGGGCATTTACGTACTTAAGCTGGCCAACCAGCAAGGAAGCACCTTGCAAACCCAAAAGGTGATTGTTCGCTAATTTTATTAATCAATCATGATATCGGAAAAGGCAGCCTAATGGGTTGCCTTTTTTATTGGGCCTAACGGGTTGATAATGTGTGCTGGAAGCCCTATCTTTGCACTCCCATCCATTTCTTGGCCTCGTAGTTCAATGGATAGAATAAGAGTTTCCTAAACTCCAGATACAGGTTCGATTCCTGTCGAGGCTACAAATACTTCCCTCTTGAATCCTGATATCAGCAACTACAACCAAAGCCAATCCATTGCCGAGAGGGATATCTGCGACCGTTTAGCGGCAATCATTGACGACGGTTTGCCCGATGCGGAAAGCAAAATATGGCATGCGCATCCTGTGTGGTTTTTGGAAGGAAATCCTATAGTCGGTTATAGCAAGATGAAGGGCGGAATCCGATTAATGTTTTGGAGCGGTGTCAGCTTTGAAGAGGAAAAGCTAAGGCCCAGCACTGGAAAGTTCAAGGATGCCTCTATCATGTTTACTGCTGCCGAACAAATTAGCAGGGAAGAAATGGCCCGTTGGTTGGAAAAAGGAAAGCATATACAGTGGGATTATAAAAATGTGGTGAAGAGCAAAGGGGTGCTGGAACGACTGAAATAAAAGGCTACCCCTCATTTCGCAAGCATCCCGCGGGTGGGCTATTTGATTAGATACAACTCCTAACTCCAAATAGAGGATTACCCTCCAATGTTCTACATTCTGGTGGGAATCCTATACAGGCCGCTACCATGTCATTAGCTGGTGGCCTAATTCAGCTTTCTGTATTCCTGCGGGGTTAATCCTGTTTTGTTTTTGAACAGGCGGCCGAAATAATGCGGATAGTTAAAACCCAAGCTGTAGGCAATGTTGCTGACGGTATCCGTATCGGTAAGCAATAAGGTCTTGGCTTTCTCGATAATAAAATTGTTCACATGGTCGGTGATGGAGTATCCTGTTTCCTTCTTCAATAAATCGCCCAAATAATTGCCGGACAAGTGTACCCTTTCTGCAAAGTACTCTACAGAGGGTATGCCTGTTTCCGCAAATTTTCCGGTTTTGTAGTAGCTGTGGAGTAGAGAATGGAATTGGCTGATTACATCGGAATTTTGGGCCGATCGTGTATTGAATTGCCGCTCATAGTAACGCTTTGAGAGGTTCAACAATAATTCCAGCGTTGACGATATGACGGTTTGGCTATGATTGTCAATGCGTTCCATAATTTCCTTTTGAATCATCGACTTACAGTCCGAAATCGTCTTCTGTTCCGCATCCGACAAGTGCAGTGCTTCATGCACATCGTAAGAGAAAAACTTATAGTTATCGATGTTGTGCCCCAATGGGGTGTTCCTTATCAAATCTGGATGGAAAAACAGCATCCAACCCTGTATTTCGCCCAAGGCCTGCGGTTTCGATACCCACTGCACCTGCCCTGGTGCAGTGAATATCAATACGCCTTCGTTAAAATCATAACTGTTCCTGCCATACTGCAAGCCACAGCTTTTGTCCTTTAAACCGATGGTAAACAGGTCTGAAGTGTATTTTACACCAACATATTTTTCGGGTATCTCCCAAGTGGAAACATCAACCATACTAATCAGCGGATGCGTGGGCTTATCAAAGCCAAACACCTCATGCAACTGGCTGATGTGCTTGATGTTCTGTATTTCCTGCTTCATAGTGGTTTCCTCCTTTCTACTCTCGCTTTCAAAAGAATATTGTGTTGTTTGAATGCCTCATGCATACTACCCATCAATGTTTTTGGTAGCAGGTATGAGAGTAAGCCGGTGAAGTATTCGCCATGCTTCAGCTCTGTACGGCCATGCTTATACTCTTCCAAACTATAGTAGTGATGTGCCTGTAGCAGGAAGCGGCTTACCAAAGAGCCTTTCCAAGCCATTTCCCTGTCCTTCTTAAAGCTACATAAAACAGGGCTAAATGTGTTGTTTAAAGGAACAATAAAGGTGGAAATCTTGCTGCCCTCGTTCATCGGCCCCTCCAGTTTCCCAACAATGGGGTTCCAAACCGGGTAATCACTGAAGTTGGTCAGCTCATTCCAAACCTGGGCTGCAGAAGCTTCAATGATTACCGAAGTATGATATTGTTTCATCTTATTGTTTGTTTAATGTTATACAATATGGATTAAAGCTGGCTCATCAATACCTTATCGAACAAGCGGTCGCCCAGGTTCAATCGCATCCAAACCATGGGCTTGGCCATAAAGCCTACCAAATAGCGTGTTTTCGGCCTCTTGGAAGCAACTATCTTAAGGATGGTATTCGCGATGACCTCAGGGCTGGAACCTTGCCCTTGCTCAGCCATTTTTTTGCTGGCGGCAACCAACTTTTCCGTTAAGGAAGCATAAGCTCCTTTTAAAGAAAATTTGCTGATGTTCTGCAGCATGATGTCAGACCATTCGGTTCTAATGATGCCCGGCTCCAATACCACTACATTAATATTGAATTCCCTTAACTCTATCCGCAAACAATCGCTGAAGCCCTCTACGGCATGTTTGCTTGCATGATACCAGGCGCCCATTGGAGTGTACAGCTTGCCACCCATGGATGAAGTATTGATAATGGTTCCCGACTTGGCTTTTCTCATGTACGGAACTACAATCTGCGTTAAGGCGGCCAGCCCGAAGAGATTGACCTCAAATTGCTTCCTTGCTTCCTCCATGGGCACATCCTCCACGGAACCATATAGGCCATAGCCGGCATTGTTCCAAAGCACATCGATTTTGCCTTCTTTACGAATGATGGTATCAACCACCTGCCTGATGTCCGTTTCGTTGGTTACATCCATCTCCATAGGGTGGCCGCCCAATGCTTTAAGGTCCTGCATCTGTTCCACACGTCTTGCCACTGTATAAACGGTGTGCCCTTGTTTAATAAGCTCTTTGGCCGATGCCTTGCCCATGCCCGAACTTGCTCCTGTAATTAAAATTACCTTTTTCATTGTCTTGATTTTTGTTTGTGAATGATTACAAGACAAAAGTAGACTGCCGAACCTGCCAGCATTAACACGCTAAACGGCAATGACAACACAATTCACAGATGTAATCCAGATGTTTAGAAATGTAATTGTAGTGTATCATTACAAGCCCAGCCCTTTCGGAGCAAGCGTAGGATTTGCAACCTTTCTTCAGTTTCGGTAGTATTTCAGTGGTACTTCAGTGATGTTTCGGTAGTACTTCAGTATAGTTTCAGTAGTATATCGGTGATACTTCAGTAGGTGTTCAGTGGTATTTCAGTTTTGATTAATTCGTTGATTTTCAGGTGTTTAATTGAAAATGAGTGTGTTTTTCGTTTTTTTTAGAGGGATTTACGATTTACGATTGACAATTTACAATTGCAGTCCAAACCATTTTCAAATTACCAAATCACCAAATTTTCAAATTGTGCCCACACCAGCACATTAACATAATGGTAAGCACTTAGTGCGAAAAATCCAAATCAAAAAATGGGTAAATGGGAGTAAGTTCAATGACGGGTTAGGGTGGTCAGAAACCTGAAAAGTGGAATCGCCAGTTTGGCTTGGGTGGGTGTTGGGGGAATGGAGCCGTCATGCTGTCTTGCCTTAGGCTAGATCAGCATCTCCTACCGAGCATTTGATAACGGCAATGAGCATTAAACGTGCCATAGGGTCATGGGTTTTGCAGTTTGGTTATCAAATGGCATCAGGCTCACGACAAGAGGTCCTGAATCGAGTTCAGGACGACAGGTTTTTCCAAATCCGAAAGTGCTAGTAGCCCACCCCACCTGCCGCAAAAATGACGCGAAGCTTATAGCGGATTTGCCACCTTGGCCTAAAAGCATTTGCCCATTAACCAACCCGCTTCTATCCACCTCTATACCTGGTATCTATTAAGGGCTCTATGTGCTTAAGCCGTTTCATCCAAAAACCTTTATCCTTATCATGGCCAAACTCAGCCTCTTTATTTATCTCAAGATAGGTTTGAACCAAATCAAACTTATCATGTAAATCCCGTCTATCGGATAGATCTGAAAGGATATGGTAATGGTAAACTTTATCAGACGCGGAATTTATGATTTCAAGCATTTGGCCATTAAACAAGGATAACATTTCCTCATCAAATTGCAGTGGATATGGAGCATATTCCTCAAATTCTTCTAACTCCTTTTCCAGGAAACCCCACCTTCCCCTATACCCGTAACCAAAATACCATTCATCCGTTTCATAAAGCTTCTCTTCCCTCAGACGTTCGGAATCATATTCAGATCCTTTGGATTTCGATTTCCAGAAACACATAAGGTCCGAAAGAATGCTCCGCTTCCATCTCTACTTTAGCATTCTCGAAACTGATGTTACGCAAAACGTTTTCAAACTTGAGCATAAAAGAACCCCAATCATACTCCAATCCTTTATAACTCGCCCCAAAGCCTACTACAACATTGTCATAGTAATATCTCCATTCCAAGCTACCATCGCTGAAATGTTCCGCCCTTATCCAAGGATAGTTCTCGTCTGACAAACTCTTTAGATAAGCAATGGATTTTTCCGGATTATCTTCAAGAATAATCCTACCATATACTATTGTTTGCGTGCCCATAAATCAAATATAGGCAGATGCAGTGAATATCTGATTAACCTTTATCCGACCATTCCCGTGCTGCCTTAAGCCTCTTTCGTTGCGCGTAGATTAGCGCAGCGTATCTACGTGCAAGCTGTTAAGTAGCTTCAGCTACCATGCCCCAAGGGCATACCTACCATTAAGCCAAATACAGCACTGCAAGCAAACTTTTCCATCGTCATGCTGTCTTGCCTTAGGCTAGATTCAGCATCTCCCACCATGCATTTGGTCATTGCTATGAACAGTGAACTGCCTATAAGGTCTTGGGCATTACAGTCTGCCTATTAGGCGGCACCATGCTCACGACCAGAGGTCCCGTCTAGCCTAAGGCAAGACGGCACGACGGGTTTTCGAAAATCCGAAAGGGCTGTGGCTGTCATCATTCCCGAAAAATATCCCATATTTGTCTTTACACTTTCATTCCCCTTTCCGATGGCATTGTTTCAGAAGTCTGTCCTGAAAAAACATATTAACGACCTTGATAAAAGTACGGTAGCCAAAGCTTACGCTAAGTTCAGGAGCCATTTTGCCGATGCTGGCAAACAGGCGAACATAAAGGCATCGAAAGAAGAACAATACCAAGAAGGTTTTCTGCGCGACTTGTTTGTGGATGCGCTTGGCTATACCCTTAATCCTAATGCAGGCTTTAACCTCACTACCGAATACAAAAACGAGAAAGACAGCAAAAAGGCAGATGGAGCAATAATAAGGGAAGGCATGGAAAATTTTAAAGTTGGAGACATGGTAGTACTTAAAAGTGGAAGCCCGCCAATGACAGTACTTAATGTTCCTAATAACAGTTCTGATTGCTTAACATGCGTTTTTTATAAAGATATAGATGGTTCTTTTCACCCTGAAAAATTTCCAGCCGGGGTCCTTGAATTTTACAAAAAACCTATAAAGACGGTTAGCGCTTATTAATCCAAAATTGTTTTTCTGAATGTTTTACCGCCTTTATAATAGCGATACTCAATCTTTATTAGCTCAACCTGAAACAAGAATGGGTTATCAAATTGTTGAAGTACAGCAAAATTATACCACCAAAAAGATGGTGGTACTAAATGCCGAACTGGCGTTTGATATAATTGATTATGGCTCATACCGTAAAAAGATGTTGCAGGAAGGATTTCGGAAAATGTATACTGAAGCCGGTTTGCTTAACGCCAGTATACGAAAGGTGTATATTAATGCTACTGATGCTACTGGTATGGTTAATGAGGCACGGCATACTGCTACCCGTGGGGCATTGCAGGGGCCGAAGGAAAAAGCGGATGGTAAGGAAGTTTTTGTGCGCTTATCAGCTTATGAGAATGATTTGAGGGTAGATACTGTAAATAAATGTTTGAAACCTGGCAGCTTTACTACTACTATGGATGATTACTTATTGACAGTCGCAAAACCCTATGATCCGGTTGCCCGATATGCCTTACCCAATACTGAGGTAATTAAATGGGCTTTCTTTTTTCAACCAAAAAATATAGATACCTTACAGCGCGGAATAGTTCAGCCGGCTAATAATCAACCAGGTGGTGGCAAAGAAGTGTTTTTTGAGCAGGGAACCACAAAAGGCACTTTTATTGTTAAAACAGAATACGGTAAAAAATGAGCACATTACGAATCAACTTGCCAGAACCGATAGTAAATAAGTTAGTTTCCCTTCCAGAAACTGGTATGGGGTACCAATTAGTTAAGGTATTTCTGAAAGGAGGGAAAGTACTGCGAAATTTGAAAGTATTCAATTCCTCAATTCTGGAGGTTTCAGCAAATCAATCAATTAACGAGGCCGAAATCGAAAGGGTTGAGTTAGATTCTTAATTTTCCCCCAACCCTTTCGCATTTCCGAATCCTAAAGCAATGCGTGAGTAACTACCGCTTTCCCCTTACTGAGCTTCCCAAAAAGGCGCTTTCCGCTTCATAACGCACTTTCTTGTTTTTCAGGCTTTTCATCGCCAAAGATAAGCCGGGCAGCGTCATGGGGAACATGCGGTGTTCAAACAACTCGCGGATAGCCACCGTGGTTTGGTAATAACTCCAGGCATCCAAGGGGTTGGGATTGATCCAAGCAAAATAGGGAAAATGGTCGGTCATCCGTTTCAGCCAGGCGATGCCCGTTTCCGAATTTTGGTGCTCCAGGCTGCCGTTGGAAGAATAGAGCTCATAGGGCGCCATGGCGGCATCGCCTACAAAAATCAGCTTATAGTCGGAGTTGTAGCGGTGCAACAGCTCCCAAGTGGGGATACGGTCCACGTAGCGGCGCTGGTTGTCCTTCCACACGGTTTCGTACAGGCAGTTGTGAAAGTAGTAATGCTCCAAGTGCTTGAACTCATGCCTAGCAGCGGAAAACAGTTGCGAGCAAGTCTCCACATGGTCGTCCATACTGCCGCCCACGTCCAGCAACAGCAATATCTTTACCCTGTTCTTTTTGGAAGGAATCATGGTAATATCCAGCAGGCCGGCGTTTTCGGAGGTTTTACGAATGGTATCCTCCAAATCCAGTTCATCGGCAATGCCCTCACGGGTAAACACCCTGAGCCGCTTGAGTGCCAGTTTGATATTGCGGGTGTTCAGTTCCACATTATCGTCCAGGTTGGCAAAGCGGCGTTCGTCCCACACCTTTACCGCACTGCGGCTGCCGCTACCCTCTTGCCCTATCCTGATGCCTTCGGGATTATAGCCATTGGCCCCAAAGGGCGAGGTGCCGCCGGTGCCTATCCACCTGTTGCCGCCTTCATGGCGCTCCTGCTGTTCATCAAGCAACTGCTGCAGGCGTTCCAGCAGTTTGTCAAGGCCGCCCATGGCCTGTATCAGGGCTTTTTCCTCATCGCTAAAAATTCGGTCGAAGTTTTTGCGCAGCCATTCTTCAGGTATGTCGGCAGCAATATTTTTCGCTTTGGCTTCCAGCCCCTTAAAGTATTGGGCAAAAAGCTGGTCGAAGCGGTCGAGTTGGTTTTCGTGCTTGATAAGGATGCTTTTGCTCAGGGCATAAAAATCGTCCAAGTTAAAGCCTACGGCCTGTTGCTCCAATGCCTCCAGCAAGGCCAGGTATTCGTGCAGGCTTGCCGGCAGGCCATCGTTTTTTAGCAGTAGGAAAAAATCGAGGAACATGGATTTTGATTATGCTGATTAACCGTGATTACTTGATGACTTATTGTTCAATTGTTCAATTGCTAAATTGTTGAATTGCTAAATTGTTGAATTGTTTTATTGCCTTTATCTCTACCCAAGAGCTAAACAGCCATACAGCCATTTAACAATCGGACAATTTAACCATCAAGCCTACCTATATCCCCTTCCCAAGCGGGACAATACGTCTAGGTCCTGTTCCGTTTTCAGCAAGGCGCCTTTGTGGGGAGGCTGCTCTCGGTTAAGGTTCAGGTTGCCCAGTTCTTCCTCGCCAATGCCATCGGCCATCAATAGCTTTATCCAATCAATCAATTCGCTGGTGGAAGGTTTCTTTTTGATGCCCCTGATATCGCGCGTTTCGTAAAACACTTTCATGGCCGCATTTACCATCTGCTCCCGCAAATCGGGATAGTGTACCTTCACTATCTCCTTCATGGTATCCCTGTCAGGGAAACTGATATAGTGGAACAGGCAGCGGCGCAAAAACGCATCGGGCAGCTCTTTTTCGTTATTGGAGGTGATGATGACAATAGGGCGGGTCTTGGCCTTGATGGTCTGTTGCAGTTCGTAACAGTAAAACTCCATTTTGTCCAGTTCCAGCAAAAGGTCATTCGGAAACTCGATATCTGCTTTGTCGATTTCGTCAATCAGCAGCACTTTTTGTTCCTCGGTATCGAAAGCCTCCCATAGCTTGCCTTTCTTGATATAGTGGGCAATATCGTTCACGGTATCCATGCCCAGTTGCGAATCGCGCAGGCGCGATACGGCATCGTATTCATACAATCCCTGTTGGGCCGTGGTGGTCGATTTAATGTGCCAGGTGATAATGGGCTTGTTCAGGGCCCTGGAGATTTCATGCGCCAGCAAGGTTTTGCCGGTGCCGGGTTCGCCTTTTATCAATAAGGGCTTCTGCAGCAGGATGGCGGCATTAACTGCAATCTGTAATTCTCGGGTAGCAATGTAAGTGGAGGTTCCTTGAAAGTGCATGTTGGTTAAAACGATTTGTCAATGGTGACAAATATATCGTTTAAACACACTTACAGCGAAGGTAGTTTCACCAGCTTGATCCAGAAATCGATAATGAACTTAACGATTTCCAAAAACTCCTCGAAATACACTGGCTTGGTGATATAGCAGTTGCAGTGCAGGTCATAGCACATTTTAATGTCCTTTTCCGACTTTGAGGTGGTCAATACGATTACCGGTATGCTTTTTAGGTCGGGGTCGTTCTTTACCATTTCCAACACTTCGCGGCCATCTTTTTTGGGCAGGTTCAGGTCGAGCAGTATCAAATCGGGGCGTACGGCATTGCCATAGGGCCCTCTTTTGAAGAGATAGTCCAAGGCATCCTCGCCGTCGCGGGCCACGGTAATGTTATCGCTAAATTGCAGTTCTTCGAAGGCTTCCTTGGTGAGCAACACGTCGCCACTATTATCTTCTATCAATAGTATTTCAACGGGTCGATCTTTCGAATAACTCATACGCTCCACTTTTAAGGGACAAAGCCCTACTGATTTTACGCTGGCAAAATAAAGACAAATCAAAACAATTGCAATAAAATTTCGTCCTTTGCGCTTTATGGAAACATTCTGATAATAACCCTGTTACTTGACAAAAACCACCATGCAAGCCATTCAGGCCTACTTGAGCAGTTTCGAAAATTATTTGCAAAAGCAAAGCTTCCAAAACAATCCACCGGAGCTGTACCAACCCATTCATTATACCTTGGCATTGGGGGGCAAAAGGGTGCGCCCTTTGCTGGTTTTTTTAGGTTACCAATGTTTCAAACCTGATTGGGAGAAAGCCCTACCCTTGGCTTATGCCATGGAGCTATTCCACAATTTCACCTTATTGCATGATGATATTATGGACAAGGCACCACTGCGTAGGGGCCAGGCTACTGCCTATATCAAATATGGCGAACCAACGGCTATATTGGCTGGCGACGTGATGCAGGTGTATGTGTATGAATATCTGTTACAGTTGGAGATGAATAGGGATAGTATCCTGAAGACCTTTAACCAAACTGCCATCAAGGTGTGCGAAGGCCAACAAATGGACATGAACTTTGAAACGCAAGAACAGGTATCGGTTGGGGACTACCTAGAAATGATAGCCAATAAAACCGCCGTATTATTAGGCTGCTGCCTGCAATGTGGGGCATTATTGGCAGGGGCGCCCAGCAGTGCCGCGCAGCAATTGTATGATTGCGGCTTGAACATGGGCATTGCCTTCCAGTTGCTCGATGATTATCTGGATACCTTTGGCGGTGCATCCTTCGGAAAAGCCATTGGGGGCGATATTCGACAAAATAAAAAGACTTATCTGCTGCTCCGTGCTTTGGAAAAAGCCGAGGCTAAAGCTGCCGAGGAATTGCACTTTCAACTGAACGAGCAGCAGGACATGGAAGGAAAGGTGAAAAAGGTTACCGCCCTGTATCAAAGTTTGGGAATAGACAAGGATACCAATGAGTTGATAAGCACTTATGAAAACAAAGCTTTTCAGGGTATCGAGGGCCTGTCCATTAATGGGGAAGCAAAAGCCATGTTAGCCGATTTTGCCCGGGCCTTGTTTGCAAGGGAAAAGTAATCAGCTCAAGTATTTGCCCTCAATAGGCATCCTTCTGCCCATACCGAAAGCTTTAGGTGAAACCCTTAAAATAGGCGGTGTTTGGAAACGCTTGTATTCATTGATATTTACCATTCGAAGTATCCTATCTACCAAGGCTTTCTCAAATCCCATTTCTACCAATTCCTTGGGGCCTTTGCGCTGTTCAATGTATTGGTACAGCACTTGGTCGAGCAAGTCATACTCCGGCAATGAATCGGCATCTTTTTGGTTGGGCCTTAGTTCCGCCGAAGGGGCTTTATCGATGATAGACAAAGGGATAATTTCCGCATCGCGGTTAATGTAGCGGCATAGTGCGTACACCTCCGTTTTATATACGTCGCCCAACACCGCCAGGCCGCCGGCCATATCGCCGTACAAGGTACCATAGCCAACGGCTGCTTCACTTTTGTTGGTAGTATTGAGCAAAATGTAACCGAATTTATTGGAAAGGGCCATCAGCAGCACCCCTCTTACCCGGGCCTGTATGTTCTCTTCGGTGGTATTGAAACTGAGCCCTTCAAAAAAGGGGGCCAGTTTGCTGATGAACACTTCATAGATTTCCTTAATGGCGATGGTCTCCATTTTGCAGCCCAAGTTGTTGGCCAATTCCTGCGAGTGCGATACAGAGCCTTCAGAGGAAAACTGCGAGGGCATGGTGACGGCCTTGACATTGTCGGCACCCAAAGCCCTAGTGGCCAAAACCAAGGTCAAAGCAGAATCGATACCGCCGGATAAGCCCAAAATGGCTTGGCTAAGCTTCAGCTTTTGGAAGTAGTCCTTAATGCCCATTACCAGCGCATCGTGTATCAGCGCTATCTTGTCCTTGGGCTGTACCTTGTCGCTTGATTGGTAGGCATGGATGGCATCTAGGTCGTATACTTTTACGGTTTCCTTAAAGTAGGGCAATTCATCATACACCGCTCCTTCACCAGTCACTACCAATGAGCCCCCATCGAACAATATTTCGGTAGATGCCCCTACATGGTTCACGTAAAAAATAGGCTTACCATATCGATGGGCGTTGGCCTTGAGTACCCTAATACGGTCTGCCGCATGGCCATAATCAAACGGGGAAGCGGATATGTTTACCAAAAAATCAGGATGCTCCAAGCTCAGGCTTTCCATGGGGCAGGAACGGTACATGGGGTTGTCGTTGCCCACGTTCCAAAGGTCTTCGCAAACGGTAAGGGCTATGCGCCTGTCCATAAACGGGACGGTAGCAAAATCGGTAGCAGGTTCGAAATAGCGGTACTCGTCAAAAATATCATAGGTGGGCAATAGAGCTTTATGCGCTATATGTGTGATTTGTCCATTGGCCAGAAAATAGGCTGAATTGAACAAATCTTTCCCTTCTGGCCTAGGGTTTATGGACGGTGCCCCCACAATCACCGCTATGCCATTGGCTTCAGCGGCAATACGCTCCACGGTTTGTCGGCACTGCTCTATAAAATCCCTAAACTCCAGAAAGTCGCGCGGCGGATAACCACATACCGCCAGTTCGGCAAACAACACCAGGTCGGCTCCCTGAGCCTTCGCATCGGCAATAGCGTGCTTTATCTTTCCAAAGTTCTCCTCGAAATTCCCGATATGATAGTTAAGTTGCGCTATCGCTATTTTCATGCGGCAGATTTTAGTCAAAATTACAAAAACAAAAGAGGCAGGGCGTTTGCTTAATTTTGTATCCAGATGAAGGCATTGCTTTATTTTTTTTGGCTCAGTTGCATAACCGATGCCGCTTTTGCGCAAAACACGGCCGATTGTGAAAAAGCCATGGAGCTATACGAAGCGGGCAACTACGATAAGGCATTGTTCCTGCAGCAGCAATGCGTGGCGGCCCATCCCATGGACGGCAAAGCCTATTACAACCGCGGGCGCATTTGGTACCAATTGAAGGACACGGAGAAGGCTCTGGAGGATTATAAGCAAGCTATCAAGTACAGTCCCGATTTTCTGCAATCCTATTTTGCCCTTAGCGAGCATTACTTGGGCATGAAGGACGTGGAAAGTTCCTTGAAATGGATTAGCGATGCCATCGCCCAACGGCCTGAAATATCCATGAACTACAACTTCAGGGGCTGGATTTATTTCAATACCGGCCGATACCAGCAGGCCTTCAAAGATTTTAGCGAGGCCATTCTGAAAGATAGTACCAATGCCATGGCTTACAACAATCGCGGCTCGGCGCGCTTCAGCATACAGGACGTTGAACAGGCCTCGAAATTGGATTTGGAGATGGCAAAGCTCGATTTCCAAAAAGCCCTGTCCTTGGATAGTAGCTTGCCCAACCTGTACCGTAACTTGGGCTATGTATATCTTTTACTGGGCGAGAGCGATTCGGCCCTGCTGTTGCTGTCAATGGCCGCAAATGTAGATGCGGAAGATGCCATGGTATATTTATACAAAGGCATGGCATACCAACAGTTATCTCAAAGCACGGAAGCTATCCAAGCATTGGATAAGGCCATATCGCTTTACCCTCGCCTATCGGAAGCCTACATTGAAAAGGGCAAAATACTGTACCGAAAGAAAAACTATCAGGCTGCTAGGTTTAACATGGGAAAGGTTTTGGAATTTGCCGATAAGCATGCTGCCGATGCGCACTACTTATTGGCATTGATCAATGCCCAATTGTTCGAGCAGGATGAAATGATACAGCACCTAAAGGAAGCAGAAAAAGGGGGTTTCTTTAAAAAATCAGCCAATAGGCAGGAATTCTTTAGTGAAGCGGGCTTCAAAGACTTTAAGCACTATAAGCCTTTTGAGGCCTTCAGCAACAAAATACAGACTCTTTATACTTCGCCTTGAATGGTGCGGCGGGCTTCCGTTAGCTTGGTGTCAATTTGCCCGGTAAGGATATGGTAAAACATCACAAAGTCAGAACCTAGGCTATATAAGGGATACTGAAAAGTGGCGGGCTTGTTCTTCTCGAAAAAGAAATGTCCTACCCAGGCAAAACCGTAACCGGTGACTGGAATCAGGGCAAACATCCACCATTTTTGCGTGGCCAGCATGGTGAAGAATATGATGATAAGGATTAGCGTCCCCGTAAAATGCAGCTCACGGCATACCGGTTCTTGATGCTCCGTCAGGTAGTAGGGATAAAATTGCCAGAACGTTTTATACTTTCTTTCCTTAGCCATATAGGTTACAATTTGATTGTTTTTGATAAGGTTCCTTAGCTGGTTACCTTCAATTCCAACATAATGGTATAAGTGCGGTTGGTAGCCAATTGGTTCAGCACTTGTGGCAGCATGATTTGGTCTATGTTCTTCAGCACATTCGTATTCACGGGTTGGCTGGAGTTTACCGATACCAGCTTAAAACCGTGGTGCTCATCCACATAAAAATTTACCTGCACTTTTACCGTACTGGTCATTGCCTGTGTTATGGCGGCAGTAGGTGCAGGTGACTGCTGTGCGGGGGCAGGGCTGATGCTGAAGAACAGCCCGTTGAAAAGCCAAGGTAATGCGCTTAAGGACATAGTCGGCAATATTTTGACTAAATGTAGGAAAAGTTATCAATTTTAAAAAGCAGATAGCTGCCTTGCGCTGAATGTTTTGGTTTTTAACTTTAATTAACCGCTTTCTGGTCGAGCGATAGGCTATTTCCATATAATATTATGCTTAATGAGCGGTGGATGCCGTAACTTACCTGCCTCATGGCTTTACACCATCTTTTTTCAAAGCGCTGGGTATATCATCTTGCATTCTGGATAGCCCTTATCCTTCCCTTCACCTTAGCCTTGGGCTACCAGCCCGGCCGCAATTTAATAGATAGTTTCCTCAGCATTTTTTTGGTATCGATGGTGTATATGCTGGTAGTTTACATCAACATCCTATTTCTAATACCCCGTTACCTGCAGCAACAAAAAATATTGTTGTATGCAGTGTTTCTGGTACTTACTATTCTATTGACGGTGCCCTTGCATTTTTTGGCGAATGTGTATCTAAAGGGGGAAATCGACTCGGCCACTGCAATGGGGGAGTTACTGTTATCATTTACCAATGTGGTGGTGATGCTGGGATTGACCACTGCATTGAAGTTTGCCAAGCAGTGGTTTTGGGGCCAGCAGGAAAAGCAGGAACTGGAAAAGCAAAGGCTGCAAGCCGAACTGCAATTCCTTCGCTCGCAAATCAACCCGCATTTTCTGTTCAATACACTCAACAACCTATATGCATTGACCCTAAAAAAATCAGACCATGCCCCGGAGATGGTCTTAAAGCTATCGGAAATGATGCGCTACTTTTTGTACACCAGCAATGAAAAGACCGTTCCCTTGGAAATGGAGATTGCCTCATTGAACAATTATATTGATTTGGAAAAGCTGCGACAACTGCATTCCACCACTATCACCACGCACATGCCCCAGCAGGTAAACGGCATATCGGTAGCCCCGCTGTTGTTTATCCCTTTTTTGGAAAACAGTTTCAAGCATGGCATCAATAATACCATTGAGGGAGGCTGGATTGACATCCACTTAAGCCTTGAAGGAAGTCAATTGACTTATATAGTGGCAAACAGTAAGCCCAGTAAACCCATCAACGGAAAGACGCACACTGCTGGCGGAATTGGGTTGGCCAATGTTAAACGGAGACTTGACCTGTTATATCCAAACAAGTACGCCTTATCCGTTACCGATGAAGACAACATTTACAGAACAAAACTTAAAATAGACCTTTCGTGAAATACCATTGCCTAATTGTAGATGATGAACCACTAGCACAGGAAGTGCTTGAAAGCTACATTCAAAAAATGCCCGAACTGGCATTGTCGCACAAATGCAGTAATGCCATTGAAGCACTGGCCTTTTTAAGGGAAAATGAGGTGCAACTGTTGTTTTTGGATATACAAATGCCTGAGATAACGGGGCTCGAAATGGTAAAGTCTTTAAAAAATCCACCAGCTATCATCTTTACTACCGCCTATCCCAACTATGCCGTACAAGGTTTTGAAATGGATGCCATGGACTATTTGGTAAAGCCCATTTCGTTCGATCGGTTTGTGAAGGGGGTCAATAAGGCTATTCATTATTTGGAAATGGACCAAAAGGAAAGCCAGCAAGCAATAGAAGAGGAGGCGTATATTTTTGTAAAAGCCGATAAGAAAATCGTGAAAATCATGTTGGATGACATCTTGTACATTGAAGGGCTCAAAGACTACATCATGATATTCACACACGACCAAAGAATCATTACCCTGCAGACGATGAAAAACTTGGAGGAACGGCTGCCTTCCAACAAGTTCATGCGCATACACCGCTCTTTTATCATTTCGCTAGATAAGCTAAAAAGTGTGGTGGGCAATTTGGTAGAAATAGGCAACAAGCAAATCCCCCTTGGAAAAAACTATCGGGATGATTTTATGAAGATTATTGAAAAGCACCATTTTATTAAGTAAACCCTCTTCTACGTAATTACACGTAGGCTCTAATGTTTTTTTACGACTAATCTGGATGCCCCATCCAGAAAAGGATACGGCTTTTCTCTGAATTTTACTGAGCGCATTAAAATATATAGAGATGCCATATAAAAATTTGTAAAAAACTTTTACCTTAGCCCCCCAAGATTACTTTTTATCATAAAGTATTGTAGTGACGAGTGATTTTTTAATAAAAATGTGCTTGATGAATCGAAAAACTTCTACCTCCATCAAAATTTTCCGCTTACTATTTACGCTTTTCACGGTGCTTACGTTTCAAGTATCGGTAGCGCAAAACAACGTAGGTATAGGGGTGTTGAACCCTGATCAGAATGCCGTACTGGAGCTTCAATCAACCGATAAGGGCTTTTTGATGCCACGTTTGACAACGGTACAGCGCAATGCCATGACCCCTAACTTGGGTATTGCCCAAAAAGGCTTGATGGTGTTTGATACCAATTCAAACAATTTTTGGTTTTGGGACGGTTTCCAATGGGTACAAGCAGTAGGTTTGCCAGGTCCTACCGGCCCTACTGGTCCTGCTGGGACTAATGGAGCGACAGGTGCTACCGGTGCCGCTGGCTCTCCTGGTGCAACAGGTGCTACTGGCGCAACAGGAGCAACGGGCAACACAGGCTCGACAGGCCCTACTGGTGCAACAGGTGCTACTGGTGCCAACGGGATTGACGGTGCGACAGGTGCCACGGGCGCAACAGGTGCCACAGGTGCTACTGGCACCACAGGTTTGACTGGCCCTACAGGCCCAACAGGTGCCACTGGAGCTACAGGGGCAACTGGTGCTACAGGTGCCAATGGAATTGATGGAGCAACCGGTGCCACAGGGGCGACTGGTAATACTGGTTTGACAGGTGCTCCTGGTGCAACAGGCCCTGCTGGACCTACGGGAGCAACAGGAACTACAGGTGCTACTGGAGCTACAGGTGCCACTGGCGCTACCGGTAACACCGGCCTAACAGGTGCTACTGGAGCTACAGGAGTAACAGGTGCGACAGGTGCTACCGGTGTCACTGGAGCAACCGGTGTCACTGGAGCGACCGGTGCAACAGGTGCTACTGGTGCCACAGGAAGTACTGGTTTGACGGGTGCCACTGGTGCGACCGGAGCTACAGGTGCAACTGGAACTACAGGCGCAACTGGAATTACAGGTGCTACTGGGGCAACAGGTGCCACAGGCGCAACAGGTGCTGGGGGAAGCAGTGTATCGGTATTGGGTACAACCAATATTACCAAATCTGCCAACAGTGGTTATTCCGATATATCCCAAATGACCATTACCTATACGCCCACCACTTCTACCGCCAAGGTGTTTTTCTCCGCAGGCGGTACATTTACAGGAACCTACACGGCTGGCCAATTTGTGTCCTTCCGCATACTGGTAAATGGTGCAGTGGTAAATGGTAGAGGTACTACTTTCCCTGTTGGGATGGCCGATTTCGATACTTTTGGTTTGGATGAATACCAAAATACTTGGGGAGCTAGCATGTCCTGCCCTGTACCAGTTACCCCTGGAGTTTCCACCACTATTAAGGTACAATGGGACTTCCAAAGCCTTTATTCTAATACCTTGGTAAATAATGTAAGCACACAGGACTACGCTACCCGTAGTTTGATAATCATCGAATGATGAAGGCAATACTCATAACGATTGGTATAATATCCTTTATGACCGTGGCCGCACAGCAGAAAGATGTGGGTTCAACGGAGAATTATTCGAAGCCTGTTTTCACTTCCGAAGAAAGGCAGGTTATCAAATTGCAAAGAAGCGGACAAAAAGGTGCCGATAATAAAGATAGCGTTATTTTTAGCGACGAAAATGCGCAAAAACTAAGCGTTGCCACAAAGCCTTCTAATGGGAGGGTTGCCAGAAAAAACCGGGCAATCACCAAGAACAAGGAAAAAGCGGCCGTAAAATTTGAGTATAACTAACCACACGATTAATGACTACATTTTTTAAGATGTTTAACTATCAAAAGGCACTACTGGTGCTTGTTTGTACGGTAAGTATGTTCCTTTCAAACAATGCAGGGGCACAAAATAATGTGGGCATCGGAACGCAATTCCCTGACCCAGCAGCTTTGTTGGAATTAAAGACCACCGATAAGGGTATTCTAATCCCAAGATTGACAACCGCCCAAAGATTGGCTATACCTGGCTTAGGGATTGCTCAAAAAGGTTTGTTGGTCTTTGATTCCGATACCAATCAGTTTTGGTATTGGGACGGGTTCCAATGGGTACAGGCCTTAGGCCCCCAAGGACCAGCGGGCCCTACTGGGGCAACTGGTGCCGCAGGTCCTAACGGAGCAACAGGAGCTACAGGTGCGGCTGGCCCAATAGGTGCCACAGGAGCAACAGGTTTAACTGGTCCAACTGGTGCAACGGGTGCTACTGGTAATACTGGTTTGACCGGCCCAACTGGTTCAACAGGCGCAACTGGTAACACAGGTTTAACAGGTCCAACAGGTGCTACAGGTGCAACAGGTTTGACTGGCCCAACAGGTGCAACAGGTGCCACTGGTAATACAGGATTAACTGGTCCAACTGGTGCCACAGGCGCAGCAGGCCCTACTGGTGTAACTGGCGCAACAGGTAACACAGGTTTAACAGGTCCAACTGGTAATACAGGATTGACTGGTCCAACAGGAGCTACTGGTGCAACAGGTTTGACTGGCCCAACTGGTGCTACGGGTGCTACTGGTAATACAGGATTAACTGGTCCAACTGGTGCTACGGGTAATACTGGTTTGACTGGCCCAACAGGAGCAACAGGTAACACAGGTTTAACAGGTCCAACGGGCGCTACTGGTGCAACAGGTTTGACCGGCCCAACAGGTGCCACTGGCGCAACAGGATTGACTGGCCCAACAGGAGCAACAGGTAACACAGGTTTAACAGGTCCAACTGGTACCACAGGCGCAACAGGATTGACTGGTCCAACTGGTGCCACTGGTAATACAGGTTTAACAGGTCCAACTGGTGCCACTGGTAATACAGGATTGACTGGTCCAACAGGAGCTACTGGTGCAACAGGTTTGACTGGCCCAACTGGTGCAACGGGTGCTACTGGTAATACAGGTTTAACAGGTCCAACTGGTGCAACAGGCGTAACGGGAGCCACTGGTGCCGCAGGCGCAGCAGGCCCTACAGGTGCTACTGGTGCAACAGGGTTGACTGGTCCGACAGGTGCCACTGGTAACACAGGATTGACTGGCCCAACTGGAGCAACGGGTAATACTGGTTTGACAGGTGCCACAGGTGCCACAGGCGTAACAGGAGTGACAGGTGCCACAGGCGCAGCAGGCCCTACAGGTGCTACTGGTGCAACAGGGTTGACAGGTCCGACAGGTGCCACTGGTAACACAGGATTGACTGGCCCAACAGGAGCCACAGGTAACACTGGTTTAACGGGTCCAACAGGTGCTACAGGTGCAACAGGATTGACTGGCCCAACAGGCGTAACGGGAGCCACTGGTGCCACTGGCGCAGCAGGCCCTACAGGAGCCACTGGTGCAACAGGTTTGACTGGACCAACAGGAGCCACAGGTAACACTGGTTTAACTGGTCCCACTGGAGCCACTGGTGCAACAGGTTTGACTGGCCCAACGGGAGCCACAGGTGCAACAGGGTTGACCGGCCCAACAGGAGCCACAGGAGCAACAGGTTTGACTGGTGCTAATGGTGCAACAGGCGCAACAGGTAGTACTGGAGCGACCGGTGCAACAGGTAGTACCGGTGCAACGGGAGCAACAGGAGCTACAGGTACTTTCTCGGCCTCCAATGCTGCTTCCTACACTACCAACAATACCATTATCTTGCCTTACACCAACACTATTTCTTTTACTGCATTGCCAGGTCTTTCACATTCATTTACGGTGCCTGCAGGCAGTACTTATAAAGTGTTTGTAGATGGATACGGCACTTGCAGCAAAAACAGCGATTTCTTTTTCAGGGTATATGCACAGTATGCCGTGTTCTTGGACGGTGTGTTAGTGACTTCATTGCAGCAAAGGGTTAGTATCGATGAAAACGAGGCTGGCCAGTATGCTGAAGTGCCTTGGAATATTTCCGGAATCTTGACAGTGGGGGCAGGAAGCCATGTCATCACCATTAGAGCGGCACACGCCGGTGGGGATGGAACTGCTACCGGTACATTTGCTGGAGATGATGCAGTATGGGTTTGTACCCCATCAGGTTCGGTAGGTGACGGGCACATGAGTATAATAGTTTTACAATAAATGGAATATGCGTAACTTATCCATCATCGTATTGCTTTTAATGTTTTATGCCACGGTTACTGGGCAAAACTCAGTAAAACCTAGTAGTTCTTATAGCAATGGGGCCAAAGTATCAACAGTGAAGAGTGATTCAGCGGCAACTACAAAACAAGTACAGGGTGCAACGCAGGTAAAGAAAACGTTAAATTATGGCGAAACGGTTGCCCCCTCACAGAAAATGAATGGTGTGGTGCCGAAGTCGAGCAGTAGAAGAAAAGAAGTAACGCAATTTGAAAATAGTACTCCGGTAGAACCGAAGGAAAAAGAAGATAAAGAATAAGGTTATGAATCCCAAAATTTCATACACCCCTATGAAGCAAATAACACTAATAGGTGTCTTAGTGGGCGGTATGCTTGCAACAGGCAGCTTACAAGGTCAAACCTTGGTAACCAATAATGGTGCCTTTATTTCCATAAAAAATGGAGCGACCGTTATCGTCAAGACGGGTGCGTTCGATAACGCAGCGGGTACCTTGCACAATGAAGGAACGCTGATAGTTGAGCGTGATTTTATTAATGGCGATACCGCCAATGGCGGTGGTGCTAGGGGCTTGTACCGTATCCAAGAAGATTGGATAAACAATGCTGCTTTTGTACCCGACCAAAGTACGGTAGAACTTTACGGTGCCAACCAAACCATTAGTGGTTCATCGGTAACGGATTTCTATGACCTAAAGTTGCAAGGTACAGGTATCAAAACCCAAACAATCAATGCCAATGTATTGGACAGCTTGGTGTTGAACGACCGCGAATTGGCTACTGATGCATTCATTATGCACGTTAAGAATACTGACCCAGGTGCCATTAAGAAAACTCCTGGTAATATTGGTTTTGTAAGTAGCCTTGGTGCTGGCCGTCTTTCATGGGATTTAGACAGGAATTTTACCTATCGCTTTCCAACAGGATCTACCGTTGGAACTGCTAGGTACAGGCCAGTTGAAGTGAGGCCAAGCCTCAATTCGCCCGTGACTATTGATGTGCGCATGGCGAATGTGGATGCCACTACGGAAGGTTTTGACAGAACCAATAAGGATATACCCGTTTGTGAGGTGAATCCCCAATTCTACCACTTAGTAGGCCGTTCGGCTGGCGGTAATCCTGTTCAATTGTCATTCCTTTATGACCCCATTGCCGATGGCAACTGGTACGCACTGGCACATTGGCAAGGCAGCCCAGTAAAATGGGAAGATGTAGGTAACGTATTGCCGGGCAGTGTAACTGGTTTTGCCACCTTGGCCATTCCCAACTGGACCAATTTTACTACCCAACCATTTGCACTAGCTAGGCCACAAGTAGATATTGATTCCCAATTGACTTTATTGACTGATGCTACCTGTTTCAATGGCAACAATGGCTCTATTGATATAACAGTAAATGATGGTACACCTACTTTCACTTTCCAATGGTCGCCTGGACAGTTTGCTACTGAAGATATTTCTGGTTTAGCAGCGGGTACTTACACCGTTGCAATCACTGATACATTCAATTGCTCTCGTTCATTCTCCTTCACAGTTGATGAACCTGCCGAAATTGGTATAGCTGCTGCTGTAGATTCTGTTAATTGCTATGGTAATGACGATGGGTCGATTGATGTATCGGTAAACAATGCAGTACTACCTATTACCTCTTATGATTGGTCCAATGCCGCGAGCTCTCAAGATTTAGTAAATATTGAAGCTGGCACCTATTCCTTAACCGTTACGGATGCCAACGGCTGCAAAAAGGTTTCTGTAATCGAAGTTCCTTCTCCTGAGGAGATAGAGCTAACTCCTACCATTACTAACCTTCGTTGCGACGAATCCGGTGATGGGTCAATAGCGCTTGCAGTTAGTGGCGGTACTCTTGGAATACCGGGCTACAGCTACCAATGGTCTGACAGTTTACCTGGTAGTGCTTCTCAAACTGGCCTAGCTGAAGGTTGGTACACGGTGACCGTTATAGATGGCAACTTCTGCGAAAGGATTGATTCCTTCTATGTTTCACAACCTGATACCCTCACCTTAACGGCCAGCTTGGACCAAGTAGTAGCTTATGGTTACAGTGCCAATATAGGAGTGCTTACTGAAGATGGAGGCACACCACCCTATACCTATCTGTGGACACCAAGCAATACGGTAAATGATTCCACCCAATCGAATGTTGTTGCTACCCCTGAACAAACAACGGAGTATGTAGTGACCATTTCCGATGACAATGGTTGTGCAGCTAAAGACACCGTGAAAGTAAGGGTTGACAACACCTTGGTGGCTTTTCCTGATGGTTTTACGCCTAATGGAGAGACGAACAACGTTTGGGGACCTGTTACCAGTCCAGCTGTAACGGTGACGGAGTTAAAAATATTCAACCGTTGGGGTGAATTGGTAAGCCAGAACCCTTCAGGCTGGAATGGTGAATATAAAGGCAAATTGCAGCCAATGGACACTTATGTTTACCAAGCGGTTATTTCATTGCCCGATGGTAAAAAATTGCCTTATTCAGGAAGCTTTATCTTAATCCAATAAACACGTAGACGGTGAAAAAGAATCGTATACTTATCATATTGACCTTTTTGTTGCCTTCTCTAGGACTGTGGGCGCAGGATATCCATTTTTCGCAATTTTACAATGCCCCTCTTACCTTGAATCCGGCCTTGACGGGTAAAATCAACGGAAAGTTCAGGATTGGCATCAATTACCGCAACCAATGGACGGGTGCTGCGAACGGCACAACCACTTTTTCCACTCCCGCTATAGCTTTTGATATGCCTATCAAATTGAAAAGCGGCGATTTTTTTGGTGTTGGTGGTTATATTGTTAATGACCGTTCCAGTGGAGGCATGTTATCACGTATGCAAGTCATGGCTTCTGCTGCTTTCCATAAGGGTTTCGGGAAGGAAAACAATCATTCTATTTCATTGGGCTTACAAGCTGGTATACAACAAAGGAGAATTGATTTGCAAAAAATCCGCTTTGGCAACCAATTCGAAATCGACAATGATTTGAATTACAATCCCAATATTTCCTCTGGAGTAAATATCGACGACAATACCATCAATTTTGATGTTAATGCCGGTTTGATGTGGAACAGCCGCTTTAGTTCAAAGGTACATGCTTATGCCGGTTTCAGCTTGTACAATATTATCCAGCCGATTAGCACTTTCTCCACGGATGCTACTGACTTTACTAGGCGCATAAGTGCTACAGGTGGTTTGGATATTCGCGTTGCCAACAGATTTAGCCTATTGCCTTCGGTAATATACATGAACCAAGCCAAGGCACAGGAAACCAATGTGGGTATTTCTGGAGCGACGGATATTACTAAGAACTTTGTATTGTTTACTGGTATTTATTATCGCGTAAAGGATGCGGTTATCCCTTATTTGGGGGCTGACTATAAAGGGTTTCGTTTAGGAGTTAGTTATGATGCCAACGCATCGTCATGGAATGGACTAGATGGTAGCGATAAGTTTGATGGTACTTTTGAAGTGTCATTGATGTACGTAGCCCGCTTGGTGCCGATACCTGAAGTGAAACCAGCATTATATTGCCCTAGGTTCTAAGAAGAATTATTTTCAAAATTCCACCGAAATGAAAAGAATAGCTTTTCTGCTTACACTTGCTATTACAGCCAACAATATACTATTTGCCCAAGATGCTGTTGAGTCCGTTGACTCAAGCAGTAAGCCAAAATTTACGCCATCAGAAGTATCAACTTTGAAAATGGCCTCCACCAATCAAGGCGAGCCGGGCAAGTTGAACTATAAGCAAAAAGTAAAGTATGCCCAAAATACATTGGATGCAGGCAACTATTACGATGCAATGGAGCTTTACAAGGAGCTGAATGAAAAGAAGCCCAGCGATTTGAGCCTATTGTACAATATGGCTGAAAGCTACCGTTTGGCAAGAGATTATAAGACGGCCGAAAAATTTTATAAGAAAGTATTGGACGGCGACGCCAGCAAATATCCTTTGGCGAAGTACTATTACGCCCAAATGCAGAAAATGAATGGCGATTACGAAGGGGCCAAAAAGACCTTCAATGAGTTTACTTCCACCCAATCAGGTAGTGAAGAAGTTAAATCGCAGTTGAGGCATGCCAAGGTTGAAATAGATGGTTGCGACAGTGCAATAGCCCAGGCAAATGCTGCCGCCAAATATAAGGTGACACATTTGGAAGCCCCTTTGAACAAACCAAGGACAGATTTTGCCCCTTATACCGCAAATGAAAATACGCTGTACTACGCCTCTATTAATGATGACTCTGTTCTGAACGGCTCATTACACAAGAGCGGCATGCTTATTTCCCATATCTACGTAGCCAATAAGGTGAATGGCCAATGGGTACAAGGTAGCCCCGTGGCGGCCCCAATTAACAGCGATACTATCCACACCGGTTACCCTGTAATTACAAAAGATGGAAAGCGCATGTACTTTACCCAATGTGGCAGTGCCCAAGGGGAAAATGAAATCCGCTGTAAAATCTATGTTTCCACTTTCGAGAATGGGGTTTGGACTAAGCCTAAAGCGTTGAATGAAAAAGTGAATAAAGCAGAAAGCGACAACACCCAGCCATCAGTGGTGCAAGGTACTGACAATGACACGCTCTATTTTTCAAGCAACAGGGAAGGCGGCAAAGGCGGTTATGATATCTATTATTCCGTGGTGAATAAGGGCGGATTTGCTGCTGAGCCAGTGAACCTAGGCGATGCCGTAAATACAGAGTGGGACGAGCGTACACCGCATTATTGGAGCCGTAAGGGTACTTTGTTCTTCAGCTCAAATGGCCATCCTGGTTTTGGTGGTTTTGACAATTTCAGTGTAAAAGGAAATGGTAAAACTTGGGCTGATGTGAAGAATCTGGGTACACCTGTCAATTCATCCGCCGATGACTTGGACTTTACAGTGGGTGAAGACGACAAAAAGATTTTTTATCTGGTTTCAAACAGACCTGGTATTATTGGCTTGAAGAGTGAAACCTGCTGCGATGATATTTTCCAAGCCAACTATACCTTTATACCAACCATTGCAGTGACTGGGGCCCTGAAGGAAAGAGAAGATTCAAGCAGCATCGGCCCAATGAGTGGAGCGCGTATAGAGGTGTATGACATTACTGAAGGTACCCCACGCTTGATTAAGGCTGATTCCGTTACCACCAGTAACTACTTTGTACCTGTACAAGCTGAGAAGAAGTATAGCGTTAAGTTCATGAAAGCGGAGCACTTCCCACAATACATTGAGGTTTCTACCTTGGAGATGGAAGAATCTGACACGATTAGCAAAGATGTGACCCTTGATAAGATTATCAAGAACAAGAACTATACACTGGGCAATATCTATTATGAATATAAGAGTACAGAACTTACTGCCCAATCAAAAGTGACATTGGATACGCTTTACTCCTTATTGATGGAGAACCCTAGCATTGTTATTGAGTTGAGCTCACACACCGATAGTATTGCTTCTGAAGAGTATAACTTAAAGCTTTCTCAGGATAGGGCTCAATCTTGTGTCGATTATTTAGTATCGAAAGGGATTGATGTGAACCGTTTGATTCCTAAAGGCTATGGCGAATCACAGCCTATTGCACCAAATTCTATCGGCAAGAAGGATAACCCAGAGGGTCGTGCCAAAAACCGTCGTACGCAGTATAAAGTGATTGGTGAGCTGAAACGGAAAGGTGATAAAATCCAATTTGAGGAATAACCAAACTATAACATTTTTGTACATAAGGGAGGAATCTTTATTCCTCCCTTTTTATTTCCCGCAATTCGATTAATCGAAGATTATGAAAGCAGATAACAAAGAATGGTTTACCTGTGGCCTAACTGGAGCGGTATATCCTAAAAACCAAGTAACCCATGCCGATTATTTGCGCCCGAGTATATCGCAGCTCATAAAAGCAGAAAATCCAAACTGGAACGGCAAAGGCTATATATCAGTGGAGGCGCTGAACAAATACCGGGAGCAATATGTAGAACAATTGCTTAAAGATGAAAGCGGCGACTTGAATAACCTGCAAAAGCAAGTACTTCAAAGCATGCGCATGTCGCAAATGGTTTCGAGAGATATAGAACCAGAAATGGAGCGTGACTTGACAATTGGCGAAAGGTTGGCCGACAAAATTGCTGAATTTGGTGGAAGCTGGGCGTTCATCCTTTCCTTCTTTTCTTTCCTGATAGGCTGGATATTAATTAACCTCTTCCTGTTGGGCAATAAGGCGTATGACCCTTATCCCTTTATTTTGTTGAACCTTATCCTGTCGTGTTTAGCGGCCATACAGGCACCTATCATTATGATGAGCCAGAACCGGCAAGAAGATAAAGATAGAACCCGTTCGCAGCATGATTATCAAGTTAATCTGAAGGCAGAACTGGAGATACAGCAACTACATGAAAAACTGGATCATTTAATGCTGGGCTATAGCCAGCGAATGCTTGAAATACAGCAAATACAATTGGAAACGATGAACAATATTATAGAGCAGCTTAAAATAAAGCCCGAGGAGCAAAAAGAACCTTGAGGCTTTGCATTTTTATTGCAGCTTCAGTAATCTATATGCCTTTTGGGCACTCCCATTTTGTATGTTCAATAAATAGGTACCACTGCCTAATTCCTGTAGCCCATCAATACTGAAGTAGTTGCTGCCTATACTCAATAGATACTCCCTTATAAGGATTTGTCGGCCCATTAAGTCTGTTAGTTTTACGATTATCTTATCGTTTGCTATGGCATCCATTTGTATGGACAATACGTCATCAAATGGATTGGGTTGTATAGCGATAGATTGTATGCTGCCGATTTCCGCCACACTTTCGCATATGTCTATAAATGTGCTGTCAGTAGCAATAGCACTGCAGCCGTTCGAATCAATATACGTGTAGCTAATCTCTACAACAAAGCCTCCAGGTTCAGTATAGTTCAAGCTATTGCCAGTTACGCCTGTGCCGCTGAACAGCCCCCCGGTAGGAGAACCTTGCAAACTGACAGGAAAATCGCCGTCAATGGCGCAGTAAAGGGTATCAAGGTCAACAATAGCCACCAAGGGTAGCGGATTTACGGTTACGTTCACTTGGTCGGAATCGCTGCAATTATTTGCATCAGTGACCACTACTTCGAAGATGGAGGTACTGGCAGGGCTCACATTGATGCTGGCGGTGTTTTCCCCTGTTGTCCAGTTATAAATGAAACCACCGGAAGCAGTCAAAGTAATGTTATCGCCAAAGCATATATCCCTATTGTTACCTGCATTTGCTACTGGCAAAGGGTTCACTACAATACTTACCGTATCGACGTCCTTACAGCCATTGCTATCCGTTACCACCAAAGAGAACTGGCTGGTATTAGCGGGAGCAACTGTAATGGTGCTGTCACTACTACCATTGCTCCATTGATAAGTATTGCCCCCGCTACCTTGAAGTAAAACAGAATCGCTCCTGCAAATGGCCGTGTCCCTTCCTGCAACGGCAATAGGTAAAGGATTCACGGTCACATCAATGGTATCCCTTCCTATGCACCCGTTGCTTCCAGTTACATCAAGTCTATATTGGGTATCTAAACCTGGGCTCACGGTAATACTCTGGGCGGTACTGCCAGTACTCCATAAGTAGGTGCCCATACCGGTACCATTCAAGGCAAGTGAACTACCAATACAAATAGCGGTATCATTTCCTAAATCGACCTGAGGGGAGGGCAGTATGTCAATCCTTATCGAATCGGTAGTAACGCAACCGTTCAAGTTGGTAACGCTTACTGTGTAAGTGGTATTGACCAGTGGATAAACCGCAATCACGTTTCCGGTATCGCCCGTACTCCATATATAGCTTACACCTCCAGTGGCAGTTAAATTAGTGAGATAGGCGGCACATACGGTGTCGTCAGGCCCTGCTTGGGCTATTGGGAAATCAGGCTGGCCACACCCGCAAATGCCGGGCGTAATTTTATTAGGGTCAAGTGGGCATTGGTCGTTGCAATCGGGCGTAAAGTCAAAATCTGAATCTATATCCAGTATTCCGCAACCGCAGCTACCAGGAACCGTCTTGTTACTGTCATTGGGGCATTGGTCATTACAGTTAGGAGTGCCGTCATTATCTGAATCAGTATCGGGTACACTACAGCCGCATACACCTGGTGCTACTTTGTTAGCATCATTGGGGCACAAATCATTGCAGTTGGGCGTCCCATCACTGTCAGCATCTGTATCGGGAGTGCCACAACCACAAGTGCCTGGATTGATCTTGGCAGGGTCGTTAGGGCATCCATCATTGCAATCCGTAACCCCGTCATTATCTGCATCAGGATTGGGAACAATACCAGTATTACCACCTGCGCATACATTGCAGCTATCAACAAATGCAGTACCACCGAGTACCCCAGCGCAATCAAAGCAGGTGCCTTCGGGCACTCCACAGCCACAGGCGCCAGGAGTCGTTTTCAAAGCATCGTTGGGGCATCCATCATTACAATCGGCGGTGCCATCCGTATCGGTATCAGTATCAGGCCTGCCGCAGCCACAAGCACCAGGAGCAAGCTTGTTGGGGTCAAAAGGGCATCCATCATTACAGTTTAGTACGCCATCATTATCTGTATCCACATCAGGATTGTTGCAGCCACAAACACCAGGAGCAATCTTAGTAGGGTCACTGGGGCATAAGTCATTGCAATCGGCAGTTCCGTCATTATCGGAATCAATGTCAGCAATGCCGCAGCCACATTGCCCAGGGGCAGTTTTGTTGATATCGTTAGGGCATAAGTCATTGCAATCGGCAGTACCATCACTATCTGAATCCGTGTCCGCATTTCCGCAGCCACATTGCCCAGGGGCAGTTTTGTTGATATCGTTAGGGCAACCATCATTACAATCCAATACCCCGTCGCTGTCACTGTCTGGGTTTGGAACAATACCCGTGTTGCCGCCAGCACATACACCACAACTATCAATAAAAGCAGTGCCGTTGGGTACATTATTACAGTCCCTTACCACCACGGGGCAAGAAAAGCTACAAGTGGGCAATAAGGCCAATTGCTGCGCATCATTTACGGTCCAGTTGCTTGAATTATTGATGCCCGCTAAAATAGTGGCAATACTTCCGGAGGTAACGGCACAATTGTACTTAGCATTATCTACTTCAGGGCTTATGGATAATGCATCCACATTATTAATAAGTCCTGGGGGCAAAGCCGAAGTGTTGGTATTGGTGGCATTTGCGGCCCAACCTGTGCCGTCCATATTCAAGCCTGCTATAAAGGTAGGATTGCTGGAAGAACCTTGGTAAGCCAATATTTGGTCGCCACCAGTAGAAAAATCCAGTGGGATGGTACTGGTATCTTGTATAGAGCCAATACTGGAGGCAAACCCTCCGCTGCTATCGCTTACAAGAATAACGGTGCCACAACTTAAGCTACTCGTAGCGGTCCATTCCAAGGTGCCCTCGTTTGCCCTGAACCCCCCAGCGGAAAGCCAGCCCCTATCGGTAAAATAGATAACCGTACCAGCATTGATATCCTTTAAAAGCACGAAAGTAAAATCAGTAGTGGGCAAATCGGCATTGTACCCAGTAAATGCAATATCTCCGGCACTTAAAGTAGTTTGCGCGAACACAGGCGAGATATTAGCCAACAACAGCCAACCCAATAATGGGAGAAACTTCAATTGCTTTAGCATATTAATCATATCAAAGCTGGATTTTACTACTATAAAAATAGTTAGCCTTTACAGGCAATAGAGGGGTAGGTAAATATACTTATAAACAGGACACTCACAGCTTCTTTAAATAGACTAGTATTTAAGCCAATAGTAGATAAGCTTTATGTACTCGTTGTTCAATGCTATGAGGCCATGTTCGTTTTGCCACCACTTGCGTTCATTATAAGCCCCGCTGCTCGCACCATGAATGATTACTTTAACACCCTTACTTTCTAACTTTTCCCTAAAAGCTTGGCCCACTCGGCGCGTGTGAAACTTTGAGGAAATCAATATCACCTGCTTAAAACGGTGCTTTTTACAGAAGTTGAGGATGGTATCCGACTCCTCTTGTGTGGAGGTACCATACTTAATAGTCCGTACTTTAAGAGAATCGGCTCCACTGCGTATCATGTTGCTACGGGTTATGTCACACTCACTCAGGGTAATGCCTAATGAATACAAATCCTGTGGAACACTTTCACCAGTGCAATAAGCAACATTAGCATACCCGGCATTGAGCACTTTTGCAGCCTCTTGGCCTCTTTCTCCCGGGGCACCGGAAAGCACAAATATGGCATCGCTTTTCTGCAGGGTATTTTCACAGATAAGAAAATTGCCAAAACCTCTTAAGATAGGAAAACGACAGGCGAACAGTAATAATACCAATAAAGCAATGCCAGCAAGAATAAATGCCCGCCTTTTCCATTTATGCCGCTTGTCCATAAACCTAAAACTAGGGAAAACCTACTTAGCGCAACAGGGTTACACTTCCTTTCTTCATTGCCTTCTTTCCATCCAAATACTCAACCTCGACCAAGTAAGCATATACTCCCGGCAGTTGAAGTTCTCCCTTATAGTAACCATCCCAACCTACGTTTTGGTCATTACTTTCAAATACCTTTTCTCCCCATCGGTTGAACACTTTCATGGTAAAGGTTTTATAACCATATCCATAGGCGTTGAAAGTAGGATTGGAGCCATCATTGTTAGGTGTAAAAGCATTAGGCACAGCCAGTAACCTGGAGTAGATATCTACCACTAAGTTCACCTTTGCCTTTGCCAAGCAGCCATTGGCATCTGTCATGATAACTTCATAAGTAGCATCTGTAACCAATGGACCTGCTATTGGGTCAGCACAATCAATACAATTCAGGTTGTCCGTAGGGCTCCAGCTATAAACGGGTGCACCACTGATATTGGATGAAGGCACTGCCAATAACTGCGAAGATTCACCAAAAATAAGAGCCGTATCTTCTACCGTGACCGAAACGCTTACTGAAGCCGGATCAGTCAAATTAGTGCCAGTGGCTGCGGTACAATTATTGGCATCTACACAAGTAATGCTGTATATGCCAGCCCTTAAACTATCTGCAAAATCACTGCTCAAGGTATCATTGTGGCTCCACAGATAAACATAAGTACCGGTACCACCCGTTGCAATTACAGATATGGTGCCATTGCTATCCGCCGCACAAATGGGATTATTAGGGGTAGCGACAATCTCTAATTGGCTGGGGCTTGCAATCTGTACCGTCAATTGTTCAGTACAGCCATTGGCATCCCTAATCACCATGCTATGGGTGCCAGGAGTAAACAATGTAGCTGTTGGGGTAGTTTGTCCATTATCCCATAAGTAACTGTATGGGGCAACCCCGCCACTTGCAGTTACACTGGCACTACCATCGTTGGCACCAAAACAAGTGATATCAATGGAGGTGATGGTCCCCGTCAAATCTGCAGGTTGGGTGATGGTAAAACTAGAATCTTTGCTACACCCTGATGCGTCCGTGACACGCACCGTATAAACAGCGGGTGGTAATTGCCCTATGCTAGCGCCTGTTCCACTCGGTATCCATGAGTAACTATAACCAGGTACCCCACCCGAAGCAGCTACTGAAATAGCACCATTGGCTTGGCCATAGCAGGTAACATTGCTCAACAAAGCGGTAATGGATATTTGGGTTGGCTGGGTAATGTTTACCGAATCAATCCTAATACAGGCATGCGCATCGGTAACGGTGACACGCACAAAGCCAGCCGGTAGATTATTGGCAGTAGCACCTGTATTTCCATTGCTCCATAAATAAGTATAACCAGGAGAACCACTAGCAGCCAATACGGAAGCCGAACCATCATTACCGCCAAAACAACTAACTGGCGATAATTGGCTAACAACGGTAGTGATTGCAGAGGGCTGTAATACACTGATGGTGCCGCTTGCGATACATCCGTTGGCATCTCTTACCCTTAGGGTATAGTTTCCTGCATTAAGACCTAAAAACGAGCCGGACGATTGGTATGTGCCACCATTAATGGAATACTCATAAGGCAGTGAACCCCCTGCCGCACTTGCAGTAACTGAGCCATCGGCTGCTCCGAAACAGTTTACACTATCCTGTGACAGATTTATTGATAACTGGGTCGGTTGCCATACATTTATTGTTTGAGAAGCAGTGCAATTGTTTCCATCCCTGATGGTAACGGTATAGTTACCTGCGCTAAGGCTAGAAAGTACATTGGATGACTGATAGGCCCCGCCGTTGATGGAATACTCATAAGGCAAGGAACCCCCAGCCCCCGTAGCAGTGATAGCACCGTCATTTCCCCCGAAGCATTCCACGCTATCCTGTACCAGTGCCACGCTTAACTGGCTAGGCTGCAATACGTCAACTGTTTGAGTTGCCGTACAGCCATTTCCATCCCTTACAGTAATAGAGTAGTTGGCTGCCACAAGGCTAGGAAACAAGTTGGATGACTGATAGGCCCCGCCGTTGATAGCATATTCATAAGGCAAGGAGCCACCACCTCCAGTGGCGGTGATACTGCCATCATTCCCGCCAAAACATTCCACGCTATCTTGCACCAAAGCCAAGGTCAACTGAGCAGGCTGCAAAACGTCAATTGTTTGAGTTGCCGTACAACCGTTTCCGTCCCTTATAGTTATTGAATAGTTTCCAGCGGTAAGGGTTCCAAAATTGCCAGATGGCTGATAGGCCCCGCCGTTGATAGCATATTCATAGGGCAAGGAGCCACCCCCACCTGTTGCGATGATACTGCCATCATTTCCGCCAAAACATTCGACGCTATCTTGCACTAGCGCAAGAGTTAACTGGCTAGGTTGTAGCACATCAATAGCTTGTGACACGGTACAGCCGTTTCCATCCCTGATGGTAACGGTATAGTTACCTGCACTT
>JANRLF010000002.1:0-328719 GCA_033762815.1 Chitinophagales bacterium | reverse complement strand
GTGTGGCTGAATATAGAATGTAGCACCAATAGGCCATAATAGAAAAAGCCGCCATAAGGCGGCTTTTGGTGGAGGATAACGGAGTCGAACCGATGACCTTACCGAATGCCTTCGGGACGCTCTTAACCAGCTGAGCTAATCAGGTACTCAATGTAACGGCGGCTTTTCTTTGATTTTATCTCAAGTTCCCTTCTTACTGCCGAGGGGCGGTCTGCGAATGTCTCTTGGTATTTTAACTCCCATGGCTCCCCGCCCTTGGTGGATTTGTTGCGACCGCTGTTGTGCTGGCCAAGGCGGGTTTCAAGGTCCGTACAACTTCCAACATAATAGCGGTCACATGTGGTTGAATATAAAATGTAGCACCAATAGGCCATAATAGAAAAAGCCGCCATAAGGCGGCTTTTGGTGGAGGATAACGGAGTCGAACCGATGACCTCTTGCATGCCATGCAAAAAATTGCAACTGTTATTAACTGCTATTTAGTCACATTAAGTTGATTATCTTGTTCTTTTGAATTATGCTATTTATTATTGTGTAGCTAATAGCCTTATTAAGGCCATTGTATTTTTAAACCAATTTTAAACCGCTACTATGATAAAGGTTAAAGCCGTACTATTCACTTCGAAAACGTTGAGCAACGGAGAGCATCCAATTATGATAAGGTTGTACCGAGATAGAAAATTGAAATACTTAGCAACAGGGTATAGTGCCTTCCCTCATCAGTGGGATGATGAAAAGTCGCTGCCAACCAAACGCCATCCATTAGCTGATGATATTGAAGTCATTCTTAAAGCGAAATTGAATGAGGCTTCAAAATTGAACGTGTTTGACCAGATTGAAGACAAAGAGTCTAATCTTGAGGAAACAGCCGTTAAACTAAAAAGAGGCAAAGCCTCTAAAGTTACTCTATTAGACTTCTTCGGTACCTATTCGAAGGAATTATATGAAGATACTAGAATAGGATATTCAAAATTATTTAACAGTGTTGGAAATTCGATTAGGCGCTTTACCGAAGGCAAGGACTTTCGATTTACAGAAGTAGATGTTAATTTTCTCAATCGATACAACAATTACCTAATCCAAGAAGATTTAAAAATCACTGCACGAAGTGCTTACTTTAGAACCTTTCGAACACTATTCAAAGAGGCAATAAATCGAAAAATTTGTCCATCTAATCACTATCCGTTCAAGGCATTTGATTTCTCAGATTATAATGACCCTGAAACAGATTCCCGATCTATTGATAAAAGTCAAGTACAAAGAATACTAAACCTGGAGATAATTCCAGGTACCCGAAAACATCTGTCTCAGAATATGTTCAAATTCAGCTATTACGCTAGTGGGATGAATTTCATTGATATGGCTACATTAAAATGGAAGGAAATCAAAAAAGATAAATTCACATATACCAGAGAGAAAACCGATAAACCTATTATCGTAGTGATCACTCCTAAAATTGCAGAAGTACTTCAATATTATCGGCAAATCAACTATGGAGGTGAAAATTCCTATGTGTTCCCCATACTGAACAGGAATTTTGCTGATACTCCCGAAGATCAAAACACGCGTTATAACCGATTGGTTGGTAAACGCGGAGATTTCAATAAGGACATGAAGACATTGGCGAAATGGGCTGGAGTGGACGAAAACGTTACTTCGTATGTAGCGAGACACTCATTCGCCCATAATCTTTATACTAACGGTATTCAAAAACGTTCCATTGGTCAAGCACTCGGTCATCGCTATGAAAAAACTACCAACAAGTATATTGGCAAATTAGACTATAAACGATTGGCTAATGAATTCGAGGATGCACTTTCTAAATAACAGCGAAGTGTATAATATACAGTACGTAGCTTTATTGCATTTTTTCATGTATTAAACGTTTTTAGCAATAAACTTACGTTCTTGTAATTGAGAGTTAGGATAAACCAATTACATGAAAAAAGCTAAGACTTTTAGTGTCTACGATCTTGAAGTATCTCATTTATGGATGGAGTATATAAAGCCAGGTATACAAAATGCAACTATCACTAATCCGCGTTTTGAACCCGGTCACTTTCAAGATGAATTTATCCGCACTATAGATGAATATGGGGAATCTAAAGGCCTTACGGCGAAGCATGTGCTTATAGATCGTCATCCATTACTAATAAAGTCTTCTAGCTGGGCGTATTTTGGTGTCCTTAGCACCGCTTTGATGTTTTATGATCCAGTTAAGATACCTGATTTTCTAGACTATCAGTACCAAAAATTTGAAGGTAATAGAAGAACTTCAGCAGCTAAGTTTCTAGGGTATGTGGAGCACTTGGTAGATGATACAATCAAAAGCAACTCCCCTGACAATAATGTTGCTCGAAGACTTGCAATTTTAGCTTGGGTTAAAAAGGAGCAAGTAAATCCGTCAAAGGTTATTCCGGTGAAGTATACCAGAACTGATATAAAAGTTGCAGATAACAAAATAATTGTAGCTGTTTTGTCAGCGATGGAATCCTACTTTTCTACAGCGGATTATAATCTACTTGAAAAACTTCTGTCAGGAACAAAAGTATCAAGATCCTTAACCTTTCTGGGTCCTGCCAACTTATTTTGTGAGGCCATAAAACGACTTTCATATTATAGGGAGATTACTGGTACAAATGATGACCTCAAACAATGGATTCTTAAGTATTTCCAGTACAACAAGGCTGGTACTGTCCGAAAATTTTCGGCAGCAACCATTGATAACCTGTTCATCCGGTGTCAGGATCAATTCGAACCTAGAAGTCCAATGAAAATCGAAGGTGTTAGATATGTTCCTGTTCATCAGCGAGCAGGAAGAGCAAAAGGTAATAAAAACTGAAAGTTTAGTTTCAAAAAAAGGCATAAACCCTGACCCACCCTACTTTATCACCTTTCTTTTTTTACGTGTATTTAACGTGTAAAAATTCTTAAAATCTTTGCCATGTCACAAACAATCAGGCATGGAAGCGAAAGTAGTATCATTTTACACAGAGGGTGAATTCGAGGAAATATTAAATCGGTATTTTAAGAAACACTTGCCAGAACTACTTCCTCAACCCGTAGTAAGAGCTACAACGAAAATTCCCTTAAAGGAGCTCTCCAGTATTTATGGTTGGGGAGAATCGACTTTATATGGCTGGTGTAAACGAAAGTTTATTCCCCATTTCAAAATTGAACGTGAATACTGGTTTGATATCCAAGTAATCGACCGCTGGATTGAAGATAAAAAGGTGCGAACACAGGACGAGATTCTTAATGATTTTGAAAAAGGTAGAAAATTTAACAAGTCTAAATAGAACACAAACACATGGAAGGTAAATGTCTGGAATGTGGATTAGCATTGAGTGAAATGCACGGTAACAGCAAATTTTGCTGCGACGACCACAAAAAGAGGAAAAAGAAGCGGCGGCAAAACTATCGCTATTCTCTGATGCAACCCATCCTGCCGGTACTATTGAAAAATTTGGAGGTCTTGGATAAGCTATACAAGTCGCCCGATGCCAAGAAAGAATTTACTGGAGAGGAGCTGAAGAAAAGAGGGTTGCAGCTAAACCTTTACATTACATGTATCGAACCAAATGGCACCACGAAGTTAATCTTCGGTGCCTATGTGTTAATTGAAAGTCCTGACAAAAAAACTTATAAAATTGAATGCTATGATAGAAAACATGATTGATTTTCCACATTTGTTGGGAGCTACACCCATTCCTGATCCAGGGATTGCTGTTGTATCACCAATTGTACCTACGCCCGCTATAAGCACCGTGATGAAAGCAGTAGCACCTGTAACTCCTGCATTGCCTAAAGCCACACCTATAGCTAACGCCGCATCCAGTAAAGGAAGCCACACCACCACATTAGTAGTAGTAGTCGTTGCTGTACTTGTAGTTGGTGGCACTATTGCCATTGCATATCATTATTCAAACAAACCAAAAACAATACGTCATGAGAACAGTAAATCGTAATTTTTCCACCGAAGATGGTCAACGTGTCCCCTTTGACCGAAGTGCTAGCATGTTTGTTCCATATTCTGGGTCTAGTGCTTTCGCTCGAAATGCAAGCAATACTACTGATAGACCAAAACGTAAGAAGAAAAGAGTGTCTTCGGAGAGGCCGAAACAGGATGAGCAAAAGAAAGTGCCCTTTGATGACTTCGCTTTTGATTTTGGGAAAGAAATAAAAGAGCGCGCTAAAGAGGAAGCAATTTCTTTGGTAGATAAAATCAAGAATAGCAAGACCGTTAAGGCGGTTGTTATCACAGTGGGAATTCTTGCACTTTTAGTAGGTGGGGCTTGGGTATTATTAAAGGGGACGAATATTGTAGCGGGAGCATATCAGGACCTATACCGAACCGTCACTAGGTACTAAAGGAAAGTTGTAGCTACTTAAATTCGGCATTTGTAACTTTATAGGCTATGTACTTCTTTAGCGCCTTCTCCCCAAACGCATAAAACACCACCGGTGTCACGATTATGTCAAGGAGTGTGCTACTTATTAAGCCCCCTAGGATAACTATTGCTACAGGATAAAGTATTTCCTTACCTGAGGCTGACGGGTCCAGGGTCAATGGTATTAAAGCAAGTGCTGCTACTAATGCAGTCATAAGAACAGGAACCAACCTCTCTAATGAGCCCCGTACAATCATCTCTTTGCTGAAGGTCTCCCCTTCATGCTCCACAAGATGAATGTAATGGGAGATCATCATAATGCCATTTCTCGAGGCGATACCCGTAAGTGTGATAAAACCCACGAGGGTAGCGATGGAAAATGTACCACCTGTGAGCAATACTGCTATTACGCTGCCAATCAGCGCCAGCGGAATATTCAGCATTATCTGTAAGGCAAAAACAGATGACCGGAAGTGGGTATATAGCACCAGGAAAATACCCGCCACGGAAAAAATGCTTAGAATCAAGATAAGCCTAGAGGCAGATTGCTGGCTCTCGAACTGGCCGCCATACTCAACAAAGTAGCCTTCGGGTAGCTTTACCTCTTTACCTATGCTAGCCTGAATTTCCTTTACGGTACTACCTAGATCTCGGTCTTGCACGTTGCACGAAATAACTATCCGGCGCTGGGTGTTTTCGTGATAGATGGAGTTGATGGAATTGGTATATTCCACGGTAGCTATCTGCTCCAGCGGTATCAGTGAGCCATCAGCGGCATGCACCTGCGTGTTACGAATGTTCTCAATACTGGCCCTCCCTTCATCAGTGGTGCGCAACAAAATATCAAAAGACTTCTGCCCATCCAGAATCTGGCCCGTAACTTTACCATTATAAAATACTTCCAGGTCCTCGGTTATTTTGCCGGCTTGTATGCCATAGCGTTGTAAAGCCTCGCGGTTTACTTTTATTACCAGTTGGGGCACCAGCACCTGCTTCTCTACCTGTGCATCCACTACACCCGGTATCTTACTTATCGTTTCCTTTATGGTTCCTGCGGTGGTACGCAAAGCGGTAAGGTCTTCACCATATACCTTTATAGCTACCTGTGCACGTACGCCGCTCAACAAGTGGTCGAGCCTGTGTGAAATGGGCTGGCCTATGTTAACCGAAACTCCTTTAAGAATAGAGAGGTTTTGCCTGATGTCAGCCAGTATCTCATCCCTGCTGCGCTCGCTTTCTTTAAGCTCTACTTCAATCTCCGAATTGCTCACCGGCTCCACATGTTCATCCAGCTCAGCACGTCCGGTACGGCGGCTGGTGTATTGCACTTCAGGTACTTTAAGTATCTGCTGTTCGGCCACCGTACCTATCTTATTACTTTCTTCCAGTGAAGTACCGGGAGGGGCAGCAAGATTAATGGTAAATGACCCTTCATTGAACGGAGGAAGGAATTCAGTACCAAAGAAGGGTACTATAGCAATGGACGCTATGATAATTATAACTGCTCCGGCTATGATGGGCTTAGGGTGCGCCAGGCCAAAATGAAGCACTTTGGTATCCTGCTTCTTCAGCCATCTTACCAGCGGGCTATCCTTTTCCTCCTTATCCTTTTTAGTGCTTACCAGCAGGTAACTGCACAACGCTGGTGTAAGCGTAAGCGATACTACCAACGAGGCTAATATGGAGGTGATGTAGGCAATACCCAGCGGCGCGAAGATACGGCCTTCAATGCCCTGCATATAAAACAGCGGCAGGAACACCAGCACTACTATAATAGTGGCATACACTATTGAATTTCTGACTTCGGAGCTTGCCTCATATATCACCTGCATTACTGGCCTTGGAGCAGCGCTTTGCCGGTTTTCCCTGAGCCTTCGATGCACATTCTCTACATCTACAATCGCGTCATCCACCAACTCACCAATGGCTATGGCCAATCCACCCAGCGTGAGGGTGTTGATGGAGATACCGAACATCTTAAAGATGATGGCTGTAGTTACTAATGATATAGGTATGGCCGTTAGGGTAATTATGGTCGTCCTGAAATTCAGCAGAAACAGGAAAAGGATGATGATAACCAATATAAATCCATCCCTCAAGGCATGCTGAACATTGGTAATGGAATTGACAATAAAATGCTTTTGCTGAAAAATATCGGGGTTCAGCTTTACATCGGCAGGCAGTGTTTTTGACAGTTCCTTCAGCGCCCGCTCCACTTCTTCGGTCAGTTCAACAGTACTTGCGCCGGGCTGCTTTTCTACGGTTAATATCACTGCCCGTTTGCCGTTTACACTGGCATCTCCGCTCTTTACGGCGCTGCCAAATTTTACTTCAGCCACCTGCGATAACAGCACAGGCAGGCCATCCCTGTTTGCCACCACCGTATTGGCTAAGTCCTCCAGTGTATTAGCCCTTCCTACATTGCGGATAAGCACCTCTGAACCGTACTGGTCAAAAAAACCACCGGTGGTATTCTGGTTGGTGAGCTGCAGGGCTTCATCTACCTCATCAATGGTAAGATTGAATTGCTGCAGCTTAGTGCTTGAAACCAGCACCTGGTATTGCTTACGGTCGCCACCCATAGGTATCACCTGAGATATGCCTTTAATGCTCATCAGGCGCCTGCGGATGGTGAAATCCGATAGCGTTCTCAGGTCGGCAAGGCTGGTGGTATCTGCGCTCACACCTATCAGCATTATCTGGCCCATTACTGAGGTGATAGGGCCCATTACCGGCGTGATACCATCAGGCAACTGCACCGTTTGCAGCTTTTCAGCCACCAGCTGCCGCGCTTGGTATATGTCCACATCCCAATCAAACTCCACGAACACCATTCCGATGCCGATGGCGGAGCTGCTGCGCACCACCTCCACTCCAGGCGCACCGTTCAGTGACGTTTCCACCGGCAGCACTACCTGTGTTTCTATTTCCTCCGGGGCCATACCATTTGCCTCCAGAAAGATAGTAACCCTGGGCCTGTTCAGGTCAGGCAGCACATCCACCGGCAGGTTTACTATGGTATAAGCTCCGTACACCAGTAGCAGCGCAGAGAAAGCCACCACAAACAGGCGGTTGTTCAGTGAAAATTTTATCAGGCTGTTCAGCATCGGGCTTGTCTGTTAATGCTTATGTCCGCTATGGTGGTCGTGTGAATGGCCGTGGTCATCATGATCTTGTGCACCGGTAGCTGTACCGGAGCCTTGCTTTACATCAAGCGTAAAGTCAGCGGTGCGTACCTTACCCTCTGTCTGAAACTGTACCCATACGCGGTAAATGCCAGGTTTATCAAAGGTAGTATGCAGGTCGAGCTTGCCGTTCTCCACCTCCGGATGTACGTGAAGGTAATCCTTGCCTTCGGCGCTTATCATTACCACGTGGGCTTTAGCTTCCAGGTAATCTTCCAGCTTATCGGCGGGTATCTCCTTGCCACCCTTGTTTACTGTAGCATAAATATGCATCTGCTCACCCGTTACAAAAGACCCGTTTACAGGTGTCAGCTTTACCGTATATCCTTCTGTGGTAGCAGTAGTTTTTTCTGCAAACTTAATTGCTGCAGCTTCCTTTCCTTCTGCCTTTATTTCAGCCTTACCTAACTGAGCTGTTGCACCTGCAGGTTTATAATCAGTAAATACCAGGTACTTACCCCCAGCAGGGAATCTAGTCTCTACTGTATAATTGCCCTCAGCATTATAGTCTGGATGTATATGGTCAAAGTAGGTCAGGGCATCATTAACTATAATGAGGTGTATCTTTTTTCCATGCTGTACATCTAGAGCCACCTGCTCGGTTTCCTTACCTTGTATGCGTGGTGTAAGGGATAGGGTAACTGCTTTGCCTGCTTCCACTTTTTCGGCACCGGTTTTCACCTCCATTATGTACGTGTTAGTGTTTTGTGAGGCTGCTGCATCTATGGGCGTTAATGCCATACCGCATTTGGGGCACTTTTCGCCTTCATGGCCTACCACCTCCGGGTGCATGGGGCAGGCATAGGTATGCTCATGGCTGTCGTCATGCACATGCTGACCAGTTTCAGCAGTTTGATTTTCTGTATTACCTCCGCATGAGGTAATTCCTATTGCTACACCGAATGTGGCAGCAACGAGGATTGATTTAATGAAGTTTGTCATTTTTTTGAGCTTAAAATTTATTGGTTTAAATAGATCATTTTTACCTGGTAAGTAGCATTGGTCACTACCCGCTCACCTTCTTCCACGCCTGTTTCTATCACCGTTACATTACCATTATTATCGCCTGCGGTGATGTAGGAAATGCTGTACCGCTCTGCCTGGTCTTTTATAAATACTATTGGCTTACCATTCAGCTCGCTTATGGCGCTGTTAGGTACAGCCAGGTCGCGGGTCGGTTCGTCTGAGAAGACCCTTACATTCACAAACTCACCTATTTTGAAGGCGCCCGCGGGGTTGGTCATTTCAAAAAGCACCAGCTGCGTTTGGTTGGTTGGGTCTATGGTCTGAGCTTTGCTCAGCAGCTTTACTTCAGCTTTCTTCTGAGGGTCGGTGGTGCTTTCCACCATATATTTCCCGCCGCTTTGCATACCGGCAGCGTCTTTGGAGAATACCCGGGCTTCCACATACACCTTATCAAGGTTAGTAATGGAGAAGATATCCTCACCGGCATTAACCGTAGAACCTACCGCGAAGCTGAAATTTCCTACAATCCCGGCTATAGGTGAACGCAGCGTTATTTTTGAGCTGCCTGAACTGCCTGAAAGCACATTATCCAGCAGCTTTTTATTGGCCAATGCTTTCTGGTACCGGGCTTCTGCCTCTGCCACATCCTTTTTAGCAGCAATATCCTGTATCGATTTCAGGCGCTCGTAATTCTTTTTTGCCGCTTCATATTCCGCTTCAACGTTATTTCTCTCGGTAAGCAAATTCACTTGCGTTGCAGCATCAAGGTTTTGCTCCACCACCGCTAATACCTGCCCTTTTTGGACCTGCTGGCCAACACGTACAGACAGCGAAATGATCTTGCCTGTCTGAGGGGTTTGTATCAGGGCCTGCCCGTTGCTTGATGGAATAATGGTACCATTCAGCTTCACGCTGCCCGCCACATTGCCGGTGCGCATCTGCTCTGTAATTACATTGAACAGGAACTGCGTTTCCTTGGGGATGGTAAATTGCGTGCTGAACGATCCCGTACCGCTGCCACCGGCATCATCGTGGGCATGGTCCTCGCCTCCATGTGCGTTCACTTGAAGATGATTGAGCGGGATAAACAGCATCAGCATAAAGAAGAAGACAAATTGCTTATTCACTTTACGCTGGCTGAAGCGCATAATAAGGAACATGATAAGCAAACCGGCCACCAGGCCTATTACCCCCAGCCATATTCCGGCAATACCTGCCTTTTCATCGGCAACTTCTTCATCATGAGGTAATTCCTTACCCGCCTCAATACCCTTTAGCTGTATCAGATCCGGGCCTAGTGAAGAGTTAATATTTACATTGAAGGAGTATGCCTTGGCTGCGGGGAAAATGCCCTTTATTTCATAGATACCCTTATCCAGCCTGCGGACAGCGTACTTGTTACCGGGAAGTTCAGGAGACGTTACCTGGATGCTTGCTGAATCAATAGCCCTGTTGGTGGCATATTCACTTACAAACAATCGCAATACTGAAGTCTCGCCCGGATGCAGGTGCTCATATTTCAGCAGCAGCTCATACTTGTCAGAGATAGCCTCTGTTGAGAAATATTGGGTAGATGGAGCTGTAGCCGGAGCTTCTTCCCCATGCGGCTCACCCTCATGCGCAAAGACTGAAAACGGCAGTAACATTAATAATATGAACCTTAGCAATTTCATCAGTTACCGGTTAAATAGTTTATTTGAATAACGGCCTCGTTATAACCTTTCAGGGTTTCCAGGTAGCGCAGTTTAATGGCGTAAGCATCGTTGATGTTGCGCAGGTTGCTGATATAGTCAGTTTCTCCGCTTTCAAAAAAGCGCTGTGAGCTGCTGATAATATCATTGGTTTGTTGAATGCCGATGCTATTAAAATACTCCAGCGATTGCGAGTATTTGCTCAATTCACCTTTCGCCTGTGATAACTGCGAGTTAACTGCCTGCTGCTGCGCCAGAGTTTGTTCTTCTGCTACCTTTACGCCAATTCTAGCCGCATTTATACTTCCCCGGTATTGCCAGAACCATAAAGGCACGGTAATACCCGCCCGGAAACGATGTTCTGCGGGCAGAAACTCCCTGTCATAGGCATAGCCTACTACGAAACCGGGCAGCACCCTGTTCCTTTCCAGCGCCAGGCTCTTGCGACTAATAGTCTGCTGCTGCATCCAGTATTGTATATTCGGCAGGCTTAGTAAAGTGGTGCTATCAACGATATCACTTAACTGGATCTGTCCGCTCAGTGGTGTCATTACCAGGGCTTCCACCACAATGCTATCATTTATCCCGGTGTATATTTTTAGCTGCTGCTGCAATGCCTGTTGCTCAGCCAATGCCTGAAGATATCTTATATGTATATCGCCATACTGTGCGGCAGTAAAGGTCTTGGCCAGAAAATCTATCTGTCCTGCATCAAACTGTCGCTGTGCCGAAATGGCTATCTGATTATATAGACTATCCTGTACCTTTAGCTGTTCCAGTAGTGCCTGTCGGTACTGTAGTTCCAGGTACAGTAACCTTACCAACCGTTTCACGTCATTAGTGGTGATCGCTTGCTGCTTTTCAGCCAACAAAGTTTGCTGTTTCCGAAGCTGCCCCTGCTTTACATATACTGATGGAAATTCAAACGACTGCGATACCTCTATCTCCTCAATACCATCACTAGAAAAATCAACGCTTACTGACGGATCAGCGAGGTTAAAACCTCCCTTTTGTAGCTGCCTGTTTTGCTGAGTAGCAAGTGTGGCGGCATTAATGGAATGGCTGTTTTTTATAGTCAGGTCTATTACCTGTTGCTCAGTATATACCGTTTGAGCTAGCATACCTGAATGGGACAACGCCAGTATCAGCAGTATTTGAATAGTTCGCTTCATTATAGTTTCTCCGCTTTAAAGCCTGCCTTCGTCACCACCTGTACTACCTCATCTTCTGATAGCTTGTCGGTTTCCACAGTCAAAATTTTCTGCGGGTTATTGGTATCCACCTCCCACTTGTCTATTCCTTCGGCATTATTCAGGTGCGGTGTTACACCAGCTACACAGCCACTGCAATTGATATTTGTTTTGAATTTCAACGTTTTCATTTTATTCTGTTTGATTGTTATTATTCTAAACTTTTCAACTTTAATCTTAGACTATTTCCCACTACTGATACCGAGCTTAAGGCCATTGCCGCGCCTGCTATCATAGGGCTCAGTAAGAAGCCGAATGCGGGGTAAAGCAGACCTGCCGCAATAGGTATGCCGATAAGGTTGTAAATAAAGGCCCAGAACAGGTTCTGCTTAATGGCTCTTACGGTCATTCCTGATAAGCGGAAGGCCCTCGGTATCTTCATCAGGTCTGATGAAATGATGGTCATCTTAGCCACATCAATCGCTATATCGGATCCCTTGCCCATGGCTATGCTTATATCTGCTTGCGCCAGCGCATGGCTGTCGTTAATGCCATCGCCCACCATGGCCACCGTTTTACCTTCCGCCTGAAGCTTCTTAATAAAATCAGCCTTATCCGATGGAAGCGTTTCAGCTTTATAGTTCTTAATACCTACTTTATCAGCCACTGCTTTTGCCGTATGGTTATTATCGCCTGTAAGCATGTATACATCAATACCAAGCTGCTGCAATTCCGTGATCGCACTAGCCGATGAAGCTTTTATCTTATCGGCTATAGCTATTATTGCCAGCAATTGATCCTCCTTAGCAAAGTAAACCACCGTTTTAGCCTCTGATTGTAGTTTATTCGCTGTAGCGGCTATGTGCTCAGGGATAGTTATACCTTGTTCCTGCATGAGGCTCTTATTACCCACCAGGTAATTTCCATTGGTCAGTACAGCCCTAATGCCTTTTCCGGTAATGCTTTGAAAGTCCCGTACGTTTTCTGCCTTTGCAGTACCGGCAGTCAGTTTCCTAACCACCGCCTCCGCCAGCGGATGTTCCGATTGGCTTTCAATGGCTAATAGTACACCTTGTAAAGCAGACTTATCAGCCTCAAATACGTTGTTCCAGACTAGGTCAGTCACCTCGGGCTTTCCTTCTGTAATGGTACCGGTTTTATCCAGTATTATGGCATTCACTTTATGGCCCAGCTCCAGGCTTTCAGCATCCTTTATTAATATACCATCTTCGGCGCCTTTGCCCACACCCACCATTATAGCCGTAGGAGTTGCAAGGCCTAATGCACATGGACAGGCAATAACCAGCACCGTAACCATGGCCAACAAGCCTTGGGTTAAACCATTATCCCCACCAAAAACCAGCCACGCCAGAAAACTCAGAATAGAAATAACTATCACCACCGGCACAAATATGCCTGCGATCTTATCTACCAGCTTTTGCACGGGCGCCTTACTGCCCTGGGCCTGCTGCACCATTTTTATAATGTGTGCCAGGATGGTTTCACTGCCTACTTTTTGTGCTTTGAACGTAAAACTGCCTTTTTGGTTAATGGTACCCGCGAATACTTTTGAACCAACCTCTTTCAGTACAGGCACAGGTTCGCCGCTTATCATGCTTTCATCCACAAATGAGGAGCCTGTGAGCACCTCACCATCTACAGGTATTTTATCACCGGGCTTCACCCGCAGTGTGTTACCTACATTTACCTGGGCTATGGGCATTTCCATTTCATGCCCGCCTTCATGCACTATAATTACCGTATTGGGCTGTAATCCTATCAGCTTTTTAATAGCGGATGAGGTATTGGATTTGGCCCGCTCCTCAAGTAGTTTACCCAGAAGTATGAACACAATTATGGCTGCTGCCACCTCAAAATATACGTGCGCGTGTAAACCTCGCTGATGCCAGAAGGCCGGATAAACCGTATTAAAAGTGCTAAACAAAAAGGCAATAGCAGTACTCAATGCCACCAAAGTGTCCATATTGGCTGAAAAGTGGCGCGCCTGCTTAAAAGCATTAATAAAAAAGCTTCTGCCAAACCAGAATAATACCGCAGCAGTAAGGGCCATCATGATCCACTGCACGTATGGCATATCCATAAAGAACATACCCAAAACCATAGTTGGTACCGCTAGTATTGCCGACCAAATGGTCTTTACCTTCAGTTCTTTATAATGTTGCTGGTGTATCTCCTCTTTTAGTTGTTCAGCACCTTCTTCCTCTATCAATATATCATAACCTATAGATTGAACAGCAGCTTTCATGTCAGCAACGCTTGCTACACCAGGTATAAATTCTACCAAAGCTGAAGAGTTCGCATAGTTTGCCGAAACATTAAGTACACCTCTTTGCGACTTTAGCATGCTCTCAACGCTGACCGCGCATGATGCACAGGTCATACCTGTTATTGGGAATGTCTTTTTTACAACCGCTACATCATAACCGAGGCCGCGAACAGTTTCTACAACTTTAGTAACGGATGTTTGCTTTTCGTTCAGTTCTAAAACTGCTTCCTTATTGTTCAGATCAACCTTATGCTGCTTTACTCCCTCCAGTTTTGCAAGGCCTTTGTCAATAATCAAAGCGCAATGCTCACTATCCATGCCTAGTACAGGCAGGTTAATTTCGGCTTTATTCTGTGTTTCCATAATAACTCCTTTAAATTGATAACACAAAGCTACTGGCGTTGATTTGCTTAAGTGTTACAGGATTTTGGGAAAGAGTTATAGGATTTACAGATTGGCCCACTTACTTCCTTCTTTTCGGCAGCAACCAATTCTGAAGTGCTTCAATTTCAGCAGGCTGAGCGCTTTTTATATCTCTCGCCATTTGAGATAACTGTGTATCTGTGCCATGATGAAGATAAGCAGAAGCCATATCAACTGCGCTTTGATGGTGGATGATCATAAGCGTAGCAAAGTCCTCATCAACATCACCGGTAATAATCTGAAGGTCGGCTTGTCTGTCCATCTCACCATTCATGTCTTCCATCTCCTGCATGAAATCCATATCCATACTACCTACGGTAGGGTTGTCACCTAACCAAGCATCTAACATGGCTATTTCCGCGGTTTGTGCATCTATTATGTTCTGCGCCATTGTTTTTAATTGCGAATCATCACCGGAGGCTTTTTCTAATTCTGCCATCTCAATAGCGCCTTCATGATGCATTTTCATCATAGCTGCAAAATCAATGTCTGGGTCATGGGTCATAGTCATGTCAGTCATTTCATCCATAATTGCATGCATTTTCTGCATCATTACATTGTCATCGTGTGATTGCTGAAAAACATTGTTGGTATTCTCATCTTGTTTACCACAGGATACCAAGAATATACAGCAAAGAAGCATGGTGAAGTACTTTATGAGGGCTTTCATTTGAGTCGTTTTAAGGTTTTAGAATAAAATTTATAATGACTTACATGCTTCAGCGCAGTTTCTGCAAGCCTGCGCACATTGTTTACAATGCCCCATATGGTCATGTTTTTCGCATTCGTCAGCGCAGGCTTCACATACTTCAATACATTCTCGCAATAAATGCCTTCCATGTTCCGAATCTTGGGCTAATAATGTTGACGTAGCCTTGCAAATCGCAGCACATGCCATATCTAAGCTGATGCATTTGCTCATCATTTTTACATCTTCTTCCTGAAGACAGGCGCTTGCGCAATGATTACAGGCTGCTGCACAAGCATCTATTACCGCTATTGTTTGTTCATTTTTCATACACTAAGTTTAAGGTTAATGAATGACTAGAATCCAACAAGCTTTATTCCAGGAAGAGATTTTTAAGTTGTAACATTTACAGCGATCCTTGTAATTTTTACAGTTATACCTTGTCAAGGGACTTGCGGCCTTTTCCTTTTTCTTTATAAGCAGTAGGGGTCAAGCCTGTTACTTTTTTAAACTGATTAGACAAATACGCAACACTACTATATCCAAGCTGTTCGGCTATCTCGGTAAGAGAAAGCTGACCATAACCTATTAACTCCTTGGCTCTTTCTATCCGTTGAAGAATAATATACTTCTCAATAGTGCTGCCTTCCAACTCCGAAAATAAGTTGCTCAGATAGGTATAATCCTTATTAAGTTTGTTTGCTATTACTTGTGAGTAGTTAAGGTTAGCTTCGCCAGTTTTATGATAATGTATCATTTCTACCACTGCATTTTTAATGCCCTCCACCAGCTTTTGTTTTTGATCATCCAGTAGCTCAAAACCCACTTTCTCCAGTGCTTGCTTTGCTTCGGCTATTTGACTATCAGTAACTGTCTCGCTTACTTCGACTTCACCAAGCTCTACTAGGGTAACTTTCATACCTATACGCTTTAGCTCGGATGTGACTACCATTTTGCAACGATCACATACCATGTTTTTTACATGCAGTTTCATAACTCTTATGGTTTTACTGCATCAAGTTTGCGTTCATATTGGCAACATCCGGGAAGCTTACTGTAGGCATCATTCTCCCCAGTATAAGCATCATTATCGTAGCCGACTGAAGCGATAGTTTTCTTTATTTGATCTAGGCCAATCTTCGTGGTGTCATATACCACCTCTATAAGCTTGGTATCTTCGTTCCATTCCGCGTCAACTATTCCAGGTAAGTTAAGGCTGCCCTCAATGTTTTTTTTGCACATTCCGCAGTTCCCCCAAACTTTGAAAGTTTCTGTTTTTGCGGTTTTGGGTAGATTATTGCAGGCAAAAATTGTAAGGCAGCTAATCAGCAAGATAGAAAATCTTAAAGTTTTCATATGATTTTTTAAGTAGATAAATAGTTAGTACAAAAGGCGAATGACCACGATGGCAGCCTTATAACTTATTACCTGCTTAAATTATGAAAACGCTGTTCAACAAATGTAATGATCGAGAGGATGGCTCTGGAGGTGAATGATCACTTGCTATAAGAAGTATACTATAAAGTGAATAAAGTGCATTAGCTGATTCAGGAACAAAAAAGACTTCTATATGGGCCGTTTCTGTAGGCAAAGCAATAGCTGAAGCTAAGTTATGGTCATCCTCCAATTGAAGCTTAACTGTTTCATGCTTACAACATCCCACCGGCATCACCTTCTTTCCGCAGCACGAGTTTTTATCTTCCGCCAAAACAGTGAAAGATTTGAACGCCCCACCACAGAAATGCACCGTGAGGGTCATGCCTGTTGTGATGAACAGGTAGAAAACACACAAGAATATGATAGCTACTCTTTTCACAGAATGTAAGGTAATACTTTTATGAGAACCAGCAAAATAGGCAAAACATGCCATTTAGCAGTTGTAATTTTTGGGTAGACAGTTGTAATATTTACAGATTGACACCTGCCTAGAAGCAATTTTCTTAGCTTTAAGCTAATTAATGCTATCGAATGAGCGCTTTAACTTGGTGAGGCTAATAAGTTATAATCGCGCAACTCCGGTATTTAAATGACGTTTTCATCTTTAGTTGAAGAAAATATGAGCAAAAAAAAGTTCATTCCTGCTTTGGGTTACAAATTCCTAAGTAACTATTACGACCTGGCTATAAAAACAGTAATGCCAGAGAATAAGGTTAGAACCAGGTTAGTTGATCTCCTAAACCCAAATAGCTACGAAAACATCCTGGAGTTTGGTTTCGGCACCGCGCAAAACCTTATCCTCTTAAAGCAGCGAAATAGTCAGGTGCCGGTTATGGGTGTGGACATTGATGCAAGCATAAAAGCTATTGCCGAGGAGAAATTAAAAAGGTATAACCTCCAAGTGCCCCTTCATTTATACGACGGCACTTGCTTACCTTTTAATGACAACTTCTTTGACAAAGTTTTTAGTTCACTAGTGTTTCACCAACTGGATAGAGAAACAAAGCTTCATTGTCTTAAAGAACTCCATCGGGTTCTTAAACCTCAAGGGAAACTTATTATAGGCGATTGGGGAAAGGCACAAAATAAGTTGATGCGCTTATTATTTTTTAGTATTCAGTTATTAGACGGCTTTAAAACTACACAGGATAATGTTAAAGGTTTAATGCCTCAATTTATCTCTAATGCAGATTTCGTGGATATTTTAGAGGTGGGCTTCCTTAATACAAAAGTTGGAACTTTTAGCTACTATCTAGCAAGGAAGCCATAATTGGAAGTTATAATAAGTACGTCCTCAATATGAAGTTTAGTGATATATCAGCCAATAATAACCATATGAAAAGTATTATTCTGCTCCTTCTCGTTTTTATTACATTAACTGCAGTAGCTCAGTCAGGGAATTATCTGGGATACGGCAACTGATGTTTCCATGAGCATGTATAGCAATTTGCATCCTCGTATGTCCATTGACGCATCTTGAATCCATTATTTATTTGGGGACGCATGTCCGGACTATAAGCTTGGTATCTTCGTTCCAGTCCGCGTCAACTATTCCAGATATGTTAAGGCTGCCCTCAATGGGTGTTTCGCACATTCCGCAGTTCCCCGAAACTTTGACGGTTCTGTTTTGGCAGTTGGAGGGACTGAATTACACGCAAAGAGTAGTAAAATGCTGAATACACCTGCAAAAGCTGCATTTATAGTTTTCATTTTGTTAATATTTATTAGTTAAAAAAGGTATAGGTACACGATAGCCGTGGAGGGCCGAACTAATAATCTCAGATTAGGAAAACGCTATTCAGAATGTATAAAGAAGGAAAGGAGGGTTCGGGTGGAGTGATTATTACAAATGGGGGGTACTCCTCTCAACAAATAGAGTTCGCTATGCTGTAAAGAGGGCAAAGTAGCCACCACTAAGTGCTTTTCTTGTGGTACTTGAAGTCAAATTGTGCTCTTCGTCTAGTTGAACCTTTACGGCTTCATCCTCACTACATCCTGGAGGCATTACCTTATTTCCACAGCAATGCTTCTTCTTCTCAGTTAGAACAGTAACCGATTTGACTTTACCTCCCCAAAAAATGTATGCTAAGGGTAACACCTGTTTTACAAACAAGTAAACAACACACAGGAATATGGTTGCAAACCTTTTCACTTAGTGCCTAATGTACGGCTTTTTTGCAACAATGAAAATAAATTGCCAGTTCATGAAACATGGGTGAAGGCTCATATGTTTGGTTTTGAATAGAATCATAATTGTTATGGTTGGTGTGGGGAAAATTAGAGTGATAATCGCTACCTTTTGAAAAACCTGGTTTTAACATGTGGGCTTTGAGAGCGCAATTTTTATTGTGATACTCAATGATTGTGAATGTTAGTATATCAATACAGTATAAAATGTTTTTCACTAGTTGGGCATCTTTTATAACTTTGTAAAAGTGAAATGGTTAACCTTCATATTAAGCATCTATCTTATTGGTTTATCCTGCATTCCGTGCGGGGATAGCAGGGATTGCAATGATGAGCAAACCGTTCAGAAAGAAATTATTGCTGGCCATAGCGACCATGAGCATGAACAAGAAACGTGCACGCCATTCTGCGTATGCGCCTGTTGCAGCACAGCAATCAATCTGGTTTCCCTGTATTTTTATTCATTTTCAACGGAGCATCCTGCGCCGACTTATACCGGCTATGCACTGTCATTGCCACCTCAAATCTCATTCTCTATCTGGCAGCCGCCAAAAATAGGCTGATCGTTATTTCTTGCAGTGCCATTATTGCACTGAACTATTTGTATTGCCATAGGTATGGTATGGCTATTTCTCTATAACGATAACTTCAATGCTAGATAAGATCATTCACTTTAGTATAAGCAATAAGTTCATAGTGGGCTTATTTACCTTAGCACTCATCATTTGGGGGGCCTATTCGCTGTCGCGGCTACCCATTGACGCTTTACCTGACATTACCAATAATCAGGTCCAAATTATTACGCTGTCACCCAGCTTGGCCGCGCAGGAGGTAGAGCAATTTATTACCTATCCGATAGAACAGGCCGTAAAGCCTATACCGAAGATCATTGAGCTGCGGTCCATCAGCAGGTTCGGGCTGAGCGTTATAACCGTTGTCTTTGAAGAAAAGGTTGATGTATATTGGGCCAGGGCGCAAATCTCTGAGCGCATTCGGGAAGCGGAGAACGTTATTCCTGAAGGCATGGGTACACCTGAAATGGCCCCGATTTCGACAGGTTTAGGCGAGATCTACCAATATACTATCGCACCAAAGTCTGGGTATGAAGACGAATACTCCGCAATGCAGCTTCGCACGATACAAGACTGGATAGTAAAACCCCAGCTGACAGGAACGCCTGGAGTTGCGGAAATAAACACACTGGGCGGTTTCCTAAAGCAATATGAAATAGCCATACAGCCGGATAAGCTTAAAAGCATGAATACCACGGTGCCTGAAATTTTTGAGGCGCTGGAACGCAACAACCAGAACACAGGAGGTGCTTACATTGATAAGAAGCCATATGCCTACTTCATCAGGGGCATTGGCATGGCCAGCAGCATCAGCGACATCGAAAAGATAGTGGTAAAGAATGAGCAAGGCATACCAATACTCGTAAGGGATATAGCCACTGTTCAGGAAGGCTATGCCATACGTTACGGCGCGGCCACCAAGGATGGAAAAGGCGAAATTGTAAGCGCCATGGTAATGATGCTGAAGGGCGAAAACAGTGCCGAAGTGGTGACACGAGTAAAGGAGCGGATCGATCAGATAAAGAAGTCGCTTCCGGAAGGGGTGGTCATAGAACCATTCCTGGACCGCTCAAAGCTTGTAAACAACGCTATCAGCACTGTTCAAAGAAACCTGATTGAAGGGGCGCTGATAGTAATATTTATATTGGTCCTGCTGATCGGGAATGTAAGGGCGGGTCTTATAGTAGCCTCTGTTATTCCGCTGGCTTTGTTGTTTGCAGTAAGCATGATGAACCTCTTCGGGGTCAGCGGCAATTTGATGAGCTTAGGGGCCATTGATTTCGGGTTAATAGTAGATGGCGCGGTAATCATTGTAGAAGCAATAGTCCATCGCATACAGGGCCTTAACCAGGGACGGCTTACCGGTAGGCAAATGGATGAGCAGGTATATGCGGCGGCATCTAAAATAAGAAACAGCGCAGCATTTGGTGAGATCATCATCCTGATAGTGTATCTGCCAATACTGGCGTTGGTAGGCATAGAAGGCAAGATGTTCCGCCCGATGGCAGAAACAGTGGGTTTTGCTATTCTGGGAGCCTTTATCTTATCGCTCACATACGTGCCTATGATGAGTGCGCTACTTCTGAAAAAAGATACTGGTCATAAACGCAACATCTCAGACAAGATCATGGATTTTCTTCATCGTATATATGACCCTGCATTGAATGCGGCTTTACGTCTAAGGGTGCCGGTGATTGCCATCTCGGTGTTATTGCTGGTTGCTGCCGGGTTTATCTTTTCCACGCTTGGCGGCGAATTCATACCGACGTTAGAGGAAGGTGACATTGCCACCCACGTTATCAGTTCACCGGGCAGTTCGCTGTCACAAGAGGTGGAAGCCGCTACCAAGGCCGAGCAGATACTGATGAAAAAGTTTCCGGAGGTGACCCATATTGTCACCAAAATTGGATCTGCCGAAGTGCCCACCGACCCTATGCCTATGGAGGCAGGCGATGCAATCATTTCGATGAAGGATAAGGATGAGTGGACATCGGCAGAGACCAAGGAAGAGATGATGGAGAAGATGGAAGAAGCGCTTGATGAGATACCCGGCATCACTACCGAGTTCTCGCAGCCCATCCAAATGCGCTTCAATGAACTGATGACGGGCGTGAGAAGCGATGTGGCCGTAAAAATATTCGGCGAAGACATTGACCTGTTAGCTTCCAAAGCTGAAGAAGCATTAGGTATCATACGCATTGTGGAAGGTGTAATAGATGCCCGGGCAGAACAGGTAACTGGCTTGCCACAAATAACCGTGCGATACAATCATGACAAACTTGCGTTGTACGGTTTGAGCGTGGGTGACCTGAACAAAGTGGTACGCACCGGATTTGCCGGAGAAGCTGCGGGTTCAATCTATGAAGGCGAGAAACGCTTTGACCTGGTCGTTCGCCTTGTTGAAAACTCAAGACAAGATATACGGGATATTAAAACACTGTTCATAACCCTACCTTCTGGCAACCAGATACCATTAGAACAGGTAGCTGATGTGCAATACGAGCAAGGTCCCATGCAGATAAGCAGGGAGGATGGCAAGCGGCGGATCGTTATTGGATTTAACGTAAGGGGAAGCGATGTGCAGACGGTAGTAGACGAGATACAACAAAGGTTGGACAAGAACCTTAAACTTCCTGCCGGATATTACATTACCTACGGAGGACAGTTTGAAAACCTGGTTGAGGCTAACAAGCGCCTCGCCATAGCTGTTCCTATCGCGCTGGCACTTATCTTCCTGCTTTTGTTCTTTACCTTCCGTTCGATCAAGCAATCGCTGCTCATATTTACAGCCATTCCATTCTCGGCCATCGGGGGGGTGATTGCACTTTGGCTGCGGGGTATGCCGTTCAGCATCTCGGCTGGCATAGGGTTTATTGCGCTGTTCGGAGTGGCTGTGCTCAATGGTATTGTGCTAATATCTTACTTCAATCAGCTAAAAAGTGAAGGTATAAGTGATATTGTACAGCGGGTAAAGGAAGGTACCAGGGTAAGGTTACGCCCAGTAATAATGACCGCCGCTGTTGCCTCATTGGGCTTCCTGCCAATGGCTATAAGCAACAGTTCAGGAGCAGAGGTGCAAAAGCCGCTGGCCACTGTAGTTATCGGAGGGCTTATAACGGCTACACTGCTTACGCTGATAGTGCTGCCAATTCTTTATATATACTTTGAAAAGATCAATATCATGAAGAGAGGAAGTGATATAACTACCGGACTGGTAATTTTTCTCCTAATCAATCCGATTGTCTCCTTTGGGCAGAACCAGCCGCAATTAACTTTAGACCTGGCATTACAACAGGGTTTGAAGAACAACAACCTGGTGCAGGCCAGTGAACTGAATGTGCAGGTGCAGCAACAGTTGAAAGTAGGTTCGTTCGAGATGCCGCAAACCGAACTGAACGCTACCCTTGGTCAGATCAACAGCCACAATTTTGACCAAAATTACAGCGTCACCCAGGGGCTCCCGAATCCAGCTCTCATTGCAGCAAGAAAGAAATTATTGAACGCGAACATTGCTATTAGCGAGAACAGCCTGAGAATAACGAAGCAGGAACTGACCAACGAGATACGGCAAAGCTGGCTTCGGCTATCCTACCTTCACGCGCTGAATGATTTGCTGAGCAGGGAAGATTCCATCATGAAAGAATTTGTGAGAGGGGCGGACCTGCGGTATCAAACTGGCGAAACCAACATGCTTGAAAAAACTACCGTTGAAACAAAGCGGCAGCAGCTTCTTCAAAATTTCAAACAAAATGAGGTGCTCATTTCCATAGAGGAAGAAAAGCTGAAACGGTACATTGGCATAGATAGCTTCTATGGAACTTATGATTTTGCGCCTGCTGACCTTGCTGCTTTGCAGGATAGCTCGTTGCTGAATAATAACCCGCTTTTACAGTATGAGCTGCAGCAGGTAGCGCTAGTGGAAGCAGAAAGAAACGTTACGAAGGCACAGCTGTTCCCAAACTTATCAGCCGGTTATTTTATACAGTCTTTAAAAGGCCCCCAGGATGTTGATGGCCAATCGGTATTCTATGATGGCAAGCCGCGCTTTCAGGGGGTAATGATTGGATTGCAAGTGCCTCTCTTTCCCGTAGGCATCAAGTCCAGGTTGAAAGCATCCAAACTGCAAGTGTTATCCCTTCAGAAGAATTCGCTCTACGTCAAAAGCCAGCTGCAAAGCCAGTTGGATCAATATGTGAAACAATATGGTTCATGGCGGTCAATGCTGGAATACTATAATACTCAGGCTTTGCCAAATGCCAAAACCATAGTCAATAATGCCAGCATCTCATACCAAAATGGCGACATAGGCTACCTGGAATACCTGCAAGCATTACAAACAAACCTTGATATACAACGGGGATATTTAGAAACCATCAATAATCTCAACCTGAGTGTAACCAATATTCAGTATTTGCTAAACCTATAAGAGAAATTATCATGCACAACATAAAAGTTAATCACGTACTTACATTTGCCTTGGCCGTTGGTTTAGTCCTTATCAGCGGGTGCAAGCCGCATGCTGAAGGCGATGGTCATGACCACGGAACAGAAGCACCGGCTGTTGCCACTGAAGAAAACCACGATGAGGAATCAGGGGTGAAAGAGGTCCACCTGAATGAAGCTCAGTATAAAGCTGCCAGTATTATTCTAGGCGGATTTGAGCAGAAGAATCTAAGCGAAGTGATAAACGCTAATGGATATACTAAACTGCCGCCCCAAAACCAGGCACAGGTGAGCGTGTATGTATCCGGCATCATCAAATCTATAAAAGTGATCGAAGGACAGTATGTTAAGGCCGGGCAAACCATAGCAACTGTGCAAAGTCCTGAGTACGCCCAATTGCAAGAGGAATACCTGACATCCAAGAGCAACCTGGATTTTCTTAAGCTGGAATACGAGCGGCAAAAGACACTTAGTGAGCAAAATGTCAACTCCAAAAAAGTTTTTCAAAAGACCCAGGCTGAACTGCAAGTGGAGCAGGCGCGTTTCAAATCATTAGATGAGCGATTGACGCTTATGAACATTCCAAAAAGTGGTAACATATCTTCTGTAGTAGGAATCAAGGCCCCTATAAGTGGGCACGTGACGGAGGTGGATGTGAATATCGGCAGTTCGGTGGAAGCTGGCAAAAGCCTATTTACAATCATTGATAACTCCAAAATGCACGTAGACCTGCTGGTCTATGAGAAAGACCTTTATAAGGTCAAACAGGGACAGGCAGTGCGGTTCGTGCTTACAAATCAGAACAATGCAGAGATAAAGGGAAAGATATTCAGCGTAGGAAAGGCTTTTGAGAATGAAACGAAATCAGTAGCGGTGCATGCCGACATTCTGAACGACAAGCAAATGCTGATACCTGGCATGTACGTAAATGCGCTAATAGATGTAGGAAGCAATACAGTACCCGCTTTGCCCCAAGAGGCTGTTGTAGCCGCAGAAGGCAGGCAGTTTATTTTTATATTGAATGAAGAAGGTGAAGAGGACCATTCTAATGAAAGTGACGGACATGAACATAAAGAAGGTGAGTCAGACAATCATACGACACAAAAAACAGAAGAACAGGAATATCATTTCACCCGTATTGAAGTAAAGCCAGGTACTGTTCAACTTGGCTATGTGCAGGTTACCCCGCTTCAGCCCTTGCCGAAGGGGGCTGAAATCGTAGTAAAGGGCGCATACTATTTACAAAGCCATTTAATAAAAAGCGAAGGAGGCGGCGGCCATGAGCACTGATAAAATGATCGTCATGATTGCTTGGATTTTAACAAAAATGCAACCTGTTCTGTTAGTGCTGCTATTAGTAGTAGGGGTTATTTCAATACCTATAAAATGTTCAGCCCAGCTCCTATTTCAACGAACTGACAGTATCGAGGTAAACGAGTCAGGAAAAACCTTACGAGATGCCTGGATGGGCGGATTAAACAACCCACAGTTCTCGCCTATAGACCTTAACAACGATGGCATCGAGGATTTGGTCGTGTTTAACCGGGGCAGCTTCAATGTCAACGCTTCAGTGAATGGGAACAAAATACTGACCTATCAGAATATGGGAACAGCGAATCAGTTGGACTATGTTTATGCGCCACAGTTTCAAAGCGCATTTCCAGGTGGCAATATGTTTATGCTGATGAGGGATTTCAACTGTGATAGCCTGGCGGATATAGTTACATATGGTTCGGGGCAGATAACCTTGCACATTGCTAGTTATAATGCAAGCAACGACTTAGAATTCTCACCAGCTTCATCATTCTACTTTAACAACAACGGCCTTACGCCCATTATCATTAATTCTCTGGATATTCCCGCAATTATTGATGTCAATAACGATGGTGATGTGGATGTTTTAACCTTCGAGATGAGTTCAGCGGCATATGTAAACTATTATGAGAATTTATCTCAGGAACTAACGGGCACCTGCAATGACACGCTTGTATTTGAACGAAGGGAATACTGTTGGGGTCAATTTTCAGAGGATGCGGCAAGCAGTACAATAGCTTTTAATGTTACATGTCCACAAAAAATGGAAAAGGAAGAAGGTGGCCCACGCCATTTAGGCTCTACTTTGTGTGCTTTTGATGAAGATGGTGATGGAGATAAGGAGCTGATTTTAGGAGACCTTTCATCTTTGGGACTGGTTAAGTTAACTAACGGAGGTACCCCTGCAAATGCACTTATGGTTGCGCCTGCTGATATGGCTTACCCATCCTATGATGTATCCGTTAACCTGCCATTGTTTCCTGTAGCTTTTCATTTCGACGTAAATAATGATGGCCGCAAGGATCTGATTGCTGCACCAAATGCACCGCAGTCTTCTCATAATGCGGCCTGCGCCTGGTACTATGAAAATGTGTCGCAATCTGATACAGTAAAGCTGGAATTTAGAACTGATAGCTTTTTGGTGAATGAAAGCATTGACCTTGGTGAGGGTGCATATCCGACCACGGTAGATGTCAATGGTGATGGGCTACTGGACTTGGTTGTAGGTAATACCAAGTATTACATCACCAGTAATAATCATCAAGCCGGTCTGGCCTATTTTCAGAATACCGGCACAGCGTCAAACCCACAGTTTGAGCTGATTGATCGGGACTACTTGAATACGTCTTTACTTCGTGTATCGAATCAGCCAATAAAAAGTATAGCTCCAGCCTTTGGTGATTTGGATGGTGATGGTGATAAGGATTTACTATTAGGTGACGACTCCGGTATACTGCACTATTTTCAAAATAATGCAGGGAGTGGTAATCCCCTTGCCTTTGCCGCGCCACAGGCTCTTTATGCTAGTATTGATGCTGGTAGCAATTCAGTGCCGTTCATTTATGATGTGAATGGCGACCAACTGCCTGATTTACTCATTGGTGGCAGAAGCGGAAGTATTTACTTTTATGAAAATCGTGGTACTGCCTCTAATCCAATATTCAATGCGCTACCAACAAATAATTTTTTCGGTAAAATTGATGTACGCGCTCCACAAAACATAAGCGGTTACTGTACCCCATCTATTTCGACCTTAGATAGCACTGGCCAACTTTATGTACTCGTGGGGAATGAGGATGGTAAGGTCCTGGTTTATGCCTTAAATCGAGACAGTATCTATGGCGGGGCCTTTAATAAAGTCCAAAGCTTTTACTCAGACATTGATGAGGGGGAAAGGTCTGCACCTACGGTTGGCCGGTTTAGTAATGATGGTAAGCTAGCTATGATTGTAGGAAATTATCGTGGGGGCTTGACCTTTTACAGCCAAACTGACAGCTTTTCAACTTCAGTTAAAGACAGTCCTGAAAAGAAAACGGAAGACTTAGCAATTACGCTATATCCTAATCCAGCCGACGATGTGGTGTATATTAAATGCGATGTAGCAGTTATCGAAAAGTATCTAACCGTTGAGGTTTTTGACCTGATGGGTAAAAGTCTGGTACTGGCAGATGTTGCCAACGAAGGCACCTACAAGGTTAATGTAACTACCTTAAGTGCAGGGGTATACATTTGTCTAGTTAGAGCTGGGTCTGGTATAGCAATCCGCAAACTGGTTATCCATTAATCATAGCAACAGAGCATGTTCAGCATATTAGCAGCAACCATACTATTGAGCCTCACACATGCACTGATACCCAATCATTGGATGCCATTGGTGGCTGTGGCTAAATCTGAGCATTGGACCAGGAAGGATTTATTCAAGATCGCCCTTTTATCAGCCTCCGCGCATGTGTTAGGTACCGTATTGCTGGGCATACTTCTTGGCTATATTGGGGTGAAATTGGCCATGAAGTTTGATGAGATCATGCACCTTATAGCGCCATTGGTACTGATAATTTTTGGTATCATCTACTTTTCGATCAATTTGCCTCACCATCATCACCCCGCACCCCAGGAAGTTGCAGCGTACAAGCGCAGCAAGAAAAGCTGGCTATGGCTTTTTGTACTAATGATGTTTTTATCTCCTTGCTTGGAGGTGGAAGGGTTGTTTTTATCCGCCGGTATTTATGGTACTACTCAAGTGATGGTATTGGCAACTATCTATGGTATTGTTAGCATTACAAGTATCGTTGCATTCGTGATGTTGGTTCATAACGGTATAGAGCTTTTGCAAACAGACTTTTTTGAAAAACATGAGAAGCGTATCACAGGCGTGATATTAATTATAGTGGGTATAGTTACCTTTTTCATACATTAATAAGCGACGGAAATGTCAAAGGAATGTTGCTCTGATGAGCCAGTAAAGACCGCACCAGTAATAGAAGAGTCATCACTTCATAAACATGAAGAAGATAACGGACATAATCATGGGGATGAAAGTGCCAGCGATTCATGGAAGGAACATTGGCCTTTACTGATAGCGATAGCCATACTGGTGGTAATGTCAATTCTAGAATACGGAATAAAGCTGGAATGGCCTCCTGTTGTTGAGATAATCATCTACATGATAGCCTATTTACTAGCTGGCTACAACGTACTCTATATGGCTTTCAGGAAGGCTATACGCTTTGACTTTTTTAATGAGTTCTTTTTGATGAGTGTAGCCACCATTGGCGCTTTCGCAATAGGTTCATATAGTGAGGGTGTTGCGGTAATGGTATTCTATTCTATCGGTGAGTGGTTTCAGGATGCAGCGGTGAATAGAGCAAAGCGCAGCATAAAAGCCTTACTTGATATTCGACCTAATGAAGTTACGGTGCTTAGAAATGGCTCACCCCAGACTGTGAATGCTAAAGGCATACAACTCAATGAAATCATTCAGGTAAAGTCAGGCGAAAAAGTGGCTTTGGATGGAGAATTGATCAGTGAAAAGGCTTCATTTAATACGGCTGCATTAACAGGCGAAAGTAAGCCTGATACCAAGGCTAAAGGGGAAAAAGTATATGCTGGGATGATAAACCTGAATACTTTAGCTGAAATACAAGTAACCGCCATGTTTCAGGATAGTAAGCTGAGCAAGATACTGGAGATGGTTCAAGATGCAACAGCACGTAAATCAAAAACGCAACTATTCATCAGCCGTTTCGCTAAAATCTACACGCCTATAGTTTTCGCGTTGGCCCTCATAGTATGTTTGCTGCCATTCTTCATCGTTGATCAGTATGTATTTACCGAATGGTTTTACCGCTCATTGGTGTTCCTGGTTATAAGTTGTCCATGTGCTTTGGTGGTATCCATCCCTTTAGGATATTTCGGTGGTATTGGTCTGGCATCTCGTAATGGTATACTCTTTAAAGGGTCCAACTTTCTTGATGTTGTGACTAAAATTGATACAGTAGTAATGGACAAAACAGGAACCTTAACAAAGGGCGTGTTTAAAGTGCAGCAGGTAGTTACTTTAGGTATGAATCAGAATGAGTTTGTAGCTATTACCGCAGGAATAGAGCAAAATTCAACGCATCCTATCGCTAAAGCTGTTGTTGAATATGCGGGTAACAATTCTCCGGTAATGGCAACGGAAGTTGAAGAAATAGCAGGTCATGGATTGAAGGGAAATGTTAGTGGCAAACAGGTTTTGGCTGGTAATGCCAAGCTACTTAAGAAATTCAATATAGAATATTCTGAAGAAATAGATGCCATAGTAGATACTGTAGTGGTAGTTGCGATAAATGGGAAGTATACCGGATACATAACTATTGCCGATGAGATAAAGGAAGATGCGAAAGAGGCTATTGCTCAATTACATGCCTTAAAAATAAAAACAGTAATGCTGTCTGGCGATAAGCAGTCGGTAGTTTCAAAGGTAGCTAAGGAAGTTGGGGTTGATGATGCCTTTGGTGATTTGCTGCCGGAAGGCAAAGTAGAAAAGGTACAAGCACTAAAAGACCAGGGTAGAATAATAGCATTTGCGGGTGATGGCGTAAATGATGCGCCCGTTGTGGCGCTAGCAGATGCAGGAATTGCAATGGGTGGGTTGGGCAGTGATGCGACTGTAGAAACAGCGGATATAGTTATTCAGAATGATCAACCATCAAAAATCGTAGCAGCGATTAAAACGGGCAAACTAACACGTAATATCGTTTGGCAGAATATCGCATTAGCTATGGTGGTAAAAGTTATTGTTCTCGGACTAGGCGCTGGGGGTATTGCTACCCTATGGGAAGCTGTAATAGCCGATGTGGGTGTTGCTCTACTGGCTATACTTAATGCCGTAAGAATTCAACGGATCAAATTGTAACCTACTTATGGACCATTTATGAAAAAGAGTGTTCAAATCATTTCGTTGGCATTAGGATTTACTTTTGCTGTACTGCTGCTAGGTTACCTTTCATTTGGCTTTTGGACCACTATGATCTTTACTTCAGGTTTTCTGGGAGGATTTATTTTATGGTTGCTGTTTCCTTCAAGAACTGACTATAGTTCTATCAAACTGCCATACTTTCTTACTTTCCTAATGTTCATTGTGCATAGGGTAGAAGAAAAAGTGTGTGGTTTTTTTAGCGCTTTATCTGAAATAACAAAAGTACCCACACCTGATATTCTATCATGGCAGATTATTTTACTTGTGATGATGTCGGTAGCCGCATGGTTGCTTATTCCTTATTTAGTCAAGCGTAAGTATGAATTCGGCTATTACCTTACCTGGACCTTTTTCGCTGCTATGGGCATAACCGAACTGGCCCATTTTATCTTTCCCTTTTTTGTTTCCGGCCCATATGGTTATTTTCCGGGCATGGCAAGCGTAGTTATCCTAGCGCCATTAGCTTGGTGGGGTATATGGCGGTTGACCAAACCATTAGTTGTACGTTAAGTATTATTAAAGTCGTAAGATCACTCTATGTGTGATATTGCTTTAGTATATTTTGCAATTCACCACGGATAGGCATAGGTTTAAGGATAGGAACATTGGCACCTCCTGTGTTTCCCACCGGTACTCGTCCGATAAATGATTTTATTCCGCCGAAAAGTAAGCGAGGTATCTGACCAATGACTTCATGAAAGTTCTTGATCCGAAAGCCAAATTTGAGCATTTCCCAATGAACAAGGGTATGCTCAATTGGGTAATTCTGCCCTAAGACATGAGCATTCTCCAGGTGTTGCCAGGCTTGGTGCCAAGCTGCCTGCACCATCTTATCCTTATACGTAGCCAGTTCCTTGTGGAAATGCAACTTCAATCCATGAGGAATACATGTATAGAATTTCATTATAGCTTACTTTTTCTTGCAGCAACCATCTAAGGCGGCATATCCTGCAGGGTCGGCTTTCACATCATCAGCATCATAGCCGGTTTTGGCGATGGCTTTACGAATAGCTGCGGCATTAGTCTTCTTTGAATTATAAGTAACTGTTATGGTTTCAGCTTTCGGATCCAGTTTAACCGCTTTCACTCCCGTTAATCCTGTAAAGAGCTGATTTTGGATCCGGGCATCGCAACTTCCGCATTCAATACAGTGGTCGCAATAGATTTTAGTTTTAACAACAAGTTTCTCGGTTTGAGCATTCGCTACGAAACCCAGGAATACAACGGACATTATTAAGAATATCTTTTTCATACAGATAATTGGACTTGAAAAGTGCTATAGGGTTTAATCTTCAACTTACTTTTTCTTACAGCAACCATCTAATGCGGCGTAGGCATGGCCATCCGCTTTTACCTCATCGGCATCAAAACCTGCACCTGCAATAGCCTTTCTTATAGCTGCTGGGGTGGTTTTTTTAGAATCATAGGTAACAGTAATAGTCATCTTTTCTGTATCAATCTTTACAGATTCAAAACCTGTTATAGCTTCAGACAATTTAGTTTCGATTCGTTTACCACAGCTTCCGCACTCATTGCAGTGGCTGCAATAGATTTGCGTTTTTATCACCAGTTTCTCCGTCTGGGCAGTAGCAGAACCATTAGAGGAACATCCGATAATAAGAACAGTAAGCAGGGAAAATATCGTTTTCATGATGTCGCTTTGAGTACAAAAATACGATTTCTTAACGCAGTTATCATGCATTTAGTTTATCAAGTCCTATCGCAATAATCCGTGTTAATCAAAATAAATGTTTAGATTTATCTAAAAATAGGTTACGTGAGCGCAAAAAGACATTATTTGGTATTTCTAATGCTACTGATTGTGTTATTAGTAGCTTGTGAAAAGCTAACTCCACCAGCACCTGATGATAACGCACTTCTTGATGGGCCGTTACCAGGTTTAACTACTCAACAATCAAAGCAATTTCTTGATGGGGATATAGCTTTCAACGATGAAGTCTTTACAGTTGAGAGTGGTTTAGGACCGCTCTTTGTCGCAACAAGTTGTGGAAGTTGCCATGCAGGTGATGGAAAGGGGACACCATTTACAACGTTAACTCGCTTTGGACAGCATGATGCTACGGGAAACCAATTCTTGCAACATGGAGGTCCGCAATTGCAAAATAGGGCGATACCAGGATATGTAGCCGAGCAAATCCCTTCTGGTGCCACATTCGCCAAGTTTACCCCACCCAGCAATACGGGATTGGGTTTTATAGAACTGGTATCAGATGAAGACATAATCGCAATGTCAGATCCTTTTGATGCTAATGGAGACGGTATATCCGGTGTTCCGAATTGGAAGAAAATACCGGAATATATTAATCCTCGTGCTGGCGCCTTAGAAAATAATGAAAATTATATCTGCCGTTTCGGTAAGAAAGCTGGTGCATATAACCTGCTTCAGCAAACCGTGAATGCCTACAATCAGGATATGGGTATTACGTCTATCTATGAACCTATTGATGTTGCATCCGGACTTGAATTTGATCCTGAAGTAACTACTCAAACCGTGCATAATGTGGTTTTTTACCTTCAAACCCTTAAAGCACCCATTCCCCGCGATCAGGACGATGCACAAGTAAGCTATGGCAAACAGATTTTCATGAATATTGGATGCGAAGGCTGTCATAAGCAAACCTTGAAAACGGGTGCTTCACCTGTTGAGGCACTTAATTTCAAAGAGTTTCATCCTTACACCGACCTATTGCTACATGACATGGGTCCCGGTCTTGACGATGGATATACAGAAGGAAGTGCCCTCACCAGCGAATGGAGAACCTCACCGCTTTGGGGTTTAGGTTTATCCCCTATCTCTCAAGGTGGCTTGTATTACCTGATGCATGACGGCAGGGCGCATAGTATAGAAGAAGCTATATTGATGCACGGCGGTGAAGCAACTGCTAGCCGTGAGGCTTACAATACACTTACACGATCAGATAAAGATGCACTTATTAAATTCTTAGAAAGCTTATAAAGATGGACCGCAGACAATTTCTGTTAACATGCTGTGGTTCTACCGCCGCTTTTCTGGTTGCTTCATGCAGTAATTTTTACTACGCCACAAATACCGTGTCAGGCAGTAAGATATTAGTACCCCTGTCTGAATTCAATGAGGTAAAGGATGGAGTTACTAAAGCCCGCACTTTTATTTTGGTGAAGAATGAAAAATTGAAGTTTCCAATAGCTGTATACAAGGGTGAAGAAAGTTACAGAGCATTGTACCTTGAATGTACCCATAAAGGTTGCGAAGTAAGGGCAGCGTCCACCGGCTTGCAATGTCCATGTCATGGCAGTGAATTTTCTACTGAAGGTAAAGTGCTAAGCCCGCCGGCAGAAACCGATCTAAAGCGTTTCCCTGTTTCAGTATCCGGCCAAAATCTGGCTATTCAACTACCAACTCAATGAAAACACTAATACTTCTTTTCTGCTGCCTTAGCAGCCTTTCCCTTTTTAGCCAGGAGAACCAGCCTTTTGTTCATCGAGAGCCGATAGATACTTCGCAGCAGAAGTTGAATATGGATGCGGTTTACAATCGTCCTTTCCTGGAATTTGGTAAAATTCCTGTGGCGTTAGGAGGCTATATGGAGATGCATGGGCAATATATGGGCACTGATGGCATTAGTGATGGCTTCGCCTTTAAAATACCCCGTGTTACGCTATTTGTATCTTCTACCATCCATCGTCGCATCAAGTTTCTGACAGAGATTGAATTTGAAAGCGGCACCAAAGAAATTAATATAGAGTTTGCATCTATCGACTTAGAATTGCACCCGCTGGCAATCCTACGCGCAGGTATCATTATGAATCCGATAGGAGCATTTAACCAAAATCATGACAGTCCAAAATGGGATTTCATTGATCGTCCTATATCCGCCACTCAAATGCTTCCGGCTACTTTTAGCAATGTTGGAGCAGGTATGTACGGTAAAGCTTTCAGCGGTGACTGGACGATAGCATATGAAGTGTATGCTACAAATGGCTTTGATGACCATGTGATCTCGAACGGCGAGAACAAAACCTTTCTACCTGCGAGTAAGGATAATATACACCGTTTTGAGGAAAGCAGTAATGGTATTCCTCTAGTAACAGGCAAAATAGCTGTAAAGCATCGGAAAATTGGTGAATTAGGACTGAGCTACATGGGTGGTGTGTATAATACTTTCAGAAAGGATGGTATACGCCTGGACGCTAAACGGCGACTGGATGTTGCTGCAATAGATTATATGACTACCTTGCCAAAAATAAAGACACGAATAAATGCGGAATGGGCGTTTGTTTGGGTAGATGTACCGAGCAGCTATACGCAACAATTTGGCACCAGGCAGCATGGAGGCTATCTTGATTTTGTGCAGCCGGTATGGACGCTGAAAATGAAAAAGCGAAAGCAACCAGGTGACTTTGTAAATTCCTACTTCAGCATCGGTTGCAGGTTAGAGTATGTAGATTGGAATGTAGGTACATTTAATGAAAACGGAGTTAACATTGGTGATGATGTTTTTGCCGTAGTACCGGCATTTAGCTGGCGGCCAGGCGGGCAAACCGTATTTCGTATCAACTACCGGTACGAATGGCAAAGGGACCTACTTGGAAATGCACCTGCACGAACAGCAGGATTTCAAGCCGGTGTGAGTTCGTATTTTTAATAGTATAAAAAGATTGCCAGGACGGATTATAATCGCAATTTTGCGATTATATAATTGGTGCAGTAAAAACACAGGGGTTTACTCATCAACAGTTACATATGGCGAAGCTTGCTAAAGCTTTAGGCCACCCTGCACGTATTGCTATCTTAGAATATCTTAGTAAACAGGTTGAATGCGTTTGCGGGGATATTGTAGATGAACTTCCGCTTGCCCAGGCTACGGTTTTACAACACTTGAAAGAACTGAAAGAAGTCGGCCTTATCAAAGGTGAGATCAGTGGTACTAAGACCTGCTACTGTATTGATATGCAGGTGTGGCAGGAAATTCAATGGATGTTTGCTGATTTGTTTACAAAGACGATAAAGAATTGCTGCTAAAAAATTTTGATTTTATTCATCGAAAAAAAAGGTTACTAAATAACTACGCGCCTATCCCTTTTAGTACAGTGGGTATATTATGCACAATTTTGTCATGTATAACTGAACCACAAGATACAAAATTTGAACTAACCTTATATTAGTTCTTTGTAAATTGGGTATTAAATTTACAAGATGTCTCTCGAAACACAGCAATCAAAAATTAGCGAAGAAGACCGCCTAAAGGTTTATTCGGAGCGGCATACGCGTTGGCAAGATGAAGCCATGTCTCATATGGGGTTCTTTAACAATTTGCTTTTAACCTTAGCGACTGGTTTAATAACATTTGCCTTTAGGTATGTGAAGTTTGACCAATATACGCTAGGTATAAACAACCTGAATTGCAAGGCTACTTTAATGTCCTTTTCAGTATGGTTTACGGTTGGGTCTATTTTAATCGGGTTGTACCTGGCTTTAAATCGATTACTTGATTTTAGAATCGCTCGCCACATAAACTTAACTCGCTATCGTGTATTGAAACAGACGTCTGAGTACATAAAAGATAAAGAAATTGAAATTTATGATTGCTGGAAAAGATTAACTCTGCCCTTTGAATGTCTTTGCGATCCTATTATGTTTTCTCTAAAAGATTGCAAGGAATACGTATCAAAAAATAGAGCTCTTGATGCTAATTTCACGAAGTTAAGAAGCAGATCACATGCTTTAGGACTAAATACCTGGTGCCTACTGCTATTACAAATTTTCCTTTTCTTGCTTAGTGTACTATTTTATGCACTTGCCACAACTGTTAGCAACGAATAAAGTAGAAACGAAGGATTAGCCCCTGGAGTAACATTTTGATAGGAAATGGTTGGCTAAAGTAACAATTGCAGCCGTAGGGTATGACATAGTCTTTAAGAATTACATGGAGGCTGCAAAGAAGATATCCCCTGATAAATAGAATACTATACCATTCTGCTAATAACTGTTCTGTTTTGCCCTGGATTTGTATAAACATTCCACTACCCATTTAAATCCTTCCGCACCTCGCTTGTTAACCACGGCATCAACATCCTTAAACAATCCCGTTCCAATCCATTCCAACGGAAAGAAGTAGTACTGTGCTCTATTGAATCGAATCACCTCAATGCCTTCTGGTGGCGCATGATATGTTGGGCCTGCGCCCTCATAATATCCGTCTAGATCTATCAAAGCTTCCGCACCATCATAATAGTAATGCTTTGCTTTGAAGAGTTGTACCCTAACAATGGTTTTACATATTGGAAGGATAATTTGATAGGCTTAAATATACCTTGGGGACTTCTGTGGATAATGATACTTCCTTCCTCCCAATGCTTTTCAACTCTCTGGCCGAATGGGGGGTAAAGGCCACTCATAGATTTCACGGGCGCTTTCCACAACGTTTAAACCCGTACAATTTCATCTAAGTCTGTCCATTCGGCATATTCCGGTATGGTCTCGCCAAATATCGCCTTTTTGAATATTGGCCCATTCAACAATATCCTGTTCCACCCATTTTAAAAGTATAAGCATTCAATATAGCAATTTAACGGCTGAGCAGAAAGTGAAATTGGAAAGAAAGGTGCTGCTGCTCGTTGGAAAAAGAAGGAATAGCGGTCATGGCCCTTTTAGCCTTTTCAAACCGCTCCCCCAAATCCTTTGTTCCTGGCCAATAAGGATGTCTTTTATAAAGTAAGACAGTTATCTTTGCCTTATGAAGTTTTTAGCATTACTCATGGCATTTTTTGTGCTGGCACTTTCAGTTGTGCCATGTTGCTCGGAAAATACCACAGGTGGTGAGCTGATCCAAACTTCATGCGGTACAGGAAATCAATGTCCAGACATTTGCTCGCCATTCTTCACTTGTGGTACGTGCTCTGGATTCGTGTTTAACAGCCCTACTCTTATCACTGATGTGATTCCAACAGTAATAGAAAAGGTATATCCATTCTTAGAAGAAATTACGCTATCAGAAATAGCAGTAGACGTGTGGCAACCTCCAAAGATTAGTTAATGATGCACATCGGATGCGGACGAATGATCCGTGTCAATTTCTTTCATCATTAACTAAACCAAATGACAAAAAAATTTTTGCCGTTCATTGCTCTGCTTATATGTGGCATGGCGCAGGCTCAAAACACCTTTACAGCAATTATTAAGGACAAAGTGACTGAAGAACCATTAATCGGGGCTACAGCAATTATTATAGGAACTACCAACGGTGCAGCGTCCAATGAAAATGGTCTCCTCACCATTACCAATATTCCAGATGGGGAATACATAATACGGTTTTCCTTTCTCGGCTATCGTCAAAAAGACGATACTATTACCTTTCCACTGGAAATTACCGGACCTATGGAAATCCTGTTACAAGGTGATGAGGAGGAAATGGAGGAAGTGGTTGTAACATCCACACGTAGCAACATTAGCATACAGAACATACCGACCAGGATAGAGGTCCTTGGTATTGAGGAAATCGAGGAGAAGGCAAATATGAAACCTGGTGACATCCGGATGATCCTAAATGAAACCACAGGCATTCAAACACAACAAACTTCCGCAACCTCAGCAAATGCTTCTATCCGTATTCAGGGGCTTGATGGCCGTTACACGCAAATACTAAAAGATGGGTTTCCTTTATATTCGGGGGCGGCAAGTGGTTTAGGGCTTTTGCAGATACCTCCGCTCGATCTGTCCCAGGTTGAGATAATTAAAGGGTCTGCCTCTACCTTATATGGCGGTGGCGCTATCGCAGGCCTTATAAATCTAATTTCAAAAACTCCCAAGGAAGAAAGGGAAATACGGTTTCACATTAATGGTACATCAGCTTTAGGCCTTGATGTTAATGGATTTTACGCACAGAAATTCGAAAAGTTAGGGGTAACTCTATTTGCCTCAAGCAATAGCAACCGTGCTTACGATCCCTCTGATATCGGACTATCTGCTATACCTAAGTTTTCACGATATAATGTAAACCCCAAGATGTTCTTCTATTTCAATGAGAAAACCACTATGGATATCGGAGTAAACACAGCCTTTGAAACTCGCCTAGGTGGGGATATGCGCTATATTAAAGGTGAAGGGGATAGCACGCACAGTTACTTTGAGCGAAATGCTACTCAGCGGGTTAGCACACAGTTTAGTTTGCGGCACATCATAAATGCAGCAAGCAGTATCAACTTCAAGAATAGTTACAGTTACTTTAACAGGAAGCTTGCCATTCCAACGTATACCTTTAATGGCATTCAGCACGGTAACTTTTCTGAAATCAGCTATCGCCATTCAAAGGAAAAATCAGAATGGGTAACTGGTATTAACTTGTGGACTGATTTATTTGATGAAACAGTATTAGATACAAGTCTACAGCGTGATTACGATATGATCACAATGGGATTATTTATGCAGAATACTGTAAAGGCAACAAACTGGTTAAGTATCGAATCAGGAGTGAGGGGGGATTATGTATTTGATTATGGCTTAGCAGTACTTCCTAGGTTGTCTTTGTTGATTAAAATAACTGATAAACTCTCTTCACGATTAGGCGGCGGCTTTGGATACAAAGCACCTACTATTTTTACAGAAGAAAGTGAGCGTATCCAATACCAGGGTGTTATACCCATCAGTTCTACCATGAATAAACTTGAGAGAAGCTATGGAGCCAATCTGGATGTGAATTACCGTACACCTATTGGTGAGAAAGTTACCCTGAGCATAAACCAATTATTCTTTTACACTTACCTCAACAGTCCGCTTATGCTCGTGCCAATCTCACCTGGCACCTTACAGTTTCAGAACGTAATTGGGCACATAGATACAAAAGGCGGAGAGACGAATATTACCTTTAAGTATAGTGATTTTAAATGGTACCTGGGTTATACTTTTACAGATGCTACAATTCATTCAGGAGGGGTGCGAACTCCAAATACTTTAACGGCCAAACATCGCGTTAATGCTGTTCTTATGTACGAGGTGGAAGATAAATGGAAAGTGGGTTTAGAAGCATATTATTTTAGTAAGCAACTGCTAAATGATGGCACCACAGGCAGACCTTACTGGATTTGTGGCGCAATGGTTGAGAAGATATGGGAGAAGGTATCGGTGTATGTAAACTTTGAAAATTTTACGAACACCAGGCAAACGAAATTTGATAGTATTTATACCGGCACCATAACCAATCCCACCTTTAGGGATATATACGCTCCGTTAGATGGAATTGTAGTTAATGGTGGCATAAAAGTAAGGCTGTAAAACCTGGTTCATATGGAGAAAGCAACCTTCAAAGTAAGCAAAATGGACTGTTCAGCAGAAGAGCAACTTATTCGTATGAAACTGGAAGAAATACAAACAGTAAAAAAACTGGTTTTTGACCTTACTTCCCGGAAGTTGGAAGTTTTTTATGAAGGCAGTATTCAACCAATCAGCGAGGCTTTGCATGAATTGAATCTTAATGATCAGCACCTTGCATCCGAACCGGTCAATGTGGAGCTTACAAGTACATCTGAGCATCAGCAGCGGAGCCTATTAATTTATGTTCTGCTCATCAATGCCTTTTTCTTTATCCTCGAATTGACCACTGGCTTTGTTTACCATTCGATGGGCCTTATTGCGGATAGTCTAGACATGCTGGCCGATGCCTTGGTATATGGTATCAGTCTGTTTGCAGTAGGGGCGACGATAGTACGAAAAAAGAAAGTTGCCAGGATCAGCGGCTACTTTCAGCTTGCATTAGCGGCATTCGGATTTGTTGAAGTTATAAGACGCTCTATGGGATTTGGAGAGGTGCCTGAGTTTAGCACCATGATTATCATTTCGTTTTTGGCATTACTAGGAAACACTGCATCGCTGGTTATTTTAGGAAAGACCAAAAGCGATGAAGCTCATATCAAGGCAAGCCAGATATTTACTTCTAATGATGTGATAATAAATATTGGAGTAATGGTGGCAGGAGGGTTGGTTTATTTTACTGTTTCCCGAGTACCAGATTTGATTATTGGCACTATCGTTTTTGTTATCGTAGTACGTGGGGCGTTCAGGATTTTACGATTATCAAAGTGATGGACATAGATTTGAAGTACCGACCTAGCGTATTTTTGGTATGTGTTATGGATTACCAAAAATTGCTTTGCTCATCTTAGGGGGGCGACATTTTGCATTTTGTTCAATGACTGCGATAAAAGAGGAACCTTAGCATCAATTGAAGCTTGTAAGGCATCTCCATCGGGATTTCATTGCTTAAATCCATCATGCCAGAATTCATTAAGGTGCGGGACCTAATAGGTGAAAAGGTAATGGAATTACTTGTATAACTTATGCAACAATACAAGCTATTGCAAGGATCATATGTAGCATGTTTTAATGTTTAGCACCTGGCATAGCGTTCATAGAAACTTTTAAAATTGGTAAAGCTTTGGTTATATGGATGATTAAGGTCTGCAATAAAGAGAAGAACAAAGCGTCTCCAATTACTTTATGCGCTGAAGGATCTCTCAGAAATTAAAATTAATTGCGATAGAAGAAAAAATATTACTTTTGAAATCTAAATTTTAAAGATGGGTGTAAAATAAGATAAAGACATATTGATTGCAGCGTAGCTGTATGTTTCCTTCACGGAGAACCGCCAAAATTTTATCGACAAAGGGAAACATTCAGAGACGCATCCGCTTGGGGTGCTGTCTCTGTCTGTTCCATTTTGTCAGGCGCTTGGCGGTGCCTCCGTGAATGGGATAGCCAGAGGTCAGCACCCCTCTCATTTTCAAGCGGATCATTTAATCACAAATCAATATATTATGTACAAACACACCCTACTACTTATTCTGCTCTTTGCAGGCTTCCATTGTTATGGACAAACTGGCGATATAACAGCTTCAAATGGCCCTGGCTACTTTATTGAAGGAGTAACCAATCAAGAGAATATCATTACTATAACGAATGAACCTTCAAATACAGATCAGGTGTCATTCTTCCTGTATGATGCTAATGATGTTCCTATAGATAATTTTGTCGATAATGATGGCTCGGATGGCTGGGAGTGGACACTAGAAATGGGTGATGTCGAACCCGATGCCTACATTCAAGCAACCTATATTGATGCTAATGGCTTTGTTACAGACTTTTCTCCCACTCTATACCTAAATATTATTCCAGTGCCAGATTGGCTTAGCGATGGTGAAGCAGAAGCCATAGGTATTTCAGGTAATATAATGACATTAAAATGCACCATCCCTATTTCTGATATCTCCACCACCATACCTACAGACATAAAAGCGATAGGCGGAAAGGATGTAGGACTTGTGGATTGCTCTGTCATTATAGAGGTAGATTTTGATATGGATGATGCTAGCAGCAGTATTCAGTCTACACCAGAATTATCCTATACTTTAGATATCCTTGATTTGTCTAATGATGGCATTGAAGAGTTGACCGGGGTTGGCATTAGCTTCGATCAAGACTTCAATATAGAGGCATTTAGCTATTCTGATTCGCTAGACTTGGTTGCTGTTAATAAAGATTTTGCTGGATTAAGTTTTCCATTAGCTGGACCGATGACCTTACGCATAGCCGGTGGGATGGGCTTTGAAGGCAAACTTTATGGTAAACTTGTATATGGTACAGATGGAAATGACTGGGGATTTATAGAGGATGGGAATGATACTACCCGTCTGTATGCTCGTGCATTAGGTTATGGCAACATCAGTGCTGGTCTCGAAGTATTAGGTGGCGTGGCATCTGCTACGGGTACCATCACAGTAACAGGCGGTATAGGGGCCGGTTTCAATTACTTTAATGTCCCCGCAGAGGAGTTGGATACTATCTTTGGAGGTTACCTAAAAGCAGAAGGGTCTGTTAAGCTTAAGGCTTTATCCAATCGGTGGGTGAAGAAGTTTACAGGATTTGGTGGTATAGAACTCGGCGAATGGAACAAGTGTTTTTATGGCTGTGATGGAAGTACTGGTACCTTCGGATACTTACCATCTAATAAAACGATAAACAGCCTTTCATATCCTCTATTCGATGGGCAAAGTGTAACTTATAAAGTAGATGCCACGTCTACCTTGCCGGAATACCTGCCGCAGCCTTCTTTTGGAACGAGAGGTAATGATCTGGCAGCGGTATGGTTTGAATATGATGAAGACAATGATTACCTGCTGCTATCAAAGCTAAATGAGGATGGTACTGCCTTTTCTGAACCAGTGACTGTAGCCATGAACGACAATGCCATGAGCAATCCAAAAGTTGCTTTACTCCCAAGTGGATCTGCTATTGTGACCTGGACACAAAACAGATTTAACTCTGATGACCTTACAAGTACAACACAAATAGAAGATATCATAGATGCCCAGGATATTTGGGCAGGTATCTATGATGAAGCGACTGGTACTATGGCGGAAGTTATACGGCTAAGTGATGATACTTCTACCATGCAATCAGGACGAGCTGAAGGACAGGCGAGGATTGCGATGGGAACGGGTGAGAATGGAATAATTACGTGGGTATCGCAAGAACCCGCATCACTGCTTTCGGATGTATGGTTTAGCACCGTAAGTGAAACAGCTTCTGACTGGACCCTTTCTGAAGGAGATAAATTGGCAGAATTGCCAGGTGCAAATTATGACGTTCATGTAGCTTTTACAGATAGCGTCAATGCAATAGCTGTTTGGATTAATGACCCTGATGCAAATGATTCAACCCTGGATAATACTATTATGTATGCTGAATGGGATGGTAATACTTGGTCTGCACCTGAAGAACTTACCCAGAACAATGGAGATGAAAGTTTTGATGCGATTTCTTTAGCGCATAATGATGGCTATACTGCTGTCGCCTGGACGGGTACCACTTATGATAGCGATGATGACTTGACTAAAACAATGGATGTTCAAGTATGGGATAATCTCGTCGGAGAATGGTCAACTCAGAACGATTTCCACGATGAGGATACTGCCTACTATTTCAACTACCCTAGAATATCCATAAGTGATCAAGGTATTTTGTCAGTAGTTTACCAAGTGTTTGAAAAGCATCAGGATGCGGATAATCCTGATGAAGGTAACTTATACATGTACTTAAAGGACCTAAACAGTAGTGATACTACTTATGAAGACATAACCGGTAGCCCTTACCTAAGTGACCCAACTACCAAGATCATTGATGTAGATGCTGGTTTTGGGGATGATAATGTGCTGTACATACTTACCCAGGAGACAGACCCTGATAATGGTACGGTTACTAATCCCCCATACGGTGTAATGTTCGGGGAAGCTGATCTAAGTATGGTATTAAGAGGTCTCCAAGTAAACAATGACTTATCTGTGTCAGATTATAATGAGCCGGATGTGGTTCCTGATGGTATAGAAGGGTATAGTAAAACGGATAATGGAAGATTATTCCAAAATTTTCCTAATCCTTTCAGGGGAACCACCACACTCCAGTTTAATCTAAACAGTACGGGTACGGTATCATTAGAGGTTATAGACCTTACTGGAAGAAATGTGGCTACCTTAATAAATGGTCAACAACTTCAACCGGGCCTGTACAATACCCTATTTAATTCAGGCAATTTAAATGAGGGGGTGTATTTTTACAGACTAACGTTAAATGGTAGGTGTACTACCAAGAAAATGGTCATATCAAGATAAAATTGAGGGTACCCTGTTGGAAAATATTAAGGTACTTGAGCAAGTTGATATCCTGCGCGCCTTAAATCATAAGGTGCGCAGGACACTTGTACAGCTACTTGATGAACAAGATATTTTGAGTTATTCTGATATTTTAGCCCAAGTGTCAGTAGATACGGTTACACTTGATAACCATCTGACGATACTTGAAAATGCAAACCTGGTTTTTAAACTGTCGCCCACTATCAAATATACTCTTAACCGAGTCATGATTGCGGAGCTTAATTTACTTATAGAATAACTGCAAGTACCTATGCCCGCTATTATTTAGTGGCACTTGATATTTGCAAACCTCCCTAGCAGTTGGAGAAAGCCAGGGAGGTATTTTTAAACCAACTTAAATACTTGACATGGATTCAAATCTTATGAGAAAACAACTTGGCGAGATGATATTACAGGGTTACGATTGGCGCTTGCTTAAAGGCCCTGTTAAGTGTTTTTTGAACAAAGACCTACTTAAAGCCGATCACCGTTGGCTAAAAAGAGACTTTCTTGCTGGCGAGCAATTGTTTTTATGGCGAGGCCTTACTCATGGATGCATAGGGCCCGATGGTATAGCAGTCTGTTTGGTAGATGAAGAGACACCTTTCTTTGAAGTGCCAACATCAGCTTTAGAAATTGAATGGCCTGACGAGAAATAGAATACGCTAACCACTCGAGTCACTCATCCCAACATTTTGTCGGAGTTATGGATAGTGTAGGGGTGTTTAAGTATACACTTGTCAGCAGACACTTGGAAGGTGAGTCTCTTGAAGTAAACTAAATTTGCTAACGGATCACAGATAGTTACTTCTTCTCTAAATTAATAAATTTATTAACGTCAATTGCTTCAAACGCTTTGTTTGCAAAGCTTTCCACGTAACATCCTCAATTAGAAAGATAACTTACGGTGCTAAGTAAGTTTTCTTGGTACGACTTATCCGTACACTTGATAAATACACCTTCAGTTATGGATGAATTTACGTAACCACTCCCAACACCCCCTTTTAATTTTATTAGGGGTAATATCTAAATACCGCGAAGGTATGTACACTTGGCATGAAACCTACATGCACTTGAATTTTTCAGGCCAATTATCTGTAGCGATTTACCTGCGATTTGTCAAGTGGCTATTAATAAATTTATTAACGAGCATCTTCTAAAATACAGATATAGAGTAGCTTTAACATAAATAACAGCAAACAGAACTTCTAAGAACGCCTAGTATCCCTCATATAAAACTCGGGTACCTTAATACTTGCATAGTACACCCTAATTTTTTATAGGGCTGCCTGTGGTAAAATTTGATCAGAAATTGTTGAATGAGAGGGTGTTTTAATCCAGATTATGCCGCATTATCTGAATTAATCCAGACTTTGCCGCTTAAGCCGGATTCATCCAAAATTACTGCGATTAATAGACTTACTAAGGGTTAGTGGGTATTTTATGTTTAAAGATTAAGAATTCATTAATTATTTCATATCTTTCAACCCCTTAACCATAACTCAAATAAGTGGTATTATTTCGATTTTTAATTTTGTGTATCCTTGGGTTGCTGCTGTGTTATGACCTTAAAAGTCAAAACTGTCAGGTAAATACTATCAACAATACGACAATTTGTAATGGTGCTAATATTGCTTTAACCACAAATGTTAGTGGCAGTAGCGGAGCATTTTCCTACACTTGGAGTTCTAATCCTGCAGGCTTCAATAGCACGAATCAAAGTCCTGTAGTCTCACCCACACAAACGACTACATATACGGTGTCTGTTAGTGGCCCTGGATGTTCTACCACAGTTACTGACCAGGTTACTATTACTGTCAATCCCCTCCCTAATACACCCACTTTTACAATCACTAATAATAATTCTTGTGCAGGTACATCTGTAGGTTTTAGTGTTTCCAATCAGCAGAGCGGGGTATCTTATTCATGGAATTTTGGTGATAATAGTAGTGGGTCTGGTGTAAATGTATCTCACGCTTATAGCAGTACCGGTAATACGACATCTAACTTTACTGCGACAGTCACAGCAACTTTGAATGGCTGTACCACTTCCTCTAGTCAAACAGTTACAGTAAAACAAACTCCAGATCCGGCTTTGGCCAATTACACTGCTCAACCATTTACTAATTGTGGCGGTGGAGCGATTTTCAATCTTGATGTTGATAATGAATCCACTACCACAAACTCTAACTACACCATAAATTGGGGTGATAATACAGCTAATTACAACAGTTCGGTTGCACCATCTGCTCTTACGCATCAATATAACGGATTAGGGTATTTCACATTAACCTATACAGTTACGGGACAAAATGGTTGTATTAGTTCTAGGACTTACTCCGTTTTTAATGGATCAAATCCAGCAGTAAGCTTTGGTAATCCAGGAGCGACCGTTCAACTATGCACACCATATACTTTATCATTCCCTATAAGCGGTACGGCAAATAATCCCCCTGGGACAATTTATGTAATAGCTAAGAATGATGGAACACCTAATGATACCCTTGCGCACCCACCCCCTGCAAATTACGTTCATACCTTTACACAAACTTCTTGTGGTGCTACCGGAGCAATTTATCCAAACACATTTTATGTGAGGGTAACAGCTGAGAATCCTTGTGGTACCTCGATCGCTACCATTGAACCTATCACTACTAATCAAGTTCCAGATGCAAATTTTGTAATTACACCAGATTCAATTGCATGCGTAAATAGTGTTGTTACCTTTACGAATAATTCTATTGATGGAGCCAATGTAACTAATACAGGTGTTTGTGATACTACCACAGCTAACAACTGGACGATAACTCCGAGTACGGGATGGACCATCATAGGTGGAAATTTGGGTACCAACCCACTTAACGCATTTAACCCCAATACTTATGGAAGTGATGTTCTTCAGGTACGATTTACCACAGTTGGAACATATCAAATTAAGATGCGTGTTCAGTCAAAAAACCAATGCGGCTTAGATTCCATTATTAAAACTGTATGTATCCAGCCGGAACCAGTGCCTGGCTTTACAATACCTACGCCTGGTTGTTTCCCTGCAACCCTTGCTGCGGTTAACACTTCAAATACCCTTACCAGTTGTGGCCCTACCACTTATAACTGGACAGTAGTTTTTCAGAATTCTACCTGCAATACCACGGGTACTTCTGCTTTTGTAAACGGGACCACTAATTCTTCTATCCATCCATCAATCCGCTTGGATTCGGCGGGCGTATATCGCATTACTTTAACAGTTACGAATAAATGCGGCCCTTTCAGTACCTTTCAGGATGTTACAGTAAAAGGCCCGCCTAAAATAAGTATCGATCCAATTGCTAGCCTCTGTTCCAATGGTAGAACAATCAATCCTTCATTAACATTCGATAACTGCTACGCCAATCCATCACCGGTGACATATTTATGGTCATTTCCAAGTGGTTCACCCCCCAATTCCCCTTCTGCCAATCCGGGGCCAGTTAATTATACAGGAAATGGAACGTATAATATGTCAGTAACGGCCACTAATCAATGCGGGAGCCGCACTGCAAGTACGTCGTTTAGCAACAATCCAACACCAATAGCTAATGCGGGAACTGATACCTCTATTTGTGCTGGCAGAACGCTTACACTAGGTGGTAATCCTACTGGAACTGGAGCTCCGGGGTTAACTTATCAATGGTCAGCATCCACAGGTACATCACCCGCAGCAGTTGCCAATCCTGTTGCTTCTCCTACAATAACTACCACCTATACAGTAACAGTAACCAGTTCAAATGGATGTACTGCTACTGATCAGATAATAGTTACGGTTAATCAAGCTCCTGTAATTTCAATCAGTCCTTCCACTCCATCCTACTGTACCGGTGGATCTACAACCCTTACTGCCTCTGGCGCTAGTACTTATACATGGAATCCGGCTACAGGTTTAAATGCTACCTATCTTGCTACGGTGACGGCTAACCCTACAGTTACCACTACATACACTGTCACAGCTATAAGTTCCAATGGCTGTTCTGCCACTCAACAAGTTACAGTTACCGTTAACCCGCCTCCCATAGTTAACGTCAATCCTTCCAATCCAGCTATCTGCGTAGGTGGCTCGGTATCCTTGGCAGCTTCAGGTGCATCAACATATAGCTGGACTCCGGCAACCGGTTTAAATACAACAACTGGAGCTACCGTTATAGCCAGTCCGGCAGCAACACAACTTTATACAGTAACTGCCACTGATGCTAATGGTTGTACAGCTACAAAACAGGTTACTGTAACTGTAAATGCCTTACCGGCTGTTTCTGCTACTGCCAGCCAGCTCGCAATTTGTAACGGCCAATCGACCACCCTTACCGCTAGTGGCGGCGCAAGCTATACCTGGACACCTGCTACCGGATTAAATACTACAACAGGAGCCACGGTGATAGCCAGCCCCACAGTCACCACCACCTATATTGTAACCGGCAGCAGCGGCCTAAATTGTCAGGATACCGGAGTAGTAACTGTAACCGTACACCCACCTACAGTTGTTAATGTTACGCCGTCTTCGCCCGCTTACTGTGCTGGTGGTGCAACAAACCTTACCGCCTCAGGTGCAACCAGCTATTCATGGAGCCCCTCAACAGGACTTAGCGCCACAAACCTTGCAACAGTTACTGCTAATCCAACCGTTACAACAACCTATACTATAACGGGCATAGACGCAAATGGATGTTCAGGCACAAAGCAGGTAACAGTAACAGTAAACCAACCTCCTGTTGTAACGGTCACGCCGCCAGCACCTGCTGTATGTATTGGGGGCTCTATAACACTTACAGCTTCAGGCGCTTTTACCTACACCTGGAGCCCGGCTGGCACCTTAAGCTCAGCCAGTGGAGTTACGGTTACGGCAAGCCCTACAGTTACACAATCATATACAGTAACAGGGACAGATGCCAATGGATGTACTGCAACGCAAAATGTTACTGTTACTGTCAATGCCCTACCGGCTGTTTCTGCTACGGCCACCCAGTATACTATTTGCAACGGGCAATCAACTACCCTCACAGCAAGTGGAGCTGGTACTTATACTTGGTCACCTTCAACGGGATTAAATACAACATCGGGAGCTACAGTGACAGCCAGCCCTACTGTTACCACCACCTATATAGTAACGGGCACCAGCGGTCTTAATTGCCAGGATACGGGAAGGGTAACCATTACCGTAAATCAGTCGCCTGTAATTACCATTAATCCTTCAGCGCCTTCAATTTGCATAGGTAGCTCTGTTTCCATAACAGCTTCCGGGGCTCAGACATATGTATGGAGTCCTGCAACGGGGTTAAATGCGACAAACCTTGCTACAGTAACCGCGAGTCCAACAGCCACTCTTACCTATACCGTCACCGGTACTGATGCTAATAATTGTACCAGTACAGGGCAGGTAACAATTACAGTAAATCCTTTACCGGTAGTAAGTGCTGGTAATGATTTGCAGTTTTGCAACCAAAGCATACCAGTACCTCTGTCTGGTTCGCCTGCTGGTGGCACATGGACTGGGCGTGGTGTTATAACTGGAAACAGCTATGATCCTTCTGCGGCAGGACTCGGCGCAGATACTTTAATATACTCCTATACGGATGTTAACGGCTGCGTAAACCGTGACACAGCCATTTATACCATCATTACCCCACAAAATATAGATGCAGGAACAGGATTTCCGGTGTGTGTAACAGAGGCCCCGGTAAACATCAGCCAACGCTCAGGAGCAATTCCTGCAGGCGGTATCTGGAGTGGAACAGGAGTAACCGGGGGAACAACCTTTAACCCTGCTGTTGGAGGTGGGGGTACGCAAATACTTACTTACACCATTGGGTCAGGTACTTGCCAGGTAACTGATACCATCAATATTTTAATTAATTCGCAACCTGTATTCGCTGTTCCGGGTGATACCATTTGTATAGGAGACACCGCGCTACTTACAGCAACAACAGCGGGTTTAGTGTACGCCTGGAGTGGCAATGGTTTATTGTCTGCTACAGGTATCATTGTATCAGCTGTGCCCACAACTACTTCAACATATTTCGTAACTGGCACCAGTTCATCAACAGGATGTGCTGACACTATTACAACCACGGTAAGGGTAAATGCACTGCCTCTTGTTGAGGCTGGTCCAGATGTAAATTTATGTAACCAGCCAATAGCTGAAACCCTTACCGGATACAGCCCGACCACCGGAGGTACAGGTATATGGACCGGTTCCCCTTATGTTACATCTTCAGGAGTGTTCACACCAAATCGAATGGATACCTTGTTTTTGTATTATTCCTTTACTGATTTAAATGGATGTTCTGCACAGGATAGTATTACTGTGCGCATTATCGATCCGCTAGTTGCAGATGCAGGTAATAATGATACAGTTTGTTTAAATGATGCGCTTGTACTTCCTGTAAATAATTTTCCATTGACAGGCGGTATATGGTCTGGGGCCGGAATAGTTGATCCAAATACGGGTATGTTTAATCCTTCAGTTGCTGGCGCTGGGTTGCATACCTTACAATTCAGCTTTGGTTCAGGTACATGTTTAACCTCAGATTCACGCACTATTTTAGTACATTCCTTACCAAACCTGACTTTTACTCCTGCGCAACCCGAGGCCTGCTTTCAACAGGATGTGACAGTATCGGTTTCAGGGGCTGTAACGTATGCCTGGAGCCCCGGTACAGGGTTAAATACCACCAGTGGTTCTACTGTTATCGCAAATCTTACAAATACCACCACGTTTCAGGTAGATGCAATCGACGGTAATGGGTGCAGAGATACTATACCGCTAACTATCACTATTCATCAGCTACCCATTGTAGATGCCGGACCGGATACAACTATTTGTAATCAAAGTAATTTCTCCACTCAGCTTACTGGTTCACCTACCGGCGGTATATGGTCAGGTAGTAATTTCATTACCTCAACAGGTTCCTTTACTCCTTCAGGCTTACCGTCAGATACTGGCGTTTACAGAATAAAATATGCGTATACCGATGGATTTGGCTGCTCCGATTCCAGCTTTACATTTGTATATGTTATTACTCCTGTTTTTGCTGACGCGGGACCCACTGATACATTTTGCTTAAATGACCCGGCAATAACATTGTCCGGATATACTCCTTTGGGAGGTACCTGGAGCGGCCCAGGAGTAACAAATGGCTCAGCGGGTGTCTTTAATCCTGCTGTGGGAGGAGCCGGTTTGCATAGCCTTGTCTATTCATATGGCAGCGGTACCTGCGTAACTACCGATACCACTTTTATTACTGTACATCCATTGCCTCAACCTGCTTTTTCTTATAACATTACATGTATAGGTGAGACAACGACATTTACTGATCTTAGCCAGCCATTCTCCTCGTCGTTAGTTTCCTGGTTCTGGGACTTTGGTGATGGCAGCACCAGTACTGTTCAAAGCCCTATTCATACCTTCAGTGCAAACGGTAATTATCAGGTAAAGCTGACAGTTACCAATTCAAATGGATGCACCAATGACACCATAATTACCTTAACTATACATCCGCTGCCTACAGTAACTTTTAGTAATCCCCCTATTGGATGCCCTGATTCATTGATACAATTCACACTTACTACAGTTGATGCGGCTCATTATCAGTGGGATTTTGGTGATGGCACCACAGGTACGGGACCAAATCCTTCTCACGCTTATTCTGGTCCAGGCTTCTACACCATTAAAATGACAGCTGAAACTGCTTATGGCTGCCAGGATAGTTCTACGTCGTCAATTACAATTGTTGACAGGCCAGATGCAAACTTTACCATTAATCCACAGTCAGGTTGCGGCCCTTTGGAGGTTTCTGTGAGGTATTTGCCGGCCAATACCAATTTGAGTTTTAGCTACACCTGGTCATATGGCAATGGAGATACTACTTTCCAGGCAATTCCTAATGATCCGGTTACTTACCTACCCGCCGCCAGCGGTGCTGATACCACTTACATTATTACCCTGTGGGTGCAGAGCACTTTGTGTCAGTCATTAGACATTCACAGGGATACAATTACTGTATTCGGAGTACCTCAGATCGCCCTTGTGCCAGACGATACCATAGGTTGTTCGCCGTTAAATGTCAACTTTGCTAATAATACTGCTGGTAATATCGATTCTATGCTAGTGAATTTTGGTGACGGAAATGATACAGTTATTTATGGGCAGTACAATGTTTCTCATTCCTATACTAACCTGGGCAATAGCGACACATCTTTTACCGCTATTATTTCCGCTTATAATTCATGCGGCAACACGTTTGATACTTTAAATTTTGCAGTTTTCCCTAACTCTGTAATGGCAAGTATTAATTTATTACCAGTGGCTGCTTGTCCCCATGATGAAATTGTAATAAGCAACAGTTCAGTAGGTGGAAAGTATATCTATTACGACTTAGGAGATGGCATAATTCAGCCCGTATCTGATACATCCTCCCTTCTACGCTTTTCAATACCACAACCTGGAACATACACCATAGTGCAGCACGTTTATTCCGGTGATTCATGCAGTTATGATAGTATTAGTGCTCTGGTTACGATCTGGCCAATACCTGAGAGCATATTTGAGCCGGTACTTGACAGCCAGAAGTGCGCGGGCCCAATTGCCGTTAATTTTTCAAATACTTCTCAAAATGCAGTTGGATACTTATGGAATTTTGGCGATGGTGATACATCTATAGAAACAGAACCACTTCATTACTATGCTGATGAGGGCACATATTCAGTAAATCTTATTGCTACCAATAGTTTTGGCTGTAAGGACACGCTGATGAATCAAGTAAGTGTAGACCATAAAGACAATGGTTTGTATGTACCCAATGCACTAAGTCCTGAATTTGGCGACCCCGTTGTAAGAGTCTTCTTGCCTGCAGGCCGTTGTTTAGCTACCTATCACCTGCAAATATTCAGTACATGGGGTGAATTGGTGTGGGAATCGGACAAAATAGTAAATGAACAACCTGGTGAAGCCTGGAACGGGCATCATATGACCACAGGTACACTACTTCCGCAGGACGTATACGTATGGAAGATAGAAGCCACTTTTTTAGATGATGATGTGTGGGAAGGCAAACCCTACAGAGAAGGCAAAGTGTATAAGAAAGTAGGTTCAGTAACTCTAATAAGATAAGGATGAAGCTGCTCATAAAAATACTAGCCTTTGCCCTGTTATTTGTGTTTTGCAAGGAGGCGAAATGTCAGGATCCGCAATACTCTCAGTTTGAGTTAAATCCCTTATATCAAAACCCCGCCTTTGCAGGCGCCGCAAGTGATTTGCGGGTTGGGATAAATTATCGTAATCACTGGCCTAATATACCAGGCAAGACCTTTCCGGGCCCTTTTTCAACTTACAATGTGTATGGCGATAAACAGTTTAATAATGCTTTGGTAGGTGGTGTGGGGCTAATAGCCATGCAAAGTTTTAAAGGAGAGGGATTTTTAAGGTTTACATCAGTCGGAGGAATTTACTCCTGGCACATGCCTACTAAAACAAAGAACTTTAACATGTACTTTGGTACAGGAGTTTACTTCAGCCAGATTGCAGTTGATTGGTCCCGCTTCAGATTTTCCGACCAGGTGTCATCTGAAGGGTATTTAGATAAACCCTCGGCATTTACCCCTCAAGGAAGTGGCAAAAGGGCGTTTGTCGACATTTCTGCCGGAACTGTGGCGAGGTTTAACATAGCGAAAAAGTGGAGCAATGAGATTTCATTCTCCACCATCCATTTATCACGACCGGACATTTCACTGGAAGGTATCGAAACCCGGCTGCCTTTCAGGTTTTCGGTTTTGTACAACACCAGCTTATCTATACGTGAGGGTAAATTATATCTGAATCCGCGCTTCCTTTTCGAGAAGCAGGATGTGTTTACGGGATTCACTTCAGGGCTTAACTTTTATGTTACCAGGAAGTACTTCCTTAACCAGCAGTTTCACTATGACAAAATCATGTACCTTGGCTTTATCTTCAGAAACTCCCGCATTAACGAAGGAAGCAATACTAAGGCGCTGGTGTTTACCATTGGGCACACAGGGCATTTTGGTAACAATAACACACGTTACCAAGTGGGCCTAAGCTATGATTTTACTATTGGTGGCTTAAATCAGACCACATACGGGGCGTTGGAACTCTCTGCAACTATGATCTTCTATACGAAGAACTCTATACGGAGGTCGCAAAAGTGTGTAAATTTTCAAGGCAATCCACTAGGACCTATAAACTAATTATATGCGCAATTTCTCTTTGATACTAGTACTTACCCTAGCTACCGCAATCAGTAGCACAAAAGCAACTAGCTCCCATTTTTCCGCGTTTCAGACTCAGAAGGTGCTAATATGTGTTAGTAAGGGGGCAGAAGTCTACCACTTAGACTATTGCAGAGGACTAAAGAACTGTACCCATGAGGTAAAAGAGGTTACAATTGCCGAAGCAAAAGGAATGGGTAGGCGCGCCTGTGGGTACTGCTATTAGACACTTATATAGGTTGATTTGGCAGGAGTTGAATCTCTTTAAGTAGGTCAGCCGTACTTTCAAGATCATAATGTTGCTGCTTCAGTAGATCGACTTGAAAAGTTACGGGTAAATATTTTCCCCATTTAGAAAAAGCTAATAATCCCGGCGTTGCTTCTAATTGCGCTTTTATATGAGTTTCAATTTCGGGCAAAGCAACGGCTAATAAAGGCCATTGGGAGTTAAATTGATCTAGTGAACTAGAAATATCAAATAAGCTACACCTGTCATCAAGAATACTCTCGATACCTGCAATTTTCAGAAGCAAATGGATGGTGTTATTTATCTTAGTTCCGGTGAATGTATATAGCTCCACTGACTTTTCAGTAGATATTAAGGGGCGCTCTTTTGATAAGTTCTTAATATTAAAGACCGCAAAATCCTTACGCATGATATTTATCTCATTTGCACTTGCCTGATCCAGAATATCGTACCTAGCATCCGTATAAAGAATCTCAATCATCTTTTCCCTTATTCGCGGATGTACTGTGCTACTTCCTCCAGAAAACTTTGGCTTTTTACCATCCTTCGCAGGCACAACTTCAATTTTCTTAGCCTTCTCATCGATAAATGTGATCTTCCATATTCGTGCGGCTAGGAGAATATTTTCCTTCTCCATTATTTGTGGAGACAAGGGTATTTCACCTATAGTGTTACCAGCATTGGATACCTTATATGAATCTTCCATAGAGAAGACACTATAGAATTCACGACTATTAACTATTTTTTCTCCTTCAACACCTATAATTACTTCATGTTGTAATTTCTCTAGCAAGTCAAGTTTTATCAGGTGGGCTAAAATTTCCTCTATATCTTCAGCATCAATTTTGTTGAAGGCAAAATTTTCTTTGAGCTGATTGCGTAGCTCAATTAGCGGAATACCCGAATGTCCCTTTGTTATTGATAAAGCTTGATGCAGTAAGATATCATACGGTTTATCTACTCTTTGTGGAGGTTCAATGAATTCCTCTTTATATAGTAACCAACATGCTAAGGATTGAAGTAAACTCCATTGGTTAGTTGCATACAAAAACAGGTTGCTACTTTCGCCATCTTTGCGGCCACTCCTTCCTACTCTCTGTATTAAGGATGCTATGCTGTGGGTTGCATCAATTTGCACTACCTCGTCTACAGAGCCAATATCGATGCCTAATTCTAATGTAGATGTACAGCAAATGCAGAATGGCTGCCTATTGTTGTTTTTAGCAAAGTATTCAACATATTCCCTCACCTCCCTATCTACTGAAGAGTGATGGGAAAAATAATTTGCATGTCCATTAACCCGTTCTGAAATTTTTCTGAGTTTTACGGCTACTTCTTCGGTTCTTCCGCGACTGTTAGGGAAGATCAGAACCTTATTATCCTTTGTTTCAAGGTACAAATCCTTCAACAAATTCAAGGGCAATTCCTCAGTTTCTGAGTTAAAATAACGAAATGCAGCATTTATATCTTTCGCGGTACGATCCAAAAGCACCTTGGTATTAACCTCATCTCCTGTAAAGCACTTTGCCTCATTATAATCACCAATGGTAGCCGATAGCCCAATTACGTTAAACGGTCTTTGATTCAGCCTTTGCAATCGCGATAAGATAGATTTGAGTTGAATGCCCCGATCTGAACCAATAAACGAATGGATCTCATCAATCACTACAAACTTAAGATTAGAAAAGATATGCTTTACATTGTAAGGCTTGTTTACAAACATCGCCTCCAGCGATTCAGGAGTGATCAGGATAATGCCGCTAGGTTGCTTTATAATACGCTCTTTTAACGATTTATTGGCTTCGCCATGCCATTTAGTTACGGGTAAATCCAAATACTTACAAAGCTCTTCTATGCGGTAAAACTGATCGTTTATTAAAGCTATCAAGGGGGAGATATACAGCACTTGTACGCCAGCTTCTTTAAAATCAACCTTAGACAATATTGGTAAAAAAGCAGCCTCAGTTTTCCCTGAAGCTGTTCTTGATGCTAATATATAGTTGTCATTAGAGGTGAGTATTCTTTGAATAGCAGCTTTCTGAATTGGTCGTAATTGCTCCCATCGCTTGTCGCGGATATACTTTCTTATGGGCTCGGATAGTAGGTCAAATGACATTACAGTTCTTCTATACTATCCAGAGCCAGTTCACTAGGCCGCTCATCTGATACTTCTAATTCTCCGAAAAGTGTCTGCTTATCTACGCCTGGATTTTGCCTGATAATATTAAGGATATTTAGAAAGTCCCGGATAACTTCTCTTGGAGTCAAGAATTCTGATGCGCCTGGTTTGTTAAATAGCTCCTCCATGAACTGATGAATGTCGCTATCATCTATTTCGATTTGGACTTTGTAATTGTAATCAAAGATGGACTTAAGTTTTTTCAACAAAACAAATATTTCGTTGTGATCAAGTGGCACCAAACGTATTACGGGCTGAGCAAAATCTCTTATGGCTGCGGTTTCAAATTTATTCGTCTCCAACCTGGACTTCAATGCTTGGTAGCTAAAAAACCCTCTACGTTCATTCTCCAATACTTCTTTTGTGCCGGCAAAATTGAAAAATAGGTTTGTCACTTTACCTTGAAAGCAATCGTTATAAATGGTTAAGATCTTTTCATAGTTCTTCTCTCGCATCACTGAAGTGGATATTTTGTAAAGGTTAATAGCCTCATCTAAATTGACCATAAACCCGCTATAGCCCATGCTTACAAAAAGCTTACAGAAGTTCTTTAACATATCATAGAAGTTCAGGTCGTTTATCACTTCCCTCACACCTAAGTCTTGCCTCGCTTCTACTTTTGTTCTGTATTCCCCTTTGAGCCATTTCATCGCATTTCTTCTCAGCTGCTCATCATCCTTTATATAACCCTCGTAGTATTTCATTACCACCATTCCAAAGTCATAACCCCCCACATCGGTTATCTCGTTGATGGTTTTCATAATATTATTCTGAATGAGCGTTAAGTATTGCTCGTTCCGTATATCAGCAAGTGGAATGTTGTTCTGTTCTGCAGTTTTTGTGACCGTTTGCTCAATCCATTTCTCCATCAAGGTAGGTAAAGCACCTCCTTCTGGTTTCGTTTGGATCGCAATGTTGTCCATGATGGCGGAATACAAAGCCACTCCTTTGCCATCGTTTGAGTACAAACGGTTATCGGGGGTAAAATCCGCATTTGCCACCACGAACTTTTGTTTTAATGCCACGGTGTTAAGCAAGTGCAGCATAAATGATTTGCCCGAGCCAAAATCGCCTATCCAGAACTTTACCATGCTGTGGCCATTTTTCACATCTTCAAGAGCAGAAACAAAGGCATTGATTTCTTCCGAGCGGCCCACAGTGATATGCTGAACGCCAATTTTAGGCACTACTCCACCAATCAGAGAGTTAATAATAGATGTCGCTTCTTTAGGTTTAATATTGTCTATCATACAGTTAAAAGTCTTTGATAATAGTTAGGGTTTATAGTATAGTAATCTTCTTCTTCTTCAATGAGTACATCATCCAGATCGTCAAAACAGATTTCATTAATGCTGTCTATGAGTTGGTTCTTAAAAACTCCTTTTGCCTTGGCAAAGGCTTCCAGGTCGCTTTGTGGCACGGAAAAGTTACCTTTTGTAAATACTTCAAGTGCTTCAATATGAAGTGAGGTAAAAGAAATATTAGTTGAATACGGCGATGCTTGTGTGCCTATACGGTCTTGAGTAAAGGTTATACTAACTTCTTCAGAGCTACCCCCTGCATTAAGGGCTTGTATCTCTTCCTTATCATCCTTTAAATACTCGTTAAGGAGCTTAACAGTACCTGAATGATGCTGCTGCACTTCCTTTATCGCGGTTGTGTCTAGTTGGATTTTCTTTCGCTTTACTAGGTAGATATTCTTTACGCCTTCTAGTGCTTTATCTAAATTCTTATCCGCTATGAGCTTATTTACCACTGCCGTAAATTCAGCAAGTTGTTCCGCAGTTTTAAAGAGATTCTTTTGAATGGTTTTAGTCAACTGACGATTGTCAAATGTTGCAGATTTAAGATCGTGGTATAAGTAATGTACATACAAAGCAAGAGCAGTTTCTTTATCATACTTTGAAATAAATTTTGAAGCTTCAAAGAAGATGTTCTCAATTGAAGGATTTTTTGCGTTGGCTTTACCAAGCTGTAGAATATCCTCCAAGAACTGATTTGAATTTCCTGCAAATGCTGAAGTTAGGGCCTCAAACTTTAGTTTCCACCGGGCTGTGTTTTGTGAGTTAAGTTCTAACTCAGTCAAATCATCAGGGGCAGGAATTGTAATACTTAATGTAGGAAGTATTTGGGTAACTTTTGAAAGTATTTTCTCTTCAAAGTCCAGATTGGTAGATGAGTTTAAAAAATCTGTATCTACACTTATTTTACGTTTGTGACCGTAAGTTTCGCGAACTGTATTCTCACAATACTTAAAAATAGTAGAGTAAAAGCCATTACTGGTAGATTCTATACAGTATTGATAGTTGCTGCTGCCTTTGCGATATTTAAAGTGCTTTCTCGCAACCAGATCGGCAACCGCAGAGAACTGTTCATTAAGACTGGTACCTTCCTCATTATACTTACTTTGCAATCCTTTGATAGTTGCTAAGTATAACTTCATTATTTGGAGGTAGCAGTATTCGATGCTAGTAAAAGCATTGCTGTTGTTCCATAGCTTATTTAAAAGAATAACCTCTTCATCATTCAAACCTAATTTGGCTTTATACTTACTCCCTAGCTTCCAGTAATCGGGTTCATAACTGTAGGATGCATATTCAACACGAGTGGGTGGTTTCAATCTTAAAACACCTTCTTGGTCACCACAAGCAATCATCTTTTCGATGAGAAAAGATATTCCGTATGACTTCGTTTTTGGATAACATACGCCTAATGCTGCAAGTTGATGCTCAAGCCTCTTAATATCCCTATGAATCTCATATTCCTGGAGCAGATCAAATAACAATATGAATGCATAATTAAGATTACCTGCCAAATCTAAATACTCACCCTGCAAAAAGCTGTTTTTAAAGACTTCATAAAACTGTCGTTGGGCAATATTCGCTCCACGTATCTCGGAATATGAATAAACATAATGATGAGCCCATAGTGGCACGCCAGGGCTGTACTTCTTTAAACTTGTGGGACGGTTTAAATAGTAGCTATCACCAGTAACATCAATTATTGAATTATCCTTTTTATTGGTTGAACCGGCGTTATTCGCAACAGTTGTGATACTGGCACCTCCGTTACTTGTTGGATTTGACTTTATTACCGGGTTACTATTAGGAGGATACATTGGCGGTGCCGATTTTTTCTTACCAAATATAAGGTATAGCACAAAGGCAACAATGATTAAAACGACTATTGGCATTAGCAGAAGTTATGAGGATGTAAATTACTCATTGAATTTGAGATTTCCGCGTGAAATCAAAAAAAATCATCATGAGAAATCTCAAACCTAGGCCTAAGGGAATGTGCCAATTGATTTGAAGAATACCGACCCGATAAGTTTTTCAAGAAATCAGATTCAGAAAGTATTTCAAGCAGACTTCTCTGATTTCTTTAGTAGTCTTCTTCGCTGATATTGGTCACTCAGAAAATTTAAAGATAAATATAGAAATTCATTAAGGAAACTTTTATAATTTGATTGTTGTTTCTAAATTATTCAAACATGATAAATACTGACTATGAGCAAATTAAGGAAAACAACGTTATCGCACAACGGCAAAAACAACATGTGGGAATTGAAAGACAATGGCAGTAGCGAAGTTATCAAGAGCTTTAAAACCAAAGCGGATGCTACGACTGGGGGTGTTCTATCAAAGGCATTAGGTACAGAAGGTGGTTCGGTGAGGATCAAGAAACTGGATGGCACTTTTGAAGAAGAGCGTACTTTTCCCGGTTCGGCTGATCCTAGAAGTTCCAAAGGATAATCTATCTACTAAAAAGGCCCACTTTGCTTTGTAGTAAGGTGGGCTTTGCTATTTTATACTTAGAAGATGTTAAACGAAACGGATGTACATTACTTGGTTGCATTTTTAACTCGCATTGCTGAAGGCAATGAAGTTGAACTTGAACTGGGAGCAATGGTATATGATAATGCTTCGGAACATGAACGGGATATTGACGTTACAATAAGAAGAACATCTAAGGATGGCACCATCGCTAAATATAAAGGCATTGAAGTCAAAAAGCATAAACGACCTCTTGATGTAATTCAGGTCGAACAATTATGCATGAAGTTTTCTGATATGCCAGCAATTACCCATAAAGCTATTGTTTCTGCCAGTGGTTACACGGCACCAGCCGTAAAGAAAGCCAAAACGCATGGAGTGGAGTTATTAGAGATCATTGATTGGAAGGATGGGGAAAATGGCTTTCACAGTGTCCAAATAGATAAAGCTAATTTCTTTATGAGTGAATCGGGATTTGCTTGGGCGAGTGATATAAATATTGAACTGGATGTTGATAGTACTAATATTCCCATTCAGATCCTAGAAAAGGTAACCAGTAAAGATACTATCATTATTCTTGAGAATAATGAGGGCTATCCAGAAGCCGGAAACATGGGTGAACTGAATGCAAACATCCGCATATCTGCTCTGCGTAAGCTGAGAGAAGGAGGCACGCATGATCTCTTTAGCCCAAACGAGGTAAAAGATGTCCAGATTAATTTTCCTTTCGAAAACCATGCATATGCGTTAGTTGAAGATTACAAAGTTCGAATAAGAGGTGCTGTAATAAAAGCTTTAGTAAAATACCAAGTATTTACAAGAAAGCCTGTTTTCAGAGTATTGCGGAAGATAGGGTCTGATGAAGTATTAGCTGCTTGTGTTATCACGGAAATGCTTAGTGGCCGAATTATAGGCTTTTCATTCGCCAAAGACACTGGACTTGTATCATTAAATATTCCTTTTGAGGAAAGAAAGCGAAGTAAACCGTATCGGCAGAAATTTTGAGATATGGGTAAGTTTCGGCCATTCTAGCGAGGAAATGCCTTATGGAGCCATGATTTTGCTTTTTCCATTTCACCTCTTCGGATATACTCTTCAACCCTCTTCCCTGCAGTTTTCAGGCTCTCGATCTTTTTATTTTGGGATTGAGTGCCGGTAAGCTCCGTTTGCTCAATGGCATAGAGTAATCCAGTATAAATATCATCACCAGAAAAATTCTGCCTTGCAACAAATGTTTCTACCATATAGGAGGCAAAAGGGTAGTTAGCGTTAGCATTCCAAGCCTTTAATAGCCTTATAATGGGCTTAACGATATTATTGTAGCTTTGGTTAGCTTCAGCCAATTGTTTCTTAAATCCAAACGGATCTGTTTGCATCCACCCTCCTGATGAATCCGGAATATAATGCCGGTTATTACCCCAAAACGATTCTTCTTGTTTAGAAGGTACTAAATCAAATGCGATATGGTCGCGTTGCACGACTACTGTAGGAAATGATTTATACGTTTCAAAAGGTTTATAATGGGTTTCTGCGAATTTTTGTAACCAGGTACGGTATGTATCAGGCGTGCGATCATATTGTGAACTGTTAAAGGTAAAAAGTATATCAACATCGGAATAAGAATCATATTTTCTTGGCAAGATTGTATCGCGATCGTACGAACCAAACACTTGAATTGCTTTAAGTTGCTCCCCAAAGTGGTGCTTGGCTTTGGATATGAGTGCCTTTACTGATGCGTCGATGTTTCTGGTTTCTAACGCAGAAGATTTAAGGTAATAGCGGTAGGACAGATCGCGCAGATAATTATTCAGGCTCATTGCGTAAGATTATACTTTGCTTTTATCTTATCCCACAGTTGGGACCATTCAACATTATGCTTTTGGAAAATAGGAGTACTTAGAACAATACCTGCCCAAGAAATTGTAGACTCGTAGTTGATTACGTTATTAATAATCAAATCGGATTGGCGCTCGGAAGCAGTGGAGGAAAAAATATGTTGAAATTGCTCAAACACGCGATTTATACGATGGTAGTATGTAATCAGCTTAATCATTTGCTGCAAAACTGTAAATGGCAACGCCATTTGAAGTATTGCTGCCACAGTTTCATTATCTGTAGTAAGCACAGCTACTAGTGCCAAACTCCAGATAATGGCGGTTTTGACTGTTTCTCCAAGGAGCATTTTCCCAGCAATATTTTTGCTGAAAAAAGAGTTTTCGAAACAGTTAATGCCTAACTTTCTAATACCTGGGAGAATATTGTCATTCGAGAAATAGTTTGCAGAATTTGCTTCAGATAGTTGGGTAGCGAGGCTATTATCTATGAAATCATGTCGACGTTTTAGCTCTGCCGCTTGAAAAAGGTAACCGCTGACAAGATCAATGGCAAAATAAATTATGGCTAAAAAGCAATTTGACCCATTTAACCACTTTAGTATCTGGTTTTTATCAATTTCTGAATGGCCAACTATAATGATCGCAATTGATAGGGCTCCTGACAAGTAGAACAATATTGTATTCACCTGCGAAAGACGCTCAGCAGTTTTATAACTGATTTCAAAAGGTACAAATCTAGTCATTAGGTATTTTAGGGTTTTGATGGTTTACTTCTGGACCGAACCATTTACCGGTTTCAAGCCATACTTCATAAAAGTAAATCCACGCAGCAGTCCAAGACATAATTTCCTTAGCAATTAGCTTCTCTCGCGTCCAATGATAGTTATCAGGATGGTATAAACATAAAGTTCCGTCTGGATAAAGATGGGGAGCATTCTCTAATAGTTGTGGGGCTCTTATATATACTTTAGGGCGTTTATCGAGGTCATAGATAACTGTAACAGTATATTCAGGCAATTCAGGCATTACTCTTAAAATACCTGTAAACTCCATTGCCAGCCCTTTTTTATTACACTTAAAATCAGGATAGCTTGAGCGCATTGACAATACTTGTGTTTCTGGATTAAACGGCTTAGCTCTTTGAAACATCCTCCCCATAAAAACCCTTTGACGCTCGTATTGTGCTTCCAATAGAAGTTGACAATGCACCTGCCGCACCAATTTTTAATTCTCCTGCACTAAGAGCTTCGGAAAATTGCTTAGCTTCCTCAGTGCTTACAGTTGGAAATTCCCTTCCAAAGATTTCCTTCCATATTTTTATAGATTCAGCCTCATCTGCATCGTCAAGAGCCTTTTTAGCTGCCGCTAGCTGCTTCCTTGTCTTTTGAACTGTGCTCTTAGCAGCAGTAAATTTATCCATTGTAGCAAATGCATTGTATTGCAGGTAATATTCAGCATTTTCGAACCACAACCTTATACCTTCTTCATAATTCTTGAAATCATGAACTTGAAAAATTCGGATGGCTGTTTCTTCAATATGGTACGAAGGGATTATCTTCCCGAGTTCCCTATTCCAATACTTAATGGCTTTAATGATTGGCTTTACTTTTCCTTTCCTGTATTTATTTATGGCGTCTAAGTCAGTAGTTAATTGTTCGGGATAGGTAGATGTCCATCCGGAAAGTGTGTCATTTGGCATCCAATAACCATTGCCTGGTAGGGGAAATGCCGGAAGTATATCAAAGCTTTTGTCACTTATCTCAATTGTCACGCATGGACGATCTTGCTTAACCTTGTCCTTATAATCGTGAAGGCCATTTAGATAGTTTTTAATCTTAGTCAGCACAGATTGCGGCTTGGGAAGTTGACTATTTTCATCTTTCCACTCTTCAAAATCCAGCACGGCAAAAATATCGATATCATCGAGGGGCCGAATAATTGTGTCGCGTTCATAGGAGCCATTAGTAAAAACCTTATTAATATCAAGGTCGTTCTCTTTTTCCAGCAAGTATCCTTCAATATTTCTTAAAGATGCCGCTATGTTGTCTTCTTGTCTATCAGTAACAGAAATCTTGTCTATTAATGAATCTATACATTGTAATAGTGTTGCCATAACACTAATGGGTCGAATATAATGCCAACAGACAAAACGGAAATATTGACATTAACTACAATCTCATTCTTCTGCCACAATGACAAAAATGACTATATGTTAATCATTGTAATTAGTGATGGCTTCACTATACAGGATAGTGCTAGAAGGCGGCTCTAGGTTATTATCTATTAGTCTGCTATGCATGTAAAGCTATCTTTTCTTATCAGTCCATAGGAAAGCACGTCGGAAACCGAGAATAGGAATGTAAAGTACTAATTCGAATTTAAACTTAGAAGTTTCTTGACCTTTGTTAAAATTCAAACGTGGGTAAGCAAAAAGTTTTCCACAGACTTTTTTTAAACCTATTTTAAACCAAACAAAAAAGGGTCTGCGAATGCCTCGCAAACCCTTGATTATCAAGTGGAGAATATCGGAGTCGAACCGATGACCTCTTGCATGCCATGCAAGCGCTCTAGCCAGCTGAGCTAATCCCCCAATATGTCAAAAAAACGGCGACCGACCGCTGACCTTCCCGAATCCCTTCGGGACCCTCTAGCCAGCTGAACTAATCCCCCATTTAGTGGGCGCAAAACTAATTAAAAAACTGTTTCTAAACAATTTCTATCGGTAAAAATCTTTAACAAGGGTTCCTTGACCAACTAATACCTTGTAACTATAAAGATACCCCCATCTCATCGATGGTTTGTTGTATGGCTTCCAATAGGTTCAAAATATCCTGTTCGAATATCTGGCCGATGTTTCCAATACGAAAAGCATTGGCTTGGCTCAATTTACCCGGATAGATAACAAAATCCTTATCATTAAGCAGCCTATAAAAGGTATTAAAGTCGAAGTTGGGATGTTCCGGGTACAAGAAAGAGCTGATTATATAGCCTTGCTTTTCTGGTTCCAGATACTCCTTGAAACCCATTTTGCGCATGCCGGCCATTAAGGTATTGTAATTATGCTGGTAACGGGCTGCACGGCCTTGCACGCCACCTTCCGCCTCATGCTCCACTATAGCCTGATGGAAGGCAAGTATGGCATGGGTAGGGGGAGTGAAACGGAACTGGCCATTTTGTTCCAATCCTTCCCATTGGGCAAACATATCCAAGCTAAGAGTACGCGATTGGCCTTTTGTTTTCATTAGCGCATCGCGTTTAGCAATGCAAAATGAAAAACCTGGCACGCCCTCAATGCATTTGTTAGAAGAAGAAACCAAAAAATCGATTTGGCAATCTGCCACATTCACGGGCACTGCACCAAAGCTGCTCATGGCATCTACCATATAAGTTTTGCCGTACTTTTTGGCCAAAGCCCCCGTTTCCTTGATGGGGTTGAAAATGCCGGAAGTCGTTTCGCAATGTACTATAATCACATGACTAATGGTTGCGTCACTGCTTAGAGTATTTTCCACTTCCTGCAGGCTAGGCCATTGATTCTCACTGTATTTAAGTACTGTCTTTTTGATACCGTTCACATCGGCTATCTTGGCAATACGGTCACCATAAGCACCATTGATAATAACCAGCAAATGCCCATCTTTCGCTATGCCGCTGGTAATCATTGATTCTACTCCGAAGGTACCGGAACCTTGCATGATAATGGCTTCATAACCTGTCTCCTGAGATGTTTCTGCCATGTGCAACAGCTTGCTACGTACTTGCTTTACTGCATCGATGAAGGCAATACCGCGCGAACCCAAATCATGCAACATGGCTTTTTTCACGCCCATGCTGGTAGTGAGCGGCCCAGGGGTAAAAAGCAATTTGTCCTTGGTGATGGTCGATTCCATAGCGGCTGTTTTACTGTAAAATGATGGCAGAAATATCTTTAATACTATCCACTATGTGGGTATGGGGATATGGCAATAGTTCTTCTTTCTTATAAGCACCGCTTAGTACGGCTATATTGATGGAGCAACCAGAATTTTCTCCTTCGCCCAAGTCTGCAGGGGTATCACCCACTTTGGCAACCTCTTTTGGGTCGTCAATGCCAAATTTGGCCATAGCTACCTTTATCATATCAGCATGGGGGCGTGCATTTACTACCTCATCACTGGCCACGCTGATATCTATCAAGCCATCTCTTTCCCAGCCCAATCTTTCGATAATGGTATCAATAATATCGCGGCTAAAACCACTGTCAATGGCTACCTTTACGCCGGCGGCCTTCAGTTGGCGGAACACATCGCTGGCTCCGTCAATTTCCTTTACTCTTGGATCCTTTTTATAGAAATCAATCATGCGCTGAAGGAACACTTTATGCAAGGCATGCACATGCTCATCGGTCACCACGGCATCAGTACCCAACTTCTCCTGCAATATCTGACGAATGGCGTCCGGCTTGCGTAAGCCCATTACGGCGTTGATGTCATCACGGGTGATGGGAAGACCTGTGCTTACCATAGCATCCTGAAAACAAAGGTTTACATCGTCGTTGTCTTGAACGGTGGTGCCGGCCATATCGAACATGACCATTTTGATTGCCATAGGGGAGGGATTTTGTAGTGGGACAAAGATAGAAAATTTCATAATCGGCACTACTGATATTCCTCAGCGCAGCACTCTTAATGATTTGGTAATGTACCTACCACAAACAAAAAAAGCAGCTCAAAGGCTGCTTTTTTTGTTGACCGGGGTATCGGTACCTGACCCCTCGGAATTATCTCATTATCACCAACTTCTTCACATCGCTGCTTGAAGCTGTTTCCACCATCACGTTGTAAACTCCGTTGGATAGGTTATCAATCGATATTGGGTAGCGGTTGTATCCGCTGATGTATTCTGTATTAAATCCGCCAACTAATTGGCCTTTGGCATCTATCACTTTTACGTTTACATTGCTGCTTACATCACCAAGGTTCAACATGATATTGGCGGCTGAATTGGTAGGGTTAGGATAAAGGTCAAAGGTTAAAGTAGAAGTGGTAGTTGCGGTAATGGCATCGCTGGTGGTAGATGACAACTTGGCGTTGGCAATATCATCGGCTGTAAGGTGGCCAGTCAATGGCTCATAATCAGCGGTCATTCCATCTGCAGCAATTACACGTATTTCATAAGTAGTTTCAGCTGTCAAATCTTCCAAGTTTGCTTCTTTTACATCGCTGCGCACTTCTGACCAATCTTGGCTGCCAACTGGGCGATAAAGCACACGGTATAGATTGTTCCCTGAAAAATCTGTCCAGCGGATGCTGATGTTATGGCTGTTCAGTTGATCAACCATAATGTTCAAATCTTGCTGGGCATAATCATTTGTATTTTCTACTTGGTAGTCGATACATTCGCCAACAATACCGCTTGGGTAGTTAGGCAATCCACCTTTGCCGATTTTACCAGCCAAGTAAATGCCATTATCGGTGTAGATACAATCTGTGCCGCGAACATTTGGTTGTTCAATCACTCCAAGGTATTGGCTGCTGATAAAGCGCGCAACATATATACGGCCATCAGGACCTAATTGCATGCCACCTATACCAGTTGAAGCTGTTTGCCCTACTACTACGCCGGTAGTGGAAGGCCTGTTGCTGATAACATCATATTGATAGATGGTTTTTCCTACTCCATCAGCTACATATACATACTGGCAGTTAGGAGAGAAAGCTGCTGAATAAGAAGCTATGCCCAAATCAACATGGTTGCTTAGCTTTCCGGTGCGGTTGTCAAAGTCGAATAGGCTGGTCCAGGTCAATCCGCTGTACACCAGTTTTTGTCCATTAGGTGAAGCTGTCAAAGTACCGGCATAATCAGGTGTGGTGCGGCCAATCTTTGTTTTCACAACACCAACAATGCCTTGCGGTGCCAAATGGTAAACGTAGAATGAATCGGTGCGTATTTTATGTGTAATCACCCAATAGTCAACACGGTTAGCGTGTGGAATAGCGGTCAATGATTCATCAGTAGGGGCAAGCAATTGATTACTAGCAGAAACCACATCGCCTAAGCCACCGTCGGCATTCATATCTATAATATTATAGCGCAAACCACCATGTGAAGCATTTTCGATGCAATCAACAGTAAACAAATAGTAAACACTGTTACTACGAGGTTGTGGCAATATCAAAGAAGATTGGAAAGAACTGTTGCATCCACCACGACCAGTCATGTTGCCATTAGGCATCAATTGATGGTTGCGGTTCCAAATACCACCAGCATAAGGAAGATCGCCGCCATTGCTATAAAACAATAGTTGGCCATTTTTATCGCACATAGAAGATGTACCTTCAAAAGCTTGCATAGCTCCAGTAGTCAAGGCTACAGGTCGGCCATTGGAAAAGTCTAGGCCAGCCCTATCGCCGAAAAACCATACATTAGCTCTTTGGGGTTGGGAAGGAATTGGATTTAGATTTTGGCTTGATGTTTGTCCGTTCATCACAAAAGGAAGTGCCAAGGTCACAGCGGTCAGAAAGGTTCCTTTTAACCATTTCGTCGAAATCAAGTTCTTCATAGTCACATGGTTGATTGTTATAAAAGTTGGTTGTTCACTTTGTACGGCAATAGACCATGAAGGTTACAGATGATGCGATGAAATTTTTTTAATAAGTAAACGAAGTCTATCAACAATGGAGCCCAAGAGAACTATTATGGTGACCGTAGATACGGTTGTATTTGCGCAAATGCCCGAAACAAAGGGCCTGTCAATTTTATTGGTGAAAAGAGGTAATGACCCTTTTAAAGGGATGTGGAGCTTACCGGGAGGTTTTCTGGAAGAAGAGGAAGATTTAGAGGCTGGGGCACGTAGGGAGCTGAAAGAGGAAACTGACCTGGACGTGGAGACAATGGTGCAGGTAGCTGCCTTCGGGGCACCAGACCGCGACCCAAGAGGAAGAACGGTATCTATTGCCTTCTATGCTATGGCCACTTTTGCCGAGCATCCTGCCAAAGCAGGCTCAGATGCAGACGAGGTGAAATGGTTTACTGTTGAGGAATTGCCTAGCTTAGCTTTCGACCATAGGCAAATTATTGAAGCTGCGCTGCAAAAGGTTGAAACTGACTAATGACAGCAATATTCCCTTCCATTTTCCAAACCAATGAAAGGTTAATTGACAAACGAATCTCCGTTTGTGATTACTACATCGCAAACGGAGAAAATTTAGTGCCTCTTGAAGAAAGTACAATCTTACCCAATGTATCTATTATTCAAACACCTGGCTACTCCCCTAGCAGCTGTTGCTATTTGTATCTGAATGACAGAAAGCGCTATCTCTTTGTAGGACATACCCTACAAAACATTTATGGAAACTGGCAATATGATATATCCAAGGGCAGCAGATCGGATTTAAAGGAAAGCCTGCAATTGTTGGCTCTGCTTGAACCAGACGTTGTAATAAGCAGTGTATCTATCAATTACAGCAAGTATGAAAAAGTTTCTTCCAAAAGGTGGCAGCAGATTATTGAGGCCTGCCGAAGCCGTATTGATAATGGCTTCTATCATTAACAAACGCAAGGTACCTCTACTTTGCCAATCCCTCTTACAGGGTATTCTTTTAGTCACTATTAGATAATTATGACAATTGCCTATCTTCGCAGCGTAGATTAAGTCTAAATAAAAAAACGATAGCTTATGATGATCATGGGTCTTTTGAAAGAGGGTACCAAATTGCAGCACGACAAGACCGAGCAAATGCTGTTTGCTGGTAAAATTATGGATGGTAGCCTTACGCTGGACGACTATCGTTATATGCTGTTGTGCAATTACTTGTTCAATGCCGCTTTGGAGAAAGAACTGGTACAAAGGCCAGAAGAGTTTGATGGTTTCCAATTGGAAAGACGCTTAAAAACCGCTTTATTGGAGAGCGATTTGGCCGAATTGGGCATTAACAACGTACCTGTTGACGAGTTGTTCAGTGGTTGGTCGTTCCCACAATTGCTAGGTGCTTGTTACGTGGCTGAAGGTTCTACATTGGGAGGAAAAGTAATAGAGCGTGCCTTACAGAAAAACGAAAATATTGCCGGCTCCGTAAAGGCTTTCAATTATTTCAATTGCTACGGCGATGAAACGGGCCCGCTATGGAAAGCTTTCGGTGACTATGCTAGCCAAAAAAGTGCAGGCGTTGAACAAGAGGTAGTGGCAGGTGCCAACAAGGCTTTCGACATGTTTCAAAGCATTGCGGTAACGGCTAAGCAATATATGCCAGTGGCTACTGCCTAAGTTATCTGTTTTCTTTTTGGTGTTACAGGTGCCTGTTCAGGATAAGCTATCCTTACATGGTACATACTATTAAGCATCTTCTTTAACACCCGCTTGATGATATTGATTTCACGGAAGGTGATATCGCAGTTAACAAATTGGTTCTGATCGATTTTACTGGCAATCAGTGATTCTACCAAATTCTCAATATCCTCGTTGGTGGGGTTTTTCAGGCTTCGCGATGCCGCTTCACAACTATCTGCCATCATTACCACGGCAGTTTCCTTTGAATAAGGTCGGGGGCCGGGGTAACGGAACATGCTTTCGTCCACCTTCTTATCTGGATGGTTCTTCAATGATGATTGGTAAAAGTATTCTACCCTGGTAGTACCATGGTGGGTGCGGATAAAATCAATCAAAATATCGGGTACCTTGTGCTTTTTGGCAATTTCGATGCCCCGCTTAACGTGGTTGACAATGATACGGGCACTATCTTCATTGGATAAATCGTCATGTGGATTGACGCCCGAATGCTGGTTCTCGCCAAAAAAAGTGGGGTTTTCCATTTTCCCGACGTCATGATACAAAGAACCCACTTTAACCAACAAAGAATTGGCCCCAATTTCATAAGCTGCCGCTTCCGCCAGGTTGGCTACGGAAAGGGAATGGTGGAAAGTACCCGGAGCCTTTAAGGAGAGCTCCTTTAATAAGGGCTTATTAATATCGCTATACTCCATCAGCGTTATGTCAGAGACGAAGCCAAATATCTTCTCGAAAACCGGGATGAGCGGATAGGCCAACAAGGTAAGCAGCACATTCAACGAAAGAAAGCCCAAGGTATTTACATTGATGGCCTCCAAGCTACCCCCCTGAATAATGGAAATGGAAAAGAACCCCAATAGATAAGTAACTAAAATGATAGCATTGCTAATAAAAAATTGCGACCAATAATAGGCTTTGATGGTGGTGAAAATTGCTATCATACCAGCCACCATTTGCAAAAATGCAAACTCGATACCGAAAGGCACCAAAAAGCTGGTGAGCAATACCAGAGCAATATGGGCATGCAACGCCAGCGTAGTACCGAAAAACGTTCGCAACACGATAGCAACGATGCAAAACGGTACCGCATACAACAGCTGCAATTGGCCTGATTGTACCACAAAACTGATAACCGCTATCATGATAGTAATGATGACATAAACGAACACCAGCCGGTTATTGCTGACGTACACCTCAGGCGAAAACGACTTAACGAAGAAAGTAAAAATGAGCAGTATGATGAGCGTAAGCAGGAAATTGCCCAAAAAGATGATTTGGCTCTTACGGTCGCCTATGGTTCGCAATGCCTCTTCCTGCCTAAATGACACTAATACCTGATACTTTTCGGGAGTGATGATACTGCCTTTTTGTATAATCATTTCCCCGCTCTGCACCATGCCGCGGTTGAGGGAAACATTCTCCAGCAGTTCATTCAAATACTTATCGGTAGTGGCATTGTCAAAGAAAACATTGTAAGCAATGGCTTCTTCCAATATGGGCATTAAATACTCACTATTGATTTTCGGATTATCCTCTACTTCAATCCGCATATGGTTGAAAGCCTCCTTTAGGCTGTACAACTCATTAATGGTAGTCTTTTCCCCTAGATTATCTTTCTTCATTAAAATAATCTGCTTGCTGAGCCCTTCTTTTCGGTGGCGCTCGTCAAGGTTCACAATGCCTCTATTATACAAGTCAGTCAATATACTTATTCCCGTATTGATATACCGAGCCGAATCGACCCTTAACAAACTTCCACTCTGCTTGTCTTTTAGGTATTGACTATTGAAGCGATTGATGAAAATACTTTTCCTTGCCTCTGATACCGTGGAATCCAAGCGGTAATAAGGGGCAAAAGACCTCACAATGTTTGCACGTTCCGCATCAATTTCTTCGGCAGTTTTCTGTATCCCAAAGCTGAACGGGGCTATCAGGTTCTCGTAGCGCCAAGGCTTGCCCAATTCAAACTCATACTTGAATTTGCCAGCCTTAGGAAAAAAAAATGCGATGGTGAGTACTACCAATAGGATAAAGATATACCTGATAATATCTAAGTGGCGGTTGACAATAAAAGTTAGAAAGCGGCTCAAATGGATGAATTTAACAGCTCAGGTTGGGCAACGGTGATAACTTTATAACTTTGTGTGCGAAAACAAAACTTTTTATCCAATTCCTTCCTTTACAGGATACGGTAAAGCTAAATAAAACCTTTAACATGAAAGAAGTATTGATAGTTTCAGCAGTACGCACGCCCATCGGCAGTTTCGGTGGTTCCCTTTCCAGCCTTTCGGCTATTGACTTGGGTGCTATAGCCATCAAAGCGGCCATTGAAAAAGCTGGTATTAAAGCGGAGCAGGTACAAGAAGTTTTTATGGGCAACGTGGTGAGTGCCAACCTTGGCCAAGCACCTGCCCAGCAAGCGGCCCTGAAAGCAGGCATCACTACTAGCACGCCCTGCACCACTATCAATAAGGTTTGCGCATCAGGCATGAAGGCCATCATGGTAGGTGCACAATCCATCATGACTGGTGAAAACGATATTGTAGTCGCAGGTGGAATGGAAAGCATGTCAAATATCCCCTACTACTTGCCTAACGCCCGTAACGGCTATCGTTTAGGCAACGGTGAAATGCTGGACGGCATTTTGAGGGATGCCTTATGGGACCCTTACAAAGATTACCACATGGGCAATGCCGCCGAGGTATGCGCCGTGGATTACAAAATAAGCCGTGAAGAGCAGGATGCTTATGCCGCCGAATCATACAAGCGTGCCGCAAAGGCTCATGAGCAAGGCGACTTCAACGATGAAATAATTCCCGTAGAAGTGCCCCAGAAAAAAGGTCCTGCCTTGGTAGTAACCAAAGACGACGAATTCAGCAAAGTGGATTTTGAAAAAATGCTGACCTTGAAACCTGCTTTCCAAAAGGAGGGTACCGTAACTGCTGCTAATGCGTCAAAAATCAATGACGGGGCAGCGGCCGTTATATTGATGAGCAAAGAAAAGGCCGATGAGTTGGGCATTAAAGGCATCGCCAAAATACTCTCTTTTGCCGATGCACAACAGGAGCCAGAAAAGTTTACCACTACCCCTTCCTTGGCTATGCCAAAAGCAGCCCAAAAAGCAGGGGTGAAAATCGATCAATTGGACGCTTACGAAATCAATGAGGCATTTTCGGTGGTTGCTTTGGCCAACAATAAAATTATGGGCCTTGACCCTAACAAAGTAAACATTTTCGGCGGTGCCGTATCATTGGGCCATCCTGTAGGTACTTCAGGTGCGCGCATTATTGCTACCCTTATTTCTGCCCTTAAAAAGAATGGCGGTAAAATAGGAGCCGCAGGTATTTGCAATGGCGGTGGCGGTGCATCGGCCATGATATTGGAGCGCCTCTAAAATTTTATTGCTGCACATGGCGTTATTGGGTAGTGCTGCTACCTTAGCTATCGATATATGGCCCGTACCATTCTCTTTGTACTCATCCTATTTCTTGCATCAATCGTCAGTGCCCAAAAGTTGGACACCTTGCGCTTGAGAGCATTGGAAGATACGCTGCACATGCAGGCCACCATTGCTGCCAACGATACGATAGAGGCTAGGCGCGTAAAAGCCAATTATGCCATGATACCTACTTTGGTAACGGCACTGAAAATCGACAACTCCTATCAATACCGTTTCGATTCTTTGGAATATGTATCCGTACAATATGCTCCTGACAACAGTTTCCGCATCTTTACTTGGTTTTTGAGGGGCGACAATGGTGCTTACCGCTATTTCGGGACCTTGCAAAAAAATAAGGCAAAGTTGGAAATGTTCCCCTTGTTCGATTATACTGACTCGCTGGAAAGGCCGGCAGATACTGTGCTTACCAATGAATCATGGTATGGCGCACTTTATTATAACATAAAGCAAGTCAAGGCGAAAGACAAAACCTATTACCTCCTTTTCGGATGGGATGGCAACGATTTGCTTAGCAGCAAAAAACTGATTGACGTGCTCTATTTCGAAAATGGAAAGCCCAAGTTTGGCGCGCCAATATTTGATATTGCTAATGCCAACGGTAAAAAACCCATGCGCTTTATTATGGAATACAAGCGCAACAGCAGCGTTACCCTGAATTATGACGAGGAACGGAAAATGATTGTTTTCAGCCACTTGACCCCTTCATCAGAAAAGACCGCCGACTTGAAATTCACTTTTATTGCCGATGGCAGCTATGACGGATTTGAATGGAAAAACGGCAAGCTTCAGTTTGTAGACAATGTGTACAAGGATGTGGTGGATAGCCGCAAGGATGTGCCGGTGCCATTACCAAAAGGCTCCGATAAAATGAAGCCTAAGTAGCATTATCCTACTAGACTTCAATATGCCAAGGTATCGGGGTTCTGCCTATTGTCAAAAATTTCTAATACAATAATGGTATCTTCCAATAGTGTATAATAGAGTGTATTGTGTTTAGTAATCAATAACCTCCGTACTGTTTCATCGCTTTCTGATTGTTTGCCTAAATAAGGATGCATAGAAAGTATTTCTATTTTCCCCCACAGATTATCAACAAAATCTTGAGCAGTTTTTGCCGACCATTGCTCCTCTAGATAGACAACTACAGCACGAAAATCTTCTATGGCGATGGTAGTCCATATTATTTCGAAAGCCATTTACTTACTTCGCGTTTTACATTTTCATGGCTGAATGTTTCACCAGCTTTTGCCTGTGCTATTGATTGGTACAATCTTCGTCTCTGCGTTTCAGAAAGTTCGTCGAGAATATCAATGCTTGAATCATCCTTATAAAAAGAAGCCATTAATTGATAGAACTTTTCCAGAGTTTCTAAATCATTAATGCTATCAATTAGTTTGTGAAACTCAGCTTTTGCAATTGCCACCTTTGACATTATCTTTTTTCTTTAAAATTACTTAAAGGTTCATTAATTCGTTCCTTTAAAACAATTATCCTATTATTTTTTTTATCAATCCCTCCAATACTTTGCCTGGGCCACATTCCGTAAACTGCGTAGCTCCATCCGCTGCCATGGTTTGAACGCTTTGTGTCCAGCGGACTGCTCCAGTTAACTGCGCCGCCAAATTAGCCTTCAAAGTAGCAATATCTTTGGAAGGCTGGGCATTCACATTTTGGTAAACAGGGCAATAAGGCGCTTTTAAATCGGTAGCTTGTATAGCGGCTTCCAATTTTTGTCGGGCGGGTTCCATCAAAGGTGAATGGAAAGCACCTGCAACATTCAGTACCAGCACCCTTTTGGCACCTGCGGCTTTCAACGCCTCGGTTGCCAATTCTATTCCTTTAATACTTCCTGAAATCACCACTTGCCCAGGGCAGTTGTAGTTGGCTGGCACCACTATTTCATTTACCTCGGCACATACCCTTTCGATGGTTGCATCGTCAAGCCCTAGCACTGCTGCCATGGTGGAAGGTTGCAAATCGCAGGCTTCCTGCATGGCCATGGCCCGTTGGTACACCAACTTCAGTCCATCGGTAAAACTTAATGCCCCTGCAGCACACAAGGCGGAATACTCCCCTAACGAATGCCCTGCTACCATGTCGGGACGTGGATAGTCAGAAACCATAAACTGGATGACAGAATGGATGTAGATGGCGGGCTGGGTTACACGGGTCTGCCGCAACTCCTCGTCCTTCCCTTGGAACATAATATCACTGATTCGGAAACCTAAAATGCCGTTGGCTTCTTCAAACAATTGTTGGGCTTTTGAGAATTGTTCATACAAATCCTTGCCCATACCTATAAACTGGGAACCTTGCCCAGGAAAGACGAATGCTTGCATCCAACAAATTTAATCGCTAAAAGATAATTACAAGTGGTTTGGGTATCGGAATAACTAATAACAATGCTAAGCTGTAGGAAACCACCAAAGTTATCTTTCTATTCTACTACTACCAACTTTAGCTACTGTTAGAAAGGTAAAATAGCACAGGCATAGAAATGTACCTATTAAGCATATCATCATCCAAATGGACAGATGATGGAAGGGATGCCTTAGCATTTGGAAGATTTCCCAAAACAAACCGACAGGTTGGGCAATGATGTCCCAACTGTTCCACCGCTGGTAGCGGCCTAGATAAATACCAAAACTGGCCAACATGAGGAAAGCGATAGTACCCATGAAAGCCAACAGTTCTCCATACACAATGCGAAGATAAACTTGCACCCTACGAAGGGAAAGGCAGCCCAACACAATACCATTCCAAGCATAAGAAACGATGAGCAAGGTATCGAACCACAAAGGTACGGAGCGCACATGCCGCAAATGGAATAAGTCGGTGATGATATAAAAAGTGTTTGGGAAAAACAGGAGCCATACGCCCAACAGCACCAAGCCATAGCGTTTGGAAGATGCAGAAGTGTCGGGTAGCATAAGGGCTACTACATAAGGAATAAAAGCCAGCAGCAAATTCCAGTTGAGGAAAAAATACATAATGCTATGGCTGAAATACACACGTACCATGCTGAGCAATACACTAAATGCCATGGAAACCGCAAGGATGAGCAATTCAACAAGGAAATTCTGTTTTGAAGATAAATAAAATTTCATAAAGTGCTTTGAAATTCAAAGTTACAAAAAGGCATCTTCAGAATTGTTAAAGCATGTTAAGCAGAACATTATCATTGATGCAAAAAGCCTTATTAATAGCATAGAAGGGAATTTCCATGTTGCGTATGCAACCAATTAGCCCAAAATTGCGCTTAGGAATTAAACGGTATTATATGTTGCGTTGGTTTAGCATCTGCCTATTCATTATGGCGTCCCTTATCTGTAGGGCAGCCGATGAACATTTAACGGTGTCCACGAAGCTGGGATTGCTCAGTGGCTATGAAAATAATGGTATCAGCATTTGGAAAGGGATACCCTATGCCAAGGCACCGGTGGGCGATTTACGTTTCCGTGCACCACAGCCAATGGATCCGTGGCAGGGAGTAAAAGCCTGTAAGGAATACTGCCCTACCTGTGTGCAGTACAAGGGGCCCTTGCGGGATGGCCAACCAGAAATAGAGGATTGCCTATACTTGAATGTATGGTCGCCTGCTGCTGACGGCAAGAAACGCCCTGTAATGGTGTGGATTCACGGTGGGGGGTTCATTGGCGGTGCAGGCTCTAATGACATGTATGAAGCTACAAAAATGTCCAAGCGAGGCGATGTGGTGGTAGTAACCATCAACTACCGCCTTGGACCATTAGGCTTTTTGTATTTCAAGGATATCGCCAAGGGAAAGGAAGGATTTGAGGACAATCTGGGCATCAAAGACCAAGTGGCCGCCTTGCAGTGGGTAAAAGACAATATAAGTGCTTTTGGTGGCGACCCCAACCAAGTGACTATTTTCGGTGAATCAGCAGGTGCTATCAGCGTGCAAACCCTTATGGCAGTGCCAGCAGCTGAAGGACTTTTCCAAAAAGCGATTGTACAGAGCGGTAATTCCGATATCCTTTGGTCGCCCCAGGCTGCCACTATGGTGACCAAGCGATATCTGGAACTGCTGAAAATTAGCCCCGATAGTTTAGAAGCATTGAAAAGGATAGATAAAGATACCTTGGCAACCTACCTAACAGTATTATTGAAAGAGCTTTTTAAGGAGCCCAAAATCATGAAACTGTTCGCCCCTACTATTGATGGCGAATTTATTCCTGAGCCTATCACCACTGCAATAGCCAAGGGTGCCAGTAATCATATTCCACTTTTAATTGGCACCAATAAGGACGAAGCTAATCTGTTCGCCACTAAGCGGCTGGGCTTAGCCCCTACCAACGCTAAGGATTTGGCCCCTTACTTGTTGATATTGAACGACTCCGTACGCAACAAACTAATAAGTGCTTACAAAGCCTATCCCAAGCGCAGTGGCATTATGTCATTACTCACCGATGCTACTTTTGCAATACCCTCCATCCGTTTTGCGGAAGGCCATTCGCTGTATGCGCCTACATACATGTACCGCTTCGATTGGTCTTCCTTTCCATTGAAACTCCTGAAACTTGGGGCATGCCATGGCATCGATATACCTTTTGTGTTCGGCAATTTTGGTAATGGTCTTGGTAAGCGTGTCACTACCTTGGCGGCTAAAAAGCCCATCCGTAGGTTATCCAACGAAGTACAGACTGCTTGGATCAATTTTGCGAAAACCGGTAACCCCAATGGTAAAGCTGTAACCGAATGGCCCAGATACGATGCCCAACAACGACAAACCTTGGTATTCGGCAAAAAGAGCAAAGTTCAAAAAGACCCTAAAGCAACTGAGCGCACCGCCTGGGAAGGCGTTGAACTAATCAGCGTAAGCCAATAATTTTTCTTACATAAGCAATAAGGTTTAATTTAGTTGCCATGTCGTTGGCAGAAAGAATAAAAGCACTGGCGGAAGAAGGCCATGAAGGTATCGTAGGCATCCGCAGGAAAATACATGCCCATCCAGAACTGGCTTTTGAAGAATACCATACCGCTGAGCTGATTGCCGCCGAACTGGATAAACTAGGCATACCCTATCAAAAAGGAGTAGCCAAAACGGGCATAGTTGCTTTGATAAAGGGCAAAAATCCTGATAGCAAAGTGATTGCCCTAAGGGCAGATATGGATGCCCTGCCTATAAAAGAGGCCAACGAAGTATCCTATAAATCCACCATTGATGGAAAGATGCACGCCTGCGGGCACGACGTGCACACGGCCAGCTTGTTGGGTGCTGCCAAAATTTTGCAAACATTAAAGGAGGAATGGCAAGGTACGGTAAAACTGATTTTCCAACCATCGGAAGAAAAGCTGCCGGGTGGTGCTTCCGTGATGATAGCAGAAGGGGCATTGGAAAACCCTAAGCCTGTCGCCATCCTAGCCCAACACGTGTACCCCTCTATGGAAACTGGAAAAGTAGGTTTTCGGGCAGGGCGGTATATGGCCTCAACGGATGAAATATATATTACGGTAAAAGGTAAGGGCGGGCACGGAGCTATGCCCCATCAAACTATAGACCCCGTTTTGATAGCCGCCCATATCATTGTGGCTCTGCAACAAGTAGTCAGCCGTCGTGCCAACCCATTGCTGCCAAGCGTACTTAGCATAGGAAAGGTACTGGCCAATGGTGCCACCAACATCATACCCGATGAAGTGAAGTTGGAAGGCACCTTCCGAACATTCGATGAGAAGTGGCGGGATGAAGCCCATAAACATATCCAACAAATTTCCGAAACGCTAGCTACTAGTATGGGCGGAAAAGTTGAAATTGATATAATGAAGGGGTATCCTTACTTATCGAACGATGAGACTTATACCCGACTTGCCCAAGGAGCGGCTAAGGAATTTCTCGGAAGCGGCCAAGTAGAAGAGTTGGACATGCGCATGACTGCCGAAGATTTTGCCTGGTACACCCACCAAGTACCGGGCTGCTTTTATCGATTGGGCACAGGCAACCAGGCAGAGGGCATAACCTCGCCTGTACATACCGCCACTTTTGATGTAGATGAATCGGCCTTGAAAACAGGTGCCGGTTTGATGGCCTATATTGCCATTAAAGCACTATCTGAATAAAAGATTACCATCAAATGATTAAGAATTTACGTCGATACGAGAACTTCCACATTCTGCTGTGGCTAGTTAAAGACACTTGCTGGCTAAAGGACTGGCAATTGGCAGGTACCATCATGATAGTACCCACCCTGCTTGCCGCCCTGCACATTACTTGGCTGGCCAGAAAAGAAGCTACCGATTTATACCATAACCTAGCTGTTTGTTGTTGGATTATTGCCAATACCATTTGGATGCTGGGCGAGTTTTACTGCGATGATTGTACCCGCCCTTATGCGCAAGTATTCTTTTTTATGGGATTGGCACCTGTACTATACTACTATGGTTATTGCCTGCCGAAAGAATGGAAAAACAGCAATAAATAAAAATTCTCAATCAAATATTAGGAAATATAGTGGCAAATGCATTTATTCATATCGAATAAATAAAAACACCATGCCCTATAAAATTCTTTCCCTCGATGGCGGCGGAAGTTGGATTATTGTCCAATTGAAATGCCTTGCTAAAATGTATCCCAACGAAACGGGCAGGAAAATCCTCAACAGATTCGACTTAGTGGTAGCCAATTCCGGCGGTAGTATCGTTACTGCCGCATTAGCTGCGGATTTGACACCATCGGAAGCATTGCAGATGATTACTTTGCAAGAGAATCGCGACGCTATTTTTGATAAAAAACCACTGTTCAAAATTAGAAAAGGGGCTGAAATTGCACCCCGATATAGGACTCGCAGTAAGCTGAAAGGATTTAAAGCCCTTTTTGAAAAGGTTTCGAAAATACCAGGTTTCGCAGAAAAATACATGCACGAACTGCCTAACCTTGAACCAGCAATCAAAACACAATTCTTAATCATTGGATTTGACTACGACCGCACTCGGGGCGTTTTTTTCCGCTCCAATTGGAAAAGCAGGGGTATATCGGCCAATATCCATCAAATAGCTACTGAAATGCCGAAGAGTTATGAGAGGGTAAAGTTATTGGAAGCGGTGCATGCTTCCACCAATGCGCCCGTTAGTTACTTTGATGAGCCTGCCAAGGTGCAATATGCCAATGAAAATGCCCCTAACGTTTATCACAACTTTTGGGACGGGGCCATAGCAGGATACAACAACCCAGCACTTGCTGGTGTTACCGAGGCTGTTGTAAACGGGATATCCACCACCGAGATAGAGATACTATCTATTGGTACGGCCAATGGCTTTTTGCCGGTGGCTTTGGAAAACCAAAACCCGCCTATGCAGTATGAAAGCGACTGCTTGATTGTAAAACAAAAGATTGGTAGCCAAGTATCAGATATCAGTAAAATGGCAAAAAGCATTATCAGTGACCCGCCAGATGCAGCATCATTTATCTCCTATGTTATTCTGCACCCTGATTTGCAAACACATACAAGCTATGTAAGACTTAACCCCTTGATACAGCCCATTAAGAATAATGGCCGATGGGAGGTGCCCAAAGGTTATATAAACATGACAGGGGGCAATAGAGAGGAGGCTTTGGATATGTTCCGAAAGATTTACGAACTGGACATGGATGCCACCGCCCAGGACGATATACGGTTAATAGAGCTATTAACAGACGAATGGCTCAAGAACAACATTCCTAACCAGGGGATTAGGGTGGACAGCGACTTTAAGCCAATTATCGGATATGGGACTTATGAAGAAGGTGCGAGAGCATGGTTGGACCGCGCTGATGGAGGTATTGCATAATAGTATAGGGTTATTTACGTTTATATTCAGTTTTTCAGTAAACATGCTTGGCTCGGAAAAAGCTAACTTTACAATATAACAACCGAAAAATGCAATCCGACTTCCACAAATCTACCATTAACCAGCCCCATCCTTCCAGAACCAAACAAATACTGAAAGCCCACCCCGAGGTAAAGAAACTGTTTACCAGAAACCCTTATACTGCATTGATTATGCTAGGTGTGCTGGCCCTGCAAACCATCATAGCCTATTTTATGGGCCAAGCTGGGCTTGAATATTGGTGGCTGGCCGTAATTACCGCATACATTGTTGGGGCCTTCGCCAGCCATACCATGTATGTAATCATCCACGAAGCAACGCACGATTTGGTCTTTGCAAACAAAACCCTTAACCGTTTCGTAGCCATTTTTGCTGACTTGCCCAATTTGTTTCCCGCGGCCATGGGCTTTAAAATATACCATATCAAGCACCATCAGCATCAGGGCGATTATGATTTCGATGCGGACATTGCCAATCGTTGGGAAGCAAAACTGATAGGCAACTCCCCTCTTGGCAAAGCAATGTGGCTACTGTTTTTCCCCATCTTCCAGTTAACTAGGCCACCACGTTTAAAGAGCATACAGTTGTTCAATAAATGGACTTGGATCAACCTCGCTTTTTGCTTGGCCTACGATGCCGCCATTGTCTATTTTTGCGGTTGGGCAGGTTTAATTTACCTATTGTGCTCTTTCTTCTTTTCAATAGGGCTGCACCCACTTGGTGCGCGTTGGATTCAGGAACATTACACCTACGATCCTGAACAGGAAACCGCCAGCTATTATGGGCCAGGCAACATTCCATCACTGAATGTGGGCTATCATAACGAACATCACGACTTTCCGAACATCCCTTGGAACAACCTGCCAAAATTGAAGAAGCTGGCGCCTGAGTTTTACGACAACCTCAAGTACCACGATTCTTTGATAAAATTGTTCTTCCAATTCCTTTTTGATAAAAGGTACAGCTTATTTTCAAGGGTAGAACGTACCGCAGATGGAAAGGTGGGGTATGACAAGAGAAAAGAAACCGTGAAGGAGCCTGAACTGCATGGCGCATATGGAGGGTAAAACGGCGTTCATTACCGGTGGTTCTTCCGGCATAGGCTTGGCAATAGCGCAGGAATTGGCAAAAAAAAAGTGTCGCATTGCCATTTTTGCCCGTGATGCCAGTCGGCTTGCAGCCGCAAAAGCAGCCATTGTTCACCAGCATCCCGAATCGCAGATAAAAGTCATTTCGGCAGATGCCCGCCACTATCCCTCTTTGGAAAGTGGATTCGAGCAGGCAATTGACGGACTTGGAACGCCCCATATCTTGATTAACTGTGTAGGCAGGGCGCTACCTGGTCACTTTGAAGATATCAGCCCTGAGCAAATGCAGGAAACCATGGAGGCTAATTTCACCAGTACCTGGAATGCTTGCCACTTGGGTGTAAAGTGCATGAAAGAAAATGGTGGGCGCATTATCAACACTTCTTCCATTGGCGGTTTTGTGGGTGTTTTCGGTTATACCGACTATTCGGCATCCAAATTTGCCATTATTGGTTTTTCGGAAGCCTTGCAACAGGAAGTGCATAAGTACGGTATTAAGGTACAAGTGCTTTGCCCACCAGATACATTGACCCCAGGCTATGAAGCGGAAAACCTTACCAAGCCAGAGGAAACCAAGCGTATATCAGGCAACGCCAAGCTAATGACTTCGGCACAGGTGGCAAAGCAAGCCGTAGCAGCGATGAACAAAAAACAGTTTTTTATCATCCCGGGATTTGATGGTAAAATGACCCACTTTATGAAGCGGCATTTCCCGGAGATAGTGCAATACATCATGATGCGCAGCATCAAAAAATAGCTACATAGCTAATATGATTGTAGCTTAGGCTTCGAATATTATTTTAATTAGCTATTTTAGTACTGATACGCTATGCGAACTTGGCAACTATTTAAGTCATTCTCGGATAAAGAGTTAAAGGAGATTGAAGAAAGGCTGGCTTCCAAAAAACGGAAAAGCTTGCCTAGCTTGTTCAATGCTATAAAAAAACACAAGGGCGATACCTTACCTTCCAAAGAAATTCTTTATAAAGCGGCTTTTGGAGAAGATTATACGAGTAAAAAAGATTATCTACTGCGTAATGAACTCCGGCATCTGAACGAAGAGTTTTATGATTTCATCGCACAAAAGGCTTTTCTTAGCCACATAAATGAAAACAAACCTGTATATCATTATTATTTGGCGAGCGGGCTGGCAGACCGGAAACTGAATGAAATATTGGAAGCGGATATTGACGATTTCATCAAACAGAGCCAACAAACAGTCAAGCCAAAATTGTTAGCCGCCTTGTTGGATTTAAAATTGTTATGGAACATACAGCATCAATTTAAAAGCCCCGCCAATATTGAAGCGCAAAAAGCTTTGGAAAATGAATATATCGCCCAAGAAATAAGGGGCCTCAAATATTTAATACGGGAGCATGAGGCTAGAATGGCTTATTTGGAATATACCAGGTTGATTATCACCAATCAATTGAAAGATATACCCAATAACACCATTACACCCCCTTTGGAGACTTTGGATATGAGTGTGGAGCCAAATGATTGGATCGAAAATCAGTTAATAACCAAAAAACACACTTTTCAAACACAAGGTGAGGTAAAGCTACAAGTACTCAAGGACATACTTTCAAGGCAAGAGAAGCTGTTCGCCGAAAAAATAGGCCGCTTCGATGCAATGATAGTGTCACTTAATAACATAGCCAATGAACTGTTCCTATTGCGCCGGCCTGCTGAAGCAGCCATTTATTTAGCGGATAGCCTACAGCGGTGTATTGACCATAAAAGGGCACCCCATATAGCCAATATCCAAAACTATATTTTGGCGCAGCTCATTTTGGGCAACTATGAAGAGGGTATTCGGGCATATGAAACTTATAAGAAGGACATAGTTGGAAGCCGCTCTGAAAAAGCTATTGCCATCTATATAGCTTACATCCACTTGTTCCTTAAAGAGCCTGACAAGGCCCTTGCCGACTTGCCGTCCACGAACAATGTTTTAGATATCCACCATTTTACTGCTAGGCAGGTATATGCCATCGCTTTTTATCTACGGGGCGATTTGGAATTGGCACAAACGGAATGCAGGAACATTCAGCAAATGCTGCGTACCAAACAAGCCAATTTCAAAGAAGAGTATTTAACCATCAATAGCCTTTACAACGAATTTTTCCGCCTTGTATCGATAGGCTCCGCCGATACCGACAAGCTAAAGGTTTTGGAAGAGAGGCTCATACACCTCAGGGCAGTGGAGAAATTGCATGGCGATATACAGATGCCCATCAGTTGGCTATTGAAGGAAGTGCAAGAGTTTTCGGCTCAAGCATAGTGCATTGTATGCCCCTAGCGTTCATAAGTGGATAAACTTATTGGCAAAGGAATAGGCTTATTTATATTTTCGTTTCCATATCATGGCATACCAAGTAGGAAAAAGCCCCACCAAGCGTTCACGCCCCTCGCACGTGTATGCTGTTATCAGCGTCACGTTGGTACTTTTCATGCTTGGCATACTGGGTAGCTTCCTCACCTATTCCAATACCATTATCCGATATCTGAAAGAAAATATCGAATTGACCTTGGTAATCAAAAACGGGGTGAGCGAAGTAGATATCTTGCAATACCAAAAAAAGCTGGACAGGGATTTGGCCATAAAATCAACGGATTATGTCACAAAGGAAGAGGCCATGCAAATCATGGAAAAGGAATTTGGAGAGGATATGAAATTGCTGGACTATAACCCTTTGTACAATTCGCTGGTGTTGCATTTAAATGCCGATTATGCCAATCCCGATAGTATTGTCACTTTGGAGAAGAAGTTTTTGGCCAATAAGGATATTGTGGAGGAGGTCTATTATCAAAAAGGAATAGTGGAGGCAGTGAATAGAAATGTAGCCCGTATAGGGCTCATTGTGGGCGGTATAGCATTAATACTTTTTTTGATTGCTTTGACCCTGATTGACAATACCATCAAACTGAGCATGTACAGCAGCCGTTTCTTGATTAAGAGCATGCAATTGGTGGGTGCTACACGGTGGTTTATCATTAAGCCTTTTATTGGCAGGGGGCTTATCGATGGGGTCATTTCGGGTTTAGTGGCCATTATAGGCTTGGTTGCCCTGCTTTCGTACGCCCAAAACCAATTGCCCATCAATTTGGTGAGAGAGGAAGACATACAGGAGTTTACCTTGATTTTTATAGGCGTTTTCCTCTCAGGTATTATCATTTGCCTAGCTAGTACTTGGCTAGCGGTAAGCAAATACTTGCGCATGAAGTTGGACGACTTGTATTAGCGTTTCTTTTAGGTTGAATTTCTTGTATTTTTACACCTCTTTTCAAAGGTACAATATGAAGCAACCCAATAAGCCTCAATCCACCACCGCATCTGCTAGCAATAGGCCTACCACTGCCACAGCAGGTAAGCCAAAGCCTAATGCCCAAAGGCAAATTCAAGATACCCCACCGGTATTCGAGCGTATCAACTATATCATTATGGCAGTTGGTATATTGGTGATGGCCTTGGGCTACTTTTTAATGGTGGGCGGTGGCACCGACCCTAACAACCCGAACGTGTTCAATGCTGCTGAAAAGTATAGTGCCGTCAGAATAACTTTTTCACCTATCATTATCATTATCGGTATTTTGATAGAGATTGTGGCTATCATGTACAAACCTAAGGCCAACCCCCAAGCGGCTTAACCAATACTTGATGCCCCCCCACCCTATTGAGCAGTTCAACTTTGCCGATGGCCAAGTTATTTTGGTTGACAAGCCCTACACCTGGTCATCTTACTCTGTAGTAAATAAAATAAAACGCTTAGTGCGCACCAAAGTGGGGCATGCCGGCACACTAGACCCTTTGGCCACTGGCCTGATGGTGCTGTGCACGGGCAAGTTCACCTCCAAGCTGGGCAACCTGATAGAAGAAGATAAGGAATACACCGGTACCATCTATTTAGGGGCTACCCGACCTTCCTGCGACCGTGAAACGGCCATCGACCAAGAGTTTGATATTAGCCATCTTACGGAAGAAAAAGTTAGACAAGCGGCACAACAGTTTGAGGGCGAGATTGAGCAAGTGCCCCCTTTGTATTCGGCTATAAAGCAAGAGGGGGAGGAACTCTATAAGAAGGCCCGCCGTGGCGAAGAGGTGGTTATACGGTCGCGCAAAGTACGCATCAATGTTTTTGAAATAACTGAAGTAGAAATGCCGTTGATACATTTTAGAATCAATTGTAGCAAAGGCACTTATATCCGTTCATTGGCACGCGATTTTGGTGTGGCCTTGGGCACGGGCTCTCACTTGTACGACCTTCGGCGTACCAAATCGGGCCAGTTTTCCATTGAAGATGCCTGGAACGTGCAAAAATTGGGTGAATATCTGATTGAGAACAAAGCTTTAATTTTGCAGCATGCGCGTATTCACAAACGCTGAGCACCTTCCTGCCATCCGCAACCCCATCCTAACCATCGGCACTTTCGATGGCGTGCATCTGGGGCATCAGGAAATTATTACTACCATAAACCAACTGGCGAAAGAATATGATGGCGAAAGCGTGATATTGACTTTCCATCCGCATCCGCGCTTGGTAATCAACCCTGGTGATACGAGCTTGAAATTGATCAATACCCTAGAAGAAAAGAAAGCGCTTTTGGCAAAATACGGGGTGGACAACTTAATCATTGTGCCCTTTTCAAGGGAATTTTCGCAGATACCAGCAAGGCAATATGTGGATGACCTAATATGGAAATCGATACACCCAAAGGTAGTGGTTATAGGTTATGACCACCGTTTCGGAAAAAATCGGGAAGGGGGAATTGAGTTAATTAAAGCAATTGGCAATGAAAGGGGCTTCAAGGTACTTGAAATTGAAAAGCAGACCGTTGATGATATCGACGTAAGTTCGACCAAAGTAAGGGCCGCATTAGCAGACTGTGATATAGAACAAGCCAATAATCTACTGGGGCACCATTACACCTTGGAAGGGATAGTGGTAAAGGGCGAACAGCGTGGCAGAAAATTGGGCTACCCTACCGCCAACATACAAGTAAATGACCCCAATAAACTGATACCTGGCAATGGAATTTATGCAGTGAATATTGTGTATGCTGGTGCGGAATTTGCGGGAATGATGAGTATAGGCACCAACCCAACATTCAATAATAAAAAACAAACGATAGAGGTATATATTTTCGATTTTGGAAAAGAAATATATGGTGAAGCGCTTAAAGTTATTTTCGTCGCCTATTTAAGGCCCGAGGAAAAATTTGACAGTATAGAGGCTTTAATCTTCCAGATGCAACAAGATGAATTAGCAGCAAAAAATGTTTTAAATTATACCCATAATCAACTGCCATGAAAAAATACTTTGTGTTATTCAGCCTGTTTTTTTTCAGTATTACAACTTTTGCGCAAAATGAAATTCCATTGGACAACAAACGTTTCAGCGCCAACTGGTTCGATGATTTGGAAAAAGCAAAGCAGTCGCCTGACCAAGTCTATTATCTAGATCTTTCCCTCCGAAAATTAAAAGAATTTCCAAAAGAGATATTCACCTTTAAAAATTTGAAAGAGTTATATATCTCTTATAACTACTGGCCAACCATCCCTGAGGGACTTGGAAAATTAACCCAATTAGAAATATTGGACTTATCGGGCAATTATTATCTAAATACCCTGCCCAATGACCTGGCTGAACTGAACAAACACTTAAAATCGCTTACCATAAAAGACAATAAATTAAAGGCAGGCGAAATAGAAAAATTGAAAAAGGCACTGCCTCAAGTGAATCTTGTCTACTAACAAAGAAGGCCGCTTTAAGCGGCCTTCTTTGTTGTTACACGTGTTCGGCTTTTGCCTTCCCTCTTTCATCAAACCAGTCCACTAGGCCCCAAGCACTTTCTCTATTACTTTTGCCCAGTTTATTAATTTGAATACGGCCTTTCTTGCTCAGGTTATTCAAAATAGATGATAGCTGTACTTTAAATTGTGGTCCTTTCCTGTCAGGAAACTGCTTTTGCAACTCGGTATATAAATCTGAAGCCTTAATAAACTTACCATTGTTGGCAATAGCACCAAACACGGTTTCCAATAGTGACCCCTCCCCTGCTGGCTTCCTGCCGCGTCGACCTGGAGTTTTAGTGGTACCATCCATTGATACGGCTTTTTTTCCACTGCCCTTCTTGCGGCCACGCTTACCTTTCACTGCTGCTACCCCTTTATCATTTTTAAATTGGAAGTCGCTCCCGAAAGAATCCCTCTCACGGCTCAATATACTGATGGTAGTATCAATGGCATCTATTTCTTTTTGCGCTTGTTGCATAATTTGCTGCTTGCGCTGTTCTAAAAACTTGATGGTTTCTTTTTGTGTCATGTTCAAGTGTTTATGTAAATTAAATGATAATGATTAGCATTAACAAATAAATGCTTGTTCCTAAGCGGAATATGGCGGCATTCGGTATTGTAATATTTACATAAGGGATAAATTATTAGCTATCTAACGTGCTATATTTCAGACATGTAAGAGGATTAAATTGAAATAATGATAGACAATGGTATCAATCAAACACAGCTAATTTTTAATTGTATTTCAATCAGCATATCGGGAACATGAAATAATTGCGCACATGCAACGCCTTAGCACATAATATGCTCTTGCTGTTAATCTCCTTAACATGAACCACTTCCGTTTTCTTCCCCTAGCAATGCTTTGTTTGTTTTCCATTGCTATGTCCGCTCAAAATAAACAGTCAGTAAGCCAGCAAAAAATAAGTGCAGTTGGTAAATATGCGGGTTATAGCACAAAAGAATATAAAGGATACAGTGCCAGTTCGCTGTATTTGACGATGCGGGATAGCACCAAAATAGCTACCGACTTGTACTTGCCCAAAAAACTAGAAGCTGGTAAAAAAATACCCACCATCTTGTACCTCACCCGATATGTGCGTTCCCTAAGGGCAAAATTTCCTTTCAGTTTGATAAAAGACCCTATTTCCGTTTTGCCTCCTTTAGAAGAGATAGATTACTTTACCTCTTATGGCTATGCGGTAGTGGTGATAGACGTGCGTGGTTCGGGAGCATCCAGCGGAAGGCGTACCATGGAATTCAGCCCTGAGGAAGTAAAAGATGGTGCTGAGGTGGTTAACTGGATTATCGGGCAGGAATGGTCGAATGGCAAAGTTGGTTCAACCGGTGTGTCATACTTGGGCACTACCGCTGAATTATTGCTGGTAAACCAACACCCTGCGGTAAAAGCATGTATCCCCCGTTCGAACATATTCGACCTGTACAACCATATCATGTTTCCAGGTGGGGTAAGGCATGGGCCATTTGTAAAAGTTTGGGGCGAAACCACTACCCATTTGGACCATAATGAATTCGACTCTTTCGGGAAACAAGCTAAACGGTTGGTAAAGGGCACCCATAAAATAGATACCGATAAGGGAGGCAAAATTTATATGACTTCCCTCAGCGAGCATACCAATAACTTTGATGTATATAAAGGCCTGCAAGGAATTGAGTTCCGTGATGATGTGCATCCTGAATTATCGGCATCTTCCAACGAATACAGCATTCACAACAATATCAAGGCGATTGCCAACTCGGGCACTGCCATTTACCGCATAGGTGGCTGGTACGATGGTGCCTTACAGCGTTCGGTAACGGAAGGAATCATTAATACCCCCAACACCGTAAAAGCACTGATAGGCCCTTGGGACCATGGCCCCCAAGATAATGCCAGCCCTTGGGCGAAAGAAAACGTTGTAGATATTGATATCCATCAGGAAATGCTCCGCTTCTTCGACCATTATCTAAAAGATATCGACAACGGTATTGATAAAGAAACTCCTTTCTATTATTATACCGTAGCAGCCGAACATTGGGATTCTACCTCCACTTGGCCTTTGCCATCAGCGAGCAATCAACCATATTATTTTAGTGCGGAAAAGAAATTGCAGTCGCAAACCCCTAGCAATGAGAACAGTTTTGTGCATTACACAGTAGATTATACCTGCACCACTGACAGTACCTCGCGCTGGAACAGTATGACACCAGCTTATAGACACGGACACACTAAATATGGCGACAGAGCTGCAGAAGGAAAAAAGTCAGTCAGTTTCACCTCCAGTGTTTTAGTAAGCGATATGACCATTACCGGCAGTGCCATGCTCGATTTGTATGTGAAAGCAGATGCCAAGGATGCCTACATTTTTGCCTATCTGGAAGACGTTTCCCCTGACGGCAAGGTGATTTATGTGACCGAGGGACAATTTAGGGCCATTAACAGAAAAGTATCCACCAATAGTGATGGTTATAAAACGGTAGGCCCGTTCCATAGCTATCAAAGAAAAGATACCTTGCCATTGGTACCGGGCCAAGTAGCACAAGTGAGTTTTGAGTTGCTGCCCATCTCCTACCAATTCAAGCAAGGTCATCAAGTACGGATAACCTTGGCGGGTGCCGATGCCCAACATTTTGACCTAGTAGGCGATTTACCAAAAAATTGGGAAATAGCCTGCACCCCCACCTACCCCTCTGCTATAGTGCTTCCTATAGTACACAAGCAGTGATTTAAATAGTACTTTGTATCAGTTTTATCAAATTCGCTAAGGAAACCTCTTCCCCAGTGAGTTGATAAATGGCCTTTTCATAATAGGGCTTGCGCTGGTAATACATGTTTTCCAGCTTTTGCCATAAATCATGCTCAGTACCGCTCTTCAGTAAGGGACGTACCGGCGCTACGGCGTTAAGTCGCTCCACTAGCAGTGAAGGGGGAACGTCCAGAAATACAGTAACACCTGATTGTAACATGACTTGCATGTTGTGGTGAAAACAGGGGGTCCCCCCACCAGTAGCCACTATCTTACTCTGGGAGATAGATTTTATGCGTTCCAAATACTCGCTTTCTAGTTTTCGGAAATAGACTTCTCCATCCTGTTCGAAAATATCGGCTATGGTACGTTGCTCGTTACTTTCTATTTCCTTATCCAAATCAACGAACTGCATGTTCAACTGCTGTGCCGCTTGCCTACCCAAAGTGGTTTTGCCACTACCTGGCATGCCGATTAAGTAATAATTCGTGAATGGCTGTACTACCGTCATAACATCAAAAACGCATACCAGACCACCAAGGTAATAAAGGATAATGGAATGCCCACGTTTAAAAATGCATAAGCTAATGGGGGTCGCAATTCATAGTTAGCGGCCAAAATAGCGCCCGTTATCATGGGTGCCATGGCAGCTTGGAGAGTACTTACCTGCAGGCTAAGTGCTTCAGTTTTTAGAAAGACCATGAATAGATAAATTACAATGGGCGCCAAAACCAGCTTATACCCCAACCCTATAGCCAAAGGCGGTTTATTGATATCGCCCAAATGCGGCTTTAACTGCATACCAACAGCCACCAATGCCAAAGGCACCAAGGTATAAGAAAAAGCCCTCAAAACATGGGTAACAAAGCTAGGCAATGCAAGCCCCGTGAACAACAAGAACAAGGCCAGTATGAAGGCCAAAAATGGCGGAAAGGTAAAGATACGCCGCAGTACTGCCAATATCGTAATGCGGCCGGCGGCATACAAAGCAGCCACCAATATACCCAGCGTGCTTAGCACCAAAAAAGTGCCTGGTTGGTCAACTATGATGGCAATGCCCAAACCTGCCTTACCAAATAATGTTTTGATGATGGGATAACCCAAAAACGCCGTATTCCCCAGCCCGCAACAGAGTATCATGCAGCCTATAGTGGCTCTGTCCCACTTTAGCCAATGACCTAGCAGCGCAAACAATACCCAAGCCAGTATAAAAATGATCCAAGCTACGGAGATAGGATAGATTAACTGCAAACTGATGCTAAGGCGGCTGATATAAAGCAAGGTGGTGGCCGGCAGTACTATATTGATAATAGATAGGTTGAGTTGGGCTGAGCTAATAGAAACCCATTTTTGCCTAGCCAATAGCATACCTAAGCCTATCCAAAAGAATAAAAGGAAAATTCCGACCACTCATCAAAGTTAAAAAACCCTTACAAGCAACTAATTGAATTAAGCTTTGTTAGTTTCATATTCAAATCTCCCCATGCGATGCATGCTAAAACTGATATTACTGCTTTTGGTAGGATTGCCTTTGTTGGCATTGATAGCATTCCGGTTTGCGGGTCCTTTATTCGACCCTACCAGCAGTGGCAAAGATAAGGACAAACTCTTTGAAGGGAAGAAAGCGCCCGAACACCATTTCACAACCTATAAAGGTATACCGCTGCATTATGCCCAAGTGGGCGATAGCTTACCTGCTACAGTCATTTTTGTACATGGCTCCCCAGGCAGCTGGGATGGGTGGGTCAACTTTTTGGCCGATACCTCGTTGACCTCCAGAGCCAACATCATCGCCATTGACAGACCAGGTTATGGCAAATCGAATCCTAATGTGCCTTTGGCATCGGTAAAAGAACATGCGGATGCTTGGGCGGATTTGTTGAAAGCTAGCCAGCAACAAGGCAAAGTGATTTTGGTAGGGCATAGTTACGGTGGGCCCATCGTAGCACGTATGGCTATGGACCATCCGGAATGGGTAGACGCAGTGGTGATTGTTGCGGGTTCTATTTCGCCAGAAGTAGAAAAACACCAGTGGTATAACCAGATAGCCAAATGGAAAGTGGTGAGTTGGTTGCTGCCTCCTATGATGGCGACTAGTAATGAGGAAATGTGGCCTTTGAAAGAACAACTGGAAGAAATGCTGCCGCTTTGGGATAAGCTAACCATGCCCGTAACCGTAATACAGGGTACCGAGGACGGACTTGTAGACCCACTAAATGCCGATTTTGCGGAAAAAGTGATAAAAAGTAAGGAATTAAAAGTGCAACGCTACCCGAAGACTGGCCACCTAATACCTTGGAAACGCCCTGAACTGATTACGAACGCTGTATTGGAAATGCTTCAGGTGGAATAAAGCATCCTGCTAAACGACTAACCTTTGCTAGGCTTATAGCCCACAAACATATGGATCCAGATAGAACGGGAAAGGCGGAAAATAAAGGGCACCAATAGCAGCAACACAAAGGTGACCATGCCCATGGATTGCCAAAAAGTGAGCTGCACCAGCGCAAATGAGATAATGAATACCGGCAATGCAATGCCTACCGCAAGGCCATAACTAACATACATGGCGCCCCAGAAAAAACCTGGCTCCTGCTCATACTTCAGGGCACATACTGGGCAATGCTTGGGCATATCGGAAAGCCCATTGAACACGAAATAACCCGGCTTATTGAACAACTCACCCTCTCGGCATTGCGGGCATTTCAACTTAAAAATACTGGAACTGATACTTCTAGTTGGGGGCATACTCATATTGTACTACAGTTCCATACAAATCAAATTCGGTAGCATCATCTATCATCACGGTGGCAAAATCGCCTTGGCGCAAATAGGTATCCGTTGCTGATATGATTACTTCATTGTCCACCTCCGGCGAATCGAATTCAGTGCGCCCAATGAAATTGCCGCTCTCTTTCCTATCGATAATGACTTTATAAATTTTGCCTACTTTCTCTTGGTTGAGGTGCTCAGATATTTCGCTCTGAACTTCCATTAAGCGCGAGGCCCTTTCCTGCTTCACTTCTTGCGGCACGTCATCAACCAAAACATGGGCAGAGGTTTGCTCCTCATGCGAATAGGTGAATACCCCCAACCGTTCGAAACGCATATCGCGCACAAATTGCAACAACTCTTCAAAATCGGCTTCCGTTTCCCCTGGAAAGCCCACCAACATAGTAGTACGGATGGCAATGCCTGGCACTTCCTGCCTGATGGTGGCAATAAGATTTTCCGTCTCCTGACGGGTAATGCCACGCTTCATGGCCTTCAGTATATTATTGGCACCGTGCTGTAATGGGATATCCAAATACTTGCAAATATTGCTGCGTTCTCGCATCACGGGCAATATCTCCATAGGGAACTTATGCGGATAGGCATAATGCAAGCGAATCCAGTGCAAGCCCTCCACATCGGCCAGGGCATTCAACAACTCCGCCAGCTTGCGCTCTTTGTACAGGTCAAGGCCATAATAGGTCAGTTCTTGGGCTATGAGCATCACTTCTTTCACGCCATTGCTCACCAAATGCCTGGCTTCCTTAACCAAATCGTCGATTGATCGCGACACATGCTTTCCCCGCATCAGTGGAATGGCACAAAATGAACAGGTGCGGTTGCACCCCTCGGCTATTTTCAAATAAGCATAGTGGGGGTCGGTGGTCAGCATGCGCTCACCCACCAATTCATGCTTATAGTCAGCATTCAGTTTTTTCAACAACGAGGGCATTTCCATGGTGCCGAAAAAAGCATCCACCTCCGGTATTTCGTCCTCTAACTGGTCTTTGTAACGCTGTGAAAGGCAACCGGTAACGTACAGCTTCTCAATTTTCCCTTTCGATTTTGCCTCAGCGTACTGCAAAATGGTGTTAATGGATTCTTCCTTTGCCCTATCAATAAATCCGCAGGTGTTTACGATTACGATATTGTTGTCGCGGGCATTGCTTTGGTGCGCCACTTCTATATCATTGCCCCGCAATTGCGCCATGAGCACCTCCGAGTCCACCAAGTTTTTGGAACACCCCAACGTGATAACGTTGACCTTATTTTTCTTAAAAGTTTTGGTACGCATTGTTAGACACTAGTATTGAGGAGCTAGATGATTTTTATGTGCTGGTGTGCTAATGTGTTAATGGTGCTGATTGATTTTACGTCGTACTTAAACCTTTTACCTTCTACCTTGTACCTTTTACCTTCTACCTTCTACCTTCTACCTTAAATTATTTGCTGCTAAAAATCGAATCCACGAATTCATGCCTGTTGAATAGTTGCAGGTCTTCTTTCTTTTCCCCCACCCCGATATATTTTACGGGCACTTTAAATTGGTCCACAATGCCCAACACCACCCCGCCCTTGGCAGTTCCATCTAGTTTGGTGATGGCCAATGCATTCACATCGGTAGCCGCCGTAAATGCCTTGGCCTGCTCAATGGCATTTTGGCCCGTGCTGGCATCCAGCACCAATAGTATTTCATGGGGTGCGCCGGGCACTACCTTTTCCATTACCCGCTTTATCTTGCTCAACTCGTTCATCAGGTTCACCTTGTTGTGCAAGCGACCGGCGGTGTCCACAATAATCACATCTGCCCCCTGTGCTAAGCCTGATTGCACGGCCTCGAAGGCCACTGAAGCTGGGTCGGCACCCATGGCTTTTTGTACAATGGGCACCCCTACCCTTTCCGACCAAATCTTCAACTGGTCAACCGCGGCAGCACGGAAAGTATCGCCCGCCCCTAGTACCACACTCTTGCCCGCCAACTTGAAGTTATAGGCCAATTTACCGATAGTGGTGGTTTTGCCCACGCCGTTTACCCCCACCACCATGATTACATAGGGCTTGGTGCTTAGCACATCGGTAAGGTTGGTGTAATCCTTGGCCCCCGATGCATCCAAAATACTGGTTACCTCTTCTTTCAAAATCCTGTTCAATTCTGAAGTGGTAACATACTTGTCCTCGGCCACCCTTTGCTCAATGCGTTCAATGATTTTAACGGTAGTGGCCAGGCCGACATCGGAACTGATGAGGATATTCTCCAATTCGTCCAACACCTCTTCGTCAACTTTGTCCTTGCCCGCAATGGCGCGGGTTATTTTGGAGAAAAAGCCCTGCTTGGTCTTTTCAAGACCCTGCTCAAGCTGCTGTTTGGCTTCCTTGTTTTCTTCCTTGTTCTTCGAAAAGAGACCGAAAAATGCCATAATTGGTTTTTGGTGGGTGATTGCAAACAAAAAGCCGCCCCATGCGGTGGAGACGGCTTTATATTATTGAGGTGCCACTGGGCTTATTTCTCTGACAATAGTTCGTTTACCTTGTCTTTGTGCACTACCCTTTCGCGGAAAACGATGGCACCGCTTTTATCTGACTTTACTGCCTTAATCACTTTCACATAATTCTTACTTTCCCCTTGGGGGCCGCGGTTCACTTTCGCGTTCTTACTTACCTTACCCATGATTACTTGATTTCTTTATGAACGGTTTTCTTTTTCAAGATAGGATTATATTTCTTCAGTTCCAACCTTTCAGTGGTCACTTTCCTGTTTTTGGTAGTGATGTAGCGGCTGGTGCCTGGCATGCCGCTGTCTTTATGCTCGGTGCATTCCAAAATTACCTGCACCCTGTTGCCTTTCGATTTCTTAGCCATGGTTCGCTTTAATTAAATGGTATTAAACAAGGGTGATTTCGCCTTTTTGCTCCAACTCTTTCAAGTAGGTAAAAATTCCCTTCTTGTCGATGGTACGCATAGCACTGGTGCTGATTTTCAGCGTTACCCAATCGTTCAGTTCGGGCACGAAGAATTTCTTGGTCTGCAGATTAGGGTAAAACCTTCTTTTGGTCTTCCTGTTCGAGTGCGAAACATGGTTACCTTTAAGGGGTCTTTTGCCTGTCAAATCACAAATCCGGGACATGGTTCCTTGTTTTAAAACTTTTTGGAAGGGCAAAGGTACAAACATTCTACCGATTGTCAAAAATAATTTTTGCTTTTTGGGTAATTAGCTGTAAATGGTAATGAATGACCTATAGTTTATTCATCGTCATCATGTTCACCAAATTTTCTTGCATCACTTAGATTCTTTAAAAGCTTATACGGTAAATCATAGCTAGCTAAGGACAAATGTATATAGACATGCATCCATTTATATGTTATAATTCTATGCAGCAATAGTATCAGTACGGATTTTCCGAAGAAACACAAGGAAAAGACAATACTCTTAAAAATTACCACCCCATCGGAAGACCCATTCCCATCATCAAAAAAAATGTCCCCAGCATCAAACAGACCATAAAAAGCTTGAGTTAACACGTATATCGGCAGAATATAAATTATTCCGATATAGTAGAATATATCTAGAAAGTTGGTTTCCCATTTTAATTTTTTAAAAAAATATTCCATTGAATTGAATCGACTGAAAAGCAAGGCCATAGTTAGCCCATTAAAAACTCCAGTTACTAAACGACTACCTACTGTTATGCTATAATATGATATATTATCGTCGCTAGTATTACTAGTATTAAACACCCCAACAAATGCCAAGAATTGAACAAGAATGAAAATACCCACAATGCCAAACATTAAATTATTGTCCAATGTCGATTTCATCTTTCCATCAGTAGAAATTGTACGTTTGTATAAAATTTTAAAAGTAGTATATAGGAAAGCAGCACTGATAATGTCTAATGAGTTTTCAATCATCACAAACACAATGAAAACCGCATGTTTTTTTTGAGCGTCATTAAACAGATCATAAATATTATATTTTTTCTTTAAATCTTGTATATTAAAATCATTTAACGAAAAGGTCTCAATGAATTGTACAATGTAAAAAGCAAGTAAAAAAAACAAAAAGAGGTGAAAGTGCTTTACAAACTGAGTTATCAGCAAATTGACTCTTTCGTTTTGATTCCCTATATCCTTGTTCTGACAATTTGGCAATAGCTTTTTAAATGAATCCAATTCTTCTTCTTGAATATTTAAGGCAAGTGGTTTAATCAAAACCAACCCAGTAACAATAGCTACAATGTTAAGAATTGTGGTTATTTTTAATATGTCCTTAAGAGTGGTTTGTGAACCTTCACCCTGAGATATGCTACCAAAAATCAATGTCAATACTGTAGCAATAACTAATATCCATTCCCTTAACTCGACAAGAAAGTTACTTTTCTTTTTCTTTCTCCTGTAAAGCATCTTCGGTTTAGGATTATGACAGCCTAAACATAATAAAAATTTGACTATTTATAAATTTTGGTTTATAATGTTCCTAAACAATGGAAAAATATTTTTTTGTCCTTTTTATTTCCACCCTTTCATTGGTTTAAGTGTGACTTAAGCCAATCAATAAATGGACAGAAGCCATCATATGCCCATAAATTCGTCGTGAAAAGATACCGCTAGATAGCCAAAAGCACTGCCCATGACGTTAGGCATGTTTGCAGCAAATTAATTACCAAGTACGTAGGGGGAGATGACGATCTAGTCTAAGGCAAGACAGCAGGACGGACATACTAAAGCGACGGGTCTTGGTTAACGCTGTCGAACCAAAGCGATGGCCCACGCTCCTGTTAGAGTCCGCTCACCCCTGCAAGAAGCGGGGCAGGCTGGGACGGCTTCGTTCGGAAAAACAAATCACTAATAGACAACAACCTACCTCGAAAGATACCAACTTTACCAAGTAACAGATGGAAATGTTCGTATTGAGTATGTTTATTTATTTGAAAGAATTGGCAAACCGAAAATAAAAATTCACCAAAAAAAGCACAACAATATTATAACCAATTGAAAATAAACGACTTTACATCGTTTAGTTTAAGACGTTATTTAAATTTTTTGAGTACGAATTGCGCTGTTTTCGGTATGTTCTGAGTACGAATTGGGTGTGTTTTGAGTACGAATTGGGCTGTTTTTCCTGCAGTACTTTGACATCCCCCTAACCCCTACCGCAAAGCGGGACAAGCGTACCTCTCAGTAGCCCAATATCTCCAGCATCGCATCGGCTTTTTGTGGTTCGGCGAAAACCTCTACCTGCAGTTCCCCTTTATCTCCGTTGCTTACCAATAAATGCTTAGGGCTAGGAATGAGGCAATGCTTGGTACCGCCGTAGCCACTCAGGCTTTCCTGATAGGCGCCTACATGGAAAAAGCCAAGGTACAGCGGCCGCTCATCATCTATTACCGGCATGAAAACCTGGTTGTGGTGGGCTTCGGCATTGTAGTAGTCCGATATGTCGCAGCTTAGGCCGCCAATGTTCACCCGCTGGTACTCCTTTTCCCATTTATTGATGGGCAACAAGATAAAGCGCTGGCTCATGCCCCAAATGTCAGGCAGGGTGGTCATCAGGGAGCCATCTATCATGTACCACATTTCGATATCGTTCTGCTGTTTTTGCTCCAACACTTTGAAAATCATGGCCCCGCTCTCCCCTACCGTAAAGCTGCCAAACTCGGTAAAGATACTGGGCACGGGCACGTTTTTTTCGTCGCAAATACCTTTAATGTTTTTTACGATTTCGTTAATCATGTACTGGTAATCATACTCAAAGCCAAGGCCCAGTTTAATAGGTAGGCCGCCGCCGATATTCACGTACTCCAAGTCGGGGCATATCTTTTTCAGGTTGCAATACACCTTCATGGCCTTGTTCAGCTCGCTCCAGTAGTAGGTAGTGTCCTTAATACCGGTATTGATAAAGAAGTGCAGCATCTTCAGCTTGAACTTGGGCTTATCCTTCAGCACATCGATGTAAAACTCCAGAATATCCTTATACCTGATGCCCAGCCGAGAGGTGTAGAACTCGAAATTGGGTTCTTCATCGGCAGCAATGCGAATGCCCACCTGCATGGTTTCATCGGCTTCCAAGTGCCGGTCGTAATAGGCTATTTCGCCCTTATAGTCCAGCACGGGGATAATGTTCTGAAAGCCCTTCTTCCTCAAGGTTACTATCTTCTGCTGGTACAGTTCCGGCTTGAATCCGTTGCAGATGATAAAGTTATCATGGCTGACCATGCCCTGTTCGGTAAGCTTTTCCACCAAATCGATATCAAAGGCCGAGGAGGTTTCCAAGTGGATATCGTTCTTCAAGGCCTCCTGCATTACAAATGCAAAATGCGAGGCCTTGGTACAATAGGAATAATAGTACTTTCCCTCATACTGGTTACTGGCAATGGCATTGGCAAAGAAAGCCTTTGCCCGTTGTATCTGTTGGCTGATTTTAGGCAAATAGGTGATGCGCAATGGCGTACCATATTGCTTGATCAGTTCCATGAGCGGCACATGGTTAAAAAGCAGTTCGTTGTCTTTGGCTTCAAACCCTTCTTGAGGAAAATAAAAGGTTTGTTCTATCAGGTCAATGTATCGGTTCTTCATTTAGGAGGCATCAACGCTATGGCGGGCTATATTTTGTGCAAAAGTAATAACTTTGGCAGTCATCAAGGCGCAGCGTCCGTTAATATTTCATAAAGTGAATCCCCTATGGCACAAGGAATAGAGACAATATTGAGGGAAGCCTGTCAGGAGGCGGTGCAAACCTTGTACGGGCAGGCTTTGGATTCGAACCTATTACAAGTTTCGCCCACTTCGAAAGAACATGATGGCGATTATACCCTGGTGGTGTTTCCGCTGCTAAAAGTTTCCCGAAAATCGCCGGAAGCCACTGCCCAAGATATTGGCGGATACCTGCAAGAACACTTGGAACTAGTAACCGGGTACAATGTTATCAAGGGTTTTCTGAACCTTAAAATTGCCGATAGCTTTTGGTTACATTTCTTGGAAGAAGAAGGCAAGAACCCCCAATATGGCCGTGGCGAAAAGAAGGACATAAAGATAGCCTTGGAGTATTGCGGCCCTAATACCAACAAGCCCTTGCACCTGGGGCATATCCGCAATATGCTGCTGGGCTATTCATTGTCAAATATCCTGGAATTTGATGGCAACGAAGTTATCAAGGTCAACATATACAATGACCGGGGCATTGCTATTTGTAAATCGATGGTGGCTTGGCAACAAACAGGCAATGGGGAAACGCCCCACTCATCGGGCATGAAGGGCGACCACTTGGTGGGTAAGTACTATGTGGAATTTGACAAGATTTATAAAAAGCAAATAGCGGAGCTGGTTGCCCAAGGCCAATCGCAAGAAGAAGCCGAGAAGAAGGCACCCATTATGCAGGAAGCCCAAGAGATGCTGCGCAAATGGGAAGCCGGCGATACTGAAACCTTACAGCTCTGGCAGCAGATGAACGATTGGGTGTACATGGGCTTTTTCGAAACCTACGAAAAGCTGGGCGTCAATTTCGACTATAACTACTACGAATCAAAAACCTATCTTTTAGGCCGTGACATGGTGTTGGAGGGATTGGAGAAAGGGGTTTACTTTAAAAAAGAAGATGGCTCCATTTGGGTAGACCTTACGGATAAGGGTCTTGACCAAAAAGTACTGCTGCGCAGCGACGGTACCTCCGTTTACCTAACCCAAGACCTGGGCACCGCTCAGTTGCGCTACGACGATTTCCATATGGATAGGTCAGTATATGTGGTGGCTAACGAGCAGGATTACCACTTTAAAGTATTGAAGTTGACTTTGGAAAAATTGGGCAAGGTGTACGCCGATGGAATTTACCACCTTTCGTACGGTATGGTGGAGTTGCCCCACGGCAGGATGAAATCAAGGGAAGGCACTGTTGTGGATGCCGATGACCTGATAGAAGAAGTGATACAGACCGCAGAGAACGAAACCCGCAAGCTGGGAAAAATTGATGGTTTTGACCTCGATAGTGCCAAGGAGCTTTTCCGTATCATCGGCCTAGGGGCCATCAAGTTCTTCATGCTTAGAGTCGATCCTAAGAAGAAGATGCTGTTCAATCCAGAGGAATCTGTGGACCTTCATGGACAAACGGCCCCATTCGTGCAATACACCCATGCCCGTATCAAGAGTATGCTAGCTAAGGCCACAGGAGCATTTGCCGTAGATGAAACTTATACCTTGAACGCTGATGAAAAAAGCGTACTGCTCAATCTTTACCAATACCCGAATATCGTACATGATGCGGCACAGGAAATGAATCCATCGCTGATAGCCATGTATGCTTATAATTTGGCCAAGGAATACAATAAGTTTTACCAAGAACACCCCGTATTAAAAGCAGATACGGAAGCCGCCATGCAGTTTAGGCTTAGCTTGTCCGCATTCGTGGCCAATGTTATCCAATCATCCATGCGCCTATTGGGCATCCAGGTGCCTGATAGAATGTAATAGGCATTTACAATTTACAATTTGCGATTGACACCAATCAAGGGGGATTTAGCAACTAGCTCCCTTTGTTCCCAATTTTCCAAATCTTCAAATTTTCAAACTCATCTAGCTACTCGATACTATAAGAAAGTAGAACTAATCAGCCAGTATTTTGTTGAAATAAATAAATTTTCGCCTTATTTGGACGGAGTCTAAATAGCAATCGAATTTAAAAATCAAATACCCTAATTTTGTGATTATTTACAGATGATGAGTGAAGACCGAAGTATAATCAACGAGGTAACCAGTAGCGAGTATAAATACGGGTTTGTAACGCCCATGGAGGCAGATAAAGCCCCAAAAGGCTTGAGCGAAGAAATCATTCGCACCATTTCCTCCAAAAAGAACGAACCGGATTGGATGTTGGAATGGCGGCTAAAAGCTTACAGGGCTTGGCTGCAAATGGAAGAGCCCACTTGGCAGAACGTGCATTACCCACCTATCGATTTCCAAGACATTATTTATTACGCTGCCCCCAAGCCAAAGAAACAGTTGAATAGCTTAGAAGAAGCAGACCCTGAATTGCTGGAAATGTACCGTAAGTTGGGCATTTCGGTACAGGAGCAAAAAGTGCTTGCTGGTGTAGCTGTTGATGTAGTAATGGACAGTGTATCGGTGGCCACTACCTATAAAGCTAAGTTGGCCGAGTTGGGCATTATTTTCTGTTCTTTTACCGAAGCCATACACAACCATCCCGAACTGGTGAAGAAATACATAGGCAGCGTGGTGCCCATACGTGACAACTATTATGCTGCCCTCAATTCGGCGGTGTTTACGGATGGGTCATTCTGCTACATACCCGCAGGTGTTCGCTGCCCTATGGAGTTGAGCACTTATTTCCGTATCAATGAAGCCAACACTGGCCAGTTTGAACGTACATTGGTAGTAGCCGAACCGGGCAGTTATGTCAGCTATTTGGAAGGATGCACCGCCCCTATGCGCGACGAGAACCAGTTGCATGCCGCAGTTGTGGAACTCGTAGCCCATGAAAATGCAGAGATTAAGTATAGCACAGTGCAAAACTGGTACCCAGGCGACAAGGAAGGCAAAGGAGGCATCTACAACTTCGTTACCAAACGTGGGGTATGCGAAGGGGCCAATTCAAAGATATCATGGACGCAGGTAGAAACGGGTTCGGCCATTACTTGGAAGTACCCCAGTGTGATTTTGAAAGGCGAAAACAGCATCGGTGAGTTTTATTCAGTTGCCGTAACTAACAACTACCAGCAAGCGGATACTGGTACCAAAATGATGCATATCGGGAAAAACACCCGTAGCCGAATCGTATCCAAGGGTATATCAGCAGGAAAAAGCCAAAACAGCTACAGGGGCTTGGTAAAAATCAATAAAAATGCTGCCAATGCCTTCAACTTTTCCCAATGCGATAGCTTATTGATAGGTGACAAATGTGGGGCGCATACTTTTCCGTACTTGGAGGTGGGCAACAAATCGGCCACAGTTGAGCATGAGGCCACGACCAGTAAAATTGGGGAAGACATTTTATTCTATTGCAACCAACGTGGCCTTTCCACGGAGGATGCGGTGAACATGATTATCAATGGTTACTGCAAAGAAGTGTTCATGCATCTGCCCATGGAGTTTGCCGCCGAAGCACAAAAACTTTTGGCCATTAGCTTAGAGGGAAGTGTGGGGTAATAGTAGTGAGATTGGAGACACAAGACACAAGACACAAAACCAAGACGAAAGACGAAAGACGAAATATACAATACAAAAGAAGATGCTGACAATTAAAGGACTTAGGGCGGGAATAGACGGGAAGGAAATATTAAAAGGTTTTGATTTGGAAATCAAGGCAGGGGAAGTGCATGCCATTATGGGGCCCAATGGTTCCGGCAAAAGTACTTTGGCCAATGTGTTGGCAGGCAGGGAAGACTATCAGGTCACTGCTGGCAGTATCCAGTACAAAGACCATGATTTGTTGGAAATGGCCCCTGAAGATAGGGCAAGGGCGGGCATCTTTTTAGCTTTTCAATATCCGGTAGAAATACCGGGAGTAAGCATCGCCAACTTTATGAAAGCCGCCCTAAACGAAAAGCGAAAATACGAAGGCTTGGAGCCCTTGGATGCGGTTTCTTTCCTGAAACTGATGCGGGAGAAGATGAAGGTGGTGGAAATGGACGATAGTCTCATAAAACGGGCAGTGAACGAGGGCTTTTCAGGAGGTGAAAAGAAACGCAACGAGATATTCCAAATGGCCATGTTGGAGCCTTCCCTATCCATTCTTGATGAAACGGATTCAGGGCTTGATATCGATGCTTTACGAATAGTGGCCAATGGGGTGAATAAATTGAAAACCAATGACAATGCCTGCCTGGTAATTACCCACTACCAACGCCTGTTAGATTACATTGTGCCTGACTATGTACATGTGTTATACAATGGCCGCATTGTGAAAAGTGGCACCAAAGAGCTGGCATTGGAGCTAGAGGAAAAGGGTTACGATTGGATTAAGCAAGCAACAAAGGAGGCTACGATTTAGTTATGGCAGTAGCTATTGCAAATACCCTTTTAGAAGAATACCGGCTTCAGTGGCAGGAATTGTTCAATGCCTCCCAACCAGATTTTTCCATCCGTTTAGCGGCATTGGATGCTTTCTTGGAAAAGGGCTTCCCTACCACCAAACAAGAGGACTGGCGATATACCAATTTAGCACCTATTGTAAAAGAACATTATCTACCACAAGCTAAGCTCACTAATTTTTCAGGGAGTTTTGGCCATTTCGGTATTCCAGCAAACCGATTGGTATTTATTAATGGCACTTATGCGCCTGAGTTCTCGGAAATATTGGACAGCAGCATCTTGACAATTGAGCCTTTTCAGTTATCTGAAAACGATTTTTACCTAACCGACAATTTCAATCTTCTGAACAGGGCTTTTGCCAATAATGGCCTCTTAATCACCATTAAGAAAGGGCAGGCATTGCAGTACCCTATCCTATTGATACTCCAATATAGCGATGATACCGGTAGGGCTTTGGTGAACAATAGTAATAGGATTGTTGCAGAAGAAAATAGCCAAGCCCATATTATTGAGTTTCATCAGTATGGCGAAAGTCCCGTTTTTAATAATACCCTGACTACCGTTTCCTTAGGCCAATCGGCCAATATCAGCTATCAAAAAGTGCAGGCGCAGGTGCAGAACCAAGTGCAAGTACACCAGTTGTATGCACAGTTGGCGCGGCAATCAGTATTTACTGCCAATGCTTTTGACTTTGGGGGAAGGGTTGTTCGAAACAATGTTCGAATCGATTTAAATGGTGAACATGCGGAAGTACATTTGAATGGCCTGTATGCCATGGGCGACAAGGCGCACATTGACAACCATTTGAACGTGAACCATTTTGCCCCCAATTGCCATAGCAACCAGTTATATAAGGGCCTCATCAACGACAATGCCACCGGAGTGTTTAATGGCCGAATATTCGTGGCCAAGGATGCGCAAAAGACCAACGCTTTCCAGTCGAACAAAAATATCCTCCTTTCCGATGCTGCCAATATTACCAGCAAACCCCAGTTGGAAATATTTGCCGATGATGTAAAATGCAGCCATGGCAGTACTACGGGCCAAATGGACAAACAAGCACTGTTTTATCTGCAGGCGAGAGGCCTCGACAAGCAGCAAGCTACTGCTCTGCTCAATGTTGCTTTTGCTGGTGAAATCATTGATAGAGTAACCATTGAACCACTTAGGGAATGGTTGGTGCAATCATTAAACAACTCCATGGGCAATGCGAACTGAGGCTATAACTGCTTTTGATGTGCATACTGTCCGTAAGGATTTCCCCATTCTTGGTCAACAGGTGAATGGCTATCCCTTGGTGTATTTTGATAATGCCGCCACTTCGCAAAAACCGCAGGTGGTAATTGATGCATTAGTGGATTACTACCAAGGCTATAACAGCAATATCCATCGTGGACTTCATTACCTGAGCGAAAAGGCTACTGCAGCCTATGAATCTGCCCGTGAAAAAGCGGCCCAATTTATTAATGCCGGCAGTGTCAGGGAAATCAATTTCGTGCGTGGCACCACGGAGGGCATCAACCTTATTGCCCAAGGCTATGGCAGGAAATTTTTAAAAACAGGCGATGAAATCATCATCTCCACCCTGGAACACCATTCCAATATCGTGCCTTGGCAAATGCTCTGCGAGCAGACAGGTGCATTGCTAAAAGTAATGCCCATAAATGAAAGGGGCGAAATTATTTTCGAGGAATTCGAAAAGCTGCTGACAGAAAGGACGAAAATCGTTTCGCTGGTATATGTTTCCAATGCATTGGGCACCATCAATCCTGCCCAAACTATCATAACTCGTGCCCATGCAGCAGGGGCAGTAGTGGTGCTTGACGCTGCACAAGCGGCTCCCCATATTGCATTGGATGTACAAGCTTTGGACTGCGATTTTCTTTGCTTTTCGTCGCATAAAATGTTTGGCCCCACTGGCATTGGTGTTATGTATGGCAAAGAGCGGTTGCTGGAAGCAATGGACCCCTATCAAGGCGGCGGCGAAATGATTAAGGAAGTGAGTTTCGCAAAAACCACTTATAACGATTTACCCTATAAGTTTGAAGCGGGTACACCCAATATAGCTGATGGTATTGCGTTCGGTGCGGCTATCGATTACCTAAGGGGTATCGGCTTGGAGAATGTGGCCACCTATGAGCACCAGCTTTTGGAATACGGTACGCAACAGCTTAGCGGTATAGAAGGGCTAAGAATCATAGGCACTGCAAAAGAAAAGGCAAGTGTTATTTCTTTCTTGGTAGAAGGCATACACCCTTATGATATGGGCGTGTTGCTTGATAAACAAGGCATTGCTATCCGTACGGGCCACCATTGCTGCCAACCCTTGATGGGGCAACTGAATATTACCGGAACCTGCAGGGCATCCTTTGCGTTTTACAATACCTTTGAAGAGATTGACCGTTTGAAACAGGGAATTGAAAGGGCAAAAAAAATGTTGCTTTAACCATGAGTGGAACGTCCATCAATACCATACAAGATGAGATTATTGAGGAGTTCGGCCTTTTCGATGAGCCTATGGACCGTTACGATTATCTTATAGATATCGGCAAACGCCTGCCATTGATGGAGGATAAATTCAAAACGGAAGAAAATATCGTTAAGGGCTGCCAAAGTACCGTATGGCTGCACGCAGCAATGGAAGATGACAAGGTTGTTTACCAAGCCGATAGTAATACGGTCATCACTAAAGGCATTATTGGCCTATTGGTTAGGGTATTGAGCGGCCACGCACCAGATGAAATTGTTAATGCCGACCTCTATTTTATTGATAAGATTGAACTGCGCTCGCACTTGAGCTCACAACGTTCCAATGGATTGAACGCTATGCTGAAACAGATGAAACTATATGCCTTGGGATTTCAACAGTTAAGCCTAAAAAATGCTTGATATGCCTAAAAGCCCTACTATGCCTAAAAGCTTTATCGAGTTGAAGGAAGAGGTCATCAACGTATTGAAGACTTGTTATGACCCTGAGATACCCGTGGATATCTATGAGCTAGGGCTGATATACGAAGTGAAAGTGGACCCAGGCAACAATGTGTTGGTGATAATGACCTTGACCTCGCCATCCTGCCCGGTTGCGGGTTCATTACCCGGGGAAGTGGAGGCTAAGGTGAAAGCCATAGAAGGGGTGGCAGATGCCAAAGTGGAGCTGACTTTCGACCCACCCTGGGAGCAGAGCATGATGTCAGAAGCAGCGCAGTTGGAGTTGGGATTTCTTTAATGTAATCTGAAAATTTGATGAATTGAAAATTCGGAAATGATTATGCGTGCGGAATAGCATAAATGTAGCCGCTGTTAAAGAAGATAAATCGTAAATCGTAAATCGTAAATCGTAAATCGTAAATCGTAAATAAATGTATCCTCCAGAATTAGTAGCCCCCATGAAAAAAGAGCTTGTTGACATAGGTTTCAGCGAGCTGTTGAATCCGTCCGATGTTGACAATGTAATGTCGCAAAAAGAAGGTACCACCCTAGTTGTGGTAAATTCTATCTGCGGATGTGCCGCACGCATGGCCCGCCCCGCGGTAAAACTAGCCTTACAAAACAGCAGCAAGAAACCTCAACGACTAACTACCGTTTTTGCAGGTGTAGATTTTGATGCCGTTAACAAGGTCCGTACCTATATGGCACCTTATCCCCCCTCCTCTCCTTCTATGGCACTTTACAAAGACGGCAAACTGGTGCATTTTTTAGAAAGGCACCATATTGAAGGTGTTCCAGCAGAAGTGATTGCTGCAAATTTGCAAGCTGCTTTTGAGGAGTACTGCTAGCCTTTGATGAATTAAATGTGGAAGTTTTGGTTGCCCATGCAACTGATGCTGACCAATACGGGTTCTTAATTAAAAAACTTTAAGGGGACACTTGTGCCATTTGCATTAGTGTTTATAATACAGTAATTTAGAGCAACTTAAAAGCATCTTCCATCCATGAGACAACTTTACGGCGTTTTTGCGGCCCTTACCATTGTGTTTTTTGTTACTGCAAGCAATCAGGCTTTTGCCCAAAATACCTATGATGACGTTTACACCATCTTGAGCACAAAGTGCCAAGGTTCAGGTTGTCACGGTGGTGGCGCCTCCGTAGCAAGCGGTTTGGACTTCACACAACCCAAAGCGGATGTGTACACGCTTATCATCAATAAAATACCAGTAAACCCCGCTGCGGCTAACAAAAACAACCGTATTGTTTCCCCAGGATATCCTCATAGAAGTTTTTTGTTGCGCAAAATAGCCAATTGTATCGAGCCTGAATTGGCTCTTGAACAAAGCGAAGGTTTGTCTATGCCTCAAGGTCGCCCTGCATTGACCAACCAAGAAATAGAATTGGTGCGCCAATGGATTATTTATGCTGCGCCACAATCAGGTAAAGTAGCTGACACTGCCTTAATCAATGCTGTTTACAACGGTGCAGGAATGCCTAAACTACCCGTTCCTGCTCCTCCACAAGATTGTGAGGGTTTCCAAGTGCATTTGGGCCCAATATTCCTTGAACCAGGTCAAGAAGATGAATATTTCAAACGCTTTGACCTGTTGTTGCCAGATAGTATAGAGGTTAACAGGTTAGAATTGTTTATGAACGATGAGTCGCACCACTATATCCTTAGAAAGTTCCAACCTGGAACCGCACAAAGCTGGCCACAAGGACTTACGCTCCTAAACCCATTGACGGCCTTCGATTCCGACAAGGACTATATCATGGCTTGGCAAGACAATGGTGATATTCCACTGCCTAACGGAACCGCATACCGTTGGGCACCCAATACTTCCCTTGACCTAAACTATCACGTTAAGAACTATAATGCACTTCCCATGGCGGTAGATGCTTATGTCAATATTTACACCCAACCAAAGGGTACGGCACAAAAGGAAATGAAATCTGCCTTGATCAATGAATTGATTTTCAACATTACCCCTGGCGATACCGTAGTAAAAACCTATAACACAGGTATTGGGGGCAATGCCAGTATATGGACCATCACCAGCCATACCCATAAGTATGGAATTGACTATGATGTGTACCTGAAAAAGCCGAATGGACAAAAAGGTGACCAGATTTTTGAAGGCTTCTATAATACGGAATACACTTTTAACCAAGGTTATTATGATTGGGAACATCCCCCCACCCGTTGGATGCAGCCTTTCCTTTACATGGGCGACACCATGAGCAATGGGCAAGTTCCTAACGGCTTAATACACGAAGCGAAGTACTACAACTACGGAAGCGCACCAGTAAACTTTGGCTTCACCACCAATGATGAAATGATGATTATCTATGTGCAGTACGTTGATGGCCGTTACAACATCCCATCGCAGGGCTGGGTTGACACGAGTTGTGTTCGTTTGCCTTACGTGAATCCTTGCGTTATTGACACTATTATAGATAGCACTGGTTTGGCTATTGGTGATAGCATCAGTATATGGGGCGGCAACAGCACTGTACTTGGAGCTAACGATACCGTTGAGGTGGTGGTTGGCGATACCGTAACTATTACTTATGGTGGGGAAACCATTACGGTTGTCATTACCGGCCCAGGTGGACCATTTGACCTGAATGTTGGTGACGTAATCAGCCAAAATCAATCAGGTACCGTGTTCTTGAATGGTACGGCCATAGGGGTATTATATACCACTGGAATAGATGAAATGACCCTTTTGGACCGCTTTTCCATCTTCCCGAATCCTTTCCACGGACAGACCCAAATCCAATATTTTTTGAAGAGAGGAGCCAATGTTAGCTTGGATATATTCGACCTAATGGGTAAAAAAGTTGCTAGCTTGGCTACTGACGACCAACAATTAAGTGGCGGCCATGCTTACCTTTTCAATCCTGAAAATGCGGCAAATGGTATGTACTTGGTAAGGTTGACTGTAGATGGCGTGAGCACCGTGAAGAAGATTTCGGTTTATTAACCTTAGTTGAAGCAGAGTATCAAAAGGCAGGCCTTGAGGCCTGCCTTTTTTGTTGTTAGAAGATAGCCCTTATCTGGGCCCTACCAGTGTGCACCATGCGAGCATCGCCAGTTTTACGCCCTTCGTATAGCAAGTTCAGTTGCACATTTTTGCCAATGGTTCTATCAAAAGCCACTGACCACTGATAGTTCTTACCATTCTTCAGGCCTTGCAGAAATGCAAACTCCAAAGGGCTATCGGTGGCTCCTGAATAATTGATATTGGTAAAGGCAAATCGAGCCGTAATACTGGTTTTAGAAACAATACTGTACCTTGACTCCACTGCTGCTTCGTGGTTCTTTGCATATTCGCCACCCTTTTCCTTGGCATTTTGGCTATTGGAATAGGAATACGAAAGCGTTAAGCGGATTTTGTTTTTATGCAGCCAAGTCAATTCAGGCTGTAAGTTGTTGTAAGTAATATCATATACACGGTCAACATACACGTCGGAGGTGTTGGTCCTTATACCATGTGCATACTTCAATTGTAGATTTACTGGTTTTACAATATTCCATCGAGGACGGACAAGGTGCTCCCTTAAAGAACGGGTTTCAAAGCCGCCCGTAAGATTGGTTTTTGAACGGTTGTCCTGAAAGGTGTATTCCAAACTATAAACCGTGGAACTGCGATTGAAAAAGACACTGTTGCGCAAATTGGAGTTAATGGCTAGCAATGCTTCCTCCTGTACATCCAATATAAAGGGGTTGAAGATGGAAACCTGGGAACCCCTAAAAACCCTTCTATCAATTTGAAAAGAGGTAATGGTAGAAAGCCTGCCCATAAAACCAAGCATCCCCTTTTTACTGGCCCACCAAACCCTAGGGTTCAAGTTAATGACTTGGTTGAATTGCGTAATGTTTACCGGGTCATACTCATTAGAAGGATTGACGACCCTGATGTACATGGTATCCTCATCAAAGCTGGACAGTTCGAACTCGTTGGCCTCTTGCCTTCCGTTTTCATTATAGTCGCGCCAAATATAGTTACCTTGACCTGCCGCAACGGGAATGTATGTGTAATCCCGTCGTTGTTCCCTTCCAGCCCCCAATTCGTACAAGGTATTGCCAGTGATAGCCCCTTTCAGAACATTTAGGCTATATTCCAAACGGCCTAGATAATACTCTTGCAGCTCTTGGCTTTGTCTAATGGAATCCCGTGCATCGAAACGCCGGTAAGTAAGCTGCCACTTGATTGTACTGACGGGATTGGTCAACCATTCACCGTTTGCGTTCCAGGTATTGCTTACGGTATAAAGGCGCATTTCATCAGGTGTTTTCTTCCGAAACTCTGTGCGCCTAATATATTCAAATTTAGCTTTCACTTTTGCCGTATCGGCAGAAGCAATATATACCCGCCAATCAGTAAAAGCAAAGCTGCTATTCAATAAGGTGTCGGTGTCAAAGTCCTTCACCTTATTATCCTCTTGAAGATAAATGCCCCCTAATTTCCAGCCTTTGAGTTTGGCAAAAGACTTTTCGGCCTTTAAGGTGGGCCTTATGTATACTGACCTTTCCAAACCCTGTACATCTGTTTGTAGATGGCTAATGTTAAAGTCAAGCTTGTATCCGCTATTATTGAAGCCAGCAGTTACTGTTTGCATATAGCCAGTATAGTAGCTATATACTTGTAGGGTGTTGAAGCTGTAGGAAATACTGCCCCAGTTGGGCTTTGAGAATAATAAGCTAGCTCCGCTAAGGTGCTGGTCAATACTGTCGCCTATCGCTTCCTTATAGTTCCAATTTCGACTGAACTCTACTGGCCGAAAACGCTCAATGGGGTTAAAGTTATGATTCATAAACTCATAATTAACCTCCGCCTGTATTTGGTACGGCAAGTCAACTTTTGTACTGTCCTTTGGATTGACTCCCTTTCCCCCGAATTCAAATTTTCGTTTATAGCCTCCCTTTACGGCATTGCCAATATTGGCTTGGTTGTCTTTTTCTGAAAAGGTATTAGGGTCATTGTTGCTCAGGGCAAATTCAGCAAAAAGCAAATCATTCTTGCTAGGGGCGTATTCCATACCCCCCACTGCCATCTGGGTGCGGCGTGGTGTTATCAATACGATGACTGGTTCGTAGGAGCCTTGTGGCACACCACCACTATTTGCTACCCATTCAAATACCCGCCCGTTGGCTGTTGTTCCAGATGGACGGTATTGACCCAATTTATCGCCGACATAAGAAAAAGACAAACTATATAAAGGACTTTCATTGCTGGAAGTGTAAACAAACACGGAATCATAGGTAACCCCATCCACAATGGTATCCGTCACCAGTCGATATAATAAGCGGTTGGCATCAAAATCTTGTAAAGAGTACCCGGGGAAAAATGCCCTACCGGATGTGTTGCCAATATTGGCTAGCAATTGCTTCTGCTCCTTGCTCAAATCCGCCTGCACGGGTTGATTCTTGTTATCTTGCTCCGAGTAAAAGTTAAGGCTCAGCTTTACTTTCTTTGTATCAAATTCGTTGTTGGTGTATACGAGGGAGCGGAAATAGTTTTGGTCGGAATACTCGAATTCAATGATTACCCTCAAGTCTTCGGTAATTAAAAGATTGGGGGTAAAAGTAATTTCACCAAGGTTATAGTCAATCACATAATCCCTATCGGCCCCTCTTTGACGAAGGATACCATTTACAAAGACCCGTTCGGTACCTGCCAAAATAACTATAAAAGTTTCTCCATTGGCTCCTGCAAGCTTGTATGGCCCTTGATTGCCCTCAGTAACATTTAAAGTATTGCGGGCAAATTTTCCTTTTGACACCGCTAAGCTCACCGAAGGCCGAAGTACCATAGAGTCTTTCAGCAACATCGCAGAACGATACCCACCACCTTGTAAGTTTTTGTAGAACTTCATAAAATATCCCCGAGGGCTGCCTACCTCATAATCGCCTACTACAACAGTGTGTGGTTTTTTGGTCACTTTAATAAACACCCTATCAAACTGCTGTAACTGCTGGGTATTACCCTCTGGCTGAATGGGGATGTTATTGTCTGTAATTGCCGCTGTAACTTCAATATCTTGAGTAATATTGCCCGACAGTTGAACGTTGAAAGCCGAATTTAAAGTAACGTTTTGGTTACTACCCAGAGCAAGCCCTCTGGAAAAACTGCCACTATAATCCAAGTTACCAAAATCGATAATCCCGGTGCGGCTTTCGGGAGTATAACTGAACGGGTTGAGCAGGAAGTTCTCTGTTTGAGGTACCGATGAAACATCTTTGTTAGCATACTGCTTGCTAAAGCTGAGTGGGAACGTGCGGTAAATAGCCCTAATGCTATCGGTGGGTGGTCGCTTTTTCCAAATCAACAATGATTGAAGATAATCTAAGTTATAGCTTGCGGAATCAATACGATTGGAGTTGGCATCCATTATCAATACAGAGCCTTGAACCAATGAGAGGGTATCCAAGCGTAAAGTATCGCCAAGAACTGGAAAACTGCGCATGCGCAGGCGACTTAAATCTTGTGCGTGGAGCAAGCCACCCCACCACAAACATACTATGATTGCCAAGCACCGCAGTAGATAAAACAATAAGACGGGTTGAAAGCTATACTATTGTTTAAAGTTAACAAATATGCGGTTAAGGTAGTTTATAGGTATGGCTTAACTAATGGTTGCTGTGGAAATAATTACGGCCCCAATGTCTTGGAGCCGCAATTGAAAGGACTTAATAAAACCACATTTATGATGAGGATAGGATTACGGTCCTATCCATTATTGTTAAACGCGCATTTTGGCAGTGTTCATGTACATATTGCGTACTTTGCTGGCCTGTTCCAGTTTCAGGATGTAGTTATGTAAATCGCCTGACTGCATCAATTGCAAAGCTTCATTTTTAAGACTTGTATATTGAGCCATCAGTTTATTCAGTCTGTTCAGTTTCAATAAGGCTAACATATCTTTAGGTTTTTTGGGTTTGTTAAGCTTGTTTCGTAATGTTGTTAAACTTATAACGAATACCGTGCCAAAATGTTCAATCATTTTAAATATTGCTCTAAAGAATTGATTATCAATACTAAAAAATGAAAACGAGGCAAATTCTATCTGAGAAATAGTCTAATGTGTCGTTCTTAGCTGTAAAACTGATAGGCACTGGGTGTACAATTTTTGCTATAGGTTGTTAAAGGTGATGCCTATGCGTACGCCCCACCTATAACCGTAGCGATTGCTAATGCCGTTCACGAAATCGGCACGGATGACCCTAAAGATATTTTCAAGCCCGATGGCAAACTCGGAGTACGATTTAAAATCAGAAGTATATAGATAATGCGCTCCAAGCACAAGCTGCCATTTTAACTTATTAAGTTTGGGGATACGGGCCAACATAAAGCCATCAAAATGGTGCTCATAATGTGCTTCAAAAAAAGAACCGTTGGTAGCTGCCTCATAATAATCCAGCAATTGGAAGCCATTAAAATTATTCATACCAAACACTGTCTGGTTGCCATTGAAATGCTTATAGTCCATAAAGCCCATGCGGTTATGGTTAATAAAACCGCCCCCCTTTATGCTATATCGGCTGCTTCCCGCCATACCGGTACGAACGGTTTGCAGTATCTCGCCTGCCAATAGGTCATAATTCAGGTCGCTTCCTAGTACCCCGGGTATCGCCTTGCGGTATTGTAAAAAGAACTGTGGCCACTTCGATTCTATCATTATCTTTTGGTCAGGTCGGGAAATATATTTCACTCCCGGTTGATAACGCAGTGCTATGGAAAGGAAAAAAGCCTCGTGGTTGCTAAAATCATCTGGGCTAAAATCAGGATGTTCGGGGTTGTTAGCACTGAAATCCCTACTCTTAAAGTTGAACATTTTAGATGAACTGGTATTCTTTAAATGGTTGCGATGGCTATAGGAAATATCTGACCAAAATATCAATCCATTCACTACCTCAGTTCTGTAGGAAACTTTTACGTAACGCTCTTCGAAAATCTTCAAAAAATTCCTTTCCAAAAACAGGGTATAGAACGAATTCACCAACTCTGAGATTGGACTATCGCGATTGAATTGATAGACGTATTGACCACCTTCAACCCCGATACTGGAATATTTTACTCTATTGAAAAGGTACTGGGTTTGCAATGTACCATTCCAGTGTTTGTTTGAAAAGCCATATCGGATTGTGGGTGTAATGCGCAATAGCCGCCGCTTATCAAACTCCTTCATAATGGCAGCCTGTAAGCGGATGTTCCAGCCTTCCACGGTATTGTATTGCACCCATTCAATGGGAGGGATTAGACGGACGCTGAACTTGCGATAGCGCTTGCGGTATTCATAGCCCAGCACCAAGTCAAAAACATCGGGTATGTTCCCCTTACGGTCAAGCGAATCAAGGTAGGGTTTCGATTTTTTCAACTCTTCCAGGCTGTCCTTTCTTACATAATCATTCACCTCTTCCGTGGTAAGCGGCACTGGCCTTATCGAATCCCAATAGACCGAGTCTCTGGTATTTGATTCCTCGGTTACTTTCATCACCTCATTGGTGAAAAACTTATCGCGTACCCCTGTATTTACTTTATGGTCTTTATACACGGCTATAATGTAGCCCGCAGCTTGGATACTTAGAATGTTAAAAGTAAAATCATACTGTTGGCTTAGGGGCATCCACACTGTATCGTTTACAGGTATATATGTGTAGTGGACATTCAGCGTATCTACATAGTTGATATTCGCATCCTTTTTAGTGAGCATCAAATCAAGGCTGTGCAATACCCATTCCTGATCAACTATATATATATTGCCTTTGAACACTGGCCCGCTCTCCCCTTTAGGGCTAACGAAAATTTTATAGATGTGCCTGCCGCCTTCATCAATGGTGCCCATTAACTTGTACTTGTAATACTTCATGGCATTATCGCTCAATGGCGACACGAAATGCCGATCGCTGATAACTTCTATGGGGAAACTGTTTTTGTAAAAATCGAATTCTACCAAATCGGCGGCCCTGTTCCAACTAAAAGACTGGCTCTTGCCGCTCACTTTTGATGAAATCATGATTTCCCTCACCTTATCCGGTTTTTTGAAGGTAAAATCAGATATTGACTCTGATAAATAAACGATACCGGCATTGTTTGAATCCAGTGAACCATCAAAGTTGACATTAAAGCCCAAAACCTTGTCGGGTGCATTTACTATTCTTTGTAGCCCCTTGATGTATGCTTGGCATTGATAGTCGCGCACCTGGTTGTAATGATATTCACGGGCAGCAATTACCTTGCGCATGATAGGATAAGCAGGGTCTTCCTTACCACTTATAACAACTTCCTGCAACTGGATATCCTCCACCTCCAAGCTCACATTTCGGGTAATGGCTTCTTGACCAACGGATATATCAAGCACTATTCGTTTATAGCCAATAAACATGTAGGCTATTTGATACTGGCCGGGAGCCAATTCAAGCTGGTAGGCCCCATTTTCATTGGTGGTAGTGCCCCTAGTGCTGCCTACAATCAATACATTGGCAAAAGGAAGTGGATTCCCCAGATTATCTGATACAACGCCTGATAAGCTGGTGGCATTTACCGAAGAAAATGACAATGCCAGTAGCAATATGCCTAGCGGTCGAGATAAGTAGCGAAATATCAATGTTTAAAGCTTATGCACTAAAATAGCAAGAATCGTGCAATATGCGGTTTAAGCCTCACCGCTTGCTTCCTCATTCAGCATACTCAAGGTATTAATGGCTTGTATCAACTCGTTGTGCCGTTGCTTATAGACTTCGTAGTTGTCAAAATCTTCCGTTTTTACATCACCATTATAACTAATGGCAATCTGAAAAATGGGTTTCTCGCCTTGTATGAAGAACTTAGTAGTAAATGAACTGATTGACTGGGGCTCGGTCATACTATACAAGCGGTCTTAATGTTGTATTGGTGGAAGCTCATTTTTGTCCCTACCCGCAAATTGATAATGTATGCCCGCATGTACACCTAACACCAAATTATAAGAAGGATTAGAATTATTGCCTACCAAAGTGCGTACATCGGTAGTTACGCTGCTTCTAGCACCTACGGTAGCAAAGAAGTTACGATTGAAGTACATATCATATTCTATACCAGCCAACAAACCCAATTCATTCTTTGCAAATAAATCAGAGGTATTGGTAAGCCTGCTTTCATTGATTTGTATTTCCGATTGGGTCAAACGGCTATAAAGTACACCACCAACCAAATTAAGTGACACAGGATACCCAGTAAAGGTTGATACCTTGCTCAGCTTATATTTGGCCATTATCGGCATTTGCATATAGCGAAGCATAATGTTACCATTAATAGGAATTTTGCCATACAGGTTTTCACTATAGGTCATTCCTTGTGTGGAATTAACCGTCCATTCTGCTTGGATGCCGAAATGCCTACTGAAATTATAACCAACTGTAACGCCATAGTTGTAGCCCCACTTGAAGCTAAACTTGGCATCCTTGCCTATAAGCGGGTAAAAAGCCTCTTCATTGAAGAACAAACGGTTTTGGAACACCGAGGTATTGATACCTATGTAAAGACCTTTTACTTCAGGCAACTTCATTCGGTAATGGGGTGAAATGGCACCGTGATAAAACTTACGGTTGTAAGGGGGCAATATCTCCACCTGCTTTCCATCTATTTTATCCAATTCTATTTCATTGAAGGCAAGCTTGTCAGGCACCAATAATCCTTCTGCTTCTGGCAATGATAGGATGTCCTTTAAACCAGTTTCTGTTGAAGCAAAAAATTTGGGAGTAGTACCTTGGTTAGCTTTTTGCAAAGCAAACTGCTCAGTTAAAGGTCGAATATAAATAGGCAGCAAAGTACCGTGTGTGCCAGTTATAGTAACTTGTTGATCGGTCAAATTTTCAACATAAGGCACATCCAAAGCTTGGGCTACGGTGGCCTTGTCCTTGTTAGCCAAAAACTTTACCTGTGCTGGGTGTGGGCTGCTAATAAAGTATGCAGGGCCATAAGTGATGGCTCTTTCCTTTTCATTAAGGAATGCACGGTAGTAATCTTTTAAATCGTAATTGAGGTAAAGATTGAGTGCGGTAAAAGGAATCAATACAGCCAGAAGCACATAGTACCAGTGGTCATACTTAATGCGCGCACGTTCGGTTTCCAGTTCGGACTCCAAACGGTCCCACATAGGTGGGGGGGGCGACACTTCCATATTGCGAAGACTATCGCGGAAATGTTGGTCAAGCTTGTTATCTTGGTTTTTTCCAGGCCTAATGGGGCGCATACTAGGTAAAAATACACATTTATTGCTTACTTGCTACTGCAAGCATCCAATCTATGACTTGGTTTTACGCTAAATAGTTGCATAAAGCTGGTGGACAGTAATGGATACAGGACTAAACGTTGTCGGAAACGTTGCTAAGGCGGGTTCCTTGAGAGGCTTCCACCTTGCGTTGCAACAATTGGCGTGCCCTAGCCAATTGGGATTTTGAAGTGCCTTCGCTAATTTCAAGCATCTGGCTAATTTCCTTATGGGAATACCCTTCCACCACATAAAGATTGAAAACCGTTCTATAACCAGGCGAAAGGCTTTGCACCATGTTCAGCAAATCCTGCTCGTCCAAGTGGTCGAAAACACTTTCGTCAATGATGTCCATTGGTTTGTCATCATCATTCACTATGGGGTAAAGGCTCACGCTTTTGCGAAGGTGCTCAATGGCAGTATTTACAAATATTCTGCGCAACCATCCTTCAAAGGAACCCTCGCGACGAAATTTGGAGATGTATTTGAAAACCTTAATGAAGCCTTCCTGCAAAATATCCTCGGCACTATGGTAATCCTTGGCATAGCGAAGGCAAATACTGAACATTTTTGGTGAATAACGGCTATACAAAGTCTGTTGGGCAGTGCGGTCGCCAATAATGCAACCTTTGATCACCTGATCCTCAGAAAATGTACCTATGAAGCCGAATTTCATGTTGCCGCTAATTAGCCTTAATATTAGTGAAAAGAAATACAGTAAACAAGCTTTTTTTTATTATTGATTAAAATTTCTTAAAAAGTTAACCAATTGCTCAATTGCCCTGCCTCGATGGCTGATTTTTACCTTCTCTGACTTATCCATTTCCGCAAAGGTTTTATTAAATCCAACTGGCTGAAAAACAGGGTCATAACCAAAACCTTTGACCCCCGTTTTCCCATTCGTTATAACCCCTTCTACAGTACCTTCAAATTGCCATTGTCCCTCCCCTATCAAAAGGCTTACCACTGTCCGAAATCTGGCACTTCTGTTATCAACTCCTTCTAATTTTTTTAAAAGCAAATCCATATTATCATCATCACTTCGCTGCGGCCCTGCATAATGTGCGGTGTCTACTCCCGGTGCTCCATTTAAGGCAAAAACTTCCAAACCTGTGTCTTCTGCAAAACAGTCATAGCCATACTTGTTTTTTAAGTAGCTAGCCTTTTGCAAAGAATTGCCTTCAATAGTCCCAGTGGTTTCAGGCAAATCATCGCTGCACCCAATATCCTTCAAACCTATAATCCGAACAGCTCCGTTTAATTGAAACGAAACTTCCTGTAATTTATTGGGATTGCTGGTAGCAAAAATGAGCTCTCCTTGGTACATTACTTCTTGATTTCAAACATTGCTTGCAATTCACTCCACAATAAAGCCTTTAGCTTCGGGTCTTGGGCTAGTTGCGAAAGGCCATCGGAAAAAAGCATCTTTTTATCTCTAAAGCTGGTAGTTACATATTTTTTCAATCGCAGTTGCAAACCCATTTTTATGGCACTCACTCCAAACCCAAGAAACTTATCAAACTCAAAACCTGAAAGCGTAGCCCAGCCATTTTCGTATAATGCTTGTGCAGGAATAAAGGCCACGTCTTGCTCTGACAATTTCAGGGCAGCCAATATTCTCAACAATTGCTGTTGGTCATCGGAAGACAATGTATCATCAGGTCCATAGGCTATCACTATACCCTTTTTATTGCTTCCTGATAGCGGTAGCTTATCGGTAGCTAAAATTTCGTGAGCGGCATAAATATCATTTTCTTCGAATAAAAAGCCTGAAAGCATTGGATTATTTAGTTCGTTTTCCATATCTTTAAGAAACAGCCTTCTGTACAATCCGAAAGCCGGATTCCACGAATGTATATTATAACAACGCTAAACCGTACCTGACAAATGGGATACGCTATCAAAATTAACAAAACTTTGCAGTCCCGTTTGCCGGAAACTGACTTGATGAACCTCACTTTTGGAAGGGTTTTTTCTGACCATATGTTCACCGCCGATTGGTATGAAGGCCAGTGGCACAATTTGCAAATCATACCTTTCGGAAATCTTGCCTTGCACCCCGCCACCACAGCTTTGCACTATGGCCAAGCAATCTTTGAGGGTATGAAGGCTTATCCCACTCCAGATGGCGGTGCCGCCATTTTTAGGCCTGAAGATAACAGTGAGAGATTAAACATATCTGCCACCAGGATGGCAATGCCAGAAGTGCCTCGCGATTTGTTTATGCAGGCAGTTAACACGCTGGTGGACTTGGATCAGGAATGGATTCCGACGGAGGAAGGCTCATCGCTATATATACGTCCATACATGTTCGCAACCGATGAATATGTGGGCATAAAAGCTTCTGACCATTACAAATTTGTCATTTTCACCTGCCCTGTAAAATCTTATTATGATAAGCCAGTAAAGGTGCTTATTTCCGATCAATATGTAAGAGCCTTCCCAGGCGGTACAGGTGAGGCTAAAGCTGCAGGCAACTATGCTGCTACGCTTCACCCATTGGCCATGGCACGGCAAAAAGGTTTCGACCAATTACTTTGGACTGATGGCTTTTCCTTTCAATATTTTCAGGAAATAGGCACCATGAACGTGTTCTTTATTATTGATGGTAAAGTGCTAACCCCCAGACTGAATGGCTGCATATTACACGGTGTTACCCGCCACAGTGTTATCCAACTTTTCAACGATATGGGTATAGTTGTAGAAGAGCGGGACATCAGCGTTCGCGAACTGTTGGCTGCATACCAAATTGGGAGTTTGGAAGATGCATTTGGTACTGGTACGGCGGCAACAATTAGCCATATTTCGCATATCGGTTACAAGGATGAAATATTATCCTTGCCCGATATCGAAACCAGGCGGCTATCCAATTTAGTGAAACAGCAATTAGATGATATTAAGTTTTCCCGTTGTCCTGATACACATCATTGGATGCATCGGATAGACGTAAACCAATATTCATCGAGCGTTCTTGCTTAGTAGCTGGCGGTACCCTGCAATAGCTCCATGATTTCCGCTAGCTTAGGTGTAAGGATGATTTCAGTCCGTCTATTTTGAGCGCGTCCTTGGGGAGTAATGTTAGTGGCTACAGGGTAGTATTCTCCACGCCCAGCAGCGGTAACTTTGTTAGGGTCCACCTTATAATCGTCTGTCAATATGCGCAATACGGCTGTGGAGCGCTTCACACTCAAGTCCCAGTTATCTACGCCAGCGGCACCCTTATAAGGCACTGTATCGGTATGGCCTTCAATAATAATGTCTATATCACCTTGCTTATTCAACACCTCCGCTACCTTGCCTAGTGCTTGTTTACCTTTTGTATCTACATAAGCACTACCTGATTTGAACAATAGCTGTTCCGAAAGCGACACATATACGCGGCCGTTCTTCATGTGCACCGTTAACTCCTCCGGCGTAAAACCCACTAAGGCATTTTGTATTTTACCCAATAAGTCTCCAAGGGCTTTTTGTTGTTGCTGTATGGCACTTTGTAGTTGTTGCACCTTTTTGTTGCTAGCTTCCAACATGCTTATTTTATCTTGCAGTTCGCCATTCAGCTTCATCAGTTCATTATTGCTCATGGCGGCCAGTTGTTGGGCATTCTTTTTATAGGCACCGTATTCTTCGCTTTGTTTTTGATAATTGTTTCCTAAGGTTTTAAACTGGTCATCAAGACTGGCATAGCTGCTTTCCAACTGATTGTACTTACTCATTAGCTCATTGTATTGTTGCTCTAATTGCGCACGCTCGTTTTGTAGCTGGACATATTTCTTTTTGCCCACACATGAGCTTAGTGAAAGGCATGCCACTAATATCAGGGAGATGTAGGATAGTTTCATGTCAATGGTTTTTTAAGAATGGTTTATTTCGGAATTTGTTCCAAATATTAAGCCAAAGAAATGTTAGGCTCCCATAAAACCATTGATTTAAAGGGCAAACGCCCCTAGCTAGTTGACCTTTATTTTCTCAAAACCGCCAATGTAAGCCGACTGATGCAAACCAGTTCTTCTTTTTCGTTGTTGATTTTGATTTCCCACACTTGGGTACGCCCACCGATATGGATGGGCCGGGCAACACCTGTAACGATACCCGAGCGAACCCCACGTACATGGTTGGCATTGATTTCTACACCTACCACCGTTTCATTTGGAAATTCAACTGTAAGGCTGCCAGCAAAACTGCCCAAGGTTTCTGCCAATACCACCGAAGCACCCCCATGCAATAAGCCCGCAGGTTGGTGGGTACGGTGATCAACGGGCATGGTGCCTTTTACATAGTCATCCCCGATTTCTGTAATCACAATTCCCAAGTGTTCTAAAATAGTATTGGCGCCCGCCATGTTTACTAATTCAGCGGTTACCTCTTTTTTCCAAAGCATGCGTATTTTTATTTGCTCCCAAAATTAACAAATTAAGTATGCGGCTGGTTTTCTTCTTATTGCTGTGGATGGTTGCCCATGCGGCTAGTGCGCAAACTGGCACTCCTGAAAGCGATAAAGAAGACTATATATTCACCCCCGATAGTGGCGGCATTAAATCCATTGAGCAAGAAATGGATATAAAGTTAGGCAGGAAGAAACAAAAAGATGTACTCACAGTGAAGGTGCCTGGGTTAGCCGAAAGACAGGTAAAAGTAGAACTGACCACCCTGGATGGATTACTAACCAATGCCGAAATAGATTTACTAAGAAACACTTACTATATAGACCTGGGCAGCTTACCCGCTGGTCAATATCTTTTAAGAGTATACGATTATGACAACAATAAAGTAGCAAAACTAAAGGTAAGCAAGGGCTAACTAGGCTCTTTCGGCAAGTTCAATCCAACGGTTGGTTTTTTCATCTATCGCCTGAATAGTTTCCGCCAATTGTTTGCCGATATCCTGTACCTGCTGGCCCGATAAGTTGCCGTTGCCCAGTTGGGCCGTCAATTCATCCCGCTGGGTTTCCAGTTGGGCAATTTCGGCTTCTAAGCTATCATACTCCCGCTGCTCTTTATAGCTCAACTTTTTCTTTTCCGATTTCTCCTCAATGGGTTTGGGCTCTTCCTTACGTTCTTTGGTCTCTTGGCGTTGTTGTATTTTTTGAGCTTCCTTTCCCAGTTTGTACTCGGTATAGTTGCCGTTGAAATCCTTGATTATTCCCTCGCCCTCATACACAAATAGATGGTCAGTCAATTTATCCATAAAGTGCCTATCATGCGATACCATTAAAAGGCAGCCCTTATAACCTTCCAAAAACTCCTCCAATACATTCAAGGTAACGATATCCAAATCGTTAGTAGGTTCGTCCAGTATTAAGAAGTTAGGGTTTTTCATCAGAATGGTCATCAGGTACAAACGCCTTTTTTCGCCTCCGCTTAACTTAGAAACTGGCGTATACTGCTGCTCAGGCGGAAAAAGAAACCTTTCCAAAAAGCTTTCCGCACGCAAGGTTTTGCCCTTATCTAAAGGAATATATTCAGCAATATCCTTTATCACTTCTATTACCCTTTTATTCTCTGGCAATTGTATGCCCGCTTGGGAGTAGTACCCAAAAACAATAGTGTCGCCCCTTACAATCTTTCCACCATCAGGCTGTTCGCGCTCCATTATCATATTGAGCAACGTACTTTTACCCGAACCATTGGGTCCCACAATGCCTACCCGCTCCCCTTCCCTGAATTTGTAACTGAAATCCTCTAAAATCTTCAGGTCTCCATAAGCCTTGCGTACATGGTGCAGCTCCAATATTTTACCCCCCAGCCTTTCCATTTTGATGCTTAGCTTCAGTTCTTTCTCCTTAACATCTTTGCTGGCTACCTCCTTCAAGTCATAGAATGCGTCTATCCTTGCACGCGCCTTAGTCCCTCTGGCTTTGGGTTGACGGCGCATCCAATCCAACTCCTTGCGCAACAAGTTTTGTGCTTTATCAATGGTAGCCAGTTCGCTTTCTTGGCGTTCTGCTTTTTTCTCTATATAGTAGGCATAGTCCCCTTTAAAACGATACACCTCCCCTTTGTCCAATTCAATGATTTCATTGCACACACTATCCAGGAAATAACGGTCGTGCGTTACCATGAGGAGGGTCATATTAGCCCTGTCAAGATATTGTTCGAACCACTCTATCATATCCAAATCCAAATGGTTGGTGGGCTCGTCCATTACCAAAAAATCAGGCTCTTCCAGCAATACCTTGGCCAGTGCAATCCGCTTCTTCTGCCCGCCTGATAAATATTTAACGGCTTGTGTAAGATGGTGTATTTTCAAAATACCGAGTACTTGGCTCACCTTGCTTTCGTAATCCCAAGCATTAGCCGCATCCATACGGGCAAATGCCTCCTTCATACGCTGTTGGTTCTCGCTATCTTCCATAGCCTCTTCATAGAAGCGAATGGCCTGCATCATAGGCGTATCTGAAGCAAAGATGGATTCCGTAATGGTTTTGTTTTCATCCAGTTCCGGTTCTTGGCTCAGATAGCTGAAGCGAATGTTTTTATTGATGCTCACCGTTCCCTTTTCCGGCTTTTCCAAACCAGCAATGATGCGCAACAGGGTGGATTTGCCGCTACCATTCTTGGCCACCAAGGCTACCTTTTGCCCCTTATCGATATAAAACGTCACACCATCCAGCAATACCCTATCGGCATAGGAATGGCGGAGGTTTTCTACTGTCAAGTAATTCATTGGGGCAAAGGTACAATTTTGGCTCTACTTGGCTGGCAAAACCCCTAAGCTATCCAATTCGCTTTCAATCACTGTAGGAGGCATTTGACCCTGTAAAAGCTTATCGCGTACGAGCAAAGCTGTCTTTAAGGCTTGTTCTTTAGTTTGGAAACCTAGATTGCCTTGAATACCTGGAATAGAAGTTTGGTTAATCAACAATTTTTCCCCTTTGTAAATTTGATATCCCCAAAGGGTTTGGTTGTTATATGATATTTTTATATTGAATAAGGAGCTGTCATGTAAGGAAGGTTGATCTTCTATATGCTGATTCATGTCAATATTGAAACTTTCCTTTTCCTTATTAAAAGTTTTTTGCCCACAGGATGTTAAATAAAAGAGAAAGCTGGCTATCAAAAGATAGTCCAGCCTTCTATAATGCAATAAATACCTCATCATTCAATCAATACCTTATAGGTAGTAAAGTTGTTGCTTTCCCTAATGTTTAGCAAGTACATGCCAGAACTTAAAGATTTAATGTCAAAAGGTAACAACATATTACCCTTTGTAATCTGCTGTTTTTGCTGCCATACTATCCGTCCAGAAAGGTCATTCAAAATAAATTCAACATCACCTTCTGCAGCGTTGTCCATTGCGATAAAGAACTGCCCTGTTGAAGGATTTGGGAAAACACGAACGTTGCTTGATGACACCGCCTCTTGGATAGTAGTATATAATAGTACACCGTTAACAATTTGCGCAGAATTATCTATATCCTCGTAGTTAGATATTATATTGAATACGGTATTTGTACGCACTGGTGGATTAAAATCAAAATATATGTCGGCAAAATTAGTTATCTGGGTTTCCAAAGCAGTGTTTGAATAAGGTATAGCGTTGAAACTTATAAACCCTTGGCTACCTAACAAATTGACATTGCTATCGGGCAAAAGGATATTGTCAAAAGAAAAGCGCAATACAGGTACTCCTAATCCGCTTACAGATAAAGTATATGGATGTGAGGCTCCGGTAACTACAATACTAGCCGGATCAATATGTTCCGATACAGTATCAATAACAACAATATTGAAAGCAGTATCAGTACCAGTATTCTGAAAACGAATTAAATAGTTAAGTGTTGTGCCAGGCTTTACAAAATGATCTTCAGTTAGCCCTGTAGGGAAAACCTGTTTGTCATTTGGGTCCCAAGAACCTATAATAGTTTGGCAGTTGATATCTATATTGGATTCTTCGTCGCCAAGCACAAACAACGGAACAATGCCAGTACTAACTGGAATAGGCACATCTAAACCACATCCTTCTAACCAAGCTACATCAGTAAAATGCTGTGGATCAAAATCCGGTTGGTCGGCTTCTACACGAACTGTAGCACCGTTCGTTGGTATGAACAATGTGAACGAAGCGCCTGAATCTAACAAAACATTACCTAAGAACACTTGAGTCTGATCAAGAAAGATGCGATAAGCTGTAGAATCAGACATATCGCCTACACCAACATTTGTAATTGTCACTAATGCGGTATCGGCAGTCAAACAAGATATGTTTGCCTGTAGATGTGCTCCGCTCCACATCGAATCAGGAGTTATACAATTGTTATCGGGAGTGATGCGTACTTCCGTACATACGGTACGGCCTAAATCAAACGGGTCATCACAAGACACCTCCAAAGTAACTTGAATGTCATTACATTGACCTGGCAAAACATCCCCAACAGCGAATACTATATTTGAATCCACATCATAGCCATACGGAGCACTTGCATTTAGAAGCACCACTTCTTCTGGCAATGTTAGGGTTATTTCCGCATTAGCTACCGCTGAAAACCCATGATTACAATAAGTGATTATGTCAAAATTGGGAAAACATCTTCTTCTACCAGAACTTGTGATAGCAACATCCAATAAGCTGCATGGGGAAACTTCAAGTGCAAAGTTAAAACCCATGGTGTCTACCCCAGTTGTATCAAAATGCACTTGCCATACATTATTGGCTGGGCAAGTGACTTCTGTAAGCTGGGCTTGAAGAGTATTTGGAAGTATCGATAAACTATAAGTTCCGGTATCCACCAATACAAAATAATTGCCTAAAGTATCCGTGGAGCCATAATAAGGACCTGGTATAGCCTGCACAATCCATTGGTTTAAACCATACTCATTGGTATCGATTTGGCAGTTAAGATTGGCATCGGCAAATATGTTTCCCCTAATGGTATTATATCCTCTCAAAAACGGCACATATCTATACATCTCAGATAATGCAGCGGTATCAAATCCACCCAAAATGTAAACGCTATCACCCACTACAAACGTTGCAGGGCTTATTCTTGGAGTGCCAGGGAAACTTGACATTATCAACCAATTATCGGCGATTGGATCATATTCATACATATCGCTGCTAAATCCGCTTGCATCTCTACCCAATCCAATAAACCCCTTTCCATTTACAGAAAAAGCTGCTAATACATCTCGTTCAGCTCCAGGATAATTTGATTTCTGCGTCCATTGATTTAGCGTTGGATTAAACTCCCATAAATCTTTAAATCTAACACTGTTGTTTCTGCCGCAGCTAACATAAACACGACCATCAGTGGGACTCCCATTTAAATTTATAGCAAAAGCACCTGCTTCAACCCGGCCTGAACCCTGGCAAGAAGCTTTTTGGCTCCAAGTATCCAAGATAGGATCATATTCCCAAAAGTCAGAAAGGAACGGTGTACCTACGGTGCCGGTAGCTCCAAAACCCATATAGCCTTTTCCATTAACTGCAACCCCTATTGCCCCCCATCTTGGAAGCCCTGGTAGGTTGGCCTTTGCAGTCCAGGTATTGGCGATTGGATCAAACTCATAGAAGTCACCCAGGAAAGTACCAGGAAAACCAACGGCTCCTGCACCAAGATACCCCTTACCATCAATAGAAAAGCCAAATGCTTCCCTTCTATTTGGTCCTGGAACATTTGCCTTTTGTGTCCAGCTATCCGTTGCCACATCATACTCCCAAAAGTCATTGTACTCGGCAGTATCAAAATCCCATCCTGTTCCCCAGTAACCTTTGTCATTTGTCCCATCAGCATTTAAATCTATACCGAAGGCAACGCTTGTAATTCTGCCACTGAATGGCGCATCGTTCAATTGTGTCCATACATTCTGACCGAATGTTGTAGAGTACACAAAAAAAGATAATATCGTAATGAAGAAACCCCTTTTCATAAATGTTTTTTTTCAAAGCTATGAATTAATCCAAAGCTCGCAATGCAAAGTTTATAACTGTGCACTTCTAGTATGTAGTGGTGTAAAACAAAGATATCTTAGCATTAAATGTTTCCATTTAACTTTGCTATATGGACAAACTGCGGATAGATAAATGGCTGTGGGCGGTACGGGCTTTCAAAACCAGAAGCTTAGCAACCGAGGCATGTGCAGCAGGTAAGGTGAAAGTGGATGGCAACAGTGTTAAAGCCGCTTATCAACTGAAAGTAGGTGAAACAGTGAGTTTTTCCATAGGGCCCATTAAAAAGGTTTGGAAAGTAGAAAAATTGATCGAAAAAAGGGTAGGTGCACCCGACGCCCAGGCTTGCTATGAAGATTTATCGCCACCCATGCCCGATAATCCTGAGGAAAGTGCATTCTACCTATTTCCAAAACGAGAGCGGTGCGAAGGTAGGCCTACCAAGAAAGAGCGGCGCGGCATGGATAAGTTGAGGCCAAAATTTTAATTTTGCACAAAGAAAAACGATGTATTACAAGCAAGGCTTGCGGTTAGGAATATTGGGGGGCGGCCAGCTTGGCCGTATGCTGATTCAGGCGGCGGTAAACCTTGATTTGGAAATATTTGTATTGGATCCTGATACCGATGCCCCTTGCCGATACCTCGCCAAAGAGTTTCAAGTAGGCTCGTTGAAGAACTATGACACGGTTTACCATTTTGGCAAACAGGTAGATATACTCACCATTGAAATAGAGAATGTAAATGTTGCAGCTCTAGAGCAACTAGAAAAAGAAGGAATTAAAGTATTTCCACAACCACATGTAATTAAACTTGTACAAGACAAGGGTTTACAAAAAGATTTTTACAAACAGCACCATCTTCCTACCGCTCCTTATTATTTGCTTCAACATAAAGATGAACTGGCCCAATATCTGGCTTTCTTGCCAGCCGTTCAGAAGTTGAGGAAAGAGGGTTATGACGGTCGGGGGGTGCATAAGATTGTTTCCGAGAAAGATTACCCAAATGCCTTTGAACAACCATCGGTATTGGAACAGATGATAGCCTTTGAAAAGGAATTGGCGGTAATCGTCGCGCGAAATGCCAATGGAGATATGGCGGCTTTCCCAGCTGTGGAAATGGATTTCCATCCTGAAAAAAATTTGGTGGAGTATCTTTTTTCCCCTGCCAACATTAAAAATGATATTGAAAGTAAAGCAGTAAATATTGCTATTCAAGTAGCTGAAAATTTGGGTATTATAGGCTTACTTGCAGTGGAAATGTTCCTCACCAAAGACGGTGAAGTATTGATAAACGAGGTAGCTCCCCGCCCACATAATAGTGGGCACCACACTATTGAGGCTAATATGGTGTCCCAATATGAGCAGCACTTGCGCGCCATACTCAATATGCCTTTAGGAGACACGGCGATAAAACTGCCTGCTGTAATGGTGAACCTATTAGGCGAACCAGGTTTTGAGGGGCCTGTGCATTATGAAGGTTTGGAGACCGCCATGGCCATACCCGGAGTAAATATCCATCTGTATGGCAAAAAGAAAACCAAGCCTTTCCGGAAAATGGGCCATATTACCATTACCGACCCCGACTTGGAAAAAGCCAAGGAAAAAGCACAAATTGTGAAACAAACCTTAAAAGCCATAACATGAGCCAGCCAGTAGTGGGTATAATAATGGGTAGCCAATCGGACCTAAACGTGATGCAGGAAGCAGCCGATATTTTGACCGAGTTGGGTGTGACATTTGAACTAACGGTTGTATCGGCCCACCGTACACCTGAGCGCATGTTTCGGTATGCACAGACAGCCAGGGAACGCGGGCTAAAAGTAATTATTGCTGGTGCGGGTGGTGCCGCACATTTGCCGGGAATGGTGGCTTCTTTAACAACTTTGCCCGTAATTGGCGTACCGGTGAAATCATCCAACTCCATCGATGGCTGGGATTCCATGCTATCCATCCTTCAGATGCCAGCTGGCGTACCCGTGGCTACCGTGGCACTGAATGGGGGCAAAAATGCAGGGATTTTGGCTGCCCAAATCATTGCCACCTCGGAGGAAATAGTGGACAAGCATTTGCAAGCCTACAAAGCAGCCCTGGCAGATAAGGTACTGGAATCCGTTGACCATTTAAGGCAGCACTTCCCATCCAACTTTAAGGGATGAAACTCGATTACCTTATCGTAGGGCAAGGCATCGCCGGCTCTGCACTCGCACTTGCTCTTATTAAAAGAGGCAAGCGCATTAAAATTATCGATGCCTATACCCCGCATATTCCGTCATTGGCAGCAGGTGCGGTCGTTAATCCAGTAACAGGAAAGAAGCTTAGCTTTACCTGGCGTATTGATGAGCTACTACCTTATTCGACGCAGTATTATACAGCATTGGAAAATGAATTAGGTGACCAATGCATAAGCCTACGACCCATCCACCGCTATTTTATCAATCCAGAGGATAGAAGATTCTTTGATGAACGAGCCAATGATTTGAAAAATCATGTGAGGCTGCTAGATAAAGATAAATTGGTATTGGATGCCCCTTATGGTGCTATCGAAATAAAGCATACCTGCCAGTTGCATCCTAGGGCCATACATAATACTTGCAGAAATTATTTCAAACAGATGGGATATCTTATTGAAAATCAATTTGATTACCAGCAAGTGGAAATTCAGCAAAATTGGGTAGCTTATCAAAATTGGCAAGCAACACATATCGTATTCTGCGAGGGTGGCCAGATAAAAAATAACCCTTGGTTCAATTATTTGCCCCTTAAGCAAGCTAAGGGAGAAGCCATCATTATTGAAATGGATGGATTGCCCGAAGACAGGATATTACTAAAGGGGTTGTTTATTATACCTGAAGGAAACAACCGTTATTATGTAGGCTCCACCAATGAATGGCAGGCCGGTGAGCCATACCCCAGTGCGCATCAATTAGAAGAACTGACCACTAAAGTTGCCGCAATAACGCAAAAGCCCTTTAAAGTATTGCAGCATCTATCGGCATTCAGACCTAATGTTATCGATCGTAGGCCCATTTTAGGCAAGCATCCCTCCCACCCTTCTTTGGCTATTTTCAATGGATTAGGTACCAAAGGTTTTTCCCTAGCCCCTTACTTTGCTGAGCATTTAACAAACCATTTAGAGGAAGGAAAACAATTATTAGCGGAAGTGGATATTAGGAGATTCAACCACTACTTAAAATGAATTTCCCCTACCAAGCGGCACCATTGTGCTGACGTGCCCTCATCTTCGCTCGGTAGGGGAAACCTTAATTACCCTAACACTTCAAAAATATAAAGCCAACTTTATCCAATTGACATATACTTTACAAGTGTGCACGCCTACCCCATAACTGTTTCAAATGATTCGGAATGGACTATATAGGGGACATTTCTATGTGCAATTTTGTACAGTACTTAACTCGAACATAGTAGCGTAGCAGGAACTAGGAAAACTGCTATACTTATCGGAAAGCAAACACCAACTGAAGTTTTCGCCAATCTGTTTTACATAAATGGAAGAGGATAATCTACCTTTGTCCAATTGGCAAACAAATTGGTAATTGCCGCTTGTACAAAAAATGAATATTATGCGCCCCTATTTACTTTTTGCCCTAGTTACCCTTGTATTGTTCAACTCTTGCATGCCAAGCCTGGTAGCCATAACGGACAAGGAAAAGTATGAGAAGAAATGGAGCAACGATGATTTAAAGAAGATACAATTCTACCTCTCCGATGATATAGTATTGCAGCGCAAATTGGAAGAAAGCAGCACCGAAATTGTTTCGGGCAAAGTAAAAATCGTGAATGGGGAAAAGGTGGAGGAAGTATTGATAAGGCGTGGAACCCCAGGCGTATTGGTATTCAACCCCGTTGACAACCGAATGGGCATCAGCTTTGAGAAAGGCGATGAGACTTACCTCATGTTCGTTCCGAACCCGGATAAAGATGGCCGATACTATCTTGCTGCTGCGGATTGGAAAAACAAAGTGGGCAAAATCAACTATGATGGTAAAGTATGGTACACTACCCCTGAAAGCGGTAATGCCCATTTAATGATTGACATGAAAAAGCTCAATCAAGTACAGCGCGACCAACGAGTAGCCACAGGCAGAAAGGTAGAGCAATAATTACTTAGGGGATATTTCGAAGCCAGCGGATTTCACGGTTTCGATTATATGCTCCTTGTCCAAAGCCGCGCCACGAACAGTAAGCACCTTATCAGGGTTGGCAGTGTCCACCTCCCAACTTTCAATCGATTGCTCTTCATCCAAGTAGCTGCTCACCAAACGCACACAGTTTTGGCAATTGATGCTTGTATTAAATTGTAAGGTATCCATACTGCAAATGTAACCCATCCATCCTTGGCTTTGTTCCTATCCCCATGAAGGAGCGAAACAATTTGATAAATCAGTTGGCATAAGTAATCCTATAAACTTTACCCGCATGGTCATCACTGACCAACATGGACCCATCAGGCAGTAAAACAATATCTACGGGGCGGCCATACACATTTCCTGCTGATTCCCAGCCAGTAGCAAAGGGTTCATAGGATACTGCTTGGTTACCATTCAATTTTACCAGCATAATCCTGTACCCTATTTTGGTGCTACGGTTCCATGAGCCATGTTCTGCTATAAAAATCTGATTGCGGTACTCCGCTGGAAACATGTTGCCGGTATAAAACTTCATACCCAAAGGGGCCACATGCGGGCCCAGATTTTTGGCGGGAGCTGTGTAACCAGAACACGGATGACCCTGTCCGAACTCTGGATCTGCAAGATTGCCTGCATGGCAAAAAGGAAACCCGAAGTGCATGCCCTTTTGTGGTGCATGGTTCAACTCACAGGGCGGGCTGTCATCGCCCAACCAATCACGGCCGTTCTCGGTAAACCATAGTTCACCCGTTTGCGGATGCCAATCAAAACCCACACTGTTGCGCACCCCACTGGCATATATTTCCATATTGCTGCCATCAGGGTTCAAGCGGGTGATGGTGGCATAAATGGAGTCGCTTTCATTGCAAATATTACAAGGTGCTCCTACTGGCACATACAATTTTCCATCGGGGCCAAAAGCAATATATTTCCAACCGTGATGCTCGTTGGTGGGGTAATCATCATACACCGTTATTGGTGCAGGAGGATTGGCCAAACGGTTTTCAACATCATCCAATCGCACGATGCTGCTAACAGAACTGACATACAGGCTACCATTATGGAAAGCTACGCCTGCTGGCATATTAAGCCCTGAAGCAATGGTGTAAATTTTATCGGCTTTAAAGTCGCCATTGGTATCTTTTAAAGCATACACCTTTCCTTCGCTCCTACTGCCCACGAAAACGGTACCATCGGACCCTATGTCCATTCCCCTTGCCTGCTTTACATCATTAGCATACACACTGATTTTGAAACCAGCGGGCAATTGTATGCGCTGTGCGACCTCATCTTGCTCACCAGGTGTTTCCTTAATGTCTTTGCCGGAACAAGAAAACATAGCCACAAACATTATCAGTTGAGCGATTCGAAGCATAGGCATAATTGGCGATTTGGACGATAAGATATAGAAATAGAACAACAAATGGCATCAAATTGCTCGCCAAAGAATGAACAATGTATGAACCAGCTTGTTTGGGGTATAATGGAAATGATAAGTGTGTGTTGGCTTCGGAGAGATTTACGTTTGGACGATAATGCTGCCCTTTACTATGCCTTGAAAGCAGGGTTTCCCGTTTTGCCTTTATTCATCTTCGATACCGACATTATTCAGCATTTGCCCAGAAACGATGCCCGAGTGGAATTTATCCATCAAGCATTGGGAAAAATGAACCAAGTATTGATTCAACTTGGTAGCGCACTTGAAGTGAGAATCGGGCAGCCAAAAACAGTATGGGAAAAGCTGCTGAGTGATTATAATGTACAGTCAGTCTACACCAATCATGATTATGAACCTTACGCAGAAAAGCGGGATGAAGAAATAGTTAAGCTGCTTACTAGTAAGGGCATCCCATTCAAAACTTATAAAGACCAAGTAATTTTTGAGAAAGAGGAGGTACTGAAAGACGATGGAAGTCCATTTGTGGTATATACCCCCTACAGTAAGCGATGGAAAGCCAAGTTGAATGATTTTTACCTTAAAAGCTACCCTACCGAAAAGTACTTCCACAACTTCTTGAAAAGGGAAACAAGGCCTATACCCAGCTTAAAAGAGATTGGATTTGAACCTTCTAGTATTGATTTCCCACCTATCGAACCAAGCGAATCACTGTTAAGGGATTACCATAAAACCCGCGATTTACCGGGCATTGACGGCACCTCCAAAATGGGGGTGCACCTACGGTTTGGCACCATTAGCATCAGAAAACTGGCGGTACGGGCAAAAGAGTTGAATGAAAAGTACCTGAATGAATTGATTTGGCGGGAGTTTTACCAAGCTATCCTTTGGCATTTTCCACACGTGGTGCAAAGCGCATTCAGAAAAGAATACGATAGTATTAAATGGCGAAACGACGAAAAGGAATTCCAACGTTGGTGCGAAGGACGTACCGGGGTGCCCATAGTAGATGCAGGTATACGAGAACTGAATACTACCGGATACATGCACAATAGGGTGAGGATGATTGCGGCAAGTTATCTAGTAAAAGACCTCTTGATTGATTGGCGATGGGGTGAAGCTTATTTTGCAGAAAAGCTCTTGGATTTTGACTTAGCGAGCAATAATGGCAGTTGGCAATGGGTGGCTGGCTCCGGGGTAGATGCAGCACCCTACTTTAGGGTATTTAACCCTTACTTACAGGCCAAAAAATTCGACCCTGAACTAAAGTACATTCGCAAATGGGTACCCGAATTGGAAAGCTTGGACTACCCTGCACCTATTATTGAACATGAGCATGCCCGCGAGCGGACATTGAAAGCATATAAAACTGCCTTGGATTACAACAAGGCATCATAAAAAGATGTATCCGTATCTTTGCAGCATGGCATCTATAGTATATTTAACCAGAAAAGAGCACTTTAACGCAGCGCACCAACTCTATAACCCTGACTGGAGCATAGAACGGAACAATGAGGTATTTGGCAAATGTGCAAACAAGAACTGGCACGGGCACAATTATGATTTGTTCGTCACCATAAAGGGAACACCCCACCCCGATACTGGCTTCATTATGAACGTAAAGGATTTAAGCACCATTATAAAAAGGGAAATAGTGGATGCGCTTGACCATAAGAATTTGAATGTTGACGTGCCATTTATGCAAGGCAAATTCACTTCCACGGAGAACTTGGCCATTGCCATTTGGGAGCGCTTAGTACCACACATTACTGGTGGCAAACTGTACTGCGTAAAGCTGTACGAAACAGAAAACATATATGTTGAATACTTTGGAGAATAACCTACCTATGCACCATCACCACGACGACGAAGAAGAAGGCTACCTTTATCAAAAGCTGGATATCTATAACGATCATGCCACTAAAGACCTCAGCCGGAATGTGGCGTCCATCCTTGATTCATTGGGGGAGGACGTATATCGCGAGGGCTTGCTGAAAACACCTGAAAGGGTTGCTAAAGCCTACCAATTCTTGACCCACGGCTATCAGTTAGATGCCCGACAGATACTGGAAGGGGCCATTTTCCATGAGAACCGCAGTGAAATGATTATTGTGAAAGATATTGAACTGTTCTCATTGTGCGAACACCATATGTTGCCATTTTATGGCAGGGCGCATGTGGCTTATATCCCCAATGGCAATATCGTAGGCTTAAGTAAAATTCCCCGTGTGGTAGATGTGTTTGCCCGTAGGTTGCAAGTACAGGAGCGCCTTACCGTACAAATACGCGATTGCATACAAGAGGTTTTACAACCCCTGGGCGTAGCAGTAGTAATTGAGGCTAAGCACCTATGTATGATGATGCGCGGGGTTCAGAAACAAAACTCCGTGACCACTACCTCGGCATTTACGGGAGAATTTGAAAAGCAATCAACCCGCAGTGAGTTCATCAACTTGGTAGCATCTAAGTTAAGCTAGTTTCTAGGTACTCATTACTCAATACTAAAAACCATATCTCGCCAAGGGCGTTACGGACTGGTCAGTGAATGCTCCTTTGAGGTATTTATAATAAGCGGTAATGCCTATCATTCCGGCATTGTCGGTGCAATATTCAAATTTTGGGATATAAATATTCCAACCATGCTTTTCCCCAGCCTCTGCCAGTGCCGACCTCAAGCCCGTATTGGCAGAAACACCGCCCGCTATGGCTATTTCCTTAATATGGTATTCCCTTGCCGCCCTTGCAAGTTTGCGTATTAGAGCTTCGCAAATGTTGTGTTGGATGGAAGCGCAAAGGTCATAAAGGTTGTTTTCAATAAAATTAGGGTCATCTTTTTGCCACTTTTGTAAAGAATATAACACAGAGGTTTTGAAGCCGCTAAAGCTGAAATCGAGCCCTTGAATAGCCTGCTCTGCAAATTTAAACTTGGGGCTTCCTTGCTGGGCATATTTATCAACTAGCGGGCCGCCGGGATATGGCAAGCCCAATATTTTAGCGGTCTTGTCAAAGGCCTCCCCTGCCGCATCATCCAAGGTTTTGCCTACTACCTCCATATCCAAGTAATCACGAACCAACACAATTTGGGTATGCCCGCCTGAAACGGTAAGGCACAGAAAAGGAAACTTAGGCATGGGTTGCTCAATAAAATGCGCCAAAACATGTGCCTGCATGTGGTTTACCTCAATAAGGGGTATATTCAAGGCCAATGCCATGGCCTTGCAGAAAGAAACCCCTACCAACAAGCTGCCTATCAATCCTGGCCCACGGGTAAAGGCAATGGCATCCAACTGTTGTTTATCAATTGCGGCCTGTTTCAATGCCGCATCTACTACCGGAATAATATTTTGCAAGTGCGCCCTTGAAGCCAATTCCGGTACCACGCCCCCATAAGCACGATGAACTTCTTGGCCCGCAACCAAGTTGGCAAGAATGGAGTCATTCCTGAAAACGGCCGCTGAAGTATCATCGCAAGAGGATTCAACAGCCAGTATGTGGATGTCCTTCATCGAATATCTTGTAACAGAATCGTATTTTTAACGTTTAGATAACGGCTTTGCTCCGGCATGCCTGACAAAATTGAGGAAATTAGCCAAAATATCGCTCATCGTTAGCACAATAGTCGTATTGTTGCTTGGTACATTTTACTTTCTGGTCAACCAGCCTCGGGTGCAAACATGGATTGCACAACACATTACGGGTTACCTAAGCGATAAGCTGGGCACTAAGGTGAATATAGCTTCGGTAGAAATCAAGTTTTTCCGCAGGTTGATATTGCACGACATGCTGGTGGAGGATTTGTCTAAGGATACCCTTTTCTTTGCCCATAAACTGGATGTACGTTTGAGCCTGTTCCAGCCTTGGGACAATAAACTGCGCATTGCCAGAGTAGACTTGCACGATACCCATATCTATCTGCACAAGGCAGTGGACAGTACCCGGTTCAATTTTGAATTCATCACTGACCAATTTACCAATGGCCCCAACGATACTACCCCTTCAAAGCCCTTTGACCTCAGCTTCAAGGAGGTGTATATGCATGGGCTCAATTTCAATCTACTGAATGAGCCCTCACAAAATCAATTGACTACCAAATTGGCATTTCTTGGCCTTACGGCAGATAAGGTAAACTTCGAAAACAAACATTGCTTCCTGGACGACCTTCGTTTAGATAGTGCCCAAGTTGCCTTTCGCGATTACCGACCCTACGATACTACCAAACGCCACAATGATACCTTGGATAGGCCCGAAAAGGTAAAAGAACAAGTTGCGGAAATGTTGAATGCCGATTGTTGGGACTTAAGGCTGGCGCACCTTTCCATCAACGGCTCATTCTTCTCATTCCATAAAGAAAACTATCCTTTGAGGGAAAAAGGGATGGACTATGACCATATTGTAGTGAGTGGCATTGACATAGATATGAATAATGCTCGATTGGTGGATGATTCGCTGTTTGTAAGGGTAAACAATATTTCAGCAAAAGAACGAAGCGGTTTTACCCTGAAACATTTGGAAGCTGATGCGAAGATTGCTCCTAATATCATGGAGTTCAAAAAGCTGCATGTCATTACCCCTGAAAGTAACATTACCGATTATTATGCCATGGAATACGAGCATATAAGCGATTTTGGAAAGTATGAGGAAAAGGTAACTATGACGGGCAAATTTAAAAGGGCCAAAGTATCCATAAAAGACATCAATTACTATGCACATGCCCTGACACCGATAGACCATAACATAGTGAATTTAAGTGGCTATGTGAGGGGGACGGTAAGCAATTTGAAGGGTAGGGATTTGCTTTTGGAATGTGGCGACCATAGTGTATTCAATGGAAATGTGTCTTTTAAGGGTTTGCCCAAAATCAATGAAACCTTTATTTCGGGAGAGGTGAAAAAAGTACGCACCGATGTTGCCGACCTACTAAAGATATATCCTGAAGTGCCTCATTTAGAAAGTATGAGAAGATTGGGGGTAGTATGGTTCAGCGGCAGGTTCGATGGCTTTATTAACGATTTTGTTGCCGATGGAGAGCTGATATCTTCCATAGGAAGAGTAAAGTCTGATATCAATTTTAAAATTGATGAGGGCAAGCCCTATTACTCAGGCAATCTATCTACCACCGAATTTGATATGGGTACCTGGCTCAACCAGGACTATTTGGGCAAAATGACCATGCGTAGCAAGGTGGAAGGTTCCGGATTCAACCTAAAGGTATTGGAAGCCAACGGGGATGGGATTATCAATTCCATTACGGTGAAAGACTATGTCTATCGCGATATCCGCTTCGATGGTATTTTTAAGCAAAATGAATTTAAAGGTTACTTTTCCGTAAAAGATGACAACTTGGATCTTGATTTTGAGGGCGACATCAACCTGGCCCAACAACTGCCCGTTTTCAAGTTCCATTCATTAGTTACCAAAGCCAACCTGAAGGCACTCAATTTAACCGATAGCGATATCAAGCTATCCACGGATATGAGCCTAGACTTGATAGGCGACAAAATAGACAGCATCAATGGGAGCTTTACTGCAAAGCATACGAATATCATTAAAGATGATTCCTTATATGTTTTGGACAGCCTGCAATTTTATTCCTTTGATAACCCCGATGGAAAAGCATTGGTAGTAACCAGTGATTTTTTGGAGGCCAGCATGAATGGACGCTTCAATTTTAAAGACTTACCCAATGCCCTTGGCCGGTTCTTCAAGTATTACTTTGAGCCTACCACCCGAGGCACAGAGCAACTGACCGATAGTATTAGGCAGAATTTCGAATTCAATATTGCATTTGATAACACCGGCAATCTTTCACGCTTGTTGCATAAGGATTTGGCGAATATTGAGGAAGGTACCATCAATGGTTTTTTCAATAGCTCCGACAATAGCTTTGAGCTCAATTCCGATATCCGGGGGGCCACGTTTAAGAAATTCCGTATGGCAGATATCACGGTAAATGCGGCATCTAATGCCGACAAGGTAGATGTGCATGCGTACATAGACACCGTATTCATGAAGGACAGTATTTTCACCCAATGGCTACGGCTGGATGCGGGTATCGATAAGGACACCATGCTCTTCAAGTTTGCCATACAGCAGGAAGATGCACCCAACAATATGGTGCTGAACGGAAAGCTTTCCAGCGATTTGCAAAAAGTATGGCTCACGCTGTTGCCTTCCAAAGTGGTAATCAATAATGAAGCCTGGAACATTCAAGAAAACAACAGCCTTTACTATGACTCTACCATGTTTGCGGTGAAAAACCTTAAGCTTTACAAGGGCGACCACTTCTTTACCATTAACACTTACAACCCTCCGGGCAGAAGCCATCTAAATGTAGAGTTTGAAAACATTAATATTGAAGAGGTCATTCCAGGGCTTGAAATCATGGCCGGCCATCGGCTTATGGGCGTAGCCAACGGCTATTTTACCATAACTGATGTGCTAAAAGACCCAAAACTGATAGCCATGGCCGATTTAAGCCAGTTCAGTATTGACGGCGATGTGCTGGGCGATTTGCAAATGACGGGTTCATTCGTGCCTACGGAAGAAAAAATCAGTCTCAACGGCCGTTTCAAAGGGGGCTTGAACGACATAGGCATCAATGGCAGCTACGATTTGGCCAGCAAGGATAATTATCTGAATATCGACTTCAACATAGAAAAGGCCCACCTTCCGCACATTGAACATTTTGCCAGCAATTTTGTGAGCCGTGTGGCTGGTACAGCGAAAGGATACTTACATGTAGGTGGCACTTTTGAAAAGCCAGTGCTTACAGGGCAGGTAACTGCTTATAACGGAGGGGCGACCGTCAACTATTTGGGCAGCCATTATACCTTCGATCAAGAAGAAATTGACTTTACCAAAGAAGGCATTGCACTGAAGGAGATAACCTTAAAAGATGCCAAGGGCAACCTAGCCAAGGCCACTGGCACCATCTATCATCAAAATTTGAAAGATTTCAATTTGGACATTGATATCAAAACGGACAATTTCCAATTCCTGAATACCACCGAAAAAATGAACGGCGACTTCTTTGGCGAAGTGTATGCGGGTGGCTTGGTAACTATCAATGGCCCCTTGAACGACGTGCAATTTTATGCAGCCGCTACTACTAAAAAGAATACCAAGTTTTCCATCGCAGTAAACAATGCCAAGGATGTTGACAAATACAATTTCTTCAGGTTTATACAGAAAGATACCGTCAAAAACAAGCAACAAATAGCCATCCGTTCTGGTGGGGTATCTGTCGATTTTGATTTGGATATCACCCCCGATGCACAAATCAACCTGATCATGAGTCCTACGGATGGTGATGTGATTACCGCCACCGGAAGGGGCAACATGAAAGTGCAGTTTGATAAAAATGGCGACTTCACGATGGTAGGCCGTTACGAAATTGAAAAGGGCCAATACTTGTTTAGTCTGCAAAAAGTAATCAGCAAAAACTTTGAGATTGCGAAAGGCAGTGAAATACTCTGGACTGGCGACCCCTACGATGCCCGTTTGGCCATTAAGGCCATTTACAAATTGAGAGCTGCGCCTTACGACTTGATAGAAGATGTATTGAAAGAAGATGCCCCCAAACAGCAATCGAAAAACCGTATCCCTGTTTATCTTGAACTGAAATTGGCGGGTAGCTTGCTAAGCCCCGATATCAATTTTGATATTGATGTGCCCAATGTAGATCAAGGCATCCGAAGTGCCCTTGACAGTAAGCTGGCATTGGTAAGGCAAGACCAAAACGAGCTGAACAAACAAGTGGTGGGCCTTTTGGTACTCAACCGTTTCTTGCCTGTTATCCCTTTGGGTTCCTCGGTCAACTCCAATATTGCCCAGGGCGTGAACAATACCGTAAGCGAATTCGTATCGAACCAATTGTCTATTTACCTAACAGACTGGATCAGCAAGTTTATCACGGAAGTGCAATTAGATATCAATTACCGCAACTACCAGAGCCAAACCGGCGATGGCAGCAATACAGGGGGTGGAACAGATGAATCCACTTTCGAAAACCGCAGGGAATTGCAACTGGCATTAACCAAATCGTTCTTCAATGATAGGATTGAGGTGGACATAGGGGGCAATTTCGATTTTGGCCAAAACCAAAATACCAGCACTTCCAATACTACCACCAACGCCATTACGGGCGACTTTGAGATACGTTACAACATTACCCCTGATGGAAGGATAAAGGTTAAAGTATTTAGGAAAGGCCAATACGATATTTTTCAGGATAGGAACCTTAACAGAACGGGAGTAGGCGTTTCGTACCGTAAGGAGTTTGACACGGTGAAAGACCTCTTTGAAAACTTGCGCAGCAAGCGTAAAAGGAAAAACCAGGATAAGGAACTACCCTTCGCCCCCCAACCCGTAATAAAGGATGATGAGCTGGCACCTGAATTGCCGCCAGCGGCGCAAAAATAGTTATGGCAGCCCCCTTCCCTATTGATTTCCCTAAATATGACCTGAAATTTCGGACGGAAAAAGGCCAAAGGGAGATATTCGACTTCATCCGAAAGACCTTCGTTGCCCTTACGCCCGAAGAAATGGTGCGCCAACATCTGCTGCATTACTTGGTATTGGAAAGGGGCTATGCCAAAGGTTTGCTAGCAGTAGAAATGGGCTTAACCTTGAATCAGCTTTCAAAACGCTGCGATATAGTTGCCTACCAAAACGAGGGCAAGCCTACCATGATAGTGGAATGTAAGGCGCCCACGGTAAAGTTGGCACAAAATATTTTTGACCAGGCCGCCAGATACAACCAAGTACTAATGGTTCCATATCTACTCATTAGCAATGGTATAGAATGCTACTGTGCAAAAATTGATTTTACGCTCGGCACTTTTACCTTTGAAAATGAAATACCCTCCTATCACCAGTTATTGAGTACCACCCATGAATGACCGATTATTCTTATTTCTAGCCTTTGGCTGTATTGGCATCACCACTGAGATTTTCTTTACCGCATCCATGGACGCCAAAAATGCTTTACTGGCCGGCCAATCCATCAACTGGCGGCTGATGGGCCAGTCATACATATGGATGCTGCCCATTTACGGTTTGGCGGGCCTATTGTTGCCCATCGTTTATAAACGCCTGCAGCACTTGCATGTTATTATCCGCATGTGCCTATATGCGCTGAGCATTTTTACGGTGGAGTTCATTACTGGCTGGCTGTTGGACATGATTACCGGAAGCTGCCCCTGGGAGTATAAAACCGGGCTACAGGTAATGGGCTATATCCGCCTCGATTATTTCCCGGCATGGGCATTATTCGGTTTTATGATTGAGCGCATCTATATTTTGCTGTCATCGAAACTGCATTTGAAGGTATGAGTGCTCCCAAATTGGTGGAAGGAGTCGATTATTATATCAACAAAGATGGCTTCATGGTGTTTACGGAGGCTTACCACTTAAAGAGAGGCTACTGCTGCAAGAGCGGCTGCCTGCACTGCCCCTATGGATTCAAAAAGGAAAAGCCCGGCAATGCAACCTAAACCCAATAATGTATGTTTTAGAAGCAATGGATAAGCATAAGCACCGCGAAGAATTCTGGAACACGTTCACCCATGGCCTAGGTTTGTTGCTGAGCATATTGGCCTTGGGGGTGTTTTCCTACATTACCTGGAACCAGACCGATTGGGTGCGCACATTAGCCTTTTCAGTGTACGGACTTAGCTTGGTAACGCTGTACGCGGCATCTACCTTATATCATTATGCCAAAGACCCTGACATAAAACGCTATTTACGCATTTTCGACCACTCGGCCATTTACGTACTTATTGCTGGCTCCTATACGCCATTTGCACTGATCACCCTTAAGGCACATGGTGGCTACACCCTGCTGGCCATTATTTGGGGTATCACCGTTGTGGGCGTTATATTTAAGCTTTTCTTCACCCATCGCTTCAATTTTCTGTCCACTATCCTATATCTTGGTATGGGCTGGATAGCCGTTACCATGTACGGCCCACTTACCACCAGTTTGCACCCTAATGGACTGTATTGGCTGGTAGCAGGGGGTTTGGTATATACCGCAGGCACGGTGTTTTTCTTATGGGACAGGCTACCCTACAACCATGCTATTTGGCACCTCTTTGTACTGGGCGGCAGTATTTGCCACTTTATGGCACTGTACAATTATGTATTGCCCTCGGCGGTGTGAGAAAACTTTCCATTCTTATAAAGTTGTAATTTTTTTAGTAATTACAAAACCTTTATAGTAAACCTGTGCCACGTACAAGCCTTTCGGTAAATGGGCCAGGGAAAGGGGTGTTCCAGAGTAATAATGGTTCCGCTCCATCATCAGTTTTCCATTAACGTCAAACAGTTGTACTGTTACGGGCACCGAGCTACCAAAATGCAGCCACAATTGCCCATGTACATCCATCGCCCAGTTGACTTCCATTTTTTCCGCATCGTGCATGCCAGTAGGCGCATCAATTTCCCTTAAGGGCTGGCCGCTCCAAGGGCAAAAATAGCCCAGTATAGTTAGCCAATAGCTCGTATCGGCATCCACGTCGCTGTAGGGGCAACCATCGCATACCTCAATGGCGTTTTCTACTAGGGCCCATTCGTTCTCTACAAAGTGCCATTTAAACCAATGGCTGCCATTGCGGTTGTGGCCACCGTTGCCCGCTGCAATATTGCCGCTAATGAACTTACGCTGCGCCAATGGCCGTGCCAAATCGGCAAGCACGGAATCAATCAACACCGTATCACTGGTGGCAGCCACAAATGCGGTGTCTTGCCAGGCACCATGTCCGCAATTAGTAGTAAACTGAAAATACCTCAATTGCTGTGCTGGGGCAGCGGCAGCTATCATTAGTAGGAAAACAATGGCATTCAATCGCATCATAAGTTGTTTTACCCGATAACGAATACCGAACAGAGAGGGTTGCCAGTATGTTACGGAATACTTAAGCAAACTGGCCCCATTGGAAAGCTGCGCCGAAAGCCGTAATTTTGTTATACGAACAACATAAAACCGTTCCAAATCATGATTGATACCGCATTGAAGTACAAAGTAAAAGACATCACCCTAGCTGAATGGGGCCGTAAGGAAATTGAATTGGCCGAAGCTGAAATGCCAGGCTTAATGGCTATCCGCAAGGAGTATGGCGCATCGAAGCCATTGGCTGGTGCCCGTATTGCAGGCTGCCTGCACATGACCATCCAAACTGCCGTGTTGATTGAAACATTGGTGGAGCTGGGCGCTGAGGTGACCTGGTCGAGCTGCAACATTTTCTCTACCCAAGACCATGCCGCCGCCGCTATTGCCGCTGCTGGTATATCCGTATATGCTTGGAAAGGGATGAACGAGCAGGAATTTGACTGGTGCATTGAGCAAACCTTGTTCTTCGGCGATGACAGCAAGCCCCTGAACATGATTCTGGACGATGGTGGCGACCTGACCAATATGGTTTTCGACCGCTACCCCGAACTGGTGAAAGGCATCCGTGGCTTATCGGAAGAAACCACTACCGGCGTGCACCGCCTTTACGAGCGCGAAAAGAAAGGCACCCTGTTGTTGCCCGCCATCAATATCAACGATTCCGTTACCAAGTCGAAGTTTGATAACAAATACGGCTGCAAGGAATCATTGGTAGATGCCATTCGCCGTGCCACTGACGTAATGATGGCCGGTAAAGTGGCCGTGGTTGCCGGTTATGGCGACGTGGGCAAAGGTTCTGCCGCTTCCTTGCAAGGTGCTGGTGCCCGAGTTATCGTTACCGAAATTGACCCCATCTGTGCCCTACAGGCCGCTATGGACGGATTTGCCGTGAAGAAAATGGCCAATGCCGTGAAAGAAGCCGATATCATCGTTACCGCTACCGGCAACAAGTCCATCGTTACCGGCGAGCACTTCAAGGCCATGAAAGACAAGGCTATTGTGTGCAACATTGGCCACTTCGATACCGAAATTGACGTTGCTTGGCTAAACCAAAACTACGGCAACACCAAAATAGAAATCAAGCCACAGGTAGATAAATATACCATCGATGGTAAAGACATTATCCTATTGGCAGAAGGCCGCTTGGTGAACTTAGGCTGCGCCACTGGCCACCCATCGTTTGTGATGAGCAACTCCTTCACCAACCAAGTGTTGGCGCAAATAGAGCTGTGGGCAAATGCCGAAAAATACGAAAACAAGGTATATACCCTGCCCAAACACCTGGACGAGAAAGTAGCCCGCCTGCACCTTGCCAAAATTGGCGTGGAGCTGGAAGAGCTGACCAACGACCAGGCCGAATATATTGGCGTGAACCAAAGCGGCCCCTTCAAGCCCGATACTTACAGGTACTAATAGCGTACAAGCCTGCCCCGCAAAGAGAGGTAGCATGATAAAAAGCCCCGTCATTTGGCGGGGCTTTTTTGTTAAGGTAGACATAAGCAAGCCCACCTCTTTTAAATGTTATAAAGTTCTATAACTTTGTTACAAATATTGCATATAAGGGCCATTCTAAAATTTCCACCATGAAAAAACTGTTTCCTACTTTACCAATACTTTTGATGGTTCTCTTCAATATAAGCAGCCTTAATGTGTATGCCCAGAACAACTATAGCACTATACATTTTCTTGCTTATACCACTTATAAACCTTTGATAGGCCAATCACTTAAGTTAAGTTTTAATGACCGCCTTGCCGCATCTGTGCGTTATGGAGAAGCAATTCATTATAAAATGTATTCAGAGGGAAGAATAGCAATAACCTCTTCACTTATACTGGATGTTGAAAATGGAAAAGATTACTATATCTATTTCTTTTTTAAAGGTAATATTGCGGGACAAGAATTAGCGCAAATTGATTCACTGAAATGGTATAGTTTAAAAACAGCGCAGTGCAAATATGAAAGCAACTTTGAGGAAGATATTACCCGCCCTTGGGGGATAATCAATACAAAAAAAGCTACAGGCCCTAAATCGGGTACTTGTTTCTTGATATCCGATAAAGGGTACTTCATCACCAACTACCATGTAGTGGAAAATGCAAAGGAGATAACCATAAAAGGGATTGACGGTGACTTTACCACTAAGTATGGGGCTACGGTAATAGCCGAAGACCAATCGAACGACTTGGCATTGCTTAAAATAAGTAACAAAAATGTGCAGTTTTCCTTGCCACCATTTGCGATAAGGACTACCGGCATAGCCCAAGGTGAAAAAATATATGCCTATGGCTACCCGCTTACCACCGCTATGGGCAATGAAATAAAGCTTACTGACGGTATAATAAGTGCAAAAAGCGGTGTGCAAGGCGATGCCAGCAAATTCCAGATAAGTGCAGCCGTGCAGCCTGGTAATAGTGGTGGGCCGCTTATAGATGAACAGGGAAATGTAATAGGGGTGGTGTATGCCAAGTCAACCGTAGCCGATGCGGCTAGTTATGCAGTAAAGGCTAGTTACCTCGAAACTTTCCTGAAAGAGATTGATGGCTTTGAGTTTCCGCAGCTGATAAACTCTATAAATGATAAGCCACTTACGGACAAAGTAGCTACTCTTCGGAACTTCATCTTCATCGTGGAGACTAATTAAGCACTATCATTTGGCGGGGCATTTTTTTGGTGTATGTTATTAAAACTTACCATAAATCCTATATATTTACTTACAACGAATTTAATTATATTGTAGGATGATTTATCGGCTGGTATTAATGCCGATGGACTACCTTGTTATCGATAAAAAAACCACAAAACCAATGAAATCAAAATTGATTTACGCCATGATGATGGCAGCTTGTTGCCTTGCAGCCCTTACCTCTTGCAGCAAAAAAGGATGTACCGACCCTAATTCAATTAACTATGATGCTGATGCCAAAGAAGATGATGGTACTTGCGAATATGCCCGCGACAAATTTATAGGCACCTACCAGGTTCACGATAGTTGCTTTATAGTGTATGACAATCCAAATACCGGAATGAATGATACACAAATTGAAGTAGATGATTATCTGTTATATATTGAGGCTGATTCTATAGCTACAAATGTTAGGTTTAGAAAGCAATCAGATACCTTTTATAAGTCGGCCATTGTAAATGGAAACAATTTTTCATACACTTATTCGCCATCAACTGCTACTGAAGAAGGCAACGGAAGCATTAATGGCGATACATTGACCTGGCAATATGAATTTCGCGGGCCAAATGTGATTAGATATGATTGCTATGCTAAGGGCATAAAACAATGACCGGGTGGTAAGGAGTTGGCTATTGATGTTTTTGCTTTTTGTTTGTGTTTCCTGTAAAGGACCCATATTTGGTGTTATCAAGCCCAGTTTCGACATTAATACCGAACTATGCTTTGATTGTAAAACCCCTGAAGAAATTATTGAATTTGAGCAGAAGCGGGGAAGGACACTTATTTTATCTGATACAATTGATATGACTTACAAGGTATTGCTTCATTTCATTTTTGCAACCGAAAAAGCCAATCAATATTTCATAAATACGGGTTATTATTATGATATTGAAACGAAAAATATAAAAGCGTTAAAGGCCTCGATTTCACAAAACAACACATTATATCGTGAATATAATACAAGCTAAGATAATCAAAATAACCAAGCTTCCTCTATAAAAAATAGGACAATACATACTTTATCAAAAATTGATTATTCAAACCTATTTATGGAGGTAGCTAAGGATATTGATTCTCTTTATAAAGTTAATAAGTATTGCTATGATTTTTCGACTAAAGATATTTTTGAGTTCGAAGAGTGCAAATGGGATTTAAATGATTTTGTTATATCAATTCGATATATGAACATAATAGATGAATCCTCATGCTGTATACCAGATAGTATGAACATACTTAAAGACGGAGACAAACAAAATCACTTTTATTTCCTTTATGGTAGATATTAACAAAATACAGTACTTATCATTTGAAGGTGGTGGCGGAAAAGGCATTGTTTATCTTGGGGCTGTTCAAGCTTTGGAACATATCATAAGTGGTAAAATAGGGGAACCCCTTGTTCAAAGAAACCTTAATCCCCATCAGAGAAACGCAAAAGAATAGACAAGCACGAAACCAAGTCATGCGATGTTTTGAAGGCAGTCTGCGCAAACCTGCCCTGCTAAACAAATAGATCAAATTTTCGCCACCCCTTGCATTTTCCATCTTAAATACCGACCATTATGGTAGCGGGTGGTATGTATTGGCAAACCTGCATGTCGGTTACCAAATATCCGTAGGTGGGTGTTGAGCAGTAAGAGAAAACACAATGTGCAAAAACGGAGGCAAGCCTGGCATAAAAGGTTATTTCCGGAGATGACCATGGGCAATTTTGACACCAGAAAATGCCCATACTATTCGCTATTTGGGATGTGCTACTATCAAAAAAAAACGAAAAAACACACTTTTTTCTTATAAAACATTGAAATACAACACTTTAATAGGAATTGAACTACCTGCGAACACCCCTTGAGATACCCGCGAAGTACCTGCGAGATACCTTTGAACACCCCTTGAACTACCCGCGAAGCACCTGCGAAATACCCGCGAAATACCCGCGAAAAAATAATTTTCAGCCAACTTAGCCCCATAATTAGATATGTAGTTAAAATAGCATAATCACTACACTTTACTACCAATAAAGTTATACAACCAAATCTTCTTTAATCTTTTCAACTTTCAATCAATCGATTACACTAGCAAAAATAAAATATTGACAAATGAAACATAGGATACTACATTGCCGTAAATCATTAAAACCGCCTTAAAAAAGCCTAAAATAACCTACAAAAAAGTGAATTACGAGTATATCTTTACCACTATAAGAAAGGGCATTTCTATAGTATCTCTGATAGTTTTTTTATCTCCCTTAGTCTCTGCACAAACGACCTTATTCTCTGATGACTTCTCCTCAGGCAATAACAGCACCTATACTACATCGGGCGGCATAGGCACTTCGCTTTGGTCGGTTAGCCGGTCGGGCAATGACTGGGGAGCGCGGCGCAACAGCAATACCCTCCAGCTGACCAATGATGTGGGCAGTACCAACAATGCCAATGGCTGGGTGTATGCTGCCTTGCCAGTATCAAGTTTTTCGTGCTACCAATTGAGCCTTAGCAACAATTCAGGCCCTTTGACTTGGAGTTTCAACATGCGCCAAAGCCAGAACGACCCGGGCGGCTTCGGCAACAATACCTTCGGCGTCGCATTTGTTCTGGCGGCTACGGATGCCAATGTGGCCACATCGGGAAGTGGTTATGCAGTGGTATTGGGGCAGTCTGGAACGACGGACCCGTTGAGGCTTGTACGGTTCAATAACGGTCTCAGAGGCAGCTTATCGAACATCATTAGCTCTAACACCTCCGGCCTTACGGACTTTGGTACACAATACTTAAGCGTGAGAGTAGTGTACACCCCGACCACGGATACCTGGCAGTTGTACTTGCGGAATGACGGCAGCAGTGCCTTCACCAATCCTGCAACAGGCTCGCTTACGCTGCAAGGCACGGCTATCGATAACAATTACACTAGCAGCAACATCGTCACTATGGGCGCATACTGGCAGGGTGGCACCGCCTCAGGGCAGTCTGCTTTGTTTGATAATGTGTTGTTTACAAAAACCCTAGCGGCACCAGGCATTGGAGCTATATCCCAGCCCACCTGCTCTACCAGCACGGGAAGCGTCGCTCTTACCGGCCTGCCGACCACCGGTAACTGGCTGATCACACAGTCGCCCGGTGGAAATACTTATACCGGTTCTGGCAGCTCTACCACCATTTCTGGCCTTGCTCCTAACACCTATAATTTTACGGTTAGCGACTATAATTATGGTTACCAAGCTATAGTGAGCGGTTGTGGCTATACGGCCACCATTGTGATAGAACCGTTGAGCATAGTGGTATTGGACGATCCTTGCACGTTTGGTTACAATTACAACGTAGAGTTCAACTATACCATAACCGTAACAGGGGAGAACACCTGCTGGAACGGCGACATCGGTTTCCAGCCACAAATCTTTTGCAATAGCCAGAACAATGGCAACTATACTATATTGACACCAGCCCCTACGGTAGGCGCACCGGCAGGTACCACCGTGTACCGTGGCACATTGACTACTCAGACCCGGCCGTGGAACCCGAACTCGGATTGTGCAACGGCTACCATTGTCAACCAGAATTGCAACCGGGTAGATGTGACTGTTTACGGTCCGGGCATTGCCTCGGCTACCTTCCCTACCACTGTCACCACCAGCAGCAGTTGCCCTTCCGCATCATCTGCGAACGTTGTCATCAATCCGGTCTCAGCTCCGACGATAACCGCCCAGCCTGTCAGTCTCAATGCCTGCGGCAATGCATCGGGCAGTTTTTCAGTTGCCGCCAGCGGCAGCGGGCTCACTTATGAATGGCAGCGTCGCCCTGCGGGCACCCCGGGAAGTTGGACCGCGATAGGTTCTGCTGCGGGCGCAACGGGTGCAAACACCTCGGATCTTAACATCACTGGCCTTTCCAGCAATGGATGGGACAATTATCTGGTTCGGGCCGTAATCAATCCAGGTGGCTGTTCGGCTATTTCCGACAGTGCTTTGATCACAGTGAGCACAGCCCCCACAGCTCCCACCGCCATCAGCGGTAATGGCACGATCATCAGCAGTACTCCTAGCATATCAAGCTTTGCTGTTAGCACAGGCTCAGGAAACAGCATCAGCGTGAACAAGCCCAATGGCCTGCAAACGGGAGATATGATATTGGCGGGTCTTACTTTAGAAAAGGGATCAGCAGTAAACATCACTCCTCCCTCGGGCTGGACTCTGATCAACCGAACTAACCAAAGCACCGATGTTGGGATGGCATCGTACTATAAAATCGCCACCGCCGCCGATGTTGCCGCTTCCACCTTCAATTTCACGGTAAACAATACACCCAAATGGTCCATAGCGCTTGTGCGCATAACCGATTTCGACCCAGTCAGTCCTATTGCAGGGGTGAATGCGCAGGCTAGCAGCACTTCAGGGACAAGCGTTACAGCCCCTTCCGTAAACAACATTCCTGCGAATAGCTTGGTACTTGCCTTCTACACCAATAAGAAGAATGCCACTTACCAGCCAGCAAGCGGTACCACAGAGATTTACGACAATCCTAATAATGCTGGCGGGGAGCCGTCGAACATGATGGCCTATTTCTATCAGGCTGCCACAGGCAGTACGCCTTCTCGCACTGCCACTGCAAGCATAGCGGAAAGATGGGCCGCCCAGCAGATAGCCATCAACCCGAATCAGAGCTTTGGCTTATGCTTAGGTAGAAGCTTGGTACTTACTGCAACTGGCGGCAGCAATGGTTCTGGCAGTTACTATGAATGGGGCACGGGCAGCGTTGGCAGCAATATCTTGCCCTCCACAGGGCAGAGCATTACGGTTACGGTAGCAGGGGCTGAAAGCTACTGGGTGAGAAGGGTGGGCAACACTGGTTGCACCAGCTCCACTGCTGCGGCCACAGCTAACACGAACGTATTGCAGCCTGATAAAGGTATAACGGTGAACGGAGTGGCCATCGGTGCAGGTGATTATCTGTGGACAGGCAACATAAGCAGCCTATGGAGTGCAAAAGACAACTGGTATTGGTTCAATGGGAGCGATTACGCTCTCACCACCACTTTGCCTGATAGCATCAATGATGTATATGTGGTAAGCCCTGCTCAGGCAGTACAGTGTGTTACCACAGGACAGGCCACCATAGACCAGAGCAACTACACTATCCGTAGCATGAGCATTGGCAGCAACGCCCAAGTGACCATTACAGGCACCAACGACTTCAGCGTAAAAGGCGATTGGGCCAACCTGGGCACTTTTGTTCCATCTAACAGCACAGTTGTATTTAATGGTCTAGGCAGCCAATTTTTACTGAGTGGACAGGGCACTTCTGTAAGCAATTCGGCAAAGGAATTCTGGAAGATGCAGATAAGCAAAAGCGCAGCCAGCAGGTTAACCTTATTAGATAATTTGAAGGTCCAAGATTCCCTTACCATTGTTTCGGGGGAGTTATATATACCAAGTATCAGTATATGCAAAGCTAAGAGTACCTTTACCCACCCTTCTGGCTTAATTACTGTGCAAGGACAGTTGAGGTTGAATGAATAACTGGAAGTGACTGCAAAAGTCACTTGATAGTCGTACTTTTAAGTCATAATTCCACTATACTTTGTCTTGCTACCCAATACCAACCCAATGACCAAGTTATCCGTGAATATCAACAAAGTGGCCCTAATACGCAACAGCAGGGGCGGCAACTATCCTGATTTGCTGAAGGTAGCTGCCGACTGCGAGCGTTTCGGTGCCGATGGCATTACCATACACCCCCGCCCCGACGAGCGCCACGCCCGCTACCAGGATGCCTATGACCTGAAGGCGATAGTGGCTACGGAGTTGAATATTGAGGGCAAGCCCAACCCACGGTTTATGCAGATGGTAAAAGAGGTGAGGCCCCACCAGTGCACGCTGGTACCCGATGCCGACAATGCCATCACCTCCGATGCAGGCTGGGACACCATCAAACACGAACAGTACTTAAAGGATATCATCACTGAATTGAAAAGCTACGGCATCAGGGTCTCTATTTTCATTGACCCTATTGAACAACTGGTGGAAGGTGCTGCCAAAACGGGCACTGACCGCATTGAATTCTACACCGGGCCTTATGCGCACAATTATGGGCTCAGCCCACAAAAAGCCATAGAAAAGTATATTGACAATGCCATTTTTGCCCATTCGCTGGGCCTTGGCATCAATGCGGGACACGATCTGAACCTTGACAATCTGCCATATTTCAAGCAGCATATCCCTCATCTGGCAGAAGTGTCCATAGGCCATGCGCTGATATCAGATGCCTTATACTATGGGCTGGAAAATACCATAAGAATGTACCAGCGTTGCCTAGCCTAGGATAAGTTAGTGCAGCGGCCTTTGCTTTACCATGCCGCCCATGGTTTCGTTCACTGAGTAAAAATAGACAAAGGCATCAGGGTCAATCTCTTGAATGATAGTTTTGATGCTCGATATCTCCAGCCTTGTAACGATACATACAATAATATCGATTTCCCTTTCCACATGCCCCCGTTTCCCGTAGCCACGTTTGCCACTAAAGATAGTTACTCCCCTACCGAACTGCTCGGTAAGGGCCATGCGTATCTGCTCGCTTTTAGCGGAAACGATAGTGACATTGGTATACTCCTCTATACCTGTGGTAATAAAATCTACCAAACGGGAGGCAGAGAAATAGGTCACCACCGAGTACATGGCCGTTTCGATATTAATCAGGATGGCAGCGGCACTGAAAATAATGATATTGATGGCCAAGATAAAATCGCCTACTGTCCCGCTAAGCCTTTTGCTGAGGCTCAATGCCAATATCTCCGTACCATCAATTACTGCCCCGCCCCTGATGGCAAAGCCGATACCGGCACCCAAAAAAGCCCCTCCAAATATGGGCGTAAGCAGGCTATCATTGGTCACCGGTTCCATTTTAACGAAATAAAGCACCAGAGCAAGACCGGTAATGGCCGCCAAGGTTTTGATTGCAAAATTTAGCCCCAGATTACGATAACCTAAAACAATAAAAGGGAAGTTGACCAAAAACACCAGTACACTCAAGGGTATGTTGCCTACAGTAGCAGTTAACAAGGAAATACCCATGGCTCCACCGTCAATCAATCCGTTAGGGATAATAAAACCCTCCAAGCCCAATGCGGCACAGCTAATTCCCAGAACAATAAAGACCACCTCACGCAATGATTTACCACTGGAACGTAAATAAGAAAGGACATGGACGTGTTTCACTTGCAGCAGTTATTCATGTAAAGGTAAGCCAACTTGCCATATCTAATTTTGGAGCGTTGCAAGGTATGTACCAAAACGGTAAACAGCAATCGCTAAAATAGGTGGAAAAAATAGCTATTTGTGTGGATAATGCTTAGTAACAGAAGTGATTGAAATTCGTTTATGAGGGCGCAATTCCGTATCTTTACACATCTGATTTTTTGAGGAAACCCGAACACGGAACAACCAGTCTATGAGTGAACAAAAACAGTCTTACAATGCGGAGAGCATACAGGTTTTAGAAGGGCTCGAAGCGGTAAGAAAACGCCCCGCCATGTATATCGGCGACATCAGTTTCAAGGGCCTGCACCACCTAGTATATGAAGTAGTTGACAATTCTATTGACGAGGCATTGGCAGGTTATGCCAAAAACATCCACGTCATTATCCATGAAGACAATTCCATCACCGTACATGACGATGGGCGGGGCATACCTACGGATATGCACCAAAAAGAAGGCCGCTCAGCGCTAGAAGTTGTGATGACGGTACTGCATGCCGGGGGAAAATTTGACAAAGACAGCTATAAGGTATCCGGTGGCTTACACGGAGTGGGTGTTTCTTGCGTTAATGCACTTTCTACCCATTTGAGAGCAGAAGTACATCGCAATGGCCATATTTATGAACAAGAGTATTCCTGTGGAAAACCGCTGTACTCCGTTCGTGAAATTGGCACCACAGGCCGTTCAGGCACTTCGGTAAGCTTCAAGCCTGATTTGTCTATTTTCACTGTGGGCGTTTATAGTTACGATACCCTTTCTTCACGGCTGCGCGAATTGGCCTTCTTGAACAAGGGAATCCGCCTACGCATTACCGATGAGCGGGAGAAGAATGAGGACGGCAGCTTTCTTACCGAAGAGTTTTATTCTGAAGGTGGCCTTCGGGAGTTTGTAAAATTCTTGGACGAGACCCGTGAATCGTTGATTGAGGAGCCCATCTATGTGGAAGGCGGCAGGGACAATGTGATGGTGGAAGTGGCCTTGCAGTATAACACCACGTATAATGAGAATATCCATTCCTACGTAAACAATATCAATACCATAGAGGGCGGTACGCACGTGGCGGGTTTCCGCAGGGCCATCACCCGTGTATTTAAGGCCTATGGCGATAAGAACGGCCATTTTGCCAAAATGAAGTTTGATATTACAGGCGATGATTTTCGCGAAGGGCTTACTTCAGTAGTATCAGTTAAAGTGCCCGAACCTCAATTCGAAGGCCAAACAAAAACCAAACTGGGCAACTCTGAAGTAGTGGGTGTGGTAGATACGGTATTAAGTGAAGCAATCACCAACTTTTTGGAAGAGCACCCTCGGGAGGCAAAGCAAATCATCAGCAAAGTAATTCTAGCTGCCACTGCTAGACATGCGGCACGCAAGGCTAGGGAAATGGTGCAGCGCAAGAGCGTCCTTTCGGGTTCAGGCCTGCCAGGTAAATTGGCGGATTGTTCTAATAGAGATCCGGAAAGCAGTGAATTGTTCCTTGTGGAGGGCGACTCTGCAGGTGGTACCGCCAAACAAGGCCGTGACAGGGCTTTTCAAGCCATAATGCCGTTAAGGGGCAAAATCTTGAACGTGGAAAAAGCCATGGAGCACAAGATTTATGAGAATGAGGAAATCAAAAATATTTTTCAAGGTTTGGGGGTACAGATAGGTACCGTAGATGATGATAAGGCTTTGAACATTGAGAAACTGCGTTATCATAAAATTGTCATCATGTGTGATGCCGACGTAGACGGTAGCCACATAACCACCCTTATCCTTACTTTCTTCTTCCGCTATATGAAAACCTTGGTGGAGAAAGGCCATGTGTATATCGCCACTCCCCCACTTTATTTGGTCAAAAAAGGCAAAGAGCAAGAATATTGCTGGAACGACGTTCAGCGTGATCAAGCTATCCAACGGTTAGCCAAAGGTGCCAAGGAAGATAGTGTCCATGTACAGCGGTATAAAGGTTTAGGAGAGATGAATGCAGAACAGTTGTGGGAAACAACCATGAATCCCAATACCCGTACATTGCGCAAAGTAACCATAGAAAGTGCCGCCGAAGCTGACCGCATCTTCTCCATGTTAATGGGGGATGACGTGCCACCCCGCCGTGACTTCATTGAGAAGCATGCCAAATACGCAAAAATCGACGCTTAGACACTGCTCTTTTTCTGATATATTTCTTTTGGAAAAGCCCGTAAAATAATGGTGTAAAGCCCATTTGCCGTATCTTTGCAACGAATGGGTTTAGATACCGATAAGCATTGGATAAGAGACCTTGCTGCTATTTGCGCAGCTAAAGGCCTTACCAAAATCGTGTTATCCCCAGGCTCCCGTTGCGCCCCTTTGGTCATTGCCTTCAACCGCCATCCACAGATAGATTGTTATAGCATTGTTGACGAGCGTTGCGCCGCTTTTTTTGCACTTGGCATGGCCCAGCAGTTACAGCAACCTGTTGGCCTAGTGTGTACCAGTGGCTCGGCTGTGCTCAACTTTGCCCCTGCTATTGCAGAAGCTTACTATCAAAAAGTGCCCTTGGTGGTCTTTACTGCCGATAGGCCAAACGAACTGATTGACCAACAAGATGGCCAAACCCTGAGGCAATACGAAATCTATCGCAACTATATTAAGAAAAGCTTTGAGCTACCAAGCGAGGTGCAAGACAACGATACGCTGTGGTATAGCAACCGCATGGTATCGGAAGCTATTAATATTGCCAGCTATCCTGATATGGGCCCCGTGCATGTAAATGTGCCGCTAAAAGAGCCTTTGTATGGCTTAATGGATTACGATGGACCAGCCGCGCCCAAAATAATCAAAGCCAGCCCTGTACAGCCCCAGTTAACCGATGAAGCTTTTGCCGAAGTATTTGAGCAATGGAATGGCTTTGCATCAAAGATGATAGTGGCGGGCGGCACCATGCCCAATGAACGCTTAACAAAAGCAATACGGACACTTTCTGACAGGGCGGACACAATCATTATGGCTGAAATTACCGCCAACTTACATGGGGAACATTTTATCAACTGCTTGGATCCTGCCCTAGAAGCCATTTCCAAAGATGACAAACCCAACTTTCGGCCTGAATTGCTTATCACATTTGGTGGGGCTTTAGTTTCCAAAAAGTTGAAGACCTATTTGCGTACCTATCCCCCAAAAGCACACTGGCATGTTGACCCCGGTGGCGCCGCAGTCGATACCTTTAAACAGTTAACAAGGTTGATTGCCATGCAGCCCGTGCATTTCTTTGAAGCACTTGCTGCCAGATTACCATTGAACAACGAAGGACAGTACCAGCATGATTGGTTAAAAATAAGGGCTTCATCTTACGATAAACATAATCAACAATTGGCTGTTGCTCCACATAGTGACTTAAAGGTTTTTGAGGTTTTGATGAAGCACCTTCCAGCTAATAGCAATTTGCAGTTGGGCAACAGCACGCCTGTACGCTATGCATCATTGTTCCCACCCGACCCTAGTAAACACATTACGGTAAACTGCAACCGCGGTACCAGCGGCATTGATGGAACAGTTAGTACCGCTGCAGGTGCAGCATTTGCAACTGCGATTTTAACTACACTTATTACAGGCGATGTGGCTTTCTTTTATGACAGCAATGCCCTTTGGAACAAGCAATTGCCACCCCACTTAAAAATAATAGTGGTGAATAACGGCGGAGGTAACATTTTCAGGATTATCCAAGGTCCATCGCAGTTAGAAGAATTGGAGCAATTCTTTGAAACCGGTCAGGGCCTTACAGCCAAGGGAATAGCGCAAACATATGGACTGCCTTATTATCACTGTAGTAATTATAAAGAACTGGATAATATATTGCCCGATTTCTTTGCACCAAAGCCCAAAGCGGCCATACTTGAGATAAACACCCCGAATACTTTGAGTGCCAATATGATGAGAAAATACCTAAACATATAATGTATGAGCAACACCAGAAAATGGGAAACCATAAAAGAGTACAGCGAAATTTTGTTTGAATATTTCGAAGGCATTGCCAAAATTACCATCAACCGCCCCAGGTACCGGAATGCCTTTACCCCACAAACCAATATCGAAATGATTGATGCCATGCATATCTGCCGTGAAAGACAAGATATAGATGTGGTCATTTTTACGGGTGCGGGCGATAAGGCTTTTTGTAGCGGCGGCGACCAAAATGTCAAAGGTATAGGGGGCTATATCGGTAAAGATGGCGTACCTCGTTTAAATGTGCTGGATTTACAAAAACTAATCCGCTCGCTGCCCAAACCGGTTATCGCTATGGTAAATGGTTATGCTATTGGGGGCGGCCATGTCCTGCACGTTGTGTGCGATTTAACTATTGCCTCTGAAAATGCCATTTTCGGACAAACTGGTCCAAAAGTGGGCAGTTTTGATGGAGGGTTTGGGTCTTCTTACCTTGCTCGAATCGTTGGGCAAAAAAAGGCACGCGAAATATGGTTCCTTTGCGAACAGTACAGTGCCCAAGAGGCCTTGGATATGGGCTTGGTGAATAAAGTAGTGCCTTTCGAAGAATTGGAAAACGAAACTGTCCGATGGTGCAAAGTCATGCAAAAGCGTAGTCCTTTAGCTTTGCGTATGATCAAAGCAGGCTTGAATGCCGAATTGGACGGTCAGGCTGGTATTCAAGAGTTAGCGGGTAATGCTACCCTATTGTACTACTTTACCCAGGAGGCACAAGAAGGCCGAAATGCTTTTGTAGAAAAACGCGACCCCGACTTCAAGAAATTTCCAAAATTCCCTTAATGGCCAGCGGCAACATTAAAGCTTGGATATCCGCATTTCGTTTGCGTACCTTGCCATTGTCCCTATCGGTTATATTAATGGGTTCATTTTTAGCGGCGTTCCAAGGCTCATTTGCATGGCCAATCTTTTTATTGGCTATTCTGACCACCTTATGCTTACAAATATTGAGCAACCTTGCCAATGATTATGGCGATACGGAGCATGGTGCCGATAGTTTACAACGCATAGGCCCTAGCCGAGCTGTGCAAAGTGGGGCTATTAGCAAAAATGCAATGAAAAGAGCCATTTTGGTTTTTTCTTTGCTATCGCTTATTAGCGGTTTAGCCTTGATATTCGTTGCATTAAATGATAACTGGCTATTCGTGCTATTGTTTCTGGCATTGGGCTTAGGTGCCATAACCGCCGCCATCAAATATACAGCGGGCAACAATCCATACGGCTATCGGGGCTTGGGTGATATTTTCGTTTTCCTTTTCTTTGGTTTGGTAGGCGTACTGGGGTCTTACTATTTATTCGTTCAGTCTTTTGATTGGACTATTTGCTTACCGGCAGCAGCAATGGGCTTTCTCAGCACGGGAGTATTAAACATGAACAATATGCGCGACCATGTAAGCGATGAACAGGCTGGTAAAATCACATTAGTGGTTCGGATGGGTTTTCAAACCGCCAAGATATATCAGGTAGGGCTTGTATTAAGCGCAATTACTTGTGCTATTCTATTTACAGCTATCCACTTTCAGCAGCTTTGGCAATACCTGTTTTTGTTAATACTGCCGTTGTTAGGAAAACATATTCAAACTGTAGTGACAGCCCAAGAGCCTATTTTGTTGGATAAGCAATTAAAGGTACTGGCCATATCTACCTTACTGTTCAGCATACTTTTTGGGATAGGATTGCTGGTATGAGAGCAAGTTATCAATCTCATCAACTCGTTTTCAAAAAACCCAGTGGCACCTCTAGGGGTGTTATGACCAATAAACCTACTTGGTTTCTGAAATTGTGGGATGAAGAAAATCCCACCATTATCGGCATAGGCGAATGCAGCCCCTTACCTGGTTTAAGTATTGACAATTTGGAAAATTTCGAGGCCAAGCTGCAAGCCGTGTGCAAAAGTTTGGAAGATGATTGCCCTTTACCTGATGGCATAGCCTATTATCCCTCTATTGTGTTCGGCATCGAACAGGCTTTGCTAGATTTGGCCAATGGTGGGCAGCAGATTCTATTCCCATCGGCATTTACAGAAGGAGAAGATGCTATTATCATTAATGGCCTTATCTGGATGGGGAGCAAAAGCGATATGCTGCAACAGATTAATGAAAAACTGGATAAGGGATTTCGTTGCTTGAAATTGAAAATAGGCTCACTTGACTTTGAAACCGAACTTGGCATATTGCAATATATCCGTCAGCAATATAGCGAAAGCAATCTTACATTAAGGGTGGATGCCAATGGGGCTTTTAGCCCGCAAGAAGCATTGGATAAACTGAATCGCTTGGCAGCACTTCATATACACTCTATTGAACAACCCGTTAAAGCTGGGCAATGGCAAGAAATGGCAGCTCTTTGCAAAGCAACTCCAATACCTATAGCTTTGGACGAAGAGTTGATTGGCATTCAGGATTCCATAGAAATGTACAAGCTACTGGAGAGCATCCAGCCCCAATACATCATTCTAAAACCCAGTCTATTAGGAGGATTTGGTAAAGGTAAGAAATGGATTGGGTTAGCAAATCAAATGGGTATTGGCTGGTGGATTACATCGGCTTTGGAATCGAATGTTGGTTTAAATGCCATTGCCCAATGGACATACACCCTACGTAACACTTTACCACAGGGTTTGGGTACAGGGCAACTTTATAGGAATAATTTACCTAGCAAGCTTGACCTAAAAGGGGAAAAACTCTGGTATAGAGCCTAAAGCACTAACCTTACTCGTTCAAATAGGCCGAGTACATCCACACCATTTTCTCCTGCTCGCGGATGTAATCGCTCATCATGGCATTAGTGCCCTCATCATTTATCTGGGCAGATAAGTCCAATATTACCCGCTCCTTTTCCAATAAAACACGAAATCCATTTAGCACTTGGTGTACTGTTTCGTCAGGGTCGGAAACATTCTGCACTTCTTTGATTTGCGATTCGCGCAAGTAAACTGAATAAGCATGGTTAGGGGTAGCGCCTAATGTCAAAACACGTTCTGCGATTTCGTCGGCTTTTAGTATTAAGTTGTTGTAAAGCTCTTCAAACTTTAAGTGCAGCTCAAAGAATTTTTTTCCACGGATATTATAATGAAATCCGCGACTGTTCATGTAAAACACTTGATAATTGGCCAAAAGGTCATTCAGTTTTTCGGCTAATTCTTTAGTTCTCTCTTGGTCAAGTCCTAAGCGGTTCAATTGTAGTGTTGACATGAGCTTCTATTTTGTGCTTGTTAAAAATACAAATACTAATCATACTAAAACAACAGCGGCACCGCAAAAGCAGTGCCGCTGATTAAAATCATCTCTTCAAGTAGTTATTTGGAAACAACATACAAGTCAAGCTCAAAATTGTTGTCGATGGCCTTATCACCTAAGCTATCAAAGAAGGAAGAAGAACCATATTTGATATCGTATTGGGTACGGTCAACATTTACTTTTGCTTGGGCAATGAAACCAGCTTTAGTTAGGGTCACCTTAGCGGGAAATGTCACTGTCTTAGTGATACCTTTAATGGTCAAGTCGCCAGTTATTAGGTAATTGTTACCGCTTTTATCGGTTTGGGCCACAGCTTTAGTGATTTTGAAAGTGGCGGTAGGGTGTTTTTCTGTTGAAAAGAAATCATCGCTTTTCAAGTGACCAACCAACTTTTGGTTGTACCCAGCATCGGTTAGGTCATCGCAGGTAATACTCGCCATATCGATTACGAACTCACCTGATAGGCCGCCGTTTTTCTCTTGGGTCAATTGGCCGCTTTTTACTTTTACTTTACCATTATGCTGACCGGTCACTTTTTTGCCAACCCATTTTACGGTACTCTTGTCCGTATTTACTTGGTGTGTTTGTGCAGAAACAGTACTTGCGCTAATAGCAAAAGCTGCTACAAGCAATAGGCTAAAGAATGATTGAAGAGTTTTCATTGTTTTGAGGTTTTGTTAAAGCAAATTTATGTATTTACATTCAATGTTGAAACATTAATGTCTAGATTAAGTTCAAACAGCTATAAAATAAACACTTTTTAACAAAAGCGTTATCCAATTATGGATTTAGGCTGAAACAGGTTCAATAATAGGTTCATCCAAATCATTTTCCCATCTGGCGATTACATAAGTTGCCAAGCAATTGCCTATGACGTTTACTGAAGTACGTGCCATATCCATTAACTCATCAATTGCCAAAATCAGAAATATAGGTTCAACAGGTAAGCCAAACTGTACCGCTGTGCCCAACAAAATAATCAGCGATGCCCTGGGAACACCTGCCACCCCCTTACTAGTAAGCATTAAAGTAAAAACAATGAGTAATTGCTGGCCAAAACTCAAAGGAATACCCGCTACATTGGCTACAAATATGGTGGCAAGAGATAGATAAAGGGTAGTGCCGTCGAGATTGAAGCTATAGCCCATGGGCATTACAAATGCAACGATTTTTCGAGGCACTCCAAGGCTCACCATAGCTTCCATTGCCTTAGGTAGTGCCGCCTCTGAACTGGTTGTAGCGAAAGCGATGGATACTGGTTCGGCCATCACTTGTATAAAACGCTTAATAGGCATTCGGACTATCAAGGCAACAATCAGCAACAATACTAAAAAAACAGCTAGTGCTGCGTATAGTGTGCCGAGAAGGATAAATAACGGCTGCAGCACTGAAATGCCCATATGACCAACTGTGACAGCCATGGCGGCACCAATAGCAAATGGCGCAAAGAACATGACCACATTGGTGAATTTAAACATTACTTCGGATAGGCTTTCAGCAAACGATAACATAGGTTGCCGCTTATGGGCATCTTTTACCATTGCCAAGCCAATACCGAATATGATACTGAAAATCACTATCTGCAAAACTTGTCCTTCAGCGACGGATTTAGCTATGTTTTCCGGGAAGGCATGCAGTATAATTTCTTGCCATGTTTGTGGCTTAGCGTCTGGCAGCTCTTCGTGCGGTTTACCAGCATTGGCAGTTGCCTGGGCGGCTATATACTGCTCATGAAGTTCGCCTTTTCCTGCACCAGAAATATTAATGGCCGCTAGGCCAATAAACAAAGCAATAGTGGTTACTATTTCAAAATAAACCAATGATTTCCAACCCATTCTGCCTACTTGCTTTAAGTTGGAATGTCCAGCAATACCCACTACCAAAGTACCAAATATCAGGGGTCCAATAATGGTCTTTATCAACTTAAGAAACACTTTACTTATCACTTTCAGATTCTGTGAGAAGACGGGAAAATCATGGCCAACCTCTGCCCCAATTACCATACTTAGCAAAATCCAAGTAGTGAGTGATTTCTTTTGGAAGGCATATAATACTAAAGCTCCGATGGATAACCAGCGCAAAATCATTAGTAATATATGGGAGATATGTAAGCCCCAGTTTTCGTTTACTGCCGTGATAAAAGCACTAATGCTTATGGCTATTAAGCCAACTAGGAGCAATACATTTTTTTTCATGCAAGGTAGATTGCAACAAAAATGTAAAAAATTATGGACTAAGCTATGGAATAGGTATATGCTTTGTCTGCAATCGCTCACTTACAAAAGCTGCCAAATCTTTCAGGGCCCGTTTAGCTTCCGGTACAAAAAAGTCATAAACCTGCCAAACATGCTGCATGCGTTTCCAAACATCCATACGTACACTCACCCCATCGCGCAGAGCCTTTGCTTTCAAGCGGGTGGAATCATCATACAGCAATTCTATATCCGACACTTGAATATATATAGGAGGCAAACCATGAAAATCGCCATAAACGGGCGAAATATATGGATGTCTTAAATCCTCATTTCCCGCATATGCCACCCCGTACTCCCTAAGTGCCACATTATTGATTAATGAAGCTTGGTCGGCCATGGTATTGCTTTCTCCCATACCTTCTAAATCAGTCCAAGGCGATAGCAGTATGGCTCCTGAAGGCAGAGGCACCTTATCATCCCTTAGCTTTAGCAATGTAGCGGTTGCCAGTCCTCCTCCCGCAGAGTCACCGCCAATGACAATATTTTCCGGCCGATATCCTTGGCTCAACAACCATTGATATGCTTTACAAGCTTGGTTCAATGCCTGCGGGAACACGTCTTCCGGAACCAAGCAATATTCAATCGCAAGTGCTTTCACGCCAGCACGTTTGGCAATAAGGGAAATCAATCTTCGGTGGGTAACGATAGAGCACATCGCATATGCCCCACCATGTAAATAATAAAGTATCTTGGTTTCATCGGCCCCACGGGGCACCATCCATTCTGCAGCAATTCCCTCAATGGAAAAGCGTTGGTATTTAACCCGAAAAGGCCGTGGAATGAAGCCTGCCCAGAAATTTATGTTCTTTCTTAGTCGCTTCATGTCTGGCTTTCGGTTGCGCACAATGAACCAAGCCAGTTTCATAATCCATTGCAACAACCAAGCACCTGCACTCATACCATAAGATAATACTGTAACCTAAAGGCTTACAACTTGCTCAGCAGCTTGCGCCACATGGGGACATCCGTATCAGCATCACGAATGGCCATCAATTCTTCCAGTAGCTTATACATTGCCAATTCTACTTCTTGGCGCAACTGCCATAAAACCTGCTCATCTTCATATAACCCATTAAAGCGAGTAGTGTCTATTGGAGCACCTGCTTTAATGTAAAATTTCACCGGCTTGGGGAAAGGGGTAAAACCAATACCACGTACAATGGGCGGTATGTGGTCGCCGTCTTTAAAAAATTTCTGTGCAAATCCCTTTTCCTTCAGAAACTGCCCCAACTTGGAATTCATAATGTCATCGGAATCTGCCAAAATGCGATAAGTATCTTCTGTACCCAAGGTAGCCACCGGAATAATAGGATATCCGTACTCAATAGCCATTCGAGCAAATCCTAAACGGTTTTTCCAAGTCAATACATAAGCTTCTCCTTTCTTTTTACAAACTTCCCTACCACCGCCTGGATATACTAAAATATGCTCTTTCTGCTTCATCAATTCTGCACAATTGGAACGAGTACCCAATACCCCACCACCTAAGGTTTTTACTAGGCTACGCCATACAGGTAGTTCAAAATGAATATTGTCCATTAGGGAGCGCAAGAAAATACCTTTCTTTTCGTATATCTCTGCACCAAACAGCGAACCATCAAATAGGCCCATTACGGCATGATTGTTTACATACAATGAGGGCTTGTCCTTGTCCACATTTTCCATTCCGAAAAACTGCGGCGCAAAATAACGGCGGTAAGGTTCTATTACTGTCCTTACCAATTCTACTGAAGGAGGATCAAAAGGTAATTTGTGTTCTAATTCCTCGGGTTTTGCAGCGGTAGGCATCCGATTTGTTTTGCCCGCAAAGTTAATTATTTTAGCCTTAGAAACATTACGTCAAGCTTAGGCGTATATTAAGCAAATGAGTACTTGAATGAAAACTCTTTACCTGTTCCCGGGCTTAGGCGCCGATGAAACAATATTCCGCAAGCTGCATCTGCCTGGTTATGAAATCGTCCATATTAAGTGGATAAAGCCGCTGAACAAGGAAACCTTACCAGAGTACGCTAAGCGACTGGTTTATCAAATACGGAAAGATACCGAACCGGTACTGATAGGTTTGTCATTCGGTGGTATGGTAGCACAGGAAGTGGCCAAAATTATCGACCCCGCATTGACAATCATCATTTCCAGTATTAAAACATATCATGAGCGACCCTTCCAAATGATATTGGCCGAAAAACTGGGGGTAAGCCGTTTTATTCCCACCCGTTTGGCTATCGAATTCGAGTTTTGGTATTACTGGGCTTTTGGCCCTACCACCCGCATGGAAAAAGCCTTTATCAAACAAATGGCTTTGAATGTACACCCTGACTTTACGGATTGGGCGGCACATACTGCCATCAGTTGGAGGAATGAAGAATTGGTACCCAATGTGGTGCACATCCATGGCGACCGCGACAACCTTTTTCCCCATTGGTATATCCGCAATTTTATCCTTATTAAAGGTGGCACCCATTTTATGGTATATAACCGAGCCGATGAAGTAGCTGCTATTATTTTAGATAAGTTATCCAAGTTGGAAGAAAAGCAGCAATACCGAATGGCGGTATAAGAACTCTTAAAGACAATTATGTCTTAGCTTCTGTTTGGCCCGTAAGCATTTTAGCAATTTACTTGTTTCGCAATTTAGCAATAGCAATAAGGGCGTATCTTTGCAGCCGCTATGAAGTACAACGACGAGATAGGCAAGCGCCGTACCTTTGCCATTATTAGCCACCCCGATGCTGGCAAAACCACGCTCACGGAGAAGTTTCTTCTTTTTGGTGGTGCCATACAGACAGCGGGAGCGGTAAAAAGCAACAAGATAAAAAAGGCTGCCACCAGCGACTTTATGGATATTGAGCGTCAGAGGGGTATATCCGTAGCTACATCTGTAATGGCATTTGAATACCACAATACGCTTATCAATCTATTGGATACGCCTGGCCACAAAGATTTTGCGGAAGATACCTACCGAACACTCACTGCGGTGGATAGTGTAATATTGGTGGTAGACATAGCAAAAGGCGTGGAGGAACAAACCGAACGTCTAATGGATGTGTGCCGCATGCGCGATACACCGGTTATCATTTTCGTGAACAAGATGGACAGGGAGGGCAAAGACCCTTTTGACTTATTGGACGAGCTGGAGGAAAAGCTAAATATCAAGGTAAGGCCATTGAGTTGGCCTATTAGCATGGGTACCAGTTTTAAGGGGGTATATAACCTGTACAACAAAAGCTTGAACCTTTTTACCGCTGGCGGACAAAAAGTAGCCAAGGACGTTGTGACCATTGACAATCTAGAAGACGAAGAATTGGATGAACTGATAGGTGATCGTGACGCCGCGCAATTACGGGAAGACGTGGAATTGATAGAAGGCGTTTATGGCGATTTCGATGAAAGGCCTTATCAGGAAGGAAAAATTGCCCCCGTATTCTTCGGAAGCGCCATCAACAACTTTGGGGTAAAAGAACTGCTTGATACCTTTATAGACATTGCCCCCAGCCCCCGTGGTAGGGAAACGGATGTAAGGATAGTGAAGCCTGATGAAAACAAGTTTACTGGCTTTATCTTTAAGATACATGCCAACTTGGATCCTAAGCATCGGGACAGGATTGCCTTTCTAAGGGTTTGCAGTGGTAAGTTTGAGCGCAATAAGTTCTTTTACCATGTGCGCTTGGAGAAAAACAGTCGATTCAATAGCCCCGTTACCTTTATGGCGCAGGCAAAAAGCGTAATCGATGAAGCCTATCCCGGAGATGTGATAGGCTTGTATGATACGGGCAACTTCAAAATAGGCGATACGCTGACCGAAGGCGAAAAACTACAGTTTAGGGGCATACCCAGCTTCTCGCCAGAGATATTCAAAGAACTGGTGAACCTTGACCCGATGAAAAGCAAGCAGTTGGAAAAGGGCATACAACAGCTTACTGATGAGGGTGTTGCACAGCTGTTTGTGCAGGAACTGGGCAGCAAGAAGGTGGTGGGTACCGTGGGCGACCTACAATTTGAAGTAATCCAATACCGCCTGGAGCATGAATATGGTGCCACTTGTCGCTTCCACACCATGAGCTATTACAAGGCTTGCTGGATGACCAGTACCAACAAAGCGAAACTAGATGAGTTTACCCGTCGCAAAATGAACAATATTTACAAGGATAAGGACGGCAATCCAGTGTTCATGGCCGATTCTGCTTGGATGCTGAAAATTGCCATGGACGACTTCCCTGAAATCACTTTCCATACTAACTCTGAGTTTAAGACTGCGGTGGCGGTTTGATTGAGCCTATCAACTCCGCCCGGAACAATTCACTGAAATGTAGTTTCAATTTATCCTTTACTTCAGCTATCGGCACTTCATGGCCCAACTCTTTTGCTAAGGAGGTAACTGCCTTATCTTGAATACCACAGGGAACAATAAAGCTGAAACGCTCGAGGTTGGTATTGACATTCAAGGCAAAACCGTGCATGGTTACCCATCGGCTGCAACGGATGCCAAGGGCACATATCTTTCTCTGTCGGCCTGGCAAGTCGGCATCAAGCCATACCCCGGTGGCACCCTTTAGTCTTTCCCCTTTTAACCCATACTCCGCCAAAGTCAATATTACCATTTCCTCTAACAAGCGCAGATATTTATGGATATCGGTAAAAAAATGGTCCAGGTCCAATATAGGATAGCCCACTATTTGGCCAGGGCCATGGAAAGTAATGTCCCCTCCCCTATTGATTCGGTAAAATTCAATCCCAAATTCCTTTAGGTTTTCATCGCTCAACAAAAGATTATCCGCCTTGCCACTTTTTCCCAAGGTTATTACATCGGGGTGCTCGCAAAAAATCAGATAGTTGTCGGTGATTACTTGCTCATGCTGTGGCAAGTCACGATTGGATGCCTTTTGTTCAACGGTGGCTTTGAACAATTGTTCTTGATAATCCCAAGCCTGTTGGTAGCCAACAGTGCCAAGCTCTCTAAGATAAACGGGAATCATTTATAACTCCTACTAACGCCAGCAACCCCAAAAGGGTTCTGATTAGGCTTTTGCCAATGAGCCTTTCAGGAAATCTATCACCTGCACCTCAGTGGCATCCACTTTATTCAATTCCGCCAAATAGTAAGAAACCCAATCGGTAAGGTGGATGAGATATAGGGCACGCTCTATAAGGGAGTTGCCTTTTGACCAAATCTCTATCACATGTTCACTGTATTTGGAAACAATTTCCTTATTGATTTCAATGCGTTGCTGATTACGGCTATAATCATCGCGGTTGCGCAAAAAAACCGGAACCCAAGGGCCTATTGCGTTTCGCCAACCCACCAGTTCATTGTGGTTCATTTCAGGTATGGTATGGTTCCAACACAGCATTTTTGAGTTTTCGTTGATTTGCTGCCTGAAACGTACCGCTACCGATGCCATAGGGGTGGTTATGTACACAATCGGAATTTTATTGTGCATTTTGTCCGCTATATCCTTCGCCTTTTCTTTGATATCTTCTTCTTCCCTATCCAATAAGTCAATGGCATCGTTTAAATCCTTTTCAAAACCTTTTCCAACTAACCCTAAATAGTACATGATGTACAATTGCTGCACTAGTGAGTAGCCTAATGATGCACGTGGTGGATTGCCGCTAGGAACCAAAATATAGTCCAAGCCCCTCTCTTTAGCTATATCAATCAACTTGCCCCCCGAACTTACGCAAACGATTTTAGCGCCTCTGTCCAAAGCTTCCTGTAGGGCATTTAGTGTTTCTTCCGTATTACCTGAGTAAGATGAGGCCACCACTAAGGTATATTCATTGACAAAAGCAGGCATGAAATAATCCTTGTTTACAAGAAAAGGCACTTTAAGCTCTTTCTCCAAAAACTCCGCTACAAGGTTACCGCCAATACCTGAGCCACCCAAACCGGTAACTACCACATTTCTAATTTCACTGGCAGGTTGAGATAAATTAGCTTGCAAAGCAATTTCAATTGCCTCTCTCAACTGGTTGGTAAAGTTTGCTATTAGTTTGTCCATTTCTATAAAACTTATTGGTTGACGTACGCAAAGAAAAGGAATTTAAGCAAAACGCAGGTTTAGATTTTGACCATTAATCAACCGATTTAGGCGGGATAGGCACACCCTCTTTTTTCTTGAATGGATTTTCTGCCGTTTTGTTGAATAGATAATGGATACCCACATCAAGCCCTAAGCGAAAGTTGTGTGAGGATTGATAGCCGACATCATTTTTACTGAACCATTCCAAATTACGGACATAATTGCCGTTGATATCCGTACCTAAGTAGGTGAGTGCGCCAATTTCGAAGTAAATATGTTGATTGAGGTAAATATCCGCACCGGCACCAAGGGCCAAACCAAAATCAAAATCATGGAATTTTAAATTGGCACTTTGCAAATCCGTTTTTTCAACCCCATTGATAACAACAGTCTCCGTTGGTTTCAGCATAATACCCAACTGTGGACCCAGCATACCATAATATTGTATCCGTTTTCCGTAGGGACCGAAAGTATATTTAAAGTAAAGAGGCACCTGAAGATATTTTAAATCAATCTTCCGAACTACGTGGTAAGGATCGGGGCAGAAAGCAGCACCTGGATTAAAGGTGTCCTCATAGTTTTGTCCAGCCTGATTATATGTAACAGCCCATACTATGCCTATGCGATTATTAAAATTGTAACCCATCTGTACACCTAAATTGTAGCCAAATTTAAACCTATAGCCCAGTTCCGATTTGCTAATTACCGCACAACCCTCTAAGGTTTCATAATTGTTTTGGTTCAGTATCCATGAACCGCCAAATGTAGAGGTGCTGCCAATATGGAATCCATTTTGGGCATTTGACCATAAACTCGCTCCACTAATTAATAGAATAAGGGATAGCTGCCGCATTGCAATGATATTTCATTTATAAAAACAAAGCTCATACCAAATTCACTCCATTACTGCATTAAGCCACTAAAGGCCATTATTTTTGCACGATGCACAAATGGCATCGCCTAAAAAGTTTTTTACAGTATCTAGTAAAGGGCCAAAGCAGGTATCTCATCCATTCTCCTTTCGTTTTTGATTTTATCAATGAAGTGCTAAACGACGAACGGCAATTTTATGCATACGAAGCTATAGCAAGCATTGAGCAGCAGTATCGCAATAATCAGCAATCAATACTACTTAGCGATTTAGGCTCGCTGTCGCAAAATGGTAAAACCGATACAGTAAGCCACCTTTTTCACAAAACTGCCTTACCTAGTAAACATGCCCGCCTATTGTTCAAAATGATTAACTATTACCAGCCACAAAATTTGTTAGAAATTGGCACCGGGTTGGGATTTAGTACCTTGCACCTTGCATTGGCAAAGAAAAAAGCACCATTCGTTAGCTTGGAAGGAAACCCAATGCTAGCAGATTTGGCTTTGAAAAACTTACATGAGGCAGATGCTCATCAGGTACAAATATTGAGAGGCAACTTTAAGGAAACATTACCATTTGCGCTGGAAAAACTAGAGAAACTGGATTTTGTATTCATCGACGGCAACCATACAAAAGAAGCAACGCTAGATTACTTTGCGCAATGTGTGCCATTAACTAACACCTCAACCATCATGGTTTTTGATGATATATACTGGTCGCCGGGCATGACTGAGGCATGGAAACAAATTACTACACACTCACAGGTAACCCTGGCGATTGACCTATGGCGGCTGGGCATTGTGTTTTTCCGCAAGGAAATTAAACAACGTGATGTGTACACCTTGTACTTCTGATTTTGGTACCTGATGCCCCATTAAGCGTTTTGTCGTATTTTTGTAGAAGCAACTGGATAGAAGGAATGCAAAGGATATGCTTAGTGATATTGCTGTTTATTTCTATTTGGTCTCAAGGCCAATCCTATTTAAAACCCAACGAATACCATTTCCTCCTGTTCAATAAATTGGATGTTTTTCTTATAAATGCACCAACGGACACTAGGCTAACTTTAAACCTTACTATCAGGGCGGGCTCCTTTGCGGAAGCAGATAGCACTTGGGGTGCAGTATTGGCCTACCATACGATTTTTTTTACTAAATTGAAGCAAGATATGGAATCCGTAGGGGCTTCTGTATCTGAAAAAATAGGGAATGATGGTATTAGCTATATCATCACCAATCAGGTAGGGACTTTGGAAAAAACTTTGAGCAGGCTAACCGAAAGTCTTTCTAACGCAGCACCGCTTCCAAGTTCTGGTGTTTATTCTCTCCCTATTGATACTTCATCTTCAGACTACCTTCATATCAGAAAACAGCTTTGGGGCAACTACTATAGCCGTGTTACCTCTATTCCCGATTCGCTTTCGGATGCTGCAAAACAGATGGTACCAAAAGTACACGGCCTTTTTTATAATGCCGATAATGCCATTTTAGTTATCAGAGGTAATGTAAGCAGTCGAGAAGTATACAATATTATCCAAACGACCATAGCTGGCTGGCAGAAAGGCCGTTTTGGTTACTTTTCCAAGTATCCGGTACCTTTTCCAAATGATTTGGGCTATAAATCGCAAATTGTGCTGGAACAGCCTACAGGCCTGCCCACATTTTTGATACAGTTTAAAGGAGCGGCCTACAGAAACGACAAACAATTGCCATTAGCCGGGGCACTGCTAATGGAAGTGGCTAACAATGCAGCATCAGTAAAGAAATTTGCAGACAGCTCACATATTTCAAGCTTAAGGCTTGAAACTCAGCAATTGCCTTATGCTTCTGATATTACTTTGCGGATTGAAGTAAAACCTGAAAAAGCGGATTCAGCTTATCATAGTGTATTTAAAATATTGCAGCATTTAAGGGAAGGGAAACTATTTACTGCATCAGAGTTGGAAATAGCCAAGGAAAAAATGCTACAACAGTTTAAAACGGATATGGCTAATCCCCTAACAAATACGCAATTGGTGGCCCAGAGTTGGCTAAACAGCACTATTGACGATTACGATCGTTATGAAGAAAGACTGAAATCACTGACTATAGAGGATTTGTGTGGCTTTGCACAGCATTTTATGTACCACAAAAATTTTATTACAGGTTTGATAATAACCCAAGCCGACAGGAAAACCTACCAGACCGATACTTTTTTTACAGATACTTATCCTATAGAAAGTTATCGATTTTACTTTTTGAAGAATACCGGAAATGCCGCTGCCAATACCAACCAAGATAGTTTGATTCAAAGCCTGGCCCAATTGTTAAAAATTAATCCGCAGATAAAGCTGGTGGTCAGTGGGGTAGCTGAGAAAAACGAGTTGTTGCAAGTTAGCGATGAACAAATGGTGAAGTTTATTGAAGAGCATCCTGGCTTTACCATTACACCGGGCAGCCTAATACCAAGTAAAAAAATTAGGCTTGACGTTTACAGGGCACTTAAAATAGTGAAAGCGCTTGTAGAAAAAGGGGTTGATGAGAAACAATTGGTAGGCACTGGCGGTTTAATAGAACCTGGTGAAAAAGCACCTGATTTAGGCTTTCAAGTCTATTGCACTTACTCTTACTTCTGAACGGTAGCCGCTACTTCAAACAATGATTTTAATTCCGTGGCTTGACTTGGGTTCATCCTTCCGCCCAATATCAATCGTAGTTCCCTCCTTCTCATGGCACCGCTATAATGTTCCTTTTCTTCATCCGTTTCAGGAGTAACTTGTGGCGCTTCCATAGGCTTGCCATTACTGTTCAAAGCAACAAAAGTATAATAAGCCGTGTTGCATTTATATTTTGTTTTGGTAGGCAAGTTCTCTGCAGTTACTTCTATGTAAGTTTCTATTGAGGTTTTGAAAACCCTTGTCACCTTTGCTCTTATAGTTACTACGTCCCCCAACTTTATTGGATTCTCGAACGATACGTTATCAACGGAAACGGTTACCACCACCGATTGAGCATGTTTGCCTGCCGCGATAGCAGAAGCAATGTCCATCCAGTGCAAAATTTTACCGCCGCGCAAGTTGTGCAAAGCGTTGGTATCATTAGGCAATACAATTTCCGTCATTACGGTTTCCGATTCCTTTGGGAATTTTGCAGTCATGGTACTTGTTCAATTAGCAACCGTAAAGCTATCAAAAGTAATTTTAGGAAAGCGGTGCCAAAGTATTAATTTTGTGCCACAGGCCTCGTAGTTCAATTGGATAGAATGACAGATTCCGGTTCTGTTGGTTGGGGGTTCGAATCCCTCCGAGGTCACGGATAGTATACTATACCTGTTAAGAAGATTAAAAAAGAGGGGCTTTCTAAGGAGAAAGCCCCTCTTTTTTAATTTTTTACCAGCCGATTTACTGAAAACTGCTCGCCATCATTAAAAATAGTGAGTAGATAGAATCCATTGGCATAAGGAGATAAGTCAAAGTCCAAAGTGCCATTTTGTTTGTCCAATGGCACCGTTATGATATTGCGACCAAGCACATCGGTTACTATTGCATAAGCATCCTTAATGTTATCCTCAATACGATAAACCAATCGAAAACCCTGGTCGAATGGATTCGGGAATACATATGCCGTGTTGCCTTGTGTGGCAATAACCATTTCGTCTTTTGGTGCATGTGGGGGAATGGCTTGTTTAAACTGATATTCAAACCCACCATAAACACTGTTTAGCTTAGTTCTTGCCAATGATGCATACTTGCCGTTCCTTCGTATAATATCTTGCAATATATTTAATTCCGCTTGGGAAAGCTCTGAGAGAAGTATGCCTTGAGCGTTATTTGCATAGTTTATTTTTTGAATGGAGACCCAATCCCGTAAATCGCTATCAGAGGGACTGAATTGATTAAGCAATGCCGCTATTTTGCTGTCGTCGTTTTTTACCGTAAAGTATGTGAAGCGTACCATAGCCTCTTCATCTTGAGACAGTAAACCGCTAGTAATGACGTCGTTGTAAAACAACTCAATATCGTTCCAAGCTTCAGACTTAGCAAGCATGGTTATGATTGTACTACTATACTGAGCTCTTCTTCCCTCGGCAAGCTCAACAGAGTCCAAATATCCTGAAACTAAACTCACACCCAAACCATTTTTCTCAACTGGGTACTTGACCATCATTTTTTTAATCTCGTTAAGCTGAGAGGTTGAAAACAATGGCGATTCTTCGGATTCATTTTCATTGGATTCCTCCCTAATCATGAATAAGGGAAACAAATCTTCATGGTATTCGTTAGAACTATTGCCTAATACACCAGCACAACTCGCATTGCTTGTATAAACTACGTCAGGACTTAGAATTTGGACATTATTATTTATACGCAAATCGGCTGAATTGCCAAATGACCATATAGGATTGGTAGATTCAATGTCAAGCGCATTTCCCCAATTATCTGGTGTTGGTAGAAAGTTGCTGACAAAGGTATTTCTTCCAGCCGAGAACGGTAAGTCGGTATTATTGCCAATATCTCCAAATAATGCACCGTTTGGATGGCCATAATAATCTTGGATAAATAGACCCGCATCGGTATAATTATACAAATGGTTATTGACAATGGCAGGTATACTGTAATCGGTATTTGGCCCATCAAAAAGAAATATTGAACGTTGACAATCATAAATACAGTTTTCACGTATCCTATGCATCATAGTGTTATATCCGTGGCCGGCAGCATACTCAATACCATTGCTTATACCCAAGTTATGGTAAGTAGGTAATCCTGTTTGCTGGTCATAATCGTCAATGTCCGCTATCCCGTGCATCCTAATGATGTTTTTGGTTATGAACAAGCCTCCCAAGGGATTGGGTGCATGTATCCCGGCCATGAATAAAGATGGCAATGCGAATCCTATACCATGAATTTCATTTAACGTTACCATGGCGTTGCCGCAACCTTCTACATAAATCCCTTGATTCAAGAACTCATAAATTTTGTTGGCGGCCACCGTTAGGTCATTAACATTTTTCGCTTGAATACCAATATTGAATCCTTTAATCTCATTTTGTGCAATTATCATTCTATCGCCTATATCTTCAGCATAAATGGCAACATCACCAAACGGTAAGTTCCCTTCAGCTGATTGGTGCGAATAGTTTATCTCGTTCGCACCGATATAATAAATGCCAACAGTACTATTGATCACACTAATAGCATGTATACCAGCGGTATTTTGGTTACCGCCTTCATCATAACTGATGGTATTGCTAGCAAATGTTAAGGATGAATTGTCGCCCGTAGCTTCCAATGCTCTATAAAGGTTTATGAAGTTGTTTTGAGAAATAGTTGCATCAGAGCTTTCACTATAAATTCCATAAGAAAGCTGAATTGGGCTAATATCACTATAGATAAAACTATTGTCAGAAATCATTTTATCCATTGCGGTATAGTACAAATAGATACCTCTGTTTTCCGCAGGCGGGAACAAGGGCGGGTTTCCGTTTAAGGGCAGATAAGGATGATAGTTGTTATCCCTAACAAAAGAATTACCCGTTATTTCTTCAGTAAGATGGCCGCCAGCTGCTAAAATGCCAATAATGCAATTTCTAAATAGATTGCTGTTGGCTGACACGCCGCCCGAAGATACATTGAACATGAACAATCCACAGGTTGCATTTTTAAAGGTACATTCATTCACCTGCCCAGTACTATTGCCTCTAAACAGAATGGTACTCCAATTAGTATTTTCACTGCAAGGCCTAAATACCGAATTGTTTGCCCTTAAATGGGTATTTCCTTGCAGTTCAATTAATGTATGCTCATTGAAAACTACATCACAGTTGGTAATGTCTACTATGTTCACGGTAGGGGGAATAATCAGGTTTTGGGCGATAAATGCTCTTTCAGGGAATATCAGGTAACCATTTTGAGAATGATCGGTTACATATTGGTCGTTGACTATAGTATGTGTTTCCTTAAAGTATCCTATACAGCATTCTTCAGGTCCTACCACACTGGCAGTCCCGCTGCATCCATTGGCATCGGTAACAGTTAAGCTATAGGTCACTCCAGCCTGTAAATTGCTGATATCTTCGGTATAATCATCCGTAGGCGTTGGAGTATCCCAATGCCAATGATAACTATAGGATTCAGTACCACCAGAAGGTATGGCGACGGCATTTACCTCTGCGCCTATTGTGCAAGGGTTGTCCACGTCGACAAATACATTCACGTCATGTATTTCAGCAACTAATTCCACTCCATTGCCTGATTGACATTGGTTGGCATCAAATACTACTACAAAGTACTGTCCAGCGGGCTGGTCTGCCACACTTACAATCGTGTGGTCAGGTGCAGATGATGGCTGTCCAACAGGGTCTCCATTGTCATCAAACCATTGGAAGGTATATGGTCCTACCCCACCTCCTACTATTTGAGCCATGAGCGTACCGTTGGATGCGGTACAGATAGGGTCGATACCAGATGTCTGCACTAAAGGAAATCCCGTTTGCAATATTGTAAATTGCTGAGAATGTGAGCAGCCATTGTCGTCAGTGACCGTGAGCTCATAGTTGCTGCCACCGAACCCGTTAAAAGAATTGCCATTCTGCCAAGGAAAAAACTGCTGTCCGCTCGGCAGCATGGTCCACGTGTAAGTATAACCTGGTGTACCGCCTGAAACATCTACGGTTACGGTACCATTATCGCTTCCACAGTATGCATCAGTATGGGTTAAAGAAACTACCAATGGATCAGGTTCTTCTATCGTGAAGTTAATTGTCAAACTACATTGGCTGCCAATATCGGTTACGGTCGCTGAGTATTCGCCAGCACTTAGATCATAGAACCCATAGTTTCCTGACCAAACATCGTAAAATACATTGTTGTTGGGGTCAGTTTCAACTATATGGAACTGATATCCCCCGATACCCCCACTTGGATTAAATACAATGTTACCGTTACTATATCCATGGCAACTTGGTTCTACTACGGTATAGCTAAGCTGAAAATCATCGATTAACGGTACCTCAATGTTGACTAAGGTAGAGCATTGGTTCATGTCGGTTACCAATACGGTGTAGGTGCCTGCTGAAAGCCCATAAATAGCATTACCAAACTGTCCACTTGGATTAATCCAATTAAAACTGTAGCCGCTTAACCCCCCTGAAGGATTTAAATAGATACTGCCGTTCTGGCCTAGGCAGGTTTCCGGGTTAACCTGTGCGTTGACAATTATCCCCCCGGTTACCTGTACCGTAGTACTCACGGTGCAGCCGTTCGCCACATCCATCAGCGTTAAAACATAATTGCCTGCCGATAAACCAGCTATATTCCAAGAGGTGGTTGGTGATGTGATGGATACACTGCTTGTACCCCATGATAAAACAAAATCTCCGCTGCCACCAGAGAAAGTGAGGTCAATTTGTCCGTCATTGGCATTGCAGTTGCTCAATGGGGTTGCTGTGGCATTCAAAACCATTTCCGCAGGTTCGGTAATGTTGAAGCTTGCCGAAGCAGTACAGCCCCGTAAGTCAGTAACATTTACTATGTAAAGCCCGGGACATAAGTTAGATTGATCCTCCAAAGTAGGATCAGGAGGGTTGGGGCCAGAAGTTGGTAGACCGTTCCAATAAATATTGTACTGTGGGGTTCCACCTGCTATAGATATATCGATGGAGCCATCGCAAGCACCATGGCAACTTATGTTATCGACTACGTCAGTAATAAGAAGGCTGTTAGGGAAGTCATATTGAATAATAATCCTGTCTAATGCCAACATTGCTGGGTCCTGCTGTATATTGGGATTAGTGTAGCGTGCCCTAAACCATAGATAGTTATAATTGGCTGGAAGATTCGAAAACGTGATACTTTGTCCTTGCCAGGTGCCCTGCTGTATATTAGAAAAAGTGGTTAACAAAAAGGCATCTGGGGGAAAAGGGACCGGATCGGTAGGCATACAATCAACCCCTGATTGATAGTTGTAGTTTATTGGGTTTTGCAATAAGTATAAATCCAACTCAACCCCCGAATTAGTGCCAATGGGGATGTTCATCAATGAGGCAGAAATAACATAGTTCCCTGCGGTAAGAAAAGGGTAGCTGAACAATAAACCTTCAGATAATAAATTGCTGGAAGATTGATCGCATACCCTTAATACGGCATATTGAAGACCCTCATCTGCGATTACTCCTGGTATGTCACCATTTCCATAAATACTCGGGGTTCCTGTTGCAACCATCCAGTCTGAAAAGGTACTTGCATAAATATTGAATGCATTTTCTTCATTACCATCCGCAATCGTTACATCGTCAAAACTCTCCACAAATTCTCCATAAATATGTTTGCAGCAATTTTGGGAATTCAACAAATCAATGGACGCAACTGCAAAGCAATTGTTGTTATTGACTTCAGATACGGTAACGGTATAAGTATTGGCAACTAAGTTCGAAATAGTTTGGCTCAATTGGTGTGGCCAGTTTTGGTCTGATGATGACCATACGAAATTGAAATTGCCCGAACCGCCAACAGCGATAACAGTTAACTCACCTGTTGCATCATTACAGGGTTCTGCAACAATGGCAATAGAAGGGATTATTTGATCAGGTTCAGTAACCGTTATAGTATAGGAAGTCGTACAAACATCATCGTAAATAGTTAATGGATAACTTCCTGCTGCTAATCCCGTCATACTCAATTGGTCGGGTGGCCCTGGTAGGGTTGTCCATATGCAATGTACGGTACCGGTGGCATTGGACACATCGATATTGGCAGTGCCATCACTGAAATTGTGGCATGAGGCAGGTTGGATGATCGCGTCAATATTAAGTCCACCTCCAATTTCTACTATAATCTCATCTGCGGGACATTGGAAAGAACTGCTATATGCATCTATAGTATAACTACCCGGAACAAGATTGTTTAGTTGTACAGGACCTGTATTAATTGGCCCGTACCATACTTCCATACCGTTATTGAAACTGATGGAATAATGGATATTATCAGGATAGGGCCCCCCACCGAAGCCTAGCAATACCGAACCGTCATTGGCATTGCAACTGCTAGCAGGGGTAACGTTATAGGGTACGATGACAAACTGTGCGGGTTCAATTATATCATAAACATATTCTAGTGTACATCCAATATCGTCAGTAATGGTTACCGGGTAACTATCCGCATATAGGTTATATTGATTGGCATCTGTACTTTGCCCTGATGGGATAGGTGCCCCCCACTGGAAGTGATAAGGTTGTGTACCACCACCAATTATAGGAATAATACTTCCTGAGCTTTCCCCAAAACAATGCACATAGCTTCCGGCATTGTTTATCATTACTATTTCTGGATTTTCACCTACTGTTACCGTTATAGAGCCAATACAGAATGTTATAGAATTGCCAACAACAATGGTATACTGCCCTGGTGCCAACCCATTATACACTGGATTGTAACTTGGATAAGGAACAGTACCTTCCCATAAGGTATAATAATCTCCCGTTTGAGGATTTAATATTTCAATACTTCCATTAGATTCGCCGAAACAAGCGTTGGTCACTTCTACTTGGGGTGTAAAATCTCCTAATACTTTTATATGAAGTATCTCTTCACATCGCCAAATCTCGTTCCCGTATAAGCCTGTTTCATGTTGGCTTACTGTAACTACATAACTCCCTGGTGCTAAATTGGTATTGGTTGGGGAATTGGGTCCACTAGGCGACCATTGATATTCATATGGCCAGTTTTCCACACCGCCTGTTACAGTCAGGGTTATCGAGCCATTGCTTGTACCACAGTCCGCATTGACAACGGTAGGGGTAATGTTGATTGGGGATTGATGCTCAATAGTTACAGGTTGAACAATAGAACATCCATTGGCATCGGTAATCGTCAATGTATATGTTCCTGGTACAGTAATGGTGGTGGGGTATAAAGGCGGAAGGTTACTATATATGCAATTAGGAGAGCTCCAACTGAATGTATAGCCTGGTGTGCCAGGGGTACAATTTTGCAGGTTGTCATCACAGAAGTTCACGTATACTATTGCCCTATCATCAATATCGCAGGCGCGATAGTCAAAATACATTTGCATTGCAAAGGCAGGTGGATCGGAAATAGTGATGCTTTCTGAAGCTTGGCAATTCAACATATCGGTTACTGTTACGGTGTAAGTACCTGCGCCTAAACCACCTGCTGACGGGTCGGGGTCTGTAATTGGGGCTGTCCATGCAAAAGTATATCCACCATTGCCTCCAGTCACATTAGTTGACAACTCCCCGTCGGTACTACCTACACAAGAAATTGGCATTGTTTGGCTTAGATTAATTACAATTGGATCAGGGCTAAGGACAGTTACAACTCCAGACATGAAGCAACCATTCGCATCAGTAACCACTACGGTATATGTGCCTGCGGGTAAATTGTTGATGCTAGGAGTTGTTTGATGCGGCCATTGTGGATCAAGTGACGACCATTCATATTCAAATGGTGCCACACCACCAGATACAACACCTACAGAAGCTGAGCCATCCTCATCACCATAACAAGTAACTTGGGTAAAGTCCAAATCAAGGACTATAAGTGTGGAGGGATTTACCTCAACAATATCAGTTACCGTACATCCTGTAGGCGATTCTGTAACAGTATAAGCATATTGCCCTGCACAAAGATTTGTAATAGATGCGGTAGGGGGCAAGGGGTTACTATTGTCCAAATCCTGCCAGCCGTAAGTTAAAATACTGTTGCTCCCCGTACTTGTTACATTCAATGCTATTTCCCCATTGCATTCATTATTGCAGGTATGGATAACATCCACTACTACTTCCAACAATTCGGGAACATCTATCGATAGTGTTGCCGGGCAATGATTTTGATCATAAACCTGCAATGTATAAAGCCCAGGTGCTAAATTTGAAGCTACAGGTCCGTTACTAACATTAGGATTCCAATTGTAGTCATAATCCAGAATGCCCCCCGTTACATTTACCGTAATAGAGCCATCATTGCCAGTATTACAAGCAGGAACAACTTCTACAACATTTATCGCCAGTTGTTGCGGCTGATTAATGGTAACGGTTATATGGTCTGTACAAGTGCCATTTGGATGATCAACTTGTACCGTAATATTATATGTGCCTGCAGGTACAGGGATATTATGTGGAAAAGGAGTAGTAAAAGTATGAGTTTGTCCATTAAAAATGTAGGTATAACTAGTAGGTGGGTCGAGCGGATCCGGACTGCCCCCAGTTACATTAGTAATGGATATTGTGCCATTCAACCCATAACAAAGCGCATCAATGCCAATTGCTGTGGCTTCTACTGGATAATTGATAGTGGCCGTAATACTTTGGCTACATGTACCTGAAGCATCTGTGACTGTAAGTGTATAGGTTTGCCCTGGTTGAAAACCACCAACTGGTGCGGTAGAATGGGGATTAGGGTCAGTTTCATCAAATGTATCTTCAATGCCTGGCATGTTGTCCCAATCAGCGGTAATGGGGAAATTAGCATTATCACTGGCAGTAAAGAGATAATTGTATACTCCGGTACTACAGATAATTTGGCTGCTGAAATTCGGTAAATCAAAGCAGTTATTAGATACAGGTACAGCAAATCCATCAGGATCGATGTTAAAAGAATCGCTTTGGCTGAACTGTGTGCCGCAATAATAGATACCAGAAAAAACTACATATGCTGGGTCGATAGTGGTGCAAGCAGTGGTATGTACATCAAAGCTAATGGTAAGCTCAGAGCCGTCAACCGAATTCATGCCATCGAACCCTACCATATTGTCAACACATGGTGCAGTACCCATATCGGCAAAGGAAGTGAGGTTGGTAAGGTCGAAGGTATAGACATTATAGCCATTGCCGTTGTTTAAAAAACTTGTGGGGGTAATGGCACATGGGGTTTGATTATCCATACTTAACGAAAACCCACCGTCTACAATAATCTCTTCAGGCAAGTAAATTTCACCAATAATATTACCAATGCCACCCAATTCAACACTATGGAGAGTAGTAGTAAATGAGTAAGGGGAGCACGAATTCAAATAAGGGAATTCAGAGTTAACGATATCAGCAAACACTTCAGGTGGGGTCAAATCAAGCGTAACTGATTGTGGTTGCGAACAGTTATCCTCAGGTTGGCCACCGTTCGGCTCTGGAAGGATATATCCATCGCAATTCCAGTTATAGGATAGCGGCAACAAAAAGTCATCCGTGGAAGTGAGCACATTACAGTTGTCGTAGTTAAAGGAAATGGAATAATAATAAGTACCAGCTATTTCGCCCAATGGGAACATAAAATAATTGCCCCCATTATAGATTAAACCTGAGCCAATGATTGGTTGAGGTGAAGGATTGTGGAAGAAGAACCCATTCAAGCTTATATCGCTAGGCAATAAGTCTGTATTAAAGTACACCATCGCATTACTTGCCGTAGCACCTGCTGGTGTAGTCAATGTGAAAGAGAAAGTAACAGTGGACTGGTTATAAACAGGTGCCTCAAACTGTGCCTGCAATTGGAAAATTGGCTGGCTAATAGTAATAGGAGCTGCATTGCTATGCACTTCAATATCTTGGTTGGCAGGGTTGCATCCATCAGCATAATTTGGGATAGTGGCACTGAAATCGTTGTTGGTAATGGTGGTTTCATCCACATCCGAACTGCAGAGTGCCCGCAGTTTATATTGAATACCTTGGGTAAACGACTCATCACTTAGCAGCAAAATTGGTTGAGAATTGAACTGCAAATATTGGAACGGTACATTATTCTGTGCTGGTGGGCATAAACTGGGGGCAGGAATAAACCCATTGATGGGATTTGCGTTTATACCTGATACAGTGGTATACATTGGCATATATTCGATCGAAGTCAAATCAGGAAAGAAGTCCATAGAGGCAGGGCCGGTAACCGACGTATTAGGCACTACACCTGAATTACCAATGGCTGATGGGATGGGCACATTGAAACATCGATAATCATTGGCTCGTGTATAAAGATTGACCACGGATGCTTCAAAACCATCGGGTACATTTAAATGAAAGCTTACTGGTCCTGGTGTACCTGATAACTGCGGACCCAAATCAAGTTGTAGCTCATCTATATCAGGCATTAAACGGTACTCATAAGGAAACGCATTATATGGTCCGGGGCCTTTAATGTAATAACTTACCTCTACATTACCCGGTTTTGAGCATTGCGTAGGATTAGTAAAAAAATTTGATTGTATTTCATTGTGGGTAATCTGATGCTTTATAGGATAAATATAATGCATACCGCCCATACCCTCACACACCCATAAGGGGGCTCCGTTAGGATCAGTACAAGAAGGGGAGCCATTAACTGGCCAGTCATCAGGAAGTAATGGGTGGCTTAATGAAGGAGGGGTATTAATGGGTAAAGGCATCGGGGTAAAGTACATTAAATTGTTTACGGTAATACCATCGACATCAGAGGGATTAGCGCATACCGAATATTGACTTTTTAAAATTACGGTATCATTATCCTGTATTACAATCGGAGGAGTTAGGGTACTTAAATCAACATAATAAGTAAAAAAGGTATTACCCCCGTATACATATGGTACCGGTACAAATGGTATGGAATGGCTTGTAGCGGTACTGTTGCGTATATGTATTAGTTCTATGGTTGTACTATTGTCTATATTCAAATATGGTACATTCACATTGGGTACTATTTGTTCTAAGTATAAATGGTCCAAGTGTACATTACCTCCGCAACCTTGTTCCCAAGGCTCCAACTCAAATCCCGTATTTGTGGCATCGCCTTCCTGCAAACGCCCTAAAACGGTGGATTCCAACCGATCACCAATAATGGATGCAGTTCGCTTAATGTCACCCGCCGGATTGTAACTTGTTATATCTATAGGTATCAGTTGGTTGTTTCCATTAGCGCCTTCGGGCAACCCATCATCGTTAATGTCTTCAAAATCATAGTTAGTCCTATGCAATGTAAATTCTTCAATGATGATTCCAGGGGTTACACAGCCCGGACAATGTAGATTAAGAACAATAGGAACTTTGGAAAGATTGATCCTACAATCCGTACAACCACCGGAAGGGTTGGGTATAAACTGGGTAGCCACATCTACCTGCTGTGTGCCTGAACCTTGCAGCGGACAGCATGCTCTTAACCTAAGATTTATGGTAGAAGGTCCTTCTAAAAAGTCCCGCAAAATTCTGCTAGTAGCTGGTGCCACTATTGCGCCACCATTGACTGCCCAGCCCTGATCTATATCAAAGAATGCTTCATATCCCCCAGTTACTTGATTCCATGAAGTTAAAGCGGTCCAAGTAATATTGCCTGAGGTGATAGTAAGCGGTATAGAGCCATCTAATTCCACATTTGATGGCAAAGTCACTTCTATTCTAAATTTACCAGTAGGATTGTCGCCTACCAAATCAGGCAATCCAGTATAATTAGGACAAAAAATATCCGCATCATAATCAGAGACATTGGTTACTAAACTAGGGAATGACCAATTGACCACTTGAAACTCCTCAAAACTACCGCAAGTACCATTCGGCCCTCCTGTAAGGTCGGTAATTGTTTGCTCTATGGATTGGCTTAATCCTAAATCTGGTTTCGAGTCAGCATCATAAAGATTGCCGCTAATGGCTCCGCCCCAATGGTTGAACTCATTAAGAGGGTGTGTACTGTTGTTATTGCTGTAGGGTATGTCGGGTCCCTGATACATTTGTACATCGGAGCCGACACACTGGTGACCAAACCATCCTTTTAAAAGCCATCGGTTATAGTTAATACCCTCGACCATAGCATCTTCAAAGCTTACATTACTCGCACAGCACCGATATGTTTTAAAACGAAGAATAAGTGCTTGCCCTCCACCTAGCTGAAAATTGATATTATACCCAAACTTATATTCTTGTATTGCCGGATCGTTTTGGGGATAAACATTTGCACAACTCGCAGCCGTTCCTTGCAGGCCATAGGCGGTAAATACTCCTACAGGATATGGCAATATAGGGGATGTAAACTGGGGGAATCTAGAATCAACGGGTAACAGTTCGACAGATGATTGTTGGATAAAGGTAAAAGAATTCGCCCATGTATTTTGGAGCCATAGCCTTACATTTTCTGCAGGAATAGAACCTTCATTAATAATCAAGTACTCCCATAATGTTTCATCACCAGAGCAACTTGGGTCCCAAGCTATCTGCTCTGTAGGGGTGATACGCGTAATACTTACATGTGGGAAAGATGCATTTTGCACATCGATACTTAGCGGTTTTGTAATATCTCGACATGTATTCAACTGGCAGCCCCACTTAATGTGTACAGGTATGAAATTGCAATCACTACAATCACTCATTGTCACACTGGCTGCTACCACCAATTTATAGCCTTGTTGTACATTGATTTGACTAGGAAATGTTATGGGCAAAACACCTGAAGAAACATTTTGAGAGCTAATCAATTCATACGTGAAGTTTCCTAATGTGGCATTGCAACCATTAAAATCTGCAGTCATATCAATAAAGCCGGTAAAATCATTAGTCCACGCATTGATAAGTGTATCCCTTATAATTCCAGAACCTCCAAAAGGGACACTTACATTGTAACCAGTAGAAGTTGATGCCTGTGATAGATAATCAAACTCTAGTTGGCAATGCAGCACTTGCGGAAGTGAAACATTGAATCCATTCGTAACATTAGAGGTGCTAAAAGTTTGGTCAAGATAAAACGTCTGGCCTGTCGGGTTGGAATTGGGAATCAGTTCACAAGGTAAGTATATGCTATAGCTTAGGGTTGTTGAGCCTGATGGCAAGTTGACAACTTGAATTGTTACAAAATCATCTCCTGATGCAGAAACCGAAGCGTAAGGATTTGTAATAAGTACGAAGTTGGCGTCCGCATTCACATCAACATCATTAAAAGTTATAGTTAAATCAAACGAAGCGGGGTTAACCGCATCGGTATTTACCATAGTTAAGGCAAATGGTACGTTTGTACATGTGGGCGAAACAGTACATGCGTTGGTAAAAAGATTGATATTGCTTGCTCTTCCTAAAAGACATAGCAATGTCAGTACGGCCAATGAAGCTATCCGTTTATGCATAGTGGTGGTTTTAAAAATGTATTGGGTCTAAGCTATTTTACTTAAGGTATTTTCGCATACCCATATGTCCTGTTTAGATTTGTAATAGGAAAGTAAAAACTTTATTTAACAAAACAAAAAAAATGCAATAATTTAATATTTGGGAAATGCTGACCTAAATTTCCTGCATAGTATATGAGTAAGCTATAGAAAATTTAGCAAGCTGGTGATATGTGCGACTTGTTATGAATCCCCGTCAAGGTTGGCAGGTATAAAAAAAGCGCCTAAACCAATGATTTAGGCGCTTCTGGACTTTTTAGATAGTCCCTTGGCGGAGAGAGAGGGATTCGAACCCCCGGTGCCTCACAGCACAACGGTTTTCAAGACCGCCGCATTCGACCGCTCTGCCATCTCTCCGGGTGCAAAGGTAAGCTTATACTGCAAAAAATGAAAAAGAATTATTGCATGGCCTGCGGTATGAGCCGCCTTGCCTTTTGTTGCTGCTTCTTTTGCTCTATGCAAGAGTTCAGTTCAAAACCGAGCAGCAAGGCAAAAGAGTTCAGATAAATCCATATCTGCAAAGCCATGATGGTACCTAGGGAGCCGAACAAACGGCTGGGACCACCAAATTTATTGACAAAAAAGGAAAAACCCAGTGATACCAATACACTGAGAATGGTAGCCATGGTAGAACCAGGGGAAATAAACTTCCAACGCTTTTTCCTTGCTGGGCCATAGCGGTAGATGACCGAGATGGAATTGAAAAACAAGGAGAAAATAATCAGGAACTTCAAGGTGGTAAAAAGGATGATGTTGAAGCTGTTTAAAATGTTGAATTCAGCCAGCAGGTATATTAGCAGCTTGTTGCCAGCAATTACCAACGCCAAACTGAATATCAGCAGGATAAACAAGACAAAGGTCAATTGCAATGCTATAAGGCGGGTTTTAATGGCACTGCGTTTCTTAAAATACTCGTTATTCCGGTCAAAGGAAGCCATCATGTTCATCATACCATTGCTGGCGATAAACGCCGCCGCAAAAAAACCAATGGACAAAAGCCCCCCCCTTTGCCGCTCTGAAGCCTCGAAAACTGCTTGGTCCAACAAACTGGCTACCCCTTTAGGCAACACTTCCCGAATAATGATAGTAAGGTTTTCCTGCAAGTGGTCAACTGGAATATAGGGAATTAGCGTAAACACAAAAATTACTGACGGAAACACGGCCAAGAAGAAGGTGAATGCCACTGACTTTGCATGGGTAGCTATTTCGCCCTTTTTTAACTCCTTACGCAAGAAAGAAGCAATTTCCCATACGGGAATCTCTTCAAAACCTGGCAAAGTGGCATTCTTTGCCCATTGGCCGATGCGCTCAGTAAACGAGTGGTGTTGTTTTGTTTTTTTTACCAATGCCATTATTGTTATTCGAAGAATGGCCTAAGAGCAGCCAGTACCTTTTCCGGTGCCATACAAGCCTTCCGAGTTGCTGCCTTTACAAAAACCAAGGTGGTCTCACCAGTATTGATTAGCAAACCCTGCTCATTAAAAATATCCGTATAAAACTTCATCTTCCTAGTGGGCAATTCCTTAATAGTAGTACGCACCTTCAATTCTTCATCATACACCGCAGGGCCAATATATCGAATCAACAATTCGGCTACGGGCATCAATATCCCATCGGCTTCCATTTGCTTATATATTATACCCAGCTGCTTGATGGCATCGGTACGGCCTTCTTCATAGTAAAGCGGATAGTTGCCGTAATATACATAGCCCATTTGGTCAGTTTCTCCATATCTTACCCTTATATGTTTCTCGGCAACGTACATCAAAATTGGCTGCAAAGATATAACATTTTTTTGTAGTGGCTACAAGCACTATAAATCATGTAGTTTTGTCATATGGATTGGCAAAGTAGTATAAAAGGCTTCAAAGCATATCTAAAATTGGAACGTTCCCTTTCAGAAAATTCAATTGCTGCCTACATGCGCGATATGGCCAAACTGCAGGAATTTCTGAAAGTGAAGGAAAAGGACACCAAGCCTGAAACCATGACGATCCAAACACTGGACGAGTTTGCCCATTGGTTGTTTGAACAAGGCATGAACGACCGGTCCCAAGCACGTATTCTTTCAGGTATCAGGGCTTATTATAAATATTTGTTGGTGGAAGACGAGATTGACCATAACCCAACCCAATTGCTGGAAGGGCCAAAACTGAGTCGAAAACTTCCCGATACTCTGAGCTATCAGGAAATAGTTGAAATGATTGCGCAAATTGATTTGAGCACCCCAGAAGGTATGCGCAACAAAGCCATGCTGGAAACTTTGTACAGTTGTGGACTTAGGGTATCGGAATTGGTCAATTTGCGTATCTCCCAGTTGTTTCTCGATGCTGATTTTATTCGTGTAATAGGAAAAGGCGACAAAGAACGCTTGATACCCATTGGCTCAGATGCCATCAAATATTTGAAGCTTTACTTGGAGCAGGTTCGAATCCATAGCAATATAAAAAAGGGGGAAGAAGACATGGTTTTCCTGAACAAATTTGGCAGGCGGTTGTCCAGGATTACCGTTTTCACCACCATCAAAGATTTGGCAAAAAAGGCTGGTATCCGAAAATCCATCAGCCCACATACCTTTAGGCATTCATTTGCCACACATTTAATTGAGGGTGGCGCCAATCTACGTGCTGTACAGGAAATGCTCGGCCATGAATCAATAACCACCACTGAGATTTACACCCATTTGGATAGGGATTACCTTCGAGATACCATATTAAGATACCACCCTAGGAATAAGGGCTGAGCAAGCACCGTAAATCGCATATTAGTAATACCTTTGCGATATGAGCGCAATTACAAGTACCGATTTCCATTTTCCTGGTCAAAAAGGCATATATCGTGGCAAGGTGCGCGATGTGTACAATATCAATAATGAGTATTTGGTGATGATAGCCAGCGACCGCATTTCGGCTTTTGATGTGATACTTCCTAGGCCAATTCCGTACAAAGGACAGGTGCTAAACCAAATAGCGGGCAAGTTTCTAAAAAGCTGTATAGATGTATGCCCCAACTGGTTGATTGAAACCCCTGATCCTAATGTAGCCATAGGCAAAATATGCGAACCCATTAGAATAGAAATGGTCATCCGGGGATACCTAACTGGCCATGCTTGGCGCACCTACAAATCAGGGTTAAGAGAGCTTTGTGGCGTACCCTTACCTGATGGCCTGAAAGAGCATGATAAGCTCCCCGAACCTATTATTACCCCTGCGCATAAAGCCATGGCCGGCCATGATGAAGACATTAGCCGCGAAGAGATTTTGGAAAAAGGGATTGTGAGTGAGAGAGACTATATTACCATGGAACGTTACACCCGCGATTTGTTCAAGCGGGGCACGGAAATGGCCGCAGAAAGGGGTTTGATATTGGTAGACACCAAATATGAATTCGGCTTTCACAATGGGATGGTCACCTTAATGGATGAGATACATACGCCTGACTCTTCAAGGTATTTTTATGCGGATGGATATGAAGAAAGACAGGCCAGAGGCGAACAACAAAGGCAACTGAGCAAGGAATTTGTAAGGGAATGGTTGATAGCCAATAATTTTCAAGGCAAGGAAGGCCAAGTAATGCCAGAACTGACAGATGAGTTTGTACAAAGTATAAGCGATAGGTACATTGAACTGTATGAGTTATTGCTTGGAAGGAAGTTCCAGAAACCAGAAGCAACCGATACCTTACAGCGCATTGAGCGGAATGTGCTGGCGGCACTCGAAGGCCTGAAGGTAACCTGACCTTCAGATTTTGGCATTTCGAATACCTATGCTATATTTCGTAGACTATGGCCAGCAAATTTCTATGGATAGCTTTAATGATATTGTTTTTGGTTGCTTGTGGCAACAAGCAACCTGAACTGATGGTATCGGGCGCTGATAAGGTACAGATATATTTTTATAATAGTAATGGCTTAATGGACCAACCTTTAGTGGATACGGTTATTGCCGCTTTACCCGATATCAATGAGATGATTGCCGGTTCGAAAAACGGGGACGAATGCACACCCACTGGGGTGATAAAGTATTTGAAAGGTGATAGCTTGTTGCTTAGTGTTGACTTCAGTCTGCAAGGTTGCGACGAGTTGAGCTTCATTTACCATAACAAGCTTTCCAGAAAAATGCTTTCTGAAAAGGGGAAAGCCTTCTTACTAAAATTCATGCCGGCAAACATTAATGATGTAGCTTGGTTGAAAGGCACGTGGCAGTCTACTGACAATAGTGGCAGACCTGTATATGAAGTTTGGGAAGATAAAGGGCAAAATGCCCTAAAAGGCCACTCTTATTCGGTGTATATGGGTGATACCATGATTATAGAACAATTGGAACTGAAACAAAAAGACGGAGTGCTACATTATGTGGCTACGGTAAATCAGCAAAATAACCAACGCCCCATTTTCTTTGCGGCACAGCCAAGGCCGAACATGCAATCATTTATTTTTGCTAACCCACAACATGATTTCCCAAAACTAATTAGATACCAAAAAGAAACAGAAGATAGCCTTACCGCTTATATCGGTGACGGTATGGAAAACAGCTTTTTAATAGGTATGTCAAGGGTTAAGTAACCTCTATCCCCTGAGTTTATCCAATAGATCATTAAGCTGCTTCGCTTCGTTAACATCCAAAGTGTTTAGCTTGCTTTGGGTCATAACTAAGCCCCCATCAATCAGTGACAAAAGCTCAAGTCCCTTTTCAGTGATAATCACATCTGCCTGCCGCCTGTCATTGGCATTCTCCCTACGTTCAACCAGCTTCTTCTGTCGGAGTTTTTCTACTAGGCGCGAGGCATTCGACATTTTGTCCAACATTCGCTCTATTAAAAGATTCACTGTTGCTGGATTAGGATATTGGCCTCTTAGTATCCTTAAAATGTTGTATTGCTGAAGCGTAAGTTTGTGTGATTTCAAAAAGTCGGCATGCAGTTGTTTGGTCCAGTTGCCCGTGTATATTAGGTTCACCGCCAGTTTTTGGTACTCATCTTTAAACTGCTTTTGTTGTATCTCGTCTTCCAGTCTCATTTTCGGGGGGAGTTGGTTGGTGCTGGAAGTTAATAAAATTCTTTATCTATAGTTAAGCTTGCGGTACTTGCTGGCCAATGATTGTCAAGTTTTCCGGTACTTGATAACCCCATAAATCCATAAATGGCTGCCAATGCTCAAGAATCCTTTCCAAATCTTCCGCTTCCACTCTGTGCTTATTTACTTGAAATGATTCCTGCTTGTCAACATAGGCTTGGAACGATGTACGCTTACTTTCAAAATCGCCTAGTTGCAGTTGTTGATAAATAGCTTCCATTTGCGGCATAGGGTCTTGCTCAAAGTCCTCATAGCGCACCTCCACCAAGTTACCTTTCGGAATGAGTAGTTTATCCTGCTCATACTTTTGCATCATGGCTACATACACCTTCAAAATATTGTCTTTCAATTCCCTATGGGTAAAACGCTGAAACCGCAGCGGTTCTATGGTTTTTGAAAAAAAGTTGAAAGTGGAAAGAAATACGGTAATGGGGTTGCGGTAAATATGGACAAACCTGGCATTAGGGAACATTTCCAGTAAAATGGGTATGCGGCCCGTATGGGGAGGGTTCTTAGAAACGAAATTAGGCCTATCCAAATTTAATATAGACTTCTTCATCAACCATTGGTAATCCTTTTTCCACTTTTCCCTTGCTTCCCCTTGCAATCCTTCCAACAGTATGTATTTGTCGAGGTATTCAATCGTCCGTTTAGGGAAAAACCAAAAGTTATAAAAACTGTAAGGGTTCATGTTGCCAAGTGCAAATTCTTCCTCTTGCGGAAAATCAGGTGAAAGCTCTACGTTATCAGCTGCCCGCTTTTTTGGCATATTGGCCCGCATCAAGGTTTTGAAAAACCATTTGGCACTCAATAGTTGATTAGGGAAAATTCCTTGGTAAGTGGTCACATAAGCCATCTCAGGGTCTTGGCTCATCAAATTGTGCAGGTAAGTGGTGCCGCTTCGCCAATGACCAAGAATAAAAACAGGGTTCTCAGGCAATTTTGTCCGACGGATTTGAATACCGTAGCGCAAACCTTCAACCCAACGGAAGGGTTCCGCGAACAAACTCGTAGCACCTGAAAGCCATAGGCGCTTGCGAAACTCAGGGTCAATTTTTGAATGCTTGATTGTTCTCAGGAAATTGGGAAAGGCACTTCCAGCAATAGTGGACATCGCCGCCTGAAACTTCTCGTTCGCCATAATCTCACAACAGTTCGCTTACAAAGGTATCGTTTTTTAGCCAGTACAAGCAGCCGTATCCTGTTTCATGAGCCATTCTTTCGGGCAAAGCCTTGAAATAGCGATTAATAGTATTCCCTTCTAAAATGATTTCAAGAAAGGAGCCGCACCAGGCCCAAGGTTGAACAACAAATCCACTATGCTTAGGTTACCAATAAACCCTAACCTATCAGCAAACACCTGATAGTAGACTGGTGATAATCCATCAGCATGTTCCATTCCCCTATAATCATTTATAACAGGAGCTTTCTCATAGGTTTCCGTTAACACTGCAACTGCGCCTATCTCCAATAAACGAAACAGTACTTTTCGTAGACCCTCATTAAACTCGAACAGATAATCTTGAGGCTGCATGTAAAATGGGCGGAAATAATCCTCATAGTATTCAAAGTAAGGGGAGTTGCGGTATGCCGCTTCCAAGCTCCGCCAATGCTTTTGTTGCCAAGGACTGTCGTTGGCAATCAAAATTTCCCGATAGGGCATCCTTTTCTCCCTGCCCCCTTCTATGGGTATGGAAAGCAACTGTACCCCATTACTGCCCACTATATGACAGCGGTTGCGCAAGCTGGCTTTCTGAAAATTGTCAAATGCTTCAATTTGCACCGTATCGTACTTGCTCATCAATGCATACTGCCACACCGGCCCCAAGTAATTGAGGGTAACAAGACACCGCGACATGCTCAATTTAACGATGGGTCTTCAGGGAAATTGGACATAATAGCGTAATCGCCTCCTTTCTCCTTTAAAATACACTTCCAAAGGTCATCAGCAGGAATATCGAAAATATGGTCGGGCCGTACTTGGTGCACAAGCCATGAATGTTCCTTCATCTCCTCGTCCAACTGGCCCTCTGACCAACCAGAATAACCTAAGAAAAAGCGGATATCCTTTGGGTTTACTTCCCCCCCATTGATTAGCTCCTTCAAATCATTGAAATCGCCGCCCCAAAAAAGCCCGGGTACTACTTCCACCGCCCCTTCCAAGTTCTCCAGCTTATGCAGATAGTGTAAGGTATCGGTCTGCACAGGGCCGCCAAAGAATAATGGTGCCTTAAAGTTGAAAATATTGTCCATTGCTTGATCGAGATACAAGGGAGATTTCCTACTTAGCACAAAACCAAAAGTACCATGCTCCCCATGGTCGCATATCAACACCACGCTGCGCTTAAAATTGGGGTCAGGCATAAAAGGCTCGGCGAGTAATAGGCTTCCAGCGGTTATTTTCTTCAAAATCTTTTGGTTTATCTATTCAGCGTATTGATCTGCCTAAAAGCAACCAATTGGTCATATCGGGTGCCAACTGGCCTATAATACACCAAAATTTGGTAATTGTTTTCCGTTTCATAATTGCTTCCCTCCAAGGCAAGCGGGTCGGCCGCCTCGCCATCGCGCACCATGGTATAAAGATAATTGTAAAATCCCTGTTTCAGCAGTACGTCCTTGCTGTAAGTTTTTGTACTGAAGTTATAATCCAGTTTACAGCTATCCAACAATTGCCAATTATTGAAAGCCCCCACCACATATATCCCACTACCTGGAAACATCAGCTTGGTGCCTAACAAAAATCGCACCTTTACATATTCGGCTTCCAAGTTATTGTTTCGAGCATCGTTTCGGCCCACGATGTATGCACCATTGGCATCTTTTATGTAATCATACTGTTTGTATGCCCTTATGTCATCGGCGTTCAATTCTACCACATTGCTGTCAGCATGGTATGTCTTTATGTGCTGCCCCAGATAAAGCAGGTTTCTGCTGTCGAAAAAGCGGAATTCCTTCAGCCCAGGAAATACAATTTTGCCATCGCTTCTATACACCAATTTATCCTGTCTAATAAACTGTGGCTTTAAGCCGTAATAAGCATTATCAGGCCTGAAGTTTTGCATCACTGTCACCGATACCTCATCGAATGGGTTGGTAATGGCGATATCCTTTACGTTCAAATCAAACTGGACTTCTTGATGGCTCAAGAAGAGATCAGCCGTAGCAGCATTTTTCAAGCTAACATCCACGCTTATTTTATTGTCAACCACATAAAAGCGGCGGCTAAGTACCCGCTGGCTGGTGTCATTATTGGCATACACCAACAATAAGTAATTGCCGGACCGATTGAGGCCCAAATCTTCGTTGGGGAAATTCAACTGATAATGCACATAAGGCAAGCGGGTAGCTTTTGATAGACTGTAATTGCTAATAGTGCCCTCGAAAAAACCTGTGAGGTAATCATAAGCACTCAAGTTACTGGGCGTCCAATCAGCATTACAGTGGATATAGGTGTAATTGTACTGCTGCAAATCGGTGCCCAGTTCATCAAAGCTTAATAACAATTGCTCACCCCCGCTATAGGTAATCAATGGTGGCTCTAGCTCCATGCCTTCCAAGTATAGCCTCACCGTGTGAATGCCGGGCTTGTAGGTATAGTCGGTAAACTGTAAGCCCAATGTGGTATCGCCCTTTTCAGCTCTTGCGAACACACCGCACAATAGCCAGCAGCAAAGCAACCAAACCTTATACAAGGGCCGTATCTTCATGAATGATAAAATTAGGATAATAATTGCATCGTGGGAGATGGTGAAACAAGTTCATCACCCGCCCTTTCTTGAACAACCAGGCATCAACCTTACTGAAGCAATATGCTACAAATGGAGCTTTTCCTTTTTATGCAGGAGGGAGTCCTTACTTTCCACGTGGTCAGGATCGGGCACGCAGCAATCTACGGGGCATACGGCGGCACATTGCGGTTCTTCATGAAAGCCGACGCACTCGGTGCATTTATCAGCCACTATGTAGTAAAAATCTTCAGATACGGGCGCAAACTTTTGGGCCGCATCCACTACATTGCCGTCCATTAGCACTATGGGACCCTTTACGGTGTTGCCATCCATAATGGCCCATTCCACACCGCCCTCGTAAATGGCATGGTTGGGGCATTCGGGCTCGCAAGCTCCGCAATTAATGCACTCATCGGTAATCATGATAGCCATAATACTATCTTTACTTTAGTTTTGCACTGCAAAATTACCACAATTGGGCCACATGCGCCACATTAATATACAAGGTCAATGAATCTGCAGCAACGCATCGGCGCACTGGGCCATTGGGGTGGCATCATCTCGGAGAAAATACCCGAAATGGAGCCAGTAATAGTACGTACCTATCACAACAATAAATGGTTCACTCCTGCCAATATTGAACAATCGCTAAAGGCTATAGTTCAAAACTTTCTTCAGGAAAAAGCCCTGCAACAATGGCTTTCGGCATACGAATTACACGATACTCCCCCAAAAACTATTGGGATAGTAATGGCAGGCAACATTCCCTTAGTTGGCTTCCATGACTTGCTGTGCGTATTGGGCAGCGGCCACAAAGCCCAAGTAAAACTTTCCTCCAAAGACCCCTACCTCTTGCCTTACTTAACAGGCTTGTTGACGGAGGCGTATCCATGGTTCAAAGACCAAGTGGCATTTTCAGAGCGCCTTAGCGGCTTCGATGCCATCATAGCTACGGGCGGCAACAACACCTCCCGTTATTTCGAAGAATATTTCGGGAAGTACCCGCATATTATCCGTAGAAACAGAAATTCGATAGCCATCCTTTCAGGTAAGGAAAAACCGGATGAATTGATGCTGCTTGGCATCGATATCTTCCGCTACTTCGGGCTAGGCTGCAGGAATGTTTCAAAGCTCTATCTGCCCAAGGGTTATGAAATTCCAAAACTGCTCGACCAATTGGAAGTGTACCGCGACATTATTGAACATGACAAGTACCGCAACAATTATGATTACAACCGCACCCTGTTACTACTGAACAACGTGCCCCATTTAGCCTCCGATTTCCTAATGGTTAGGGAAGCGGCCACTACCCGTTCGCCGATAGCCTGCCTGCATTATGAATTTTATGATGACTTAGTCCAGTTAACTGCTTCCCTAGCAGCGCAAGCCGATGAAATCCAGTGCCTAGTGAGCCATTTGCCTATTGAAGGGGCTATTCCATTTGGCCAATCGCAACAACCGCAGCTATGGGACTATGCCGACAAGGTGGATACGATGCAGTTTCTTGGTAGTATCAATTAAAAAGATAATGTGCTGGTGTGCTAATTGTTGAATTTTTGGGTGTTTAGAATAATGTTAGGTTGATTCCAGGTTTCCGTTTGCCATTTTTGCTCACCATATTTTCGTTTCAGTACTATTTCAGTGGTATTTCAGTGGTGTTTCAGTGGTGCTTCGGTGGTGCTTCGGTGGTGCTTCAGTGGTGCTTCGGTGGTGCTTCAGTACCATTTCAGTTTTGGTCAATACATTGATTTCCAATTATTTATTTGAAAATAGTGTGTTTTTTCATGTTTTTTATTGACTCTGGTTACTTGCTACTCAATACTCGATACTTCAGAATACCCATCAATCAATGGTAAGTATTTAGCCCCACATTTGCAAGCGAAAAAATTGAAGATCAAACTTCTGCCACCACTATGGTTCAACTTCGCTCACCAAGACCCAACGGTGCTAAGCGCAAAATGAAATGAATTCCTTTGGCACGATAGCAAATTAAAATCTGGCTACTCCATACTAGCTACAAAGCATGCTTCAGTTGCTCGGTAAGGTGCTTTCTTACCAAGTGCTTCATGTGCCCCATATCCACTAAGGGGATGCCTATTTCCTTACCTGCCTCGTCATACTCCCGTAGCTTTACGCTTTCTTTGAAATAGGGGCTCTGTTCAAATGCCTCGGCTTCTTCCTTGCTCATAGGCCCTCCTTGATAGCGCAGGGTTTCTTTGCTCGCCTCGGTCAACTTATTATAGTATTCAGGATATTTATAGGTAAGGTACCTTTTAGCATCCACATGGTTTTCGGCAAGGCTGGCCACTTTTTCCGAAAATCCCCTTCTCCGCAGAAACTCCCCTCCTACTTTTTCATGCTCTTGGTTGCCAAATCCGCCCATATCATGGTATTGGCTTTCATTTACGCATATTTGGCCAATGTCGTGAAAAAAGGCAGCCAAAATCACCTCATCATCAAAGCCATCGCGCTCTGCCAATTGTGCAGCCTGAGACATGTGCTCGATTTGGGAGATAGCTTCTCCGATATAATCGGCCCTGCCGTACTTTTCGTACAAGGTGAATATCTCGTCAATGGTAGCTTCAATCTTGGGATTCATCATTAGCATTTAAGTTCAAATTTACAATAATCGTCTTTTTCATTACCATTCTCTCTTCCCTATAAATTGATTGAGAAAAAAATTACGCCAAAATAATTATTTATTCTATTTTTATCTCTTGGTAAAATTTACTTTATGAACCCCGAAGAATTACCCCCCCCAAAGCCTCAAAATTGGATAGCTCGCTTTGTTATAATTATCACAGGTTTCATACTTACTCTGCTTATCATTCTTGCATGTATTAAAATAAATGCAGAAGATAAAGAATACAATCATATAAAAGATTTGTTCGGATTGCTTCTACCGCTTTTGGGCACATGGATGGGTACCGTGCTTGCCTATTATTTTTCAAAAGAGAACTTTGAGTCGGCAAACAAAAACACCAATAGCCTGGTACAAAAAGTGCTTTCACAGGATGAAAAGATGCAGGAGATAAAAGTGACCGATGTAATGCTTACCCCCAACAACTTTGCCTACCATAAAGCCGATGGTATTGACGGATTTAAAAATCTTGCCCTATTGCCTCTGATTAAAACCATGCAAACGTTACAGACAGAGCGCTTGCCAATATTAGATAAATCTTCCAGTAAGTTTGTTTTTCTAGTTTATCGCTCAACTATTGAACGTTTTATTATCGGACACAATAGCGGCGAAATTAAAATTAATGGAGTAGCTGAAGGGACGAAAAAAGCTATTGAAGAGTTAACAATAGGAGATATGTTCAACAGTGACTACCATCTTTTTCAAGAAATTATATCTATAACAGATGCAGGCAAGTTTTATTTGCCTGATACGGCAAAACTTTATGAAGCTAAACAAATGATGCTAGATAATGCCCTCTGTCAGGATGTTTTCATCACTAAATCGGGCAATAAAGAGGAACAAGTATTAGGCTGGATAACCAATGAAATAATAGTTGAAAAAGCAGAGCTTTTTAAACGAGCTAGGCAAAAGCAGTAATTAAATCAATCTGCTTTCAATGGCCGTGTCGTAAGCCGCCTTGTAAGTGGGCACCGCTCCCCAATTTTGGCCGTCAATGGTTATCAGATTACTAGCCGCCACGGTACCAATTTGCTTGAAAGCTATACCGGTTGATTTTATAAAACTTTCAAAAGCCAGTTGCTGCTCGGTTGATACACTCACTACTACCCTACTTTGGGCTTCCCCAAACAACCAAGCATCCTTCCGGAAGCTAGCATCCGTTGATAGATCAAAACCAAATCCACGAGGCATAGCGCTTTCCAATAGGGTGACGAACAAGCCCCCTTCAGAAACATCATGTGCCGATGATACTAATTTTTGCGCCACCACCTGCTGTACCGCATTTTGTAACTGGGCTTCTTTTTCCAATTCAAAGAAAGGCGCTGGTGAGTTTCTGATGCCATGGTAATGCACCAAATACTCGCTGGAGGCGATATCGTTCTGCGCATCCCCCACTAAATAAATCAAATCGCCCGCTTGTTTGAAATCCAAGGTCATGCGTTGTTCTATAGTGTCCAAAACACCCACCATACCAATGGTAGGGGTAGGAAACACAGGCCCTTCGTCACTTTGATTATAAAAGCTGACATTGCCACCAGTAACTGGGGTATCGAGCTTGCGGCAAGCGTCGCCCATACCCGTAATGGCGTTTACAAACTGCCAATAAACCTCAGGGTTGTAAGGGTTGCCAAAGTTGAGGCAATTAGTAATGGCCACTGGCTGGCCCCCCGAGCATACAATATTACGGGCGGCCTCGCACACCGCAATAGCTCCACCCTTGTAAGGGTCGGCGTGCACATAGCGCGAGTTGCAGTCCACTGTTACCGCCAAAGCGGTATCACTGCCCATAATGCGGATAATAGCCGCATCAGATGGGGCATTGGTGCTGGTATTGTTTGCGCCCACCATGGAATCGTATTGGCGATACACCCAACGCTTAGAGGCGATATTGGGCAGTTTTACCAACAATTCGGCAACAGCTTTCAAATCGGCTGGTTCGGGTACTTGTTCGGTACTGAATTGCTTTGCGGCTCGGTAATATTCCGGCTCGGTATATTCCCTTTTATACACTGGGGCACCACCGCCCAATACCAATGGTTCGGCAGGGGTTTGTGCTACCAGTTCGCCATACATGTAGTACTCCAACAAACCGCCCTCAGTTACTTCGCCTATTTGGGTACAGTTGAGGTCCCATTTGGCATAGATTTCTTCCACCAGCTTTTCCTTTCCCTTTTCCACTACTACCAGCATCCGCTCCTGCGATTCGGATAACAGTATCTCGAATGGCTTCATGTTTTCTTGGCGGGTGGGCACTTTGTCCAACCATACCTTCATACCATGCTCACCTTTGGCAGACATTTCAGAAGTGCTGCAGGTAATACCCGCTGCGCCCATATCTTGCATGCCCACTACGGCACCTGTTTCAATTACCTCCAGCGTAGCTTCCAATAGCAGCTTTTCTTGAAAAGGGTCACCCACCTGTACCGATGGTAGCTTGTCAGCCGAATCTTCCGTGATTTCTTCAGAAGCGAAAGTAGCCCCGTGTATGCCGTCTTTGCCCGTGGCGGAACCCACTATATAAACAGGATTGCCCGCCCCCTTGGAAACGGCGGACACGGTTTTCTTGACATCTACCACCCCTACTGACATTGCGTTCACCAGTGGGTTCACTTCATAGCATTCATCAAAATATACTTCACCGGCCACCGTAGGCACGCCAAAAGCATTGCCATAACCGCCTATGCCGTGCACAACCCCTTTCAGTAAGTGGCGGGTGCGTTCGCTGTTCAAACTGCCAAAACGCAAAGAATTCAATGCCGCAATAGGCCTAGCACCCATGGTGAAAATATCGCGGTGTATGCCCCCTACGCCCGTGGCGGCACCTTGGTAAGGTTCTATAGCCGAAGGATGGTTATGGCTTTCGATTTTAAACACACAGCCCAGACCCTTTCCTATGTCCACCAGACCCGCATTTTCTTCCCCTGCTTCCACCAATAGCCTTGCACCTTTACGGGGTAAAGTCTTCAACCAAACAATGGAGTTTTTATAAGAGCAATGCTCGCTCCACATTACCGAATAGATGCTGATTTCCGTAAAGTTGGGGTTGCGGCCCAATATCTGCTGAATGCGCTCGTATTCCTCGGGCAAAAGACCTAATTCCTTGGCAATTTCAACAGTCACTTTTGGTTCGGCATAGTGGGTTTGCATGTCGGCTGGTATTTGCCTGCAAAGGTAGCTATTTAGCGGCTAGTAACAAGTACAGATTCCATCTTGACACGGTCATGAAAGACAATTAAAAAGGCTGCCTATATAGGCAGCCTTTCTGTTGTATGGTGCATACATAAAAATTAATGGGTGGCCAAGTAGCTTGCAACGCCATCGTGGGTGGCTACCATTCCTTCTTTACCTTCGTCCCAGTTGGCGGGGCATACTTCGCCTTTTTCTTCGTTGAACTGTAGGGCCTTCACCATGCGCAACGCTTCGTCAACATTTCTGCCTAATGGGAAATCGTTGATGGTTTCATGGCGTACCACGCCTTCCTTATCAATCAAAAACAAACCACGGTATGCAATTGGGGCACCAACGAAAATTGATCTACCCTCTTCATCGTAGTCATACTCGCCAGCCAGTACACCATAGTTCATGCTAATGGTTTTTGACAAATCGGCTACCACAGGGTAGGTAATACCTTGTATGCCGCCTTTATCTTTGGCAACTTGCAACCACGCCCAGTGGCTTTGTTCGCTATCAGTTGAGCAAGCCACCACCGCAGTATTCAATTTTTGGAATTCTCCCAATTTTTCCTGGAAAGCGTGCAATTCCGTAGGGCAAACGAAAGTGAAATCTTTTGGGTAAAAGAAGAACACCACGTATTGCTTTCCTAGGTAGCTATCCAATGAAAAATCGTCAACAAATTCACCGCCGTCCACAACGGCTGGGGCTTTGAAAGAAGGGGCTGATTTTCCGACTAATGACATTTTTAAGTGTTTTTATTGGGTGAATGAATATTGATTCAGCTAACGCCTATCCCGAAAATAGGTTCAAGACAAATCTACAAAAAGGGCATTCAAAAAATGGGAGGATGCCATTGTTAATCTAATCATAACTTAGTTTCATCTAATTTTGGTAGTGGCATTGAACATTACCTGTATTCTTGCATTACTATTCCCCAAGAAATGAGCGAGGACGTTATCAAAATAGAAAACCTGCACAAGTCATATAAAACTGGCACCCATAGCTTACATGTGCTGAAAGGGATAGACATGTCAGTAAAAAAAGGCGAGTTAGTGTCCATTATGGGTTCTTCTGGATCGGGCAAGTCAACGCTTTTGAACATTTTGGGTATTCTGGACGATTACGATACCGGCGCATATTATCTTAACAACCACCTAATTAATAAACCATCCCAAACAAAGGCCGCACAACTCAGGGGCCAATTGATTGGTTTTGTGTTTCAGTCGTTCAACTTGCTTTCCTTCAAAACAGCGCAAGAAAATGTGGCACTGCCCCTATACTACCAAAAGGTAAGCCGTAGCACACGCAATAAAATGGCATTGGAGTATCTGGACAAGGTAGGCTTAAAAGAGTGGGCCAACCATTTGCCCTCGGAAATGTCAGGGGGGCAACAGCAAAGGGTAGCTATTGCAAGAGCACTGGTAAGCAAGCCTAAAATCATATTGGCAGATGAGCCCACCGGAGCTTTGGATTCCGTGACCTCGCATGAAGTGATGGCGCTTTTCAAAGAAGTGAACAAAACTGGCATGAGCATCGTCATCGTTACGCACGAGAATGATATTGCCGCAATGACCGACAGATTGATCCGCTTAAAAGATGGAACAATCTTAAACTAAGAGCCATGTTTAACTTAGATATATGGCAAGAAATATTCCAAACGCTAAGCAAAAACAAGCTTCGTACATTTCTCACTGCCTTTAGTGTGGCATGGGGTATTTTTATGCTTATGTTATTGCTAGGCTTTGGAAATGGCCTGCAAAATGGTGCCAAGTCAGCTTTTGCTTCCGATGCTGTAAACAGTATCTGGTTTGATGCCCACGAAACATCGGTAGCCTATAAAGGCTTGGGGGAAGGCAGAAAAATCCACTTTGAGAATACCGATTGGGAATATCTCAATGGCAAGGTGGAAGGGGTACAGTTAGCCGCTAGCCGCAACATGATATGGCAAGCCAGCATCAAGTACGGTGAGCGCAGTACCAATTTTGATATACTGTGGGTGCACCCCAACTATAAACATCTTGAATCGCTAAAAGTGACCAAGGGCCGATTCTTGAATGCCAATGATTACCGCACAGCCGCCAAAGTAGTGGCTTTGGGTAAAATTGCCGAAGGTTTGCTCTTTTCTCCAGGCGAAGACCCCATTGGTAAATATATTATTGCTAATGGTGTACCCTTTAAGGTAGTAGGCATTTTCGAAGACCCAGGGGGCGACCGTGATATGCGCAGACTTTACATGCCTATGACTACTGGCCAAAAAGTCTATAACGGCAAAGACCATGTACAGAACCTTTCCATGTTGGTGGGCAATATTTCTATTGCGGAATCGAAAGCCCTAGAAAAAAAGGTAGTAAAGGAGCTCTCGGACAGGCACCTCATTTCCCAGGAGGACAAAAGGGCCATTAGCGTATGGAATAATGTAGAGGAATACAGTAAGGTGATGGGTATTTTTACGGTAATAAACCTAGTAGTATGGTGGGTAGGATTAATGACCTTGTTGGCAGGGGTTATTGGGGTTGGAAACATTATGATGATAACCGTAAAAGACCGCACAAGAGAGATAGGGATCAGAAAAGCAATGGGAGCCACTCCGGCATCCATTATGGGCCTAATCATGCAAGAAGCTATCTTCATCACTATTGTTTCAGGGTACATTGGCATGTTAGCAGGTATATGGCTGTTGGAAAGTGGTGCCATCATGAACTTATTGACCAGCTTGGGGACAGGTACTGATTTCTTCAAAAATCCCTCCGTGGATTTTGGAACGGCCATATCGGCCACTGTGGTGTTGATAGTTGCAGGTAGTCTGGCAGGTTATATCCCCGCCCGCCGTGCCGCAAACATTAACCCCATAGCCGCTATAAGGGATGAGTAAATGATGTGTTAATGTGCGGATGTGCTAATGTGCTGATTTAAGATTTGAGTAGTGCGTAGTGAGAAATGAGAAAAAAAGTATTACAAGTAATTCTGCTCTTAATAGCAATTCAACCATATAACAGTTTAACAAATAATAGTTTAGCCATAAAACAGTTTAACAGAGTCTTGCTACTCAATACTAGATACTAGGTAAAAAATGTTCGATCTCGATAAATGGCAGGAAATCATCGGTACCATCAGCAGGAATCTGCTGCGTACCTTTCTGACCTCATTAGCGGTTGGCTGGGGCATTTTTGTACTCATCATACTTCTAGGCCTAGGCTCCGGCTTGTCCAATGGCGTGAAAGAAGGATTTGCAGGCTATGCTGTCAACAGTATGTACGTATGGCCGCAGCGTACCACCATTCCTTACAAAGGCATCAAATCAGGCAGGGATTATTCGTTTAAGAACTCTGATATTACCGCCATCAGGAATGAAGTGCCCGAAATTGATATCATTGCGCCTAGGCTGCAATTGGGGGGGTATGGCGAAAACAACAACATTACCCGCAAAACTAAGTCGGGCAACTATTCCGTATATGGAGACTACCCGGACTTCAGATATGTACAGAACATGCTTATCAAGCAAGGGCGTTTCATTAACAATGGCGATTTATTGGAAAGGCGCAAAGTGTGCGTTATTGGTGAACAGGTGCAGAAAGAACTGTTCCAAGCCCATGAAAACCCCATTGGCGATTACATTTGCATTCAGGGTGTATATTTTAAGGTAGTTGGGCTGTTTAAGACCACCAAAAAGGCTGGCGAGGCCGTTCAGGATATGTCCACCATTTTTGTTCCATTTACCACTTTCCAGAGGGCTTTCAATGAAGCTGACCGACTGCACTGGTTTGCGTTGACAACTGCGGAGGGCTCGCATCCCGATACCGCTGAGGCAAAGGTAAGGAAAGTGTTGGCTGAGCAGCATGATATATCGCCGCAAGACAATCGCGCTATCGGTTCGTTCAATGCACAGGTAGAAGCCAAAAAGTTTGCAGGCCTCTTTGATGGCATCAATGCCTTTGTATGGTTAGTAAGCATTGGAACCTTGTTCGCAGGAGGAGTTGGAATAAGCAACATTATGCTGATAGTAGTAGCTGAACGCACGAAGGAAATAGGCACTCGAAAAGCATTGGGTGCCACACCATGGTCCATTATATCCATGATTGTGCAGGAGTCCATGTTCATTACATTTATTGCCGGTGCCGCTGGATTGGTAATGGCAGTGGGTATTTTGGAGGGTTTGGACATGTTGCTTCATAGCGCGCCCCCAAGTGAGGAACCAGGTACAGAGGTATTTTTTGGAAGCCCAACGGTCGATTTTTGGATTGCTATGCAAGCCACCATAATTCTGGTGGTCATTGGCGCCCTAGCGGGGTTAATGCCCGCAATAAAAGCAGTAAGCATTAATCCTATTAAAGCATTAAGAAGTGAATAATTAACCATTAAAACTATACAGCTAGTCTTTTAGGAGGAAAATCGTAAATCGTAAATCGTAAATCGTAAATCGTAAATCGTAAATCGTAAATCGTAAATGAAAAGAATTATTGTCGCCATTGTATTGCTTTTGATAGTCGGGTCTTTCATCTATGTGGGCTTTTATTTGTATCAAAAGAACCAAGCCCCACCTGAAAAGGCAGAGACCACCACGCCCTTTAAAACTACTATCGTAAAGAAAACGGTAGCAACAGGTGCCATCAATCCACGCAGGGAAGTGGCCTTAAAACCTCAAATTTCAGGTATCGTGGACAAACTATACGTTCAGGCGGGAGAGTATGTGACCAAAGGCCAAACCATTGCCAAAATAAGGGTGATACCTGAGAACCTGAACCTGAATGCGGCCGAATCGAATGTAAACAAAGCAAAGATTGCCTTACAGCAAGCGGATATAGAATTGAAGCGAAGGGAACAACTGTATAAAGCCAAGGTAATATCGGAGGTAGAATACAACCAATATAAATTTGATTATGACCAGCGTAAAGAAGACTTGGAAAATGCCCAAAACAATTTGCAGTTGATACGAGAAGGGGTTTCCAATAGACAACAGAAAACAACCACCATTGTTACTTCTACCATTAGCGGTATGGTATTGGACGTACCAATAAAGGAAGGTGCACAGGTAATACAAAGCAATTCCTTCAATGACGGTACTACCATAGCTACCGTGGCGGATATGAACGACTTGATTTTTGAGGGAAAACTTGATGAATCGGAAGTGGGGAAAGTGAAAGAAGGCATGAATTTACGTATCACCGTTGGGGCGATTGAGGGTAAAACTTTTGATGCCAAGCTAGAATATATCTCGCCTAAGGGAGTGGTGGATCAAGGCACCATACAGTTTACCATTAAAGCAGCTGTAAAGCAACCTGGGGAGAAAAATTTTATACGTGCGGGCTATAGTGCCAATGCCGATATTATTTTGGAAAGCCGCGATAGCGTGCTGGCCGTGCTTGAAAGGGATATACAGTTTTCAAAGGACACTGCTTTTGTTGAAGTGGAAAAAACAGCCGAGCAGTTCGAAAAACGCAAGGTAAAACTTGGTCTGTCAGACGGCATCAATGTAGAAGTGTTGGATGGTGTGGCCGCCAATGACAAGATAAAGGTGATGAAGTAATGGAATGGGCAAATTTATTGCCCCATCAAACCCCTACCCTGCTTTTTGATACGGCCTTCATTCTTGAGTTGGTTCATCAGCTTGTCCAAAATCCCGTTGATAAAGTCCTTACTCTTCGGCGTACTGTATATTTTCGAAATATCGATATACTCGTTAATGGATACCTTGATTGGGATATTCTTAAAGAACATTAACTCGCAGATAGCCATTTTCATCAGTATCATATCTAAAGAAGCTATCCGCTCCAAATCCCAGTTTTGTAGCTTGGGCGCAATAAGCTGCCCAAAATCTTCATCATTGCTCACCGTTTTGCTGAACAATTCACGGGCAAACTCCTCGTCTTCCTCATCGGGCTGAAAGCTTTCTCGCTTGCTGATTTCAGCTTCAAAATCCACATCCCCCAATAGTTGGTTGAGCTTGAACAGTACGGGTGCCTGGTCATCTATCCAGTTAGTAAACAATTCCTCTACATGGCTGGTATACAGTTCATCGTGCAGCATTACTTTGTTTAGTAACACTGACAGTATACCCTTTTCGCTCTCTAGGGTAGCAAGCTGGGCAAGATACCGTTTATACTCAGGCCTACCTATTAACTTTTTAAACAAGGACTTAATCACCTCCTCGCTTTCCATCAGGTGCACCTTATGCTCCTTTATCAAGTCATTAAACGCAGTATTGTTTTCCAAAGCAACTGCCAGCGGACTCTCCGCTATGCGGGTATTGAAATTTAAGTCTTCTTGGCTGGGCAGCTTTTTTGCGGCACGCATCTTTGCTTCTTTGCGGGCATACAAGGCAACTTCCCGTACTATATAAAGGTTGTAGAGTGCCAACGTATAAGCATTCTGAATACTTTTAAGCAGTGCTTTTTCAGCAATGACCATATTGTTGTACGAGCCGCTTTCATGGGCATAAATGGTCTGCATCACTTTAATTCGGATATTTCTTCTGCTTAGCATGTTCAGAACGTAGGGAGATAGGGCGAATTTGATTAATATTGTAAACCGAAGTGGCAAAAATAAGCTTTTTTGCCCGAAAGCCTTGAGGCTGGTTGGAAAGTGAATCATGAAGCAGCTTGCTTATCTTAACAAGTACCTTTACAAATACCGCTACCGAATAGCGTTGGGCACCTTGTTCATCATTATCTCCAATTATTTTAGTATCCTAGGTCCCAAAATCGTTTCCTATTCTTTTGATTTGGTAAAGGAAAACATTGTGTACTATCGTATGTACAATGGTTTTTCTTCCCAGTCGGCTTTCCGCACCTTACTTAGCCAAGGGCTCTTGATATTTGGTATTCTGATGCTGTTGTTGGCCATCCTAAAAGGGGTTTTCCTATACTTTATGCGGCAAACCATTATCGTGATGTCGCGGCTGGTGGAGTATGACCTAAAAAATGAATTGTACAACCACTACCAAGAGCTGGACTTGGCCTTCTACAAGCGCAACAACACTGGCGATATGATGTCGCGCATTACCGAAGACGTTTCAAGGGTGCGCGAGTATTTGGGGCCAGCCATCATGTACGGCATCAATATGGTAATACTGGTAGTAATGACCATCTGGGCCATGGTGGCCGTTAGCCCCCAATTGACTTTGTTTGTGCTATTGCCCCTACCCCTACTCTCCGTATCGATTTACTATGTAAGTGTATTGATCAACCAAAAAAGCGAGAAGATACAGGAGAAGCTGGCCGACCTTAACACTTTTGCACAGGAGACCTATTCAGGTATCAGGGTGATAAAATCTTATGTACAAGAAAAGCCTATTAACGCCGCTTTTGAAAAAGAAAGTGCGGCTTATAAGAACATTTCTTTGGAGCGTGCGAGAATTGAATCTTTCTTTTTCCCACTCATGCTTCTGTTGATTGGGCTTAGTACCATCATTACCATCTACGTGGGGGGAAGGGGCGTTATCAATGGCTCAATTACCCCGGGCAATATTGCGGAGTTTGTGATTTATGTCACCATGCTTACATGGCCGGTTACCGCGGTAGGTTGGGTAGCTTCATTGGTACAACGGGCGGAGGCTTCACAAAAGCGGATCAATCAGTTCTTGCGTGTAAAGCCAGCCATTAAGTCGAATAGCACACAGCCTTTCCATTTGAAAGGAGAAATTGCTTTTCACCATGTGGGCTTTACTTATCCCGATACGGGCATTGAAGCGCTAAAAGACATTAGTTTTGAGATTAAGCCCGGCCAAAAACTAGCCATTGTGGGCAGAACAGGCAGTGGCAAAACCACCATTGCCGACCTGCTGGTGCGGATGTACGATGCCGACAAAGGCACCATTACGATTGATGGGATACCCATACAAAAAATTGATTTAAACGCTTTGAGGCAGCAAGTAGGCTATGTACCGCAAGATGTGTTTCTCTTTTCTGAAACCGTTAGCGGCAATGTTGCTTTTGGTTCTGACGGCAAAAGCCTTGAAGAGGTGCAGCAAGCCACCTTGAATGCCGTAATCCATCACGATATTCTTGGCTTGCCCCAGCAGTATGACACCATCGTGGGCGAGCGGGGCGTTACTTTATCTGGTGGACAGAAACAACGCATCTCCATTGCAAGGGCATTTATTAAAAATCCGCAATTAGTAATATTGGATGATTGTCTCTCCGCAGTGGATGCCAGTACCGAAAAAGCCATTTTGCAAAACTTATCTACCATCCTTAAGGAAAAAACGGCCATAATCATTACCCATAGGGTGTCTTCTTTGCTTAATTTCGATCAAATACTGGTGCTAGATAATGGCCACATAGCCGAAGTGGGAACCCATGAAGAATTGATGGAGAAACGAGGACTGTACTACGAAATGTACGAAAGACAGAAAATTGAGGATAGAATATTCGATTAAATTTTTAATTTTCGATTAACATTCAGTAATTTTCCCACCTGAACCCCAAAAGTGATTTGTAGTGGAGCACGATGACAATAGAAAGAAATCGCCTGCAGTGTATTCAAAGACCATCAGAGCAGGCCGCAGAAGGACGTATTTCTTCGATGTCAGGACAACCAAGTCGAACGACTATTATATCACTCTGACCGAGAGTAAGAAGAAGTTCAATGACGATGGTTATGACAGGCATAAAATTTTCCTGTACAAGGAGGATTTCAACAAATTTATGGAGGCCTTGACCAATACCATCAATCACGTGAAGCAAGACTTGCTTCCGGAATACGACTTTGACGAATTTAGCAAAGAGTATGATGATGAGGATGATGAGTACCGCGACGATTATGAAGAACGCGACGAGTTTCGCCCTACAGAGCATAAACCGGTAGCGGAAAAACCAGTGGAAGTTAAAGAAGAAGCCCCTAAAGTAGCTCCTGCGCCCTCTCCTTCTATTTCAGACGATTTTAGCGAAGAAGACCTTAAGTGGTAATTACTTAAGGTATAAATTGCCCTTCTACTTTAAAATTATCCTTTCCCAATATTAGAATATCTTGGCTACCAGTTACTGAATAGCCCTTGGTATGATCATATACCAGCGTCTGCTGCGATTTGTAAAAAGGATTATCTGCTTCCAAAAAGGCTTCAGTACGGAAAGCTTTTCCATCTTTAAAGAAAACCTTCATCCAGCGGGTACGTTGGTGTTTTTCAGTAGCGGTATAAGAAATGCAGGTACTACTATCCATCGTAAGGGTATCTACCCTGTACTTTTGCACGAAAGCAGGCTTATCAATATCCGCTTCATTGAAGGGGGCCAATTCTGATTGCCAGGCATCCAGTGAAAACTGCATTTGCTTTTTCTCCTCTTTACCGTCTAAGTAGGCGATTTTCAATACGCTTATATTTTGTTGGGCCAAATGCTGCGCTTCTTGTTGCACAAAAGGTTTGATATCAAAGTAGCCCGATGTAAAATCTCCTTTACCCCCGCCACATGAGCCAAAACACAAGGCCATACAGCCTATTCCTATCAATATCAGTTTTTTCGATAGCCACATATCATATAAAATTAGCACTGCGAATAATAAAAATCAGTTGAAAAGCCATAACTTCAAAGTCGGAAACCATCTGAATTCTGTCTTCCGCAAAGTAAAGCAATCCGACCGTGCAAACGGCTTTTTTGTTGGCATAATATTTCGACCTGATGAATGAAAATTTTACTTCGATGAAATCTAAGTTGATACTTGCCTTGTCGTTCTTTTCCTTGCTGCTGCTGCCTTTTGGTACCCTGAGGGCCCAAAATTTGGAGAGCATCAGCATGGCAATTCAAACCGGCAATGCCAAGGAAGTGGCTAAATATTTTGACAGCAGTGTCGAAATTACTGTCTATAATTCCGAAGGGGTATATAGTAAGGCTCAAGCCGAAATGGTACTGCGCGACTTTTTTAGCAAAAACCCGCCTACTGCCTTTAGCCTTATCCATAAAGGCAATAGTACCCAAGGTTCGCAGTATGGTATTGGTACATTGAGTACCAGCAATGGCAACTTTCGAGCCTACATATATGTAAAGCAGAAAGGTACCACTTATTTCATTCAGGAAATCAGGTTTGAGAAGAGCTAGGCGACTGTTTTATCAATGGCTGTAGCAGATAATCCAGCCCATTGGTTCTAATGACATAGGCCGTTTCCAATAGCACGCCTAGGTTGCCTTGCGGAAATCCCTTGCGGGCAAACCACTCCAAATACCACACGGGCAATTGATAAATGAGTGTGCCCTTGAACTTGCCATAAGGCATTTTCATGGTGATGATTTGCGTCAATATTTTAGGGTTAGGTTCCACTGTCCGATAACATGGCACTAATTTACAAATAGCTTGAACTTGTTCCCTCTGCTTTTAATTGTTACTATTGTATATGCAATTGGTACACCCTACTTATAATCGAATAACCATTAATCCCGATGTGTGTTTCGGAAAACCATGCATTAGAGGAATGCGCATGCCTATAGCCACTATATTGGATTATCTCGCAAGTGGCGTATCCTTGGAAGAGTTATTGAAAGACTATCCTTACTTAGAGCGAGAAGATATACTGCAAGCGCTGGCATTTGCCTCCGAAGCAATGCATGAAAGATATATTCCTTACAGCAAGGCTTCATGAAATTTTTCCTCATTTACCTATCCACAGTTACCGCAATTTTTATCTGCACGGTTTTCCCTATCAGGAAGCTGTGCCCCACTCCGAAATCGGTACGGTTCATTTCCATGGTACCCACAAAAAAGCCGTTATCGCCATGGTTGAAAAACTCAAAAGGAATAGTAATGGGTTTACTCATGCCTTTTATAGTGAGTGTACCAGTGGTTTCAAAACCATCAGCAGTACGCAATATTTTGTTGGATTTAAAGGTAATATAGGGATGCTTATGGCTATCAAAGAAGTGGGGTTTTAACAGATGCTTGTCCCGTTTACGGTTGCCCGTTTGTATGGAATCCACTGCTAGTTTCACGTCAAAATAACTATGTTCCAAATCATCCTCATCAAAATGGATAACACCTTCGGGTGCCGCAAATGAGCCCTTAACGGTAAATAGGCCCCAGCTGCGCACCTGGAAAGTAACGCCCGAAACTTCTTGGTCAATCACCCAATCGGGCAGGGCAAAACCAGCCAAAGCTAAAAACGATAATCCTATAACTAACAGTCGCATCAAGCAGGTAGTATTATTCTAAATGTGGTGCCTTCAGGGCTTGATTCCTTTACAAAAATTCTGCCTGAATGATAATTCTCTATGATTCGCTTGGTGAGGGTAAGACCTAAGCCCCAGCCCCTTTTCTTAGTACTATAGCCAGGTTGGAAAACCGTTTTGAACTTCGACTTTGGTATGCCCTTGCCCGTATCGGCTATATCGATAATCACCTTTGCATCTTCTTTGGATACCTTCACCGTTATGGCCCCTAGCCCATTCATGGCATCCAAGGCGTTTTTCAATAAGTTTTCTATCACCCAATCAAACAAGGCTACGTTCATTTGCGCCTCGGCCATGGTATCGCCTTCCAGCTTAAAAGCTACTTGTTGCGATGCCCTGCGCTTAATATAATCCATGGACTTATTGAGGTACTCGTACACATTTTTAGATTCCAACGATGGTTTGGAGCCAATTTTGGAAAACCTATCCGCTATCAATGCCAAGCGGTTTACGTCCTTCTCCAGCTCAGCGGCCATTTGCCCATTGTCATCGTTCTTTAAGCCAGTCTCCTTAATAAACTCCACCCAAGCGGTTAGTGAAGAAATGGGCGTGCCCAGTTGGTGCGCTGTTTCTTTTGCCATGCCCACCCACACGCGGTTTTGCTCGGCAGTTTTGGAAGTCATTAAGGTAATGTAGGCCAGCCCAATGAATACCACAATAATGCCCAGTTGCACAAATGGATAGGTACGCAACTGCACCAAGGGATAAGAATCTTTGTAATAAATGTAGTTGACCACACCAGGAGCTACCTCAATCTCAAGAGGCTCTTTATCCTTTTTCATTTGAACAAGCTGCCGCTTGAGATAGGTAGTATCTTTTTTCACCCTAACGGAATCGAAATTGCGCCAAGACAAAACAGAGCCTTCGGAATCAGTAAGAATGACCGGTACCGTTTCATTTTCTTTGATTACTTCGAACAGAAAGCCAAGGTCAGTATTCTCATTGGCTTGGTTCAGGTTGCGGTAAGCATTGGCCCATAAAGCTACTTTCTTTTTCTCCTGCTCCGCAAGTCTTTTTGAAATGATATTGGTGTACACCACCGATGCTACAACTATCAGCAGCCCCGCTATCAGAAAAACGATTTTTACCCTGGCGTTTTGCTCGTATAGGTTCATACCTGCCTATTTGGGCGTTTGCTCTTCCCAATCAAGGAATACGGGGTCGTCCTGTACGTCCCAGTCACGCTCCTCTTTTTCTTTATTATACTCATCGTAAACGCCGCGAATGGCATTTTTAATTTCACTGCCTTGCGATTTGAACCGTTCCTTCACGCCCTGTTTGTCATATTTTATAACTGGGTTGTCCAATGGCCCTTTCATGGATATGAAGAAATTGAAGCTCTTTTCATCCACTACCTCATAATTGTTCTTATCTATTTTTTTCTTCTTGATTTTCCCCGCAAGAATATCGTAAAAGTTAATCATGATGCGGTAATCGATTTGGTTATCGAAATTATGGGTACCTGATAAGCCCAAATTCAATGCGCTCGACTTGATAATCATTTGCGGCACTGTGATTACTCCGTCTTTTATCTCTATTTGATTTTGTAGGGTGGAAAACTTCACCTCTTTCAATTCATCCAAGTCAATGAATTTGGAAAGGCTTTTCAAGGCCTCATAGTCAACAACTGCGCCATTCTCAATCCTGATATCTGCCAAAGTGTAAAGCCTTTGGGTATCCAATTCGCCATTATGCCAAAACAGATGCAGTTTGATGGTGGTAATCAATTTGCCCCTAATGTTTTTACTGGTCAGTTCGGTTTGGCCCAATTCGTTCAATTGGTACAGCATTTTGCTAACATCTAGGTTTACCCCTCTTATAGTGAGCAAAGCCTCGGCTGCCTCTTGGTTACCGCTCAAGGTCCCATTCATTTGAAAATTGCCATCCATGGTTTTCATGGCAATGTTCTGTATCTGCAATTTTCCGGGCTCGAAAGTAAGGCTGCCATTTACTGTATTTGCCTCAAACTTATCATAGCTTAGTTTGTTGGCTTTTAGGCCAATGCTGCCGGTCATGTTCAAAAGGTAGCTAAAATCAGTTTTGTGACCGCTTTTGGTTGTTGCTTCTTGCTTCGTTGTAAAAAAGGGCAGGTTTTCTAATGCTAGGTTGTCCGATTCAGCCCTAAGGCTCAATACAATGGGTTTTGATGCTTGTGGTGTTTCAGACAGTAAATTGTAAGTATATCCCTTCCAATCTTGCACGGTGCCATTCAATTTTAAGTCGCTTTCGGCAATTTTCAAATTGATATCGTCCATGGCAATGCTCCATGGGCTCAATCTAAGACTACCTTTGCTAATGGAAGTTTTCTTTTCAAGATAATTGAAGGAAACATCCTTGAATATAAACTCCCCTTTCAAGTCAGGGATGGATTGGGTATTGGGCTGTAGGTCGCTCAATAGGCCATTGTAAGTCAGTTTATCTACTTCAATAGTGCCGTCCAAATCTTCTATGCCTATCGAATCGGGTAGCAAGGGGTCAACAAATGCCAAATCAAGGCTACCGTCCAATTCCAGCTTAAGGTTAGGGTTTTCCATATTCCGCAGCTCCATTTGCAGATAAAAGGGGTGTTCACCTAGATATGCATTTAAATCCTTCACAATGATTTTTGAACTGGCCAGGTTATGCTGAGGCCCGTTGGTATAAGAGCCTTCAAAGGAAAGGTTGCGAATGTCTTTGGATAACTTTTCGTAACGGATATTGGTTTTATCCACCTTGTACAATATCTGCACCTGGGGGTTCTGGCTTTTGGAAAGCACTCCCTTTACACTTACGTCAAATTGTATTTTGCCCGATGCATCGTAATCATCCCATTGAGAAGCATACTCTTCAGGAAATAGTTTAAGCAAACCGTTCAATGAAAGGTCAATGCCCTTCATGCGCAAATCCAAATCCACCATATCTTTGGGCGAAGTGACCGTTCCGTTGACGGAAAAGTGATTGTCTGCAATAAATATGTTTTCACTCTCCACGGTGTATTTATTGCTGCCTGGATTTATCTTTAAACTGCCAGCCAGGCTCACCTTCCTATCTTTTCCATAATCAATGCCCTTCATTTGGATAGTGCGTGTAGTAAAGCTACCCTCTGTTTTAATGGCCAGTTCTTTAGGGCTGAAATTGCCTTCCAAAGAAACTTCCTCCAAGGCCAACTGTATATCCATGGCAGCGGCTTTGTCCTGATAGCGGATATTGATATTATCAAAAGTGGCTTCAGTAATGCTTACCAAAAAATTGGTGCTATCCTTGGTATTGGTTTCCTCAAAAACCTCAAAGTTGGTTTTGCCATTGGCGAGCTTTAGCATGTTCAAAGAACCGTCCTTTAGCACAATACTTTTGATATTCCAATTTTGGTCAATGATATCGAAGATATTCATCAGCAGATAGAGACTACCAGCTTTCAAAAGCGTATCATTTTTTTGGCCGGTACTGCCTTTTACCACAATATCTTCAATTTGAAGAGAGGCATTGGGAAAATAGGAAAACACGGAAAAATTGATTGGGCCATTGATTTGTACTTCTGTCTTTAGATTTTTATTCAACTCCTTTACAAGCCTTTGTTCAATGTCTTTTCCGTAAATGAAAGAAAAGACCACCCCTGCGGTTAGGATTAACAGGAACAAGCCTAACAAAATCAACAAACTATTCCTGAGCCATCGCCTTTTTTTCTTAGGTGCTGGCTGGCTATACTGCGGGGTGGATGGCTGCCCATTGGGTGCTACAAACTGTTCATCGTTGCCCATATATTCAATTTCATTGCTAAGCTATAAAGAATTAGCCAGCTAGCTAAAGTAGGTTATCAACTTTGCTTATCACGTGGAAATCTGCATTTTCTTGACTATCATTGGAATAATCCTTTATCACATATTTTGTTTGCAAGCAACCAGCATCTTAATTTCGGCATCAATAGACCAAAACCAGTTATGCCCACCCTTATATTTGCGCTCATTTTCTTTTTGTTCCCCTTTGTATCGTTCGGTCAAACTATTGATGCTAGCCGCATCACCATAGCTCGCGACAGTTTTGGGGTACCACATATTTTTGCACCCACTGATGCCGAGGTGGCTTATGGGCTTGCTTGGGCACATTGTGAGGACAATTTTAGGGATATTCAGCTCAGTTTTTTGCCTGCCAAAAATATGTTGGGTGGTGTGGAAGGTACCGACGGGGTGTTGTTTGACTTTGCCATGCAGTTTCTGTCAGTGGATAGTTTAGTGGAAGCCCGCTATGAAAAAGATTTGAGTCCAGCATTTAGAAAAGTGTTGGAAGGCTACGTTCAAGGCATCAATGCTTATGCCGCTGCGCATAGCAATGAGGTGCTCAGAAAAAAATCATTCCCAGTTACTGGACAAGATATCATTAAAGGCTATACCATGAATACGGCCTTGATGGCTGGGCTAGGCATGGCCTTAAAAGCCGTAAAGGACAATAAGATACAAGAATACTATGCCCCTAATGACGTAGGCAGTAACGCTGTAGCCGTGGCTCCCAAAAAAATGGTGGATGGAAAAGGATATTTGGTCATTAACTCCCACCAACCCATTGAAGGCAGGATGGCATGGTACGAAGCCCACCTATGTAGCGAAGAGGGCTGGAACATTGTTGGGGGATTGTTTCCGGGAGGGATATCCATTTTTGTGGGAAGCAATGAACGCTTAGGGTGGGCACACACAACCAATTATCACAATTTTGGCGATATATATCAATTGGAAACCAACCCTGCTAACAAAAAGCAATACAAATACGATGGCAGTTGGAGAGATTTCACCATCAAGAAGGCCAAGCTAAAAGTAAAATTGGCGGGCATAAAAATACCGGTGAAGAAAAAGTATCAAGTATGTGAGTATGGTCCTGTTTTAAAAACTAAGCAGGGATATTTTGCATTCCGTTTTCCGGGCTATATGGATATTAAAGCTGCGGAGCAGTGGTTTAAAATGAACAAGGCTACTGACTTTGCCACTTTCCAAAAAGCTATCAGCATGCAATCGGTGCCCTTGTTCAATATTATTTATGCTGATGCAGATGGCAATATCATGTTGCATTCAGGCGGGAAAATACCAGCGAGAAATCCAAAATTGGACTGGACCATGCCCATTAAGGCCAATACTTCGGCTTACAAATGGGACACCATTTTAGCCTACAAACAAATGCCGCATGTCGAGAATCCTGACTGCGGTTATGTTTTCAATGCCAATAACACCCCGCTGCAATGTACTGGCGACGAGTGCGAGTGGAGCGGCGACTTTCCAGGCTTGCAGCGATTTATGTACAACAGAGGCGATCAATTTGAATATTTGCTATCAAAGCAGGAAGGCCCCTTTACAGAAGCATATCTTAAGGAAGTAAAGTACAATACAGGATATTCTGCCAACGGTACTTATATGGCGCATTTCAAAAAAATGTTTGAATTGGACACTGCCAAATATCCTGACATTGCCGATGCCATACAAAAACTAAAGCACTGGAACCTACAAGGTGGGGCCGATAATAAAGATGCGGCACTAGCCATGATAGTGCATGATTATTTACGCTTGCAAGCCGATGCACCATTTGCGCTGTTGATGATTCGCTTAAAGCCGGTAGAAGAAGCTGAATTGGTAGAAGCTATTAGGTGGGCAAAGAAATTTATGCTGAAAACCCACGGCACCATTGACATTGCGCTAGGAGAAGTGCAACGCCTCATTCGTGGCGATAAAAGCTTTCCCGCCGATGGGTTAAGGGAAGTGCCCCGCGCGCAAGATGCCAAGCTGTACGACAAAAAGAAGGGTATCTATAGAATAGTGGGCGGCGATGGATACATCCAAATAGCCCGATTTGGGAAGAATGGTGCTGAAATAAGCAGCGTAAATGCCTATGGCGCATCTGACCGTAAGGACAGCCCACATTATACCGACCAAATGGAAATGTTCTGCAATAGGGAGTATAAGCAAATGCCTTTAGATAAAGCCACCGTGTTGAAAAACGCGGAAAGGGTGTATCAGCCTAAATAATCAGTATGCCTTTAGGCTAAGGTCAAGGCTTTTTACCGAATGGGTAAGAGCCCCTACGGAAATGTAATCAGCCCCGCTGGCTGCATAACTAGCGATGGTATCCAGATTGATGCCCCCAGAAATCTCCGTTTCATATTGCCCTGCAATCAAATCAACAGCTTCTTTTGCGGCTGCTGGGGTAAAATTGTCAAGCATTATGCGCTGCACACCGCCTATGGCCAGTATTTCCTTTACTGCATCCAAATTGCGGGCTTCTATTTCTATTTTTAAATCAAGCTGCTTACTACGAATGTATTCGTTTGCGGCCTTAATGGCAGGTGTTATTCCGCCCGCAAAATCAATATGGTTGTCCTTAATCATAATCATATCGAACAGACCAAACCTGTGATTTTGCCCACCACCAATACGCACGGCCCATTTTTCGAAATAGCGGAGCAAAGGGGTTGTTTTTCTGGTGTCAAGCACTTTAGCAGGGTAGCCTTTTACAGCATCCATATACTTGTGGGTCACCGTCGCGATACCGCTCATCCGCTGCATTATGTTGAGTACCAAACGTTCGGCTTGTAGAATGGAGCGGGCATTGCCATGAACGGTAAAAGCTACATCACCGTGTTTTACAGGGGTACCATCCTGCAATAACACCACTACTTGTAAACTAGTGTCTACTTGCCGGAAAACCTCAATCGCTACTTCAATTCCAGCCAATATACCTTCATCTTTTACCAACAACCTTGCTCTCGATTGCTTATCGGCAGCTATGCAGGCCAAAGAGCTATGGTCGCCATCGCGGATATCTTCCTGCAATGCCAATTTTACAAATTGCTCAATAGTAAAAGGCGACATAATCATTCCTCTGCCATAAATGGATAGCGGTAATCTACTGGTGGCACAAAGGTCTCTTTGATAGAACGTGCCGAAACCCAACGCAATAAGTTAAGGTAGGAACCTGCCTTATCATTAGTACCTGAGGCCCTAGCACCGCCAAAAGGCTGCTGGCCCACCACTGCCCCAGTGGGCTTATCATTAATGTAAAAGTTGCCAGCGGCATCTTTAAGCTTATCCGCAGCCTTCTCAATAACATATCTATCTTGGGCGAAAAAAGCTCCCGTTAAACCATAGGGAGAAGTGGTGTTAACAATGTCCAAAGTTTCTTCAAACTTGGCGTCTTCATAAACATATACCGTCAATACCGGACCGAACAATTCCTCGCACATAGTGACATAACCCGGGTTGTTTACCCTAATAACGGTTGGCTCTATAAAATACCCCTTGCTCTTATCGAAATTGCCGCCTGCCACAATTTCTTCTCCGCTTTCTTTAGCCGAGGCTATATAAGAAGTGATTTTGTCAAAGGATTTTTCGTCAATTACGGCATTGATAAAGTTGCGGAAATCATCCACTGGCCCCATCCTGAACGATTTCAAATCAGTTTTCAAGCGTTCACTTACCTCAGGCCATAAGCTTTGTGGCACATAAGCCCTGGAAGCGGCAGAACACTTTTGCCCTTGATATTCGAAAGCCCCACGGGACAAGGCAGTTGCCAATGCAATGGGATTGGCGGAAGGATGTGCCACCACAAAATCCTTTCCTCCGGTTTCGCCTACAATTCGGGGATAGGTTTTATAGTTGCTCATGTTTTCCCCTATTGTCTTCCACATTTGGTTGAAAGTACCCGTGGAGCCCGTGAAATGGACACCCGTAAAATCAGGGTGGGAAAATACCGTATCGCCAATGGTGCGGCCATCGCTGGCCACTAAATTAATTACCCCATCAGGCAGCCCAGCCTCCTTCAATATCTGCATAATGACCCAAGCAGAATATACAGCAGTAGATGCAGGCTTCCATACCACGGTATTGCCCATCAGTGCAGGTGCCGTGGGCAGGTTGCCCCCTATGCTTGTAAAATTAAACGGTGTAATGGCCACCACAAAACCTTCCAATGGACGGTACTCCATTCTATTCCATACGCCCGGGGAAGAAATAGGCTGTTGTTGGTAGATTTCCGTCATGTAATGCACATTGAAACGGAAAAAATCTATCAACTCGCAGGCAGCATCTATTTCCGCCTGAAAAGCATTTTTTGATTGGTTGAGCATGGTCACCCCATTCAGCCATGCCCTTCTGGGGCCCGCTAATAGTTCTGCGGCTTTCAAAAAGATGGCGGCACGGTCATACCAATTCAATTCCACCCACTGCTTTTTGGCGGCCAAAGCGGCATTGATGGCATCTTGTACCTCTTGCTTGCCCGCTTTGTGGTAATAGCCCAATATATGTTGGTGGTCATGCGGCATGCGCATGGGCTCTTTATTGCCTGTACGTATCTCCTTTCCGCCAATAATCAAGGGCACTTCTACTGATTCCTCTTTCAACTTCTTCAGCATTTGCTTTAGCTCGGCACGTTCTGGTGAGCCTGGAGCATAACTTTTCACTGGCTCGTTTACGGGTATCGGTACATTAAAAAAACCTTTGGGCATAGTTCTCGTTTGTAGTGTAAAGGTAGGTGAATTGCATTAGTTTCTAAACCTCAACCGCTCGCCCCAGCGGCTTTCGTCGAAAGCCCCGTTGCGATAAGCCAAGTGACCGCTCACCCAAGTATGGGTAACAGCAGCATGGAACTGCTGGCCTTCAAAAGGCGACCACTTGCATTTATATAGGATATTCTGATTACTGACCGTCCAGGGTTGGTTGGGATTTACCAGCACCAAATCTGCCTTATAGCCTTCCCTGATAAAGCCCCTTTCAGGTATGCGGAAAAGGATGGCAGGATTATGGCACATTTTTTCCACTATGTGCTCTAGGCTAATCCTTCCCTGACGGTGTTTTTCCATCATGGCCACCAAAGCATGTTGCACCAGTGGCCCGCCAGAGGAGGCTTGCTCATAAGGTTTGAGTTTTTCCTCATAAGTATGTGGGGCATGGTCAGTGGCAATCACGTCTATCCTACCATCCAGCAAGGCGTTCCATATTTCTGTACGATCGTGGGCGGTTTTAATGGCGGGATTCCATTTGATGAAAAAACCTTTTTCAGCATAATCCTCGTCCGTAAACCAGAGATGATGGATACATGCTTCGGCAGTGATGTGTTTTTTTTCTAAAGGAAGGGTGTTATCGAAAAGTTGCGTTTCAATAGCGGTAGATATATGCAACACATGCAAGCGGGTGCCATATTCTTTTGCCATGCCCACTGCAAAGGCCGATGATTTATAGCAAGCTTCGCTATTGCGTATCAAGGGATGCACTTTAGCGGGCATTTCTTCCGCACCGTAGTCATTCCTATATTTTGCTAAGTTATCCTTAATGGTTTGCTCATCTTCGCAATGGGTAGCAATCAAGCCAGGAAAATTGGCGAAAATCTTTCTGAGGGTATTATCATCATCAACCAATAAATTGCCCGTTGAGGAGCCCATAAAGATTTTCAACCCGCAAACATTGCCCAAATCGGTTTTCATCACTTCCTCATAGTTGGTGTTGGAAGTGCCCATAAAAAACGAATAATTGGCTAAAGAGCTTTCTGTTGCAATAGCATATTTATCCGCTAAAAGTGCTTGGGAAAGTGCCGGTGGTTGGGTATTGGGCATTTCCATATAAGAAGTAATGCCCCCAGCCACTGCTGCCCTTGATTCGGTATAGATATTTCCTTTATGTGTAAGGCCTGGTTCCCGAAAATGGACTTGGTCATCAATGGCACCCGGCAAAAGATATTGGCCAGTAGCATCAATTTCTTCTCCCAAATCGTCAATAATCCCCTCTATTTTTTCTATTCTACCCCCTTTAAGCAGCACATCGCCATAAAGTATTTTCCCTTCGTTTACGATTTGGGCATTTTTGATAAGGTAAGTTTTCATGAATGGGAAAGTATATCTACCAGGTTCAATAAATCCATGTTCATTTCCACATGGTGCTTTACCGCCTTCTCGAAAGGAGTGAATACCACGTCTTTATGAATAACGCCAGCCATTACCCTATTCTGCCCTTCCAATAGCGCCTTTACTGCAGCGGCACCCAGACGACTGGCCAAAACCCTGTCCATACAGGTAGGGTTTCCTCCACGCTGCACATGCCCCAATACGGTTATTTTGATATCGTAATAATCTAGCTTCTGTTTTACCAATGCGGCAATTTCGAAAGCTCCGCCCGCATCGTCGCCTTCTGCAACCACCACTATGCTGGAAGTCTTTTTGCCATGCTTGCCTTTATCCAATTTTGCAATCAAGGCATCAATATCCGTTTCATACTCAGGCACCAAAACCGCTTCTGCTCCTCCGCCAAGCCCACTGCGCAAGGCTATGAAACCCGCATCACGGCCCATTACCTCCACAAAAAACAATCTATCGTGCGAGGCGGCGGTGTCCCTTATCTTATCAATAGCCTCCATAGCGGTATTGATAGCGGTATCATAGCCTATACAGAAATCAGTGCCATATAGGTCGTTATCTATAGTGCCTGGCAGCCCAATCATCTGTATGTCCTGATATTGGTTGGTAAACTCCAATGCCCCTTTGAAGGTACCATCGCCGCCAATGGCAACGACGGCATCTATTTTGTTCTTTTGTAGATTATTGTAGGCCTTTTGCCGTCCTTCAGCCGTCATAAACTCTTTGCTGCGGGCCGATTTCAATATCGTTCCGCCCCTTTGCACAATATTGCTTACTGCCGAAGTGGGCAGGGGGATAATATCGTCCTCTATCATGCCCTGGTAACCCCGCATAATGCCCATCACCTCCAAACCATGATGCAGCCCCGTACGTACTACGGCCCTAATGGCGGCATTCATGCCCGGTGAATCTCCTCCTGAGGTAAAAACCCCTATGCGCCTTATCTTTCCCATGGTACGTTATGTATGAGCACCTTTAAAGCCTATAAAAAAGACTTCGAAACAAAAGTGTTGTTGTGCGCTGTACTGGATTCGAACCAGTGACCCCTACCCTGTCAAGGTAATGCTCTGAACCAACTGAGCTAACAGCGCTTTTTCAGCTTTGCTAATTTAAGAATTAAGCTCAAATGCCTTCGATAAAATGTAAATTGCACGAAAAAATACCCTTCCCTTTATGACGCATAACAAAGGCTTTGAAACCCTGTGCATACAAGACCATTTTGGCTTAGAAAGTGGCGTGAGGCCCCATTTGCCACCCATATATGCCACTTCCACCTTTGTATATGAAAGTGCAGAGAAAGCAATGGATGTTTTCCAAGGCAAAGAGCAGGCTTATATCTATAGTCGTTGGGATAATCCCTCTTATACCCTTATCGAAGAAAAAGTAGCCGCTCTCGAAGCCTTTGGTCTCGACTTAAAGCCCAAAGCCTTGTTGTTCAGTTCAGGCATGGCTGCCATTAGCAGTTTTATCCTCTCCTTAAAATTGAAACCAGGGGATGCCATTCTTACCCAAGGCAATCTGTACGGTACCACTACGGAATTACTTTACAATGTCATAGCAGGAACGGGAGTGTCCATTATCTATGCCGACTTAAAAGACCTCAATAAAGTAGCGGATTTGTTGCAAAGCAACGGAAATATCAAACTGTTGTATTTGGAAAGCCCGAACAATCCTACCCTTGAATGTTATGACTTGGAAGCATTGGCCATTCTTGCCAAGCAGCATCATATCATTACCGCTATTGACAATACTTTTGCTACTCCTTACTTGCAACAGCCTTTCCGATTTGGTATCGATTATATCTTACACTCTACCACCAAATTTCTGAACGGCCACGGTACAGCCCTAGGGGGTATGGTAGTAGGCCTTGACCGCCAGCACATGGAAAAGGAAGTTTGGCGCATGCGAAAACTGTTGGGGGGTACCGCAAGTCCATTTGATGCTTTTCTTTTAAACAATGGCATTAAAACATTGGTTTTGAGAATGGAAAAGCATTGTGAAAATGCCAATAAGGTAGCTGCTTATTTGGAAAAACATACGGCAGTGGCAAGGGTTAATCACAATAGCCTGCCCTCCCACCCTGACCATGAACTAGCCAAACGCCAAATGCGCCACTTTGTGAGCACCATGAGTTTTGAATTGAAAGGTGGCTTACAGGCGGGTATCCGAATGATGGATAAAGTAAAACTTTGTATTCTCACCGCCTCCATTGGTACGGTGGATACCCTTATTCAACACCCTGCTTCCATGACCCATAGCAATGTACCTTTGGAGCAGAGGTTGCAATATGGTATAACCGATGGTTTAATTCGTCTGTCTGTAGGGCTTGAAAATGTGGAAGATATCATAGCCGACCTACAACAGGCAATGGATGGCTTATAACATATTATTTATCCTCAATTATATTTTGACGGCTAAAGGCACTAATTTTGTTTTCGTGGTAGTTATAAATTAAACCACAAGGGTGAATACATTCAAGTATCTATGTTGTACATTATTGTTGTTGATGGGCATCAATAGCAATGTTATTGCCCAATATAGTTTTGCCAAAAGCAATAGGCTGGTATTCACACCTGTTCACGAAGCGGGCGCCCTTTTGGTATTTAATCAACAAAGGAGCGATATCAACAACCAGTATATCATAGACTTGTCTTCCATCAATGCCGGTTTTGGGCTTTACTACCGATATACTTTCTCCTATTTTACCGCTATTGAGGCCTCAGTTACCTATTACCGCGTGGAAGGGGCTGATAGGTTCGTAAAAGACAAAACGCCTAAAAGCAATGGCTGGTATCGCTATATCCGCAACTTAAGTTTCAGGACTGACGTAGTAGAAGCCGCTGCACATTTTGATGTTCATGCCAAAAAGTACCAGCCCTTTAAACTAGACAAGCATCGATGGACGCCTTACATTTCCGGGGGCGTAGGGGTAGTATATTTCAATCCTAAAGCCAACTATGAAGGCAAATGGTATTCCTTGCAGCCATTGGGCACCGAAGGACAAGGCAGGCCGGGCTATAGCCCTAAATATGCTCGGACCGTTTGGGCTGCTCCAGTTCGTTTGGGTATCAAGGCTAATTTGACGGATCATGTGAATCTGCAGTATTTCTTCGGCTACACATTTGTCGGGACTGATTATTTGGACGACGTAAGTACCGTGTATGCTGACCCGAAAGATTTAGATGATTTAACAGCTGCTATTGCCATGCGCGCCGATGAAGTGATAGGGGAAGAATACTACGGCCGCATAACCGCACCAGGCGAGCAACGGGGCGACCCAGGCGATAAAGATGGTTACTGGACCATGGGAATTTCCCTCAGTTTTAAACTGACCAGCAGCACAGGCCGAATCAAATGTGCCCGCTGGCGCTAACTTCCGTGCCTAATTACTATTTTAGCCCAATAAATTGCTAGGCATGAAAAAAATATTGGTAGCCAATCGTGGTGAAATCGCCCTACGTATTATGCGCTCGGCAAAGGAAATGGGCATTCAATGCGTAGCGGTATATTCCGAAGCAGACAGAAAGGCCCCACATGTGCTGTATGCTGATGAAGCGGTATTGTTAGGCCCGCCCCCCAGCAACCAATCGTATCTATTGGGCGATAAAATTATTGAAGCAGCCAAGCGTACAGGTGCTGATGCCATTCATCCAGGCTACGGATTCCTTTCAGAAAATGCCGCTTTTGCAGCTAGTGTGGAAAAGGCCGGGCTTATTTTTATTGGTCCCTCCTCCTATTCCATTGAATTGATGGGCAATAAACTATCAGCTAAAAATGCTGCCCTTCAATATCATATCCCGATGGTGCCAGGTACGGAAACAGCCATCAGCGACGTGGCACAGGCTAAGGCAAGGGCTGCGGAAGTCGGTTTTCCGGTATTACTAAAAGCCGCGGCTGGTGGTGGGGGAAAGGGCATGCGCATCGTACAAAACGAAGAAGAGTTTGAAGAGCAAATGAACCGCGCCGCCAGCGAAGCTTTGGCGGCTTTTGGCGATGGAGCGGTATTTATCGAGAAATATGTGACCTCCCCACGCCATATTGAAATACAGGTGTTGGCTGACAATCATGGCAACGTTGTGCACCTCTTTGAAAGGGAATGCTCCATTCAACGAAGGCACCAAAAAGTGGTGGAAGAAGCCCCCTCCTCCGTGCTTACACCGGAGATAAGGGAGAAAATGGGTCAAAGTGCCGTGATGGTGGCCAAGGCCTGCAACTATAGCGGTGCCGGCACAGTAGAGTTCTTGGTGGACGAGAACCTGAATTACTATTTTCTGGAAATGAACACCCGCTTGCAGGTGGAGCATCCAGTCACGGAATTGATTACGGGCATCGATTTAGTGAAGGAGCAAATCAAAGTAGCCCGTGGGGAGCAACTCTCGTTCAGCCAGGAAGACCTAAAAATAAATGGGCACGCCATTGAATTGCGGGTGTATGCTGAAGACCCAGCCAATAACTTTCTGCCTGACATTGGCCGCTTGACCACTTATCGCCGCCCCAATGGACCTGGCATAAGGGTGGATGATGGCTTTGAACAGGGCATGGACATCCCCATTTATTATGACCCTATGATTGCTAAGCTAGCGGTGCATGCCGCGGACAGAACACAAGCGATAGAACGCATGAAAAGGGCAATAGATGAATATGACATTGTCGGTATCAAAAACACCCTCTCTTTTGGACGCTTTGTGATGGGGCATACAGCCTTTACCAGTGGCAACTTCAGTACCAAATTCGTCGAGCAATATTTCCAACCCTCATTGTTGAATACCGCAAACGAAGATGAAGCCCTCATAGCTGCATTGTTTGCTACTACCTTGGTTAAAAGTAAGGTGAAGGCACAGGTCAATACGGTTGATACCAAAAGCAGCGGAAGCAAATGGAAAAAGCGCCGCGCAATTTGAGTATTGGCAAAGTCAGTAGTTATCAAAATAATTCCAACTGTCCTATGGGTGGCGGTTTGAATAGGTCCGCCCTTAAGGTTGGCACTACCTTATCCTTAAAATACTTATCTCGGGCTATTTGAAAGAGTTGAGCCACCATTTCCGCATGGTTGCCCTCACCGCGCATGCGCACCCCGAATCGGCTATCGTTCAACTTACCATTGTGGGTATAGCCAATGGTATTCAATACTTTATCTGCCTTTAAAGGATAGGCCTTATGTATCCAATCATGAAAAATGGGTCCAATGGCGCCATTCAGCCTTACCATGGTATATCCAGCACCTAGAGCCCCATTTTCCGAACTCCGTTTCAACACCTCCGGAATCTCCTTGTCATTTAACCCCGGTATGATGGGGGCATTCATAATCCTTACTGGTATGCCGGCATCTGCAAGTGCCTTTACGGCTTTCAAGCGTTTGGCGGGGGCAGCGGTGCGTGGCTCCATTTTATTGTGCAATTCATTGTTCAGTGAAGTGATGGAGATATTCACTACCACCAAGCCCAGCTTTGTCAGTTCCTGCAACAAATCGATATCCCTTACCACATTGTAGTTCTTAGTAATAATGCCTACCGGGTGCTTAAACTCCAGCAACACCTCCAGCAGCTTTCTGGTAATGCCCATCTTACGTTCTATTGGTTGGTAACAATCCGTATTGCCCGACAACATTATTGGCTCTGGCTGGTAATTCTTTTTTCTTAAAAATTGCTCCAGCAGTACCGGGGCATTTTCTTTTACGATAATCCTGCTTTCAAAATCAAGCCCCGCACTATAGCCATAATACTCATGGGTATTGCGTGCATAGCAATAAATGCAGCCGTGCTCGCAGCCTTGGTACGGATTCATGGAATATGCCGGGCCCACGTCAGGGCTGTCAACTTTGTTCACCAAAGTTTTCGGCTTTTCATAAATAAACTTTGTTTGCTTGTTCCTAAATATTTCTTCCTCATCAATACCATCCCAATGCTCCTTTACAAAGGAATTTTTCAAAAATTTATTTGAAGGATTGTACTGCGCCCCCCTGCCATGTTTGTATTCATCGTTTAGCGTTGCCATACCACAATTTACTAATTTTATTAGTAAAACCAAATAATTTAGCTGATTAAAATCATCTTCCTTTGTTCTTTTGGTTTTTATGTAAACTTTTGTCGAATCAATTCAATTGTTAAATTTGTATGAACACCCTGTAAATCAAATAGACATGAAAACAATAGACCAATGGTTGAATGAATATGGTGAGAGCCATACCAACAAGACCAATAAAGCCATTCACTGGATTTGTATCCCCCTAATCATGTTCAGCCTAGTAGGTGCATTGTGGAGCATACCTGTACCCGAAGCTTTTGCTAGCGTGCCAGTGATAGGGCCTGTGTTGAATGTGGGCAGTATTTTGATGGTGTTGGCCCTATTGTTTTACATTAGGTTGTCGGTGCCTTTGTTTTTTGGTTTCATCATTATAGCAGCCCTTATAATTATGGGCAATTACGCCATTAACACGGCACTTGATCATAATGGACTGTATCATTTTTTAGTGAGTTTGGCCATTTTTGTGGGCGCTTGGATCTTTCAATTCATCGGTCACAATATTGAAGGAAAAAAACCTTCCTTCTTCAAAGACCTACAGTTTCTGCTTATTGGCCCAGCATGGCTGCTACATTTCATCTATAAAAAAGTAGGCATACCTTACAAATAATAGGTAAGGGCATATATTTTGCCGATATTTGTGCAAAATTTCCAAACCTGTTGTTTTAATTATGAAAAGAATACTACTACTGGCATTTTTGCTATTGGGTGCCTACATTACCTTTGCTGATAGCACCGCAATTACTTCCCGCGACATTATGAATACCATGGTGAGCCGCATAAGTGCCGCCAAAACCCTCAAGTTTACTCTAAAGAGTTGGGAGCGCATGAATGGTAAAGATGTATTCAATGATGTTGATTGTAAACTTAGCGTTAGTCCTTTGAAATTGTATCTGCTAAGCAAAGCTGAACCCAATAAAGGTGTAGAGATATTGTATAACGAAGCGATATGGGGCAAAAAAGCGAAGGTCAATCCTGGCAAAATGTTACCAAATGTTACTTTGGATCCTTATGGCAAGCAAATGCGTAAAGATCAACATCATACCATACTTAATTCTGGATTTAGCTTTTTAGGCCAAATTATTTCACGTGCTGTAAAAAAAGCAGATACCGAAGCACCTGGCCAGTTTGAAACCTTGTTTAAGTACGAAGGGGAGTTTGTTTGGCAAAATCGTACTTGCTATAAAGTAACCATTACTGACCCTACTTTCAAGTATGTCGATTACGTTGTGAAAGCAGGTGAATCTATTGCTAGCCTTGAACAGAAGAATCACATTTGTGGTTATTTGATAGTAGAAAAAAATAAGGACGTGGTACCTGATGTCTTTTCTCTAAAAGAGGGTATGAAGATTAAAATTCCCACTTCTTATGCCAAGAAAACTACTTTGCTTATCGATAAGCAAACCTATATGCCTATAGTTCAAACTATGTTTGATGATATTGGCCAATTCGAGCGTTATGAATTCCACAACGTAGTGGTGAATCCTAGTTTCGCAGAAAATGAGTTCACGACCGAATTTAGTGGGTATAAGTTTTGATAATTAACTTTTGAACCTTATTTCCCATCCATTGTGTTAAAGTGAATAATGGGTTATATTTGAAAAATGGTAGTATCGGAGATAAAACTGTATGAGATGCTAAAGGCCAAGCTCGGTGAAAAAGAAGCTGAGGCCTTCATCAATATTTTAGAAAACAGGGTCGACAAGAAATTTGACGAGGCTAAACAGTACCTTGCCACCAAAGAGGACTTAGCTCAAACCAAAGCTGACATCATCAAATGGATGTTCATTTTTTGGGTGGGTACTATTGGCGTATTGTCAGGCATTATCTTTGCCATTATGAGTGCCTATTTGAAATAACTCCAGAAAAAATTCCATAAAAAAAAACCGGCGCTTGGGCCGGTTTTTTTTTATTATCGCTTAAGGCAAATATCAGTTAAACACTTCCTGAACCCTTTCAGCAGCTTCTTTTAACAAAATGGCTGAACGAACTTGAAGGCCAGATTCATCCAACATCTGTTTGGCCAGCTCGGCATTGGTCCCTTGCAAGCGGACAATGATAGGCACTTTGATATCGCCAATATTCTTATAGGCATCTATTACGCCTTGGGCAACCCTATCACAACGCACAATGCCACCGAAGATATTAATCAAAATGGCTTTAACATTGGGGTCTTGCAAAATAATCCTAAAACCGGCTTCAACAGTTGTAGCATTGGCAGTACCGCCCACATCTAAGAAGTTGGCTGGTGCTCCACCTGACAGCTTAATGATATCCATGGTAGCCATCGCTAATCCTGCTCCATTCACCATACAGCCCACATTGCCATCCAACTTCACATAGTTGAGGTTGAATTTGCCTGCTTCTACTTCGGTAGGATCCTCTTCCCTGGTATCGCGCATAGCAGCATAGTCAGCATGGCGATACAAGGCATTATCGTCCAAGTTTACTTTTGCATCTACGGCAATAATTTGGTTGTCCGATGTTTTCAATACCGGATTGATTTCGAACATGGAAGAGTCCGTAGCAACAAAGGCATTGTACAGTTTGGTGATAAAAGTGGTCATGTCCTTCATGGCCTCTTCAGGTACGCCTAAGGTAAACGCCACTTTCCGAGCTTGGAAGGGCATAAGGCCAACTTTGGGGTCAACAAACTCTTTAAAAATCAAATGTGGGGTACTATGTGCCACTTCTTCTATGTCCATGCCCCCTTCAGTAGAGTACATGATTACATTGCGTCCAGTAGTCCTGTCCATCAACACGCTCATGTAATACTCCTTGGTTTCACTTGGGCCAGGATAGTAAACATCTTCAGCAATTAATACTTGATGCACTTTTTTACCTTCCGCACCAGTTTGTGGGGTTACCAAGTTCATCCCGATAATAGCATTGGCTTTTTCCTTTACTTCATCCAAGTTTTTGGCCAATTTAATACCACCACCTTTTCCACGGCCACCAGCATGCACCTGAGCCTTTACCACCCACCATTTGGTGCCTGTTTGCTCACTTAATTGCGTTGCCGCAGTTACTGCTTCATCGGGTGTAGCAGCCACTATGCCTCTTTGCACCTTCACACCAAATGAACTTAGGATAGTTTTACCTTGATACTCGTGAATGTTCATGTCTTTATATGCGGTTTCTGATTAAGTGCGCTAAAATTAAAGTTAATTTGGCAAATGGCTGCCATTTCCAAAACATTTCGGTAGGCACTACTTAATTAGTGTAATACTACCTTCCAGTTTCTTTTGGGTATAGTTTTGGAAGTTGACCGTCAACCTATAAACATAGGTGCCTGGTTCGGCTTCTTTGCCACGGTAAGTACCGTCCCAGCCTTGTGTAGCATCGCGGGTTTCAAATACCATATCGCCCCAGCGGTTGTATATTTGGAACCAAACCTGACGCATGCCCGAACCGTAAATGTACAGTACATCATTTGTACGGTCATTGTTGGGCGAAAAAGCATTTGGAACGAAAGCCCTTGCTGGTGCTACAATGTTCAAATGGTCAACCAATACCAATGAGTCAACACAGCCATTCCCATTGCTTACCAAAAGACCAATAGTGTACAAGCCCGTATCGGCATAAGTCCTTACCAAAGCAGGCAAGGGGGACGTCAACCCATCACCTAAATCCCATAGGTAGCTTTGTACCCCTTGTGTATCGGCGACAAAACTTACAGAATCTTCATCAGCTACAGCCAAGGTGGGTGTTACCGTAAACGCCGCCTTAGGTAAAGCATTAACTACTACCTGATTAGTAGCAGTATCACTACAATTACCTTCAATGGCAATTAGTTGGGCGGTGAAATTACCATCCTTAATATATACATGCGATGGATCGGTAGCCGAATCGGCACTGCCGTCCCCAAACTCCCAAGCGTAGGTGCTGGCACCTGTTGAGCCATTGGTAAACACTGTAGGCTCACCTTGACAAACGGTAGTGCTGGTAAATGCTGCTATAGGCTTAGGCGCAACAGTAATGGTGATACTATCATTGCCGATACAGTTATTGACATCTGTTACAGTGACGTAATAAACCGTGGTAGTTACAGGACTAGCAACCGGATTGCTGATAGCCGCATTATCCAAGCCGCTAGAAGGCGACCACGAATAAGACACGCCACCTGTAGCATTCAATTGGATGCTTTCGGTTTCGCAGATACTTGTATCAGTACCGGCATCGGCAACCGGCAATGGGTTAACGGTAAATACCATCGTATCCAAATCAGAGCAGTTGGTCACAAAATCCGTGTACGAATAAGTGATAATATGGGCAGCTACACCCGCGGTGGCAGGACTAAACTGGCCACCTGGGGTAACTCCCGAACCAGCCCAAGTACCACCTACTGGCGTACCGCTCAAAAGCACCGCAGCAGCATTTACACAAGCTTGTTGGTCAGCACCTGCATTTGCCACTGGAGCAGGAATTACTTGTGTGGCAATCGCTATGCTGGTATCGGCGCAACCATTCGCTGACCCTACCACCCGTACCGCATTGCCCGGCTGAAGGCCAGTAGTAGTATAAGTGTTGCTGTTGCTGCTTTGTACCAAACTGCCGTTATCATAAAAATCATAAGTAGTCAATCCCGTAGGCGAGGCTGTGAAGGTAACCGACTGGTTTTCACAAATGACATTATCGACATCGGAACTTGCAATAGTAACAACTGGTACTGGGAACACGCTGATCAAGATAGGGCTTGTGGTATCGGCACAACCATTGATTGAGCCAATAGCGACTACCGAAGTACCATTGCTGATAATGCTGGTAGTGTAGGTATTAGAAGCAGTACCTTGAACTAAAACGCCATTTTCATAAAAGCCATAAAAGGCTAAACCAGTAGGCTGTACCGTAAAGGTAACTGGTGTGCCTTGGCAAATGGTACTGTCATTGGCCGACCATGTGATAACAGGTGTCTGGTTCACAGTGGTAATAATCGCATTGCTGGTATCGGCGCAGCCATTGTTATCAGCAGATACAGTAATACTATTGCCCGCCGTCAAGTTGTTGGCCACGTAGATATTAGATGGACCCTGCTGTACAATAGTATTCCCATCTCTGAAAGTATATTGGCTATGTCCGCTGGGGCTTGCCGTGAAGGTAACCGCATCGCCTGAGCAGATAATGTTGTCGGCATCGGAACTGGCCAAGGTGATAACGGGTACCGTATCCACGTTTACAAGGATAATAGTACTTGTGTCAGAACATCCCAAAGTAGTGGCTATTACGTAATAGCTGCTATTGTCCACAGGGCTTGCTACGGTGTAAGTATTGCTTGCGGTGTTGATAGCGGATGTGCCGTTTCTAAAAAAATTATATCCACCTGCACCTGCTGGGCTGGCCGTAAACGTAATAGGTGTACCTGCACATACGCTGGTGTCATTGGCGGTAAGGCTTACTACTGGGGTTTGGTTGACCGTGGTTACGATAGCATTGCTGGTATCTGCACAACCATTATTGTCGGCGTAAACCGTAATGCTGTTACCTGCTACTAGATTACTGGCCACATAAACATTGGATGGCCCCTGCTGAACTACAGTAGCGCCATTTCTAAAAGTATATTGGTTATGTCCACTAGGACTTGCAGTAAAGGTGACCACATCGCCCGAGCAGATAGTATTGTCCGCATCGGAACTGGTCAAGGTAATGACTGGTATGGAATCAACATTAATGAGTATGCTGGTGCTGGTATCAGCACAACCCAAGGTGCTGGCTATTACGAAATAGCTATTGTTATCTACCGGGCTAATGATATTCAAAGTGTTGCTGCTATTGTTTTGTATGGAGGTACCATTTTCAAAGAAGTTATAAGTACCAGCACCAGCAGGGCTTGCAGTAAATGCAATAGGCGTACCTGCGCACACGCTGGAATCATTGGCCGTTAGCGTTACTACAGGCGTTTGGTTCACGGTGGTAACAATGGCATTGCTGGTATCGGCGCAGCCTAGATTGGAAGCTATGACCGTGATGCTATTACCTGCTGCTAATGCCGTGGTAGTAAAAGTATTAGCGGCTGAAGATTGAACGCTAGTGCCAGCATTTACAAAGTTATAGGGCGCAAAACCAGTTGGTGTTACCGTAAAGGTCACTTGGTCGCCAGAGCAGATAGTGTTGTCAATATCTGAACTCGACAAGGTTAAAGTAGGTGGTACATTGATAGTAGGACGGATGGTAGCACTAGGGTTGGAATAGCATACTCCATCAAAAGCGCGTACGGTAATACTGTCTCCAGGTACCAACGCACTGGTAGTAAAGGCATTGGAAGAAGAAGTCTGTATCAAAGTAGTATTGATATAAAAATCGTACAACTGATAACCTGCCGGGCTGGCCGTGTAGGTAATAGGTTGGCCTTGGCACACGGTACTGGTACTGGCCGCAAGGCTTACGTTAATAGTATTGGGCTGCACGGTGACATTAATAGTATCTGTCAATCCACAACAAGTACTGGAAGATTCCACATTGAGTATCACTTGGTACACCCCTGGCGATAAGAAATAAACGCTGTCAACTATCTGCTCAGTTGGGCCATTGGCAGATGCAGGACTGGCACCATTGAAAGTCCAAGTATAGTTCGTACCGGCTACTGTAGAACGGAATGTTTGGAAACAACCCACCGGTATGGTAGTATCTTGGGGCGATATAATAACTTGGCTGGTTGGGGTGTTGAATAAGTCAACATAATCCGTAAAAGTAGTCCCTCCGAAAGTGATGGTTTTTCTTCCGAAGTTGCTGTATTGTACGGTATGGGGCCCTGCACCAGTGGCTGTCGATGGGTTTGCGCCGGTGCCAAAATTCCAGTTGCCCGCCGAGGTGGCAGTAAAGGTGATATTTTGGTTGATACAACCCTTGTTATTAGTAGAAATTACTGGCGGATTGCCCGGCACGGAAACAATATTGCTGACAATAGCAGCAGTTCCGCCTGGATGTTGATAAAGTGCTACAGCAGCCCCTGCTGAACCAGCACCGCCGGCACCACCAGCACCGCCGGCACCGCCGTTGCCACCAGCTCCACCACAACCACTATCGCCATCTGAACTCACTCCACGGGCACCACCAGTGCCACCTCCACCGCCAGTACCACCGCCGCCACCTAAACCACCTGTACCGCCTGTACCTGGAGTCAATTGGCAATCCACTATATTGCCAGCAGCACCATTGCTAAACAAATAAATGGGGAAAGAGCCACCGCCGCCAGTACCACCAGTACCCCCTGCACCACCTTGACCACCGCCACCGCCGCCGCCGCCGCCGCCGCCAGTACCACTTGAACAAAAAGAGAATAAACAGGCAATGTCAGGAGTGCCTTTATCACCTGAACCGCCACCGCCACCAGCGCCGCCTTGACCACCAAATCCATCACTTCCAGTTGTACCGGTCCCTGGTGCATAATAACCGGCGGCATGACTATCGACACCCACTGCTCCGTTGGCACCATTGGCTCCATTGGCTCCATTGGCACCAGGTAGACCCACTAGTCTAACATTCTGACAGTTGTTATTATTCTGATCACAACATCCTCCTCCACCTGGGCCACCTGCACCAACACCCGTATTGTTTCCAAAGGAGGAAGATCCTTGCCCTCCGGCACCCCCAACCAAATCATCGTGAGCACCTGAACCGCCGCCTCCGCCAGCACCTCCATTGCGCGATGGGCTAGGAACTGCACCATTTCCTCCAGCAACACCTGGCCTACTACAACAGCCACCTATTTGTGCACCGGTGCCGCCTGCAGTACCGCCACCGCCATTGCCACCATTGCCACCCCTTCCGCTATTATTTTCTGAATCACCATCGCCTGTTTGCCCTGCCGAACCATTGGCGCCTGCTACACCATTTGCTCCTACAGTACCGTTAGTCCCATTGGCCCCATTGCCAGTAGAAACAATACACCGCACAATATTGTAATTGGAACAGCCTGACAACCGCACTCCATATACAGAATGGCCAGCTGTACCAGCATTGGCTACGTTAATGGTCAAATCTTGTAAACGGAAGCCGCTAATGTTTAAGGCATTAAAAGCTATTAAAGCTAGATTGGCATTATCAGGGTTCAAAGCAGAACGCTGAATAACTGTGGCTGCATTGTTTGATTTGACCCAAGTTCCACTAGCAAATCCCCCCTCAATCGTAATGTTCGATACCAAGCTGATGGTATTATCAATTGTATAATTACCAGTAGCCATCCATACCCTAGTAGCTGTAGGTGATACTAAGGTCAACCCATAGGTTAAGTTAGCCGGATTGGCTTTGGTACCTGCTACCCCCGAAGAGGCACCTGAAGGGGTCACATACACGATACCGCATTCCTGTGCCGTTGCTTGGAGCAACAAAATGGAAAAAATCAAAATACTTAACGGCTTCAAAGAAGGGGCGAGAAAACGCATAATCGAGAAAGTTTGCGCTAAATTAATGACTTGGCACTAGCTTTTAAAAAAGACATATTCCCTTAAGAAAACCTTAAAATAGGCTTAAGAATGGACGACCCTTTTACCGCTTCAAAAATGTACGCGCCGCAGCACCATCTTTGCCTTCAATATACACAATGTAAATACCATTGCCCAGCTTGGAGGTATCCACACCCAGTAGGGTTTTCTTTTTCGCAGATACCTCTTGCTGGTACACCTGTGTTACTTTCTTGAAAGTCTCTAACTCATAGATGCTTACCTTCAAGGTTTGGGTTTTGTCCGAATGTATATCAATATTGAGTTTTTCCCCTACAGGATTAGGGAAAACATCGCCAATGCCAAAGCTTTTGGCAGCCACAAATACGGCCGATGTAGTGGTATCTATTGTTTGCCCAGGCCTTTTCCAATGGTTCATCCCGTTTAGCGTTACCATTTCTTTGCCCATCACTTGGTCGTTGGTTGTTTGCAATATCGGGCAATACCAAAACTGGGCAATTGCACTATCGGGCTTTATATCTAATATGCCATATCCGTGCTGCACCAACTCAACATACCGGTGGTGCGGATTGCTTTGAGTGCTCAGGTCAATAATAAAACTTTGCAAACTGGTAGGAATGCCCAACTCGTCAAAATTGCCTCTAGTAACGCTAGTGGGTAAAAACTCCACCCCTAAACCACCACTGCCTGTTTCAGGGTCGTACTCCGAATCCCCTTGAGGGTCTCTGGTCAAGTCGGCGGCCAGGGATACGTGCGAATCACCGCTGATTACAATCACATTATTAATGCCCCTATTGGCTATGGTATCCAACAATTCCTTCCTCTGAAGCTGGTAACCATCCCAGGTGCCCAAATTCAACACACCATTTTGGGTAGGGATAAAAGTTGCCAAAGGCCCTGAAACACCCCAATAGCTAAACATTTTTTGCGAACCTATAATTTTCCATTGCGCGGTGCTATTGGTAAAGGCATCCATAAACCAATCCCATTGCTCAGTACCCAATAGGCTTTCTTCCCCGTTTGGCAAGGTTTCCTGGTCGCGCCAAAGCATAATGTCCAAAATGAAAATATCCAGCAAATCGCCATAAGACATTTTGCGATAGATACGCTTAGGGTCGGTTTGGTTGATGACCCGAGTAGGTGTCCATTCTAAAAATGCTTTGGTGCAAACGTCTTTATCATTGTCGGCCAGGTCATGGTTGTCCCACATAATGGAGAAGGGATGTTGCTGTCGCGCCAGCCTAAAATCAGGGTCAAGCAGGTAATAACGTTCCCTGTCGCGCCATTCTTGAATATTGCCAGGTGGCTGTGCATAAGGGTCAGGTACCCGTACTTCTTCATCTTCATCGATAAAATCGTAAACATAATCGCCCAAGTGAATGACCAAATCCAAATCATTCCGCAGGCCGATTTGACGGTAAGCATTGAAGAAACCCGAAAAGACGCTGCTACAGGAAATGACCGCCAATTGAAGATTTGATTTCGGGCCATTTGGTGCAGTGCGGGTTCTACCGATGGGCGTGTACCTATTCTGAGCATCCTTAAAGCGATAATAGTAAGTTGTGCTTGCTGACAAACCCGTTACATCCACTTTTACCGTCCAACTAACAGACGAATCAGTACTTGCCTGGCCTGATTGTACCACGTTGGCAAAAGTGCTGTCAGTAGCTACTTCCCAACCCAACTGAATGGTGTCGATAGTGGCACTATCAGGCGTAACATGGGTCCAAATGATGACCCTATCCGCCAATGGGTCTCCGGAAGCCACCCCATAATAAAAGGGCGCGTGCACCGAATCGGCATACATATTGGCTGGTAACTGGTTCCATTGTGCGAACAAGGAACCATAAAGGAAGATAAAACAGAAAAAAGACAGGTATCTCATAAAGATGCAATTGACAGCAAATTAATGGATGCCCTCTTAACCCTATGTTAAATTTTTGATGACAGGGAGCGACTACCTAGGCAGGCTGGGGTCAATTTCATTGGCATAGGCCATGATACCGCCTTTCAGGTTGTAAAGGTTGTCAAAGCCATATTGCTCTTCCAACAATTTAATGGCATTGGCACTGCGCATACCACTGCGGCAATGGATTATCACTTGTTTATCTCGGGCTATCCTGTCCACGGCTTGCGGTACGGTAGCTAAAGGTATCAATTCCCCTCCTAGGTTCGCCATATCATATTCATGCTCCTCTCGCACATCAATCAATTGAAAGTCGGCCTTGCTATCCTGCAGTTGCTTCAATTCTTGAACGGTTATCTCCTTCATTATTTTATCTTTTTCACTACTAATTTGAATTCATCATCGGCAGCTTTGTCACCGTCCATATCACGTAAGCCGCTCATTGAAAGCAGGCTATCATTATCTACCAGCTTTAATTTTATCAATGGCCCGGGTGGCCTTTCCTGTTTCAGTACAATGCTGTCATTGGAAATATACCATCTGCCCGCTGCCTCGTGCACCAACTTACCGTCCAGCGCATAGTATTCTTCAGTATAGGTGCTATCGGCCTTGTAAATACCCAATCCTTTTGACAGGCCTTGGGTATTGGCCAGTTCCAATGAATCCTTGGCAGCAAATATTATATCCCCTGGAATTAATCCATCCCCAATCTTTCTTACCTCTACTCCCATCATTCTCCAAGTGCCGCACATGCGGTTGAAAAGCTTTTGCTGGGGGCTAAGGACACAGGCACCAAGAAGAAATAAAATCAGCAATGGCTTCATTGTATAAGCTGACTTAAACGACTTAACTATCAATTGATAAGCATTTTGCTGTGCTAATTTATTATTTTTCCACCTCATTTTGGAGCATCTATGAAAACGATATATCTGATACGTCACGGAAAATCTAGTTGGCATTATCCGGAACTGAACGATAGGGAAAGGCCTTTGAAGAACCGTGGGGCCAACGATGCCCACCTAATGGGCAAGCTATTGGATAAAAAGAAAATTGAGCCTGATGCCATTTTGACCAGCCCCGCACGCCGTGCCTTGGATACCGCCATTATTTTTGCGGATGAGCTTGGCTTTAAGCAAAATATCAAGATAGAAGAAGGCCTCTACTTTAAGGGCATGGATGGTATATTGGAAGTGATTAGAACAGCCAACAATGATTGGGGCACGGTATTCCTTTTTGGCCATAATCCCGATTTTTTAGAATTCACGAATACTTATGCTGACGATCCCTATGATAACCTGCCTACTTGCGGCGTAGTGGCCATTCAATATGATGTGAAAAAATGGGAAGAAGCCAGCCATGAAAATGGAAAGCTCAAATCATTCGATTGCCCCTCGAAACACAAATAGGCTTTGTTAAAAATGCTTAAATGTGAACCAATGGCCGCAAATAATTTTTAACTCACTAACAAAAGACATAATTTCACAGTATAAACTTAAAAACGATCCATGAAATACTTATTCACCATCGCATTTTTGGTTTTCGCTGCTTTTGGAGCAACAGCGCAAACTACCAACACCGCTACCGTTAATGACCCAAACGGACCCAAAATCGAATTCGAATCTACCGTTATCGATTATGGCACCATTAACCAATACGCTGACGGTGTGCGCCACTTCCACTTCAAAAATACCGGCAAAAAGGATTTGATTATTTCTTCTTGCACCGGTTCTTGTGGTTGCACCGTGCCAAAATGCCCCCAAGAGGTTATTAAGCCTGGTAAAACTGCCGAAATCGAAGTGAAATATGCTACTGACCGTATCGGCCAATTTACTAAGAACGTTACCGTGAACAGTAATGCTGGCGACCCTATAATATTGACTATTAAAGGCAATGTATTGAAAAAAGAAGAAGGTACTGCACCTACTACTACGCCTAACCCTACCGTTAGCCCTAACTAATTTACCAATATTAAAAATATGCTAAAGCACGCCAAAAGGCGTGCTTTTTTGTTTTCTACGTAGAAGAAATTCCACATTTTTTTGTAGAAAAACATACACATACACTTGATGAATAAATCAATACGGTTGTTTTTGGCCTCCTTTTCTACGTATTTATACTTTATTTTAAGTGTAGATTCCAAACTGGTATGATATTCTCTCCTTTTCCAGTACCATTAAACTAGCAGTTATGAGAATCTTACAACACGATGAGCTGAACTTTCAACGAAGCCGCCATCTACACGACAGAATGATTTGCAAAAAAGTAAACTTCAACACTCCCGTGGTATATGACCTTAATTATTCCGAGAGGGGTAAGATTCAACACTAATAGACTTCAAATTTCGGCTGGTTTTGTAAGATAGCTTCTATCCGCTCCGTCACTTCATGGGTTAATAACGGTACCGCTGATAAGGCTTGTATGTTATCTTCTAGGTGTGCCATTTTCGATGCACCCATTATTACCGAGCTCACATTCGGGTTTTTCAGGCACCAAGCAATGCTCAGCCTCGTTAGGCTGGTTCCAATCTCTTTCGCTAATGCATCTAATTGGCGCGCCTTTTCCAACTTGGCTTCATTCATTATCCTATCTTTCAACCAATCCATGCCGGGGCGGGTGGCGCGGGTTTCTTCACTTGGCAGGCCATCATTGTATTTGCCCGTCAATATGCCCGAAGCCAAGGGCGACCATATAGTGGTGCCCATACCTATTTCTTTAAAAATACGGTGGTAATCTGCCTCCATTTTCTGCCTTTGCAGCATATTGTATTGTGGTTGCTCCACAACGGGCGGTATCAAATGGTGTTTGGCAGCTATCATGTGCGCATGGGTTATCTCCTGTGCGCTCCATTCCGAGGTACCCCAATACAATATTTTTCCTTGCTGAACCAAATGGTGCATGGCCCACACCGTTTCTTCCATGGGGGTATTAATGTCGGGGCGGTGGCAATAAAACAGGTCTAGATAATCGAGTTGCAGGCGTTTCAGGGCAGCATCGCAGGCCTCCATGATGTGTTTACGGCTCAGGCCTTTCTGGTTGGGCTTATCGCCTCCCCAAAACACTTTGCTCGATACCAAGTAGGTGCTCCTGTCCCATCCCATTTTTTTGAGGATATTGCCCATCACCACCTCTGACTTACCGGCGGCATACACCTCCGCGTTGTCAAAAAAATTCACCCCCTGCTCGTAAGCATAACGCATCAGTTGTTCTGCCACCTCATCGCTTATTTGCAATCCGAAAGTCAGCCATGAACCCAATGACAAGGCACTGATTTGCAGGCCAGTGTTGCCCAATCTCCTATATTCCATGCGTTTGTTTGTTTCCTATAAAGATATAACTTGAGCCTATGTGCTAGCCATCTTTCACAAAAAATTATTCCTTCCCTTTTTCGGCAATAGAATTTGTGTAACTTAGTTTCCCAACGCTCCCCGAAGTGGCTTACAAAGAAAAGGAAATAACTAAGCTGTACTATACTATTGGCGAAGTGGCCAAGATGTTCGATGTCTCCACTTCGCTGATCCGCTATTGGGAGTCGGAGTTCGATATTCTGAAGCCCAAAAAGAACCAGCAAGGCAACCGCCTTTTTACCCAGGCCGACTTGGAAAACCTGCACTTAATTTACCACTTGGTAAAGGAACGGGGCTATACGTTGGAGGGTGCCAAGAAAAAGCTAAAGGAAAACCGCGAAGACGCCATGAACACTTTCAGGGTGAAGAAAACGCTTTCGAACCTGCGGGAATTTTTGGTCGAAATCAAGGAGCAGCTCTCGTAGATTGACGATTGATTTGTTTCTTTTTATCTGGTAGTCCTGTCTTCTATATAGCTAAATTGGGACTTGTTGGAAACTAAGCGATTTATCTATAAGCAACCTACTGATCCTGCGTTGGAATCTGCCTCCGTTCGAAGAAAAAATACCGTCTCATTTCTTTAAAATGTCACACTAAGTATTTTCATTTATAATTAGCCGTAGAGGAAATAGAAAACTCAAGGCAAAAAACACAAAAATGAAGTGCTTTTTGCTTAATCAAATGAAAACCAATTATTTAACATAAACTGAGAGGGTATTGAAAGGGTAGCGAAATGGTAGCGAAATGGAAAAAATAGACTTTTATCTGGTCCTATTGTACCTCCCCGCAAAGCGGGACGAGTGTACCTCTTACCTTGTACCTTCTTTTACCTTCTACCTTATTCAAAGACCAGCATTCTCTTCAGCAGCTTGCCTTGTGCTGTGGTAAGAGAAATGATGACTGGCTGGTTGGAAGATAAGTTGTTGAGCGCGGTAGCACCATAAACCGTATCGCTACCCAGTAACTGGCCCAGCAAATTGTATTGCGATATTTGCAAGGGAAACCATGTTTCCGGCGCATCGACATATATGGTTGGGCCCTGGGCGTACAATTTCCATTGTTGCCCGGCAGGGCCTCCCACAGCAGTGTTAAAAGGGGCGGTAGCAAATCCTTCAAAGGTAAGTTCCACCCATTGGCTGGGATCCAATACTGGAAACACCTTGACCCTGATAGTACAATGTCCTTGGCTGTTGTTGGGCTTAAATACCACCTCCAGCATATTGGGCTGTAGGCTATCAGCATACAACATAAACTCGGCACTGTCCAATGCTTCTGGAAAAAGACTGTCATAGGTAGCCACATTGGCTTCCCAATTACGAGGGATGGTTTGTTCCACCATCACATAGCGCATCAGCAAATCCGTGCTGGTATCGACATGGAAATGGATAGGGCTATAAAAGTAAGGGGAATCGGCCGGGCGGGATACGGAAGTTTGCACTCTATCGACATGGAACCATGTCTGCGCCGACGAAGCTAAGCAAAAGAAAGTCAATATAATGCCCGCCAAAAACCTCATGCTGACTTTACTCTCAATCCAATAATACCAACAATGATGAAAGCCAAAAACAAGACCTGTAACCAAGTGATTTGTTCTTTAAAAACAAAGGTGTCCACCAGTTTTGAACCTACCAAGGCTGTGCCCGTCCATACGGCAAAGGCTAGTGCGGTAGGAATGCTCTTCATAGCACTGGAAAAAAAATAGACATTGGTCAATCCAAGCACTATATAGGCCAGTAATGGCAAAAGGGTAAGTATGGGCTTGCTTGAACTGAAAAATTGCGACCACTCGATTTTCACTACTTCGTTGAAATTGAGAAACTTGACCGCATATAACCAAGCAATTTCTACTGAAGAAGCGATGAAGAGGTAAATCCAGGCCATTTATGCGGTTTTTGCTTCCTGGCTATAAGCAAGCTCGGAAGGTGGGGTAGATACTGATGGGTGCAAAATAATCTTTTGCTGTGTTTTTTTCCGGGAATACTTGTTCAAGAAAATCAACCTTGAGTTAAGCACATTGGCCAGCCACTGCTTTTGGTATAGCTTGTGGTAATCGAACCGCCAAACGGAATAGATATGTTGCAGGAAATAGTCGCGAGGATATTCATAGGGCAGGCCGAACTTCAGGGGTTTATGGTTGGGCAAATAGGCGGTACCAAAAATCCAATCGTAGAAGGCAAATTTGGTGGCATAGTTGCTGTAGAACACTTCCTTCTGGTCGGCATGATGCCACTGGTGCATTTCCGGCCCATTAATGATGTATTGCAGCCAGCCGCTCTTCACATTGATATTGGAATGGATATAGATGCCCCACATAGCATCCAACAAAGCCTTGATGGGCACTACCATGGGGTCGGCACCCAAAAGAATGATAGGGGCAAATTCAATAGATTGATTGATAATGATTTCCAGAATGTGCGACCGGGAACCCGCCAGCCAATCAACTTCCTTCACACTATGGTGTGCCTCGTGTGTGCGCCAAAAAAACTTGGAATTGTGCTGCAGGCGGTGAAACCAGTAAATATAAAAATCGTGCGTCACCAAAAAGAACAGTACCTGCAAGGCAATGGGCCAATGACTAATCAACTGCAGCCTTGACAAATCGAAATAATGGTCAATAGGCAGAATGATGAAATCAAAAATGAGGATTTTCAAAAAATAGCTTTGGATGAAAGTGTACCAAACCAAATCTATCCAAAAACCCTCCCGCAATATGGGGATACCTTTCCGATAAGGGAACTTCCGCTCCAGCAACATGATAAAAATAATGTAGACTGGCAGTATGGAAGTGGTAATCAGTTGAGTTAGGCTCACTTTGGCGAGGCTATCCAACAACTCCTGAAACATAGTACTAGGGTATATTAATTGGTTTTAACAGGTGTAACTACTTTTCGCAATTTAGCCAATGGACCTTTCTCGCTTTCATATACTTTTTTCACCCCATCGCCCATGGCCAATTCAATATCCCTTAGGTCGCGCACCAGTTTCTGCATGCCAGGAGGCTCCACGGAAGCCGCTTGGTCAGAACCCCACCAGGCCCTATCCAGTGTAAAATGCCTTTCTACAAAAGAAGCTCCCAACACTACGGCCGCCAAGGTGGTAGCTAGGCCTGTTTCATGGCCTGAATACCCGATAGGTACATTGGGAAACCATTGTTGCAAGGTTTTAATCATTTTAAGGTTCAGCTCCTGTGGCGGGCAAGGATAGGAGGAGGTAGAATGCGCTACCAATAAGTTTTCAGTGCCTAGCTCAGCAACGGCAGTCTTGATTTCCTCGGCCGTGCTCATTCCCGTAGAAAGCATCAAGGGTTTGCCAGTAGCTTTCTTTTTCCTCAATAGCTCAAAATCGGTCAAAGAAGCCGATGCCGCCTTATATAGTACGGGATGGAACTGCTCCAAGAAATCTACTGCTTCCACATCCCAACAGGAAGCAAACCAATCGATGCCCAAAGCCTTACACGCATTATCTATCTGGGTATATTCTTCTACCCCAAACTCCACTTTATAACGATAGTCGATATAAGTCATTCTTCCCCAAGGCGTATCCCTTTCAATGTACCATTGGTCAGGCGGCACGCATAGTTCAGGGGTGCGCTTTTGGAATTTTACCGCATCACAGCCCGCTTTGGCGGCTTCTTCCACCATTTTAAGCGCATTTTCTATAGAACCGTTATGGTTGATGCCTATTTCGGCGATAATGTAAACAGGTTGCCCTTCCCCAATCTTCTTCCCGTTCCTTAAGGTGATTATTGACATGTCGGATTTTTGTAAATCAATGAATAATTATGCAAAGTTATGGATAAAGGACGTACTGGGGGTACAAAATGTTTTACTGTCCCTTTATTTCACCAATAATAAGTACTACTTAAGTGAGTTGATCCACTCCCTTACTAGGTCAACGCCCTCCGTATGGATAAGTTGCCGGCCAAGTTCGGGCATCATAACACCTGGGTCAGATGAATTCATACGGTACAGCAAAATAGATTTTTCAGGATGACCTGGGTCAATATCTACCAACAAACCGCCAGAACCTCTTCCAGCTGCTACCGGTGATTTATGGAAGCCTAGTTTTCCTTGGTTGGATTCATGGATACTGAGTAACAAGCCCGAAGTATTCGCAGGGCCATCGGAACGATGGCAGTGTGCGCAGTTGATGTCTAAATACATGCGTGCCCTTTCGTCAAGGCTGCCCGTGGCTGGGTTGTTCCACACCACGGCCTTGGGCGCTTGCCCAGTATATCCATCCAAAATGCCCAACGATTGCCAATGCTGCAGTTGGTTCTCCTTCTTATCAACATATTGATAATCCCAATTCAACTGGCGGGCTGTAGGGCCTATAGGTGTCATTACCTCTCCCCTTGCATGGCAGCCCTTGCATTGGTTCATATTGGGTACCACGTACTCCATTTCCTTTTTAGAACCGTCAGAGTGTATCCATGAAAGATTTTTCCTTCCACCCGTTACTTCCAATATGGCTTCGGTCTGCTCGTCATTCCATATATACGGCAATGCTACCCAACCACTGTCTTTATGCACCAGCAGGCGGGTTTCCATAATCCGCCTACCTTTGCTGGCATCCCTGAAATCATGTGGATAATAGAAGTTTTTAATGAGCACCGTTCCTACGGGGAAATCCATCACCTCCTTTCCATCAAACTTGGCTTTGACACCCTTGGGCAAACGCACGAAACGTGCCTTGTGGGAGTAATCGGAGAAAAGGGGGGTTGCCAAATCATAGGGCACTACGTCATCGGCAGGCACCAAATCGGCCATATTGCCCTTGAAGAAATTATACTCAGACAGTTTTAACGGGCCCAAGCCAAGGTCAACCAAAGTTTCCACCGCTTCGGTGGCCACTTCTTCCACTACCTTATCCGCACTTTGGTTACAGGCAACTAAGCCCATTACAAAAATGAAGATTCCTACAATTAACTTTCTTACCATACTGATACTATACGCTACTATTAATTCGGTTTAAAGGCAATTGGTGCCACATTAGGGGCTGAACAATCAAATTGTTTCGGATCGGTGTTAACGCCCTTAAAATCGTTTTTCGCATCAACATTGGCCACTTTAATGTCACCATTGTTACGGACACAGATACGGTATTCTTCCTTCACCTTGCCATTAGCATCCAAGGCCTTGGGGTCAACCATGCCATCATAAATTACGTCAGGAGGCCAAAACCAAAAACGCAGTGCCAGTAGCTTACCCATATCGTTTTGTAAAGTTGGTAGCCTGAACCCCCTTTTGAAGCGGTTGTCATGGATATAGATTGATTTTGGGTAGGGGTCAAAGGTGGTATCTTTAATCTCAAAGCCAGATATAAGGAAACTGGCCACACATGCCCCAAGAGTCTTATTACCAACGATATCATTATCGAAAATCTCCACGTAATTGGTTGCCACTACCATTATGCCAGTACCAGGGGGCACGGTGCCTACAATATTACCTTTAGGGGCAAAATTTTTGAAGTTGTTTTTCTTTACCATGTTCTTGAAAACCCTCACTTCTTTCCCTGTTTGTGTCAACCCTGGCATATCGAACACCAAGATGCCTCCGGTATTCTGCTCGGCCAAGTTATCATACACTTCCGCATTCCTACAGTTTTCAATTTCAATACCAGCCACATTATGAAAAACACTGCATTTACGTACCACCACGTTCCTTGACTGGCCTACATATATGCCCGCATCGGAAGCACCAATTGACTCACAGCCCTCTACCAACACATTGTCGCAGTCAACAGGGTAAAATCCATAGGAACCATTTTTTTCATTTGGTTCGCCCGTCCATTCCGCTTTTACATTCCGAAAGGTAATCCCTTTTATTTTTTGGGTTTTGACGCCATCCCCTTTGGTATCTTGAATGGTAAGATTCTCTATAAGGATATTTTCCCCATTCGTGATTTTAAACCCTTCTGAGCCATCTTTCTGACCTTTCCATGAAAGTACCGTCTTGTCCTTGCCTTTGCCTCTAATGGTTATGTTTTTTTTCCCTTCTAGCGATAGGCTGCCCTTGAACCTGTAATAACCTTCAGGTATTTCAATAATGCCTCCGTCAGCTACTGCAATAAATTGGGTAAGCAATTGTTTTTCGATGTCCTTGTAAACATGCTTTTCTTCTTGCGAACACGAAAAGAGAAATAGAAAAGCCAAAAGACTTGGAATGATATACTTTAACATAATAAGGGGGTAGTTTGTCGCCTAAGATAGAATGATTTATGATTTAAAAGGTTGTATGCAGCAATTTTTTCTTGGTCCCTTTTATAGTTTAATTGCCCTGGTCATTTCCTTTTTTCCGGGTGGCCCAGGAATAGCTTCCACAGTAAAGCCCAATTGCTTTAAGTGCCTTTTGAAACTGCCTTGGGCGCAATAGGTAACCAATATTCCTTTAGGGCGCATCCACTTGGCTACCTGGGTTAGAATATCCAATTGCCACAGCTCCGGCTGCACTGTAGGCGCAAAGGCGTCATAATACACCAAATCAAAACTTTCGTGCGCAAAGGACTGGGCCTGCAAACTTCCTTTCAGCTTAGTAATAAAGAAGCTAGGATTTACTTCCAATGGAACGCCCCAAGGGCTATGATGAATTAAATGAAACAAGCTTCCTGCCTTTGCACCTAACTGCACGGCATAATTCAAGGCATCTATGGCGCCCTGTTCCAGTGGATAGGCTTCCACAGTAGAGTACCTTACCAAACCGCAATATGGCACCAAAGCGGTAAGCAAAGCATTTAGGCCAGTACCAAAACCCATTTCCAGAATATCAATGGAAGGTTGGTTATGCAACTGCTCAAAGCCCGCTTGTATGTACACATGCTTCGACTCTTGAATCGCTCCATGCAGGGAATGGTAATGCTCGTCCAATTCCTCTACATACAAGGTATGCGAACCATCGGCCGTTGTGATTAGCTTTAAGCCCATTCAGTTAGAGGGATTATGGTCGTCTTCCTCACGTGGATGATAAATGTACTTATAGTCAGGTTCACCAAGTGCAACACCATCCTCCTGCAGGGGCGGCGGAGGTGGGGGCAAATCGGAATCGCGAAGGCGGTAAGCCAATAAAATGCCCATCACGGCACCCGCTATATGCGACTCAAATGAAATACGGCTCTCTACAGGCAATAGCCCCCATATCATTCCCCCATAAAAGATAATCAAAAGGGCCACAATGGCCATCGATTGAATATCGCGCCTTAACAAACTGATGACCAAAAGAAAAAATGCGATACCATATATCAATCCACTGGCACCTATGTGGAAGGTTGGCCTACCAAAAAACCACACTAACAACCCTGAACCCAAATACACTCCCACAAAGACTTTAGTTGCGGCCCTAGGATAAAAGTAGAGCAACATCCAACCCAAAACAATCAGCGGTATTGAATTCGATAACAAATGCTCAAAGTCGGCATGCACCAAGGGCGCGGTTAAAATGCCAGTTAGGTAGGAAGGGTCACGGGGAAAAACCCCGTATAGGACCAGTATATCTCCTGTGAGGTACTCATAACACTTCACCAGCCATAATATGCAAACAAACTGCAAGGGTACTATCAACCTTCCCAAAAGTATTCTCATGTGTCCTATGGCCTGTATAGTTTGTTGGGCAAAGCATGCAAGCCATCGTTCGCCATTATTGGTATTTTTAACCCCTATAGGCTAGAGAAAAAGCAGGTATGCTATATTAACTTTGCAAATATCATTCCTTTTGGAATAAACTTTGGGAAAACACAAAGAAGTGTAACTAAAATAATGAACTGCCATGAAAAACGTTTTGCTCAACCTATCATTCATCACCGCTATTTTATTCATCAGTTCCTGTTCGGGCACCCGCACCGTTGAAAGGGTTGACCCTAAGGAAACTATTGATCTGAGTGGCCGTTGGAACGACACCGATTCGCGCCTTGTGGCCGAAGAAATGGTAAAAGATGTACTCGCCCGCCCTTGGAGAACAGAGTTTACTACCCGCAAAAGTACCCAACCCCGAATAATAGTGGGTACCATCAAAAACAAAAGCCATGAGCATATAGCTTCAGAGACTTTCATTACAGATATAGAAAGGGAATTGCTGAATTCAGGCTTGATAAAGTTGGCAGCCGGTAAGGAGGCAAGGGAAGAGATAAGGGAAGAACGAGGTGACCAACAGGAATTTGCATCCGCAGAAACTGCCAAGGCTTGGGGAAAGGAAAAGGGTGCCGACTATATGTTGCAAGGAAGTATTAACAGCATAGTAGATGAGTATGGGAACAAAAAGACGGTAACCTATCAGGTTAGTCTGGTTCTTACTGATTTGGAAACCAACGAGAAAGTCTGGATTGGGGACAAAAAAATCAAAAAATACATAGAAAACTAAGCAAGCGTAACTTGTGAAGCATCTGCGCTCAGCTATTGTGATTTTGGGCTTGTTTTCTTTTACAAGCTGCGCCACTTATTATCAAAAAAACATTGAGTTCCAACGCTACTTTACAAGCGGCGATATGGAAAAGGCTTACAAGTATTTGGAAAAGGACGAGAAGTCAGCCAAAGGGAAAGCCAAGGTGCTCTATTATATGAATAAAGGGGTGGTAGCCCACATGTTAGGCGATTACAGCCTAAGTAATACCTATTTACTTGTTGCCGATAGATTAGTAGAAGACTACCAAAAAAATTATGGGCTTGAAATATTGTCATTCGTTACCAATCCCCTGCTTACTGAATACCAGGCCGAGGATTTTGAAAGCGTAATGATCCATTACTATTTAGCACTAAACTACATACAGTTAGGCAATTACGAGGACGCCATTGTAGAATGCAAGCGAATCAACAATCGTTTGAATTATATCAATGACAACCGCAAACAACGCATTACTTACCGCCAAGATGCTTTTGCCCTAAACCTAATGGGGATGATATTCGAAGCCGATGGGCAAGTGAACGATGCCTTTATTGCCTATCGTAATGCATATGAAACCTACCAAGGGGATTATGCAAAAGATTATGGATTAAGTGCCCCCGAACAATTAAAGCAAGACTTGCTCCGTACAGCATACCTCAATGGCTTTATGGATGAATTGCGCCAATACGAGCAAGCTTTTGGAAGAAAGTACTTGCCCGAGACGCAAAAAGACAGTGGCAGTGTAGTGTTTCTTTGGAACAATGGTTTAGGACCAGTGAAAGCTGAGTTAGCGCTTACTTTTACGGTAATTCCAGGTACGGGTGGTGCGGTAACTTTTAAGAATGATGAATTGGGTTGGGTTTTCCCTTTCCCCGCCTATAATTTAGGCGCAGAAGACAAACAGAACCTTGGCAATCTCAGGATGGTGCGCATTGTGCTTCCAAAGTTTGTTGAACGTATACCCTTATTTGAAAAGGGTATAGTTAAAGCCGGTGGCAAAACCTATACATTGGAAAAAGTACAGGATGTCAATGCCATTGCTTTTCAAAACTTGGAAGACAGGATGCTGCGTGAACTAGGCGAAGCCCTTTTGCGGGTAGCTTTAAAGCAAGCTGCAGCAGAGGCAGTGAGAAAAAAGAACGAAGGTTTAGGCGCAGCCTTGAATGTGATAGGAGCGCTATCGGAACAAGCGGATACCCGCAACTGGCAGACTCTACCCCATGATATATATTACAGCCGCATCAACTTACCTCCCGGTGAGCACCAGTTGCAGCTAGAAACCAGTGGTAATGGTAGCACGGACGTACATTACCTCAATGTAAAAGTATTGAAAGGTAAAACCACCTTTATCAGTTTCAGCAGCCTAGAGGCCATTAGCCAGCCCGCCCAAGGTTTTTGGCAACCATAGCTTGGGTTAATTGCCTAAATTTGCGGCATGTCGCAAAAACCGGTTTTGCTGTTCATTGTAGGCCCTACGGCCTCTGGCAAAACAGCTTTAAGCATCGAGTTGGCAAAGCACTTCCATACGGAAATAATCTCTGCCGATAGCAGGCAAGTCTTCAAGGAACTAAACATTGGCACCGCCAAACCCACTGCTGATGAATTGTTGCAAGTACCGCATCACTTAGTAGGCCATTTGTCAATCGAACAAGATTATTCAGCGGGAAAGTTTGAAACCGAAGCACTGTCGATAGCTGAACAACTGTTCAAGCGATATCCTCTGGTGATAGTATCAGGTGGTACGGGATTGTACGTCAATGCCCTTTTAAACGGTATGGATGAACTGCCCAAAATAGATGAAGCGGTCAGAAAAAAAGTGATAAATGGCTATGAAGAGAAGGGTTTACAATGGTTGCAAAGCCAAGTGGCAGCACTTGACCCTATTTATTACCAACAAGTGGATATACAAAACCCGCAAAGACTAATGCGGGCGTTGGAAGTAAGTATTGCTTGCAATAAGCCCTATTCCTCTTTTCGTTCCGGTAAAAAAAGTGAACGGCCCTTTGATACCATAAAAATTGGATTAGACCCAGGCAGGGAGCAATTGTATGCCAACATTAATAGGCGTGTAGAAAAAATGATGGAACAAGGCTTATTGGAGGAGGTAAAATCGGTATGGGACTACCGAGATAGAAATGCCTTACAAACGGTGGGGTATACTGAATTGTTCAACTACTTGGATGGCAAAACTGACTATGAGGAGGCAGTTGCATTAATCAAACAAAACACCCGCCGGTATGCTAAACGGCAAATGACATGGTTTAGAAAAGACAAGGAAATTAAATGGTTCAACCCCGCTGATAATACAGCCATTCTAAGTTACGTGGAGCAATGTATGAATGAAAAGTATCCTAGCGAAATATAGAAAACTCGATCGCTTTATTGTCGATTTGCTGATTGCAGAGTTTTTTCTGCAATTTGTCAATGCCGCTTTTTCCATGCTCAATAACTTTTACATGGCTAAGGAAGGATATCATGATTACCAAATTGCTGATTTTACCTTTTACCGATACCTCACCGTTCTATTGATAGCATTGCCTTTTGGTATCTATATTAAAGGAAGGCGCATCAAGCCATGGTTCTATATTTCCACTATTGGGGTGCCAATCATGGCTTTGTTTGCCATTTGGGCCATCCACCACCATTATGACCAGCTTATCAAGTTATCGTTCAGCCTGTGGAGCGGCACCTATACTTTTTTGCAGGTTGCTGGCCTGCCATTCATTATGGCCAATAGCAAAGAGGAGCATCATGGCCGGTCCATAGCGCTCTTCTTCATGATGGGCAATATTGCCACATTTATTTGCGGCAGCATCAGCTTTGTGTTGAATCACTATTACCAACAGGTATTTGATGTACAGGTGCTATTGGTAATTTATTCCATTATTGGTTTAGTGGGCGCCTATTTCATTTACAGAATTAAAATCAAGGAACATGTTTCCGAAAAACAGCCCAATATTTCATTTCATAAAGATTACGACTGGGGGAAAGTATTGCAAGCTATCGTACCCACTATTATTATTTCTACCGGCGCAGGTTTAACTATACAGTTTATCAGCCTTTTCTTCCTTTATGTACACGGTGTACAAGAGGATGTTTTCTCATTGATGAATGCGGTCAGTTTTCTGTTTGTTGCCCTCTCCGTATTGGTCATACCCGAAATAAAAGACCGCTTCGGTTACAGGGTGGCCATTATTTGGGTGCAAGCCATCGCAGTAGTTTTTCTAATTCTTATGGCCAGTACGGAATGGTATCAACACTTATGGTTTGCAGCGCCCTTGGCTATCACTTTTTTCTTGATTAGGCAGCCCTTTATGAACGTGGCCGGCCCTGTGACTTCTGAATTGACGCTTAACTTTGTAGGCAAACGCAACCAACAATTGCTCACAGCAATCAATTCCGCCATATGGTCGGGTTGTTGGGCCATCAGTTCACAGATATTTGCCGGCCTGCGTTCCAGCAATGTACATTATTCCAATATTCTTCTAACTACTGCTGCCTTGTACAGTTTGGGAGTCTTTTGGTATCATTTTTTGATAAAAGCTCACCAAAGACAGCTCAGTAAACCTTCCAATCATGACTAGCATTGGTTTGATTTCTGACACCCATGGCTATCTAGACCCTCGAGTAAAACACCACTTTAAAGATTGTGACGAAATATGGCATGCAGGTGATATCGGCGATTTTCAGGTAGCAAGAGACTTAGCCGCTTTCAAGCCCTTTAAGGCCGTGTATGGCAATATTGATGGCAGGGAAGCTCGAAGCCATTATCCATTGGATTTACGCTTTACAATTGAGAATATTGATGTTTGGATAACGCATATAGGTGGCTATCCTGGTAGGTATGATGCTAGGGTAAAAGCTATACTACAAGTAAAACCTCCGCAAATTTTTATCTGTGGGCATTCCCATATCTTAAAAGTAGCCCGAGATGCCCGTTATAACAACATGCTTACACTGAATCCTGGCGCAGCAGGCATCAGTGGTTTTCATCAATACAAAACACTGCTCAGGTTTGTTTTAGATAATGGTAGTATAAAGGATTTACAAGCTATTGAATTAGGAAAAAGAGGTGAAATAACTTAAAATTGTCATTATGGCATTTATTTCACCAACATTTTGCCAATTTGTCTTGAATGAATGTCGAAATTTCTAAAAATTGGCATTGGTATATCGATTGATTACTGGCTATCAAACAAAAAATAAAAGCCATGAAACTCGTAAGATTCAAAAACAATGTTCCTGGTTTCTTCAATGACAACTGGAGCAACTTTTTCAATGATGATTTCTTCAAAAGTGATTTCCGCGCCAGCCAACCTGCGGTAAATATTCGCGAAGGCGAAGAAGGTTATGCATTGGAAATTGCCGCGCCCGGGTTGAAGAAAGAGGATTTCAACATTAACCTTGACAAAAACATTTTGACGATTTCCGTTCAAAAGGAAAATGAGCAAAATGATGAGCAAAACGGGTATACCCGTAGGGAGTTCTACTACAGCAGCTTTACCAGGTCGTTCACCTTACCTGAAAGCGTGGATGTAGAAAGTATTAAAGGCAGCTATGAAAACGGTATATTGACCGTTGCTTTGCCCAAAAAAGCAGATGCTAAACCCATGAAAAGGGTCATTGAAATCGCTTAAAAATTTTAGGGAAGTTTGGTTGGTAAAGGCGGACACCAATGCTTTGGGTCCGCCTTTCTCATTTTCTTCCTAAATGAAACCTTAAATTTGTCAATATGCCCCCTTGGTACATGTATTTGTTATATCCCTTTGCGTTACTATACGGGGCCATTGTTTCATTGCGGAACCGTTTGTTTGACAAGCAAGTCCTTAAAAGCACTTCTTTTGACTTACCAGTTATAGTTGTTGGCAATCTTTCCTTTGGCGGTACTGGTAAAACCCCAATGGTGGAATACCTGATTAAATTACTTTCGCCGTTGTTCCCAATTGCTACGCTAAGCCGCGGTTATGGTCGAAAAACTGTTGGTTACTTATCGGTTGAAAAGAAGATGAAAAGTATGGAAGTGGGCGATGAACCATTGGTTCTAAAATATAAATACCCGCATATCCAAGTAACTGTTGGGGAAGACAGGGTGTTGGCCATTCCGCAATTATTAGGTGATCAGCCCTTAACAAGGGCGGTTATATTGGACGATGCCATGCAACACCGCTCCTTAAAACCAGGTATGGCCATTCTACTTACCGCATATGACCAATTGTTTACAAGGGATTATCTATTGCCTATGGGTAGCCTTCGCGAACCTGCCAACCAATATAAAAGGGCTAATATCATTGTGGTTACTAAATGCCCCCCAAATTTGGACAATAATGAGCGGCAAAAAATAAAGGATGAGATAAAGCCCCTACCGACGCAACTATTAGTGTTTGCTTTTGAAAGATACGGCACAGCTTACAGTATATTGAATAGCGAAAGAAAGCCTATAGATAATAACACCACGGTTTATTTGGTTGCTGCAATTGCCCGGCCCCATTACTTGGAAAGCCATATCCGTTCACACGCAAAGGAGGTATACACTCGGTATTTTCCCGACCACCATGCCTATACAGAAACGGATATTGAAGAGTTTGTTACGGCACTTAAGAACATTACAGCCGAAGATAAAGTGATGCTGATAACAGAAAAAGACGCTGTGAAGCTCATTCCCTTTCGGGATAGGATTGCAAAAGAACAACTGCCGATTTACATTCAACCGGTGGAAACTGATTTTTTTCCAAAAGACAAAACTATCTTTGACCGTGAATTGATAGAATACGTTGGAAGGACCTAGCAGTTTACAGGAACATCAATGTTGGATATACGGGTTAGTTAGTAGATAATTTTCACCATCAATAATTCAAAGCCATCAGTCAATGATTGATAAGATAAAAGAGACCGTTGCTTACATAGAATCGCAAACAGACTTTAAGCCCCAATTCGGAATCATACTTGGTACAGGCCTGGGTAATCTAGCACAGGAAATAGAAGTAGTAAAAACCCTCGATTATGCTTCAATCCCCAATTTTCCCGTGTCAACGGTTGAAAGCCATAAAGGAAGATTAATTTTTGGTTATTTGGGTGAAAAGAAGGTAGTAGCCATGCAAGGGCGCTTCCATTATTATGAAGGGTATAACATGCAGGAAGTAACTTTCCCGGTTAGGGTATTTAAGTTTTTGGGCATTGGTCTGCTTTTAATCAGCAATGCCAGCGGCGGTTTGAACCCAAGTTATAAAAACGGCGACCTTATGATATTGCGAGACCATATCAATATGCAGCCAGAGCATCCGTTACGGGGGAAAAACTACGCCGAATTAGGCCCGCGTTTTCCAGATATGCTTAAAACCTATGACAAGGCTTTGGTGCAACAAGGTTTGGATATTGCCCGCAAGCACAATATCGATTGCCATGCGGGGGTTTATGTAGGCGTGCAAGGCCCAACATTGGAAACCCCGGCGGAGTATAAGTTTTTCCACATTATTGGTGGCGATGCCGTGGGCATGTCAACAGTGCCTGAGGCCATTGTAGCCAAGCATATGGAACTGAAAGTTTTCGCCATATCAGTAATTACAGATATGGGCTATCCGGAAGAAAACATTAAAGAAACTTCTTTACAAAATGTAATAGATGTAGCCAGCACGGCAGAGCCTAAGCTGACCCTAGTAATGAGAGAACTCATCAATTCACTATGAAATGGTGCTGAAGCACTGCTTATGGATATCCATTTTCATGCTATTGGCTGCCAATGCCAATGCGCAAACCGATACCAGCTATCTTTTTGACTCCCAGCCTGGGCAAACACCTGACTCTGTAGCCAAAACACCTGAAGCAAAACAAGACTCGATTAGAAAGCGGTTCTACACCCGCAAGGTGACTTACCACATAGGGGATAATGATTTGGACATTTATCCCATCGACACCAATTTGGATAATAAACAGTATTATGACCCAGTATATACTCAAGGGGGCTGGGCTTACAGAAATATTGGCAATATCGGTCTTCCAACCGTTCCAATCTTTTACCAGCCTTCCCTTTCACAGGGCTTTGACCTAGGCTACCATACATACGACCTTTACAATTTCCATCGCCACTCCTTACGGTTTTATGATTCCCGTATACCGTATACCCATCTTTTTTTCCTCTTTGGGCAGCGAAAAGAGCAAATGGTTGATGTGACCCATAACCAAAACATTGGGCAACGATTCAACATTGCATTTCAATTCAGACGCTATTCATCAGAAGGCACCTATGCTTCACAACAAACCAACCATAATAATTTTGCCCTTACCACCCGATACATTTCCCGCAGCCAGCAATATAAACTTACCGCCATATTTTTATTCAACAGCAACCAACAACAGGAAAATGGCGGAGTGGACACTACCGATATTTTTGCCAATGACCAGGGTATAAGCAGTAGTTTGACCGCGGTAACCCTAGATGGAGCACAAACTAAATACAAGGATCAAGGATTTTTTTTAAAACAAGAGTGGAGACAAGGCAAAGCCGATACTATAAAGATAAATGATAGCACCCGTGCCCTGATGTTTTACCCAAGTTTTACGCTATATCATGAGCTATCCTTCGGGGCCCAACGTTATACTTTTTTTGACCAAAACCCTACAGGAAGCTATTATGACCAGTTTCAGGTAGATGCAGACAGTCTTTTTTCTACGGTGGCATACACCCATTGGGCAAACACCTTGGGCATTACCAAAACAAGTATTAAAAGCATTGATAGCACCGGTGTCCATTATAGGAACTACTTAATAGACGCCTCCATTTACCAATCATTAGGTAGCATAGTGCAAGACCCTAAGCGGGAACCGCTGCAACAAATTAGATTGCAATTATCGCTTCGTAATCATCCAAGTTCAAATAGCCCCTTTATCTATCATAGTAAAGTTACTTATGACCTTGTAGACTACAACCAAAATGATTTGATAGCGGAAGGCAGCATAGGGCTTAACTTAAAGAAAATTGGGCGACTATTGGTAAGTGGGGGCTTTAGCAGAAAAGAATTGCCCTGGTTGTATAACAGCTTTCAATATCAACGAGTAAACATTGATAATCAGTTCAATAAAACCATCAATATCAATGCTGGTTTAAGTTATGAGATTCCCCGCTATCGATTTTTGCTAAGTGGTTGGTTTTATAATATTACCTACCCGGGCTACTTCAATCAAAACCGCGTGCCTACTCAGCTATCTGGCAGTGTACAGGTTTGGGTGGTACAGTTGAGCAAAAACTTTAGGTGGCGACATTTTGGTTCGGATAATTTGTTTGTGCTCCAGTTTTTTACCGGTCAAGATATATTGCGTTTTCCAAAATTTTGGTCGAAAAACAGCTTGTTTTATGAGAACAATCTATTTAAAGGAAATCTAGTACTAAGGGCTGGTGTAGACGTTTTCTATAATACCAATTATAAAGGTTATGGCTATTTTCCGCTTACCGGACAGTTTTATATACAAGACAACCTGACATTAAGCTACTACCCAGTAGCAGACGTGTTTGTGAGTCTTAAAATTGCCGAAGCCATTGTGTTCCTGAAGATGGAGCATGTAAACCAAGGAATATTTTCGCAAAAGGGGTACTATGCGACATACGGATATCCCGCAGCCGATAGGGCTTTTAAAGTAGGCGTGAGTTGGCGTTTTTACAACTAGCCCCGAAATTGGTAACTTAGTATAACACATAGTGCGATTATAGGTGATATTAAGGCCCGTATATTGGTTGTTAATTTTAATACTGATTGCCCATCAGTTGGCTTTTGCCCAAAGCAAACAGCACCAATTCCATAATTTATCCATTAACGATGGCCTATCACAAAGCGCAGTAAGCGCCATTTGCCAAGATAGCATGGGTTTTATGTGGTTCGGTACTAAAGATGGGCTGAACAGGTACGATGGCTTTGGCTTCAAAATTTACCGAAACAATAAGGAAAATGCCCATAGTATAGCTGGCAACCATGTCAATTTCCTAATGCTTGACAGCAAAAGCAATCTGTGGGTAGCAACAAATGGCGGTCTTGACCTCTATCTACCAGAAAAAGACCATTTTAAGCATATTCTTTTTCCTACCCCCTCCTCAGTTCGCAATTATGCTGTTACTTGTTTGTATGAGGATAAATACGGTAATTTTTGGGTAGGCACTGAAAGCGAGGGGCTGCTAAAATTAGGGCCGAACTATAATATTTTAGAACATTTCCGCTTTGTTTTCCAAGATACCAACTCAATTCCTTCCAGTCATATAGCCTGCATAACAGGCGATAACCAAGGATATGTATATGTCGGTTCAAAAATTGGCGGCTTATGCCGTATAGCAATTGCCACTGGAAAAATTAAAAGGTATTCCCCTAGCAAAGAAACCTTGTACCGTAACCATATAGAAAGCTTGTCCAATATTGGCGGCAAAATATGGATAGGCACTATACAAGGGCTGAATATACTTGACCCAGCAACAGATATCATTAGTCCAGCAAAACAATTGGATTGTTATAAACTGCCTTGGATGGGAGGGGTTCTATTGACGGCTTTTCAAGACGCAAACAATGAGATTTGGTTAAGTTATGGAAGTATTGGCCTTAGGAAGCTGAAAATGAATGCAAATGACTGCGTTGCGGTAAACCTATTGACAGGCGCAAACAATTTTTATCCTGACAATATTATATCCATCTACCAGGACCGCTCTGGATTAATGTGGTTAGGCACCAATGGTGGTGGTGTATTTTGCTATTACCCAGGTGAAAAATTTGAGCTATATACCCATAACCCACTAGATTCAAGCAGCGTGGTAGCCCGAAGTATAAGGGCAATAATGGTAGCTGCTAACGGTGATTTGTACGTGGGCGGGTATGCAGGTATGTCCGTGTTTAAAAAAAATGGCAGATACAAACATTTTGTCCCAAGCCCAACATCAGACAAACCTTCCATCAACCCAGCAGTATATTGTATTACAGAAGATATTGATCATAATATATGGATTGGTTCGGAAGGTGGTGGACTACAATTATTCAACCCTTCAAATGAAACGTTTGAGAATTTTCACTACGGAAGCTTACAAGCAAATGGAGCACCGCAAAATGTGATATACAAAATATTTGTCGATTCACAGGGGTCTCTTTGGGCAGGTAGCGATGCGGGGCTTAGCAGGTACAACAGGGAAAAGGAGCGCTTTGAATATGTTTTTGGTGGCGGTATCATTACTGACCTCCAATTACCGGTGAGGGATATAAAAGAATTAAAACCAGGCTGCTTCTTCTTGTCAACCGATAAAGGCCTGTACTACATCAACACACTGACCCAAAATGTTCAAGAATTGACCGATAAGCTGAACAACAAGTTGATTTGTCAAAAAATATTCTCTACCATTATTGATGGCAATACATTATGGATTGCTACTGATGGATGTGGGTTAAAAAAAATGAAGTTCAGGAATGTAAATGACAACCAAATACAAATTGACTCCATTACCCATATCGAAGCAATCCAAGCCTCCGTTATTTACGGCATCATTCAGGATAAGCTGGGCATTTTGTGGCTTAGCTCCAATGTGGGGCTTTTTTCCTATGATAAATCTGGTACGGTAAACCAGTTTACCAGCAGCGATGGACTGCAAAGTAACGAGTTCAATTCTGGTGCATACTTTAAGGATCAAACCGGTAAGCTATACTTTGGCGGCATTAATGGCTTCAATGCTTTTTATCCAGAAAAAATGCCCTTTAACAAGGCCATACCCAAAGTAGTACTGACCAAACTGATGGTTAACAACCAGCTATACAACAGTGATCAACCCTTCCATACTATAAAAACCCTTAAGCTAAATTCAGATTACAACGTACTTTCTTTTGAATTCGCTGCACTCGATTTCGTAACCCCTCAAAAAAACCAGTATGCATACATGTTGGAGGGTTTTGATAAAGACTGGGTCTATTCTGGCTCAAGAAACTTCGCCTCTTATACCAACCTCCCACCCGGCACCTATACCTTCAAAGTAAAAGCCAGCAATAATGACTATGCTTGGAATGAGGAAGGCTTATTGATTGCAGTAACAATTGTACCCCCTTTCTATAAAAATCTATCTTTTATTATCCCATTCACTTTATTGGTCATTCTAGCGATAGGTGTTTTGATTAGGAGCAGGATTAAATCACTTGAAAGACAACAGAAAGCCTTGGAAGAAAAGGTAAGAATACAGACAGAGTTGATGAAAATGGAAAAGCTAAAAAATGAAATAGAAGTGTCGAAAGCCCTGCTGGAAGGGCAAAACATGGAACAAAAGAGGATTGCTGAGGACCTACATGATGGTATTGGCCAGACTTTAACAGCGGCTAACATGAATTTAATGACCCTGGAGCATAATGTTAAAAGTGCAGAGGGCCGCAACAGTGAATTAATGGAAAGTCTCCGTATGCTGTTAAATCATGCCATAACCGAGGTGCGTAATATTTCGCACAACCTTATGCCCAATCTGATGATGGAAGAAGGCTTAGAGGTAGCTTTGGCAGAACTGAGCAGCCGCACCATGAAAAGCGGCAGAATCAATATCGTTTTAAATATTGACGAACTACCACCAAGCCTGCCCCAAACCGCCCAAATCAATCTATACCGTATTATACAGGAAATAATCAATAATACACTGAAGCACTCCTTTGCGAAAAATCTTTACATAGACATGATTATTAAGGGCAAAAACCTGTTCTTGGAAACCCGCGACGATGGCTTAGGATTTGACCTCAATAAAACCTTACGGAAAGGCATAGGGCTAAAAAACATCAAAATCAGGACCCAACTGCTCGATGGAGTTTTTGAAATCAAATCTGCCTCAGGAAAAGGTACAATCATCCATATCACTATTCCCCTTAAGCACGAAATGGATTAAAGAAGAACTAGTCAAGAATGTTGTGTTGGATAGCATACTTAACCAATCCAGCAGTATTTTTCACATCCAATTTCTGAAGTAAGTTACGCCTATGGGTATCCACAGTTCTTGGGCTAATACCCAATCTGTCGGCAATTTCTGAATTGGTCAGTTCTTCTGCAATTAAACGGATGATTTCTGTTTCACGCTTGGTAAGTGTGATATCCAGTTTGGCATTCTCGGTTTGCACTGGCTTGCGAGTCATGAACTGAGACATCATGATAGACGAAACTTCTTGGCTAAAATAACTTTCTCCCTGCATCACTGTATTTACAGCCGTCATCAGTTCTTGCTTACCTGTGTTCTTAAGAACATAGCCCATAGCACCTGCTTGCAACATTTTCATGATATAACGCTGCTCATCATACATTGAAATTGCTAACACCCTAACATCAGGATATCGCTTTACAATTTCTTCCGTAGCTTCAATACCGTTCATCTCTGGCATCTTAATGTCCATAATCACCAGATCAAACTTTGCTCTTGCTAGTTTCTGTAGTGCTTCCTCACCATTGCTGGCTTCATCACTTACCTCATATTGATCGCCATCCAATAACGACTTAATACCGTGCCGTATCATAGGATGGTCATCAACAATTAATATCTTGATTTTCTTCATGAAAGGTTGCTTTCTTTCAGCATACGTGTTTTGGTATGCAGTCACCATTATACGGGCTTGCTTATAAGTTGTTTAAAATTATGCAAAATGGTTGGTTGCTTACAAATAAACTTATCCAGCTTTTACACACTGTTGCGTCAATAAATCTATCTATATTACGTATATATTCCAACATTTTTTAGCAACATTTAATAGCTCCTACAAAACACCTAATTACTTTAGCTTAGAATCTAGTCTTGCTCTTAATCTTATTTTTCCCGAAAAAATTATCGTAATTTTGAACAAAGTAATTTAGATTGATGGCTATGTCAAATAATTCGATGAACAAACCCAAAGTATTGATAGTATTGGGTTTTGTGTTTGTTGCGGCTATTGTTAGGGCTTTACCTTTTATGCCCCCCAATTTTGCCCCTATTGGTGCCATGGCACTTTTTGGTGGGGCTTATTTTGTTGATAAGCGCTTGGCTTTTTTGTTGCCTTTAGCAGTAATGTTGGCCAGCGATTTAATGTTGGATTTTTTGTACAGTATTGGGCTAAGGGCGTTCAGCGGCTTACACAGTGAAATCATTTTTGTTTACATCGGTTTTCTTGCCATTGCTGGCATTGGCAGATTGCTCCAACAACGTTTGAACATCGTTACTATTGCAGCGGCTACAATATCGTCTTCTTTGGTTTTCTTTTTAATCTCCAACTTTGGTTCCTACCTTTCAATGAATGAGTATCAAGGATGGCAGGGTTTGCTGCAATGTTATGTAGCTGCCATTCCCTTTTTCCGTAATACCTTTTTTGGCGATTTATTTTATGTTACGCTCTTGTTTGGCTGCTTTGAGTTACTGAAGTACCGTTTCCCCAGAATTGTATTCGCCAAAGCCTGATATTGCCAAAGCCAGTATTGAACTGCTTAACAAGGCCCTTAGCAATGATTGGCCATTCGTTTTTTTCCGCATACCAGGTCAGGAGAGCGTATTAATCGTACAGCAACAAAAGCTTGATTTTAGAAAAAGGCGCAATGCCTTTTACATGGTACCATGGCCAGGTTCCAGCAACAAGCCATTTTACCTTCGACCCGATATAGTTATTAAGGGGAAAACAAGTGATTTTGGCGATGATTTTCCCATACTTCCGCTTCCTATAGCCAATATCCACCATCAAGCAAGTTTCGATGGATATAAGCAACAAGTACAAGCAATTAAGGCGGCTATTCAAAAAGGTGCTATCGAAAAGGCAATCCTTTCCCGCACTAAATTCGTAAAAAACAGCCGCTCTCCATTCGCCATTTTTTTTGATGCTTGCAATTTGTATCCTTCTGCGTTTTGTTACTTAAGCTATTCAATTGAAACAGGCTGCTGGATGGGGGCAACACCGGAAACTTTGTTAGAAATAAAAGATCATCGATTATTTACTATGGCTTTAGCCGGTAGCCAAAGAGCCCCTAGTATGGATGAACAGCCTGTGCAATGGGGCGAAAAAGAGGTGAAAGAACATGAAATTGTAGCGGAAACTATTGCAGGCATTTTGGGCGAATATTTTGAGAATTTTAGTCAATCAGACTTGCAAACCATACAAGCTGGCAATGTGCTTCATTTAAGAACGGAATTTGAGGCTCATTTGGCAAAGCAAATCCCCACTGGCTTTATTGATGAACTGCACCCAACCCCTGCCATAGCCGGATATCCAAAAAATGCAGCTATACAATTAATCAACAAAGTAGAGCAGCATGACCGAGGATATTATACCGGCTACATTGGCCCAAACAAAGTGTTGGGACTTACCCACCTATATGTCAACTTACGCTGTATGCAATTGTTCAATGGCGAGGCAAGGTTGTATTTAGGTGGTGGAATCACAATGGATTCGGATGAACAGAAGGAATGGGACGAAACAGAGTGGAAAGCCGATACCATGCAGCGTTTGTTACAAGCCTAAGCAAGGAAAACCTTATTACCAAAATGCCGTAAAAATGAATGGCTTATTCATTCAAACCAACTACTATGAGCGGCAATATTGAAATTCTTTTGGACTCGTCAACCATTATCCTTCGTAAAGACGAAATATTGCTAGTATCTCCATTCAAAGGTGCCACCATTGGGCCTAAGGAAGCAAAAAAAATCTTGGATACCATTGATCAGCTTTCGCAATACACCAAACGCGCCATAATTTTTGATAGCCGAATGGCATCAGTGAACATGGAGGCAAGAGTGATGCTGACCAATGAACAGGCGGCCAAAAGCAAACATAGCATGGCATTGCTCGTACCAAATTTATCAATAAAAGTATTGGCCAACCTTTCTTACTTTATCAATAGGCCTACATATCCTATGCGTGCCTTCCTAACGGAAAAGGCTGCTTTAATTTGGTCGCACAAACATTTGCAAAGGGAAAATTTTGAGCTAATGTATTCTTCCGCCGCATAAAGTGTGGATAATGTGTGCATAATTATGTACAACCAAAAATCTGCCGTGCAAATCTAAAACCCCTCTACTAAAGGCTTTGCCTTGGTTATTGCTGACATTTGTAGTTGACATTCACTAAATGATGGAAGCGTATGACCTATAAAACTATTTTGTTGACTGCCCTGGTTGCTGGCACTTTAATTTTCGGAACTGCTTATACACCACAAGCACCCATAGAAATAAAAGAAGTAAAAATTGGCAACCAAATATGGATGGCACAAAACGTAAGTACCAATATTGCCGGAAGCTATTCCTATAAAAATGACCCCTTAAACACTAAGCTTTATGGTAGGCTATACACATGGGAGGCGGCAAAAAAAGCATGCCCTGCAGGTTGGCACTTGCCTACTGATGCAGAATGGAAGGAACTAACTGCTGCGCTTGGGGGAGAGGCAACCGCTGCCGCTAAATTGAAAGTGGGCGGAGCTAGTGGTTTTGATGCTGTGTATGGTGGCTTTAAATCGGAGAAGGCAATGGAGTTTGACGGTAAAAACTATTCTGCTATTTTCTGGAGTTCGACCCCATTTCAAGGGAATACGGTATGGGCAAGGGAAATCAAATCATTCAGTCCGAAATTGTTGGAAACAGCTTATGATAAAAATATGGGCTTGAGCTGCCGCTGTGTAAAAGACAAATAATTAGTCTTTGAACATAAAGTACACGGCGCCTATCAGTAAGACGAAACTGATGGCATAATTCCAACGAAACGTTTCCTTTAGATAGAATAACGAAAAACCAGCAAATACCAGCAAGGTTATCACTTCTTGTATGGTTTTCAGTTGTGCCGCACTGAATTGCCCATACCCTATTCTGTTTGCTGGTACTTGGAAACAATATTCCAAAAGAGCAATGAGCCACGAAACAAGTACCACTTTCCAAAGCGCAACATGGGTAAATTTTAAGTGCCCATACCAAGCAAATGTCATGAACACATTGGAAATGAGCAGCAGCACAATCGTTTTCATAATAATGGTTTAAAAAGTCAAGCTAAATCCATACACAAAAAACAGCAAAACAGTGTAAGCCAGCCACCAGCGAAGGTCAATATAAGTAGTGGGTGTTATCCCATTTTTAATCCAATTGTACGACACGAGACAGGCTTTGTCGAAATAGCTGGAAATAACAGTTGCGCAGGCCACACCTAGTATCCCCCACCATTGTATGAAAACAATGCTGAGCAGCACATTTAAGCTTATTTCCATTAAAGCGAAAATAAGGATAGGGCGAGTTTGCTTCAATCCATTTAATATAGTCTGCGGAAATACCATACGGCTCACTAGTAGCAAAAGATAGATATTGAATACAGGAGCACTGGATACAAACTCATCCCTAAAAACCCACACGTATAGCCATTTGCTTGTCAACATTAAGATGATAGTGATTGGAAATAACAAGTGCATCATTTGACGGGCACGTTGCTTAATAAAAGGTAGTGAGGTTTCTAAATCTTTGGCTACATGCAAAATAGCAGCCGTACTGAATGCATTGGCCAACATGATAGCGAAAGGTAGCTCACGGGCACCATATCGGAATATAGCGAACACTCCCTTATCGAAATGGGTACTCACTAAATAGCCATCTACTAAATCACCTGCTCCTGAAACAAAAATACTTAGTGCTAAAGGCAAAGCGATATAACTATGCTCCTTGAACATTGCTGGTTGCACCTGAAATCGAGCATTGCGCGTAAGCACCGCTAACAGTAAAACGAATTTCAGTATGGCAAATACTACCAATCCGAGCAATGCACCCTGTAGCCCATACCCCAGCCACACAGGCAACAGAACTAGGAAAACATTTATCAGCATTACGCCTGTACCATAAATGAAAAGCAGTTTGGGTTTGCCTTCCAAGTATAGTATATGTTCTATAAGGAAGGAAGGATTGTTGAATAACAAAAATAGCAGCAGCAACCATTTATGGGGAAACTCCCCTTCAGGATACACCCAAGACATGAGCTGATTGGAAAATACCCCAAAAGCAATACATATTAGTAGATTGGCAATAACCAATAAAAAGAAGGCATTGAACAAAAATAGTTTTCGCTCCTCCCCTTCCCTTTTCGGATACAATGCCATCAAGGAATTGGTGATACCTGCTATCCAAAAGAAACTAATGGAGGTGGTAACGAACAAAAAGGTATCAAACAGCCCAATATCGCGGAGCCCTAATGCACTTTTGGTCAATAAAATATTTACCAGCATTTGCCCGCCAAAGCGCAACAACTGAAAGGCCTGCATGGCCCTGGCACCATCCAACCACTGCGATATGCGAGACGAAATACTCAGTGGAAACGTTTGCTTTTTAATCTTAGGGAGTTGAATACTACCACCACATCGGAGAATGCCATTGAAAAAGCAGCTACCATTGGATTAAGTAACCCTATTGCCGCAATGGGAATGGCCACTACGTTATAAGCAAATGCCCAAAAAAGATTTTGCTTAATGGTAGTAATAGTCACCTTGCTAATACCAAAAGCTCTTTTCAAAGCATTTAAATCACCTTTTACCAATATTACCTGGGCACTGTCTATTGCTATTTGTGTACCAGTGCTTAATGAAATACCAAGACTTGCCCTAGCTAAAGCAGGGGCATCATTGATACCATCACCCACCATGGCAGTAGGTATATCTTCCGATAATTTTTCTATCAGTTCTAACTTTTGCTCCGGAGATCGCTCAGCATAAAAAGCATCCATACCCAATGTTTTTGCCGCCAGATGCACCTTTTCATAGCGGTCGCCACTCAACATTACCGTCTTTATTCCAGCATCCTTCAAATATTGGATTACTGTCTTAGCCTCAGGCTTCAGTTCATCTTCCAGTTCAACAGCAGCTATCAATTCATGGTTTCTTAGCAAGTATATATCATAATGGTTGTCAGTGGTTAGGTGCCTTACCAATTGATAGGAACCTGCTTCATACAAGTTTCCTTCCGTATCTATGGCTTTTATGCCTATACCCTTAAGCTCCTGGGTACTATTGAAGGTCAATTCCTTAGTTCCTTTCAACTGCTCCGTAATAGATTTGGCTAAAGGATGCGAGGAGTACGTCTCGATACTAAACAAGATGGATTTTGCTTCATCTTCATCCCCTGCATATACTTGGAAACGTTTTATTCTGAAGAACCCGGTAGTCAATGTACCCGTTTTATCAAATACCACTTGCTTAATACCTGCCATTTGCTCAATAGTTCTGCCGCCTTTAATCAAAATGCCTTCTTTAGTTACCCTGCCTATACCTACCATTACGGCTGTAGGTGTCGCTAAGCCCATGGCACAAGGACAAGCAATGGCCAATACCGCAATTGCATTCATCAAAGCCTTGGTAACGGATACATCAAAAGCGAAAAAAGCAACTAGGAAAGTGACCAAGGATATAGAAAGGACAACTGGGACGAAAACAGCACTGGCCTTATCAGCCAAGCGCTGAACCATAGGCTTTTGTTGCTGTGCACTCTTTACCAATTCAATAATCTTTGACAAATAGGTGCTTTCCCCCACTGCAGAAACTTGCAGTTTGATGTTTCCTGATAATAGAACGGTACCACCGGTAACAGAGTCACCTTTGATCTTAAATACAGGCATGCTCTCGCCACTTATCATTGATTCATCGAGAGATGCCTCTCCCCACACCACTGTGCCATCCAAAGGTACTTTATCGCCAGTATTCACAACCAGTATATCCCCTAACTTCAAACTGTCAACCTCAACCTCATCAATGTTTTCAGCCCCATTTTTGGTCAGCACTAACTTAGCCTTACGGGGTTGCAACTGACCCAACTCTTTTATAGCAGTGGTAGTTTGTTCGACACTTCTATGTTCCATTAGATTGCCAAGCAATACGAGTGTGATGATGGTGGCAGCTGTTTCAAAAAAAAGGTAATCGCTGCCTAAATTCATGATGGCTCCCGCTAGGCTGTATGCGAAAGCTGCTGAAGAACCAATAATAATAAGCACGTCCATGTTGGGTACACCCGCTTTAATAGATCCCCAAGCACTTCGGCCAAAATGATAAAAGCCTATTGCCATTGGCGGCAGTGCAAGGAAAAACTGGACCCAAGGCAACATCAGTTCATGCACAGGCATCACCATGTGCAACAATAATGGCAAAGTAAAAACAGCGCTCACCAAGAACATTTGCAATAAACCGAAACGCCGTCCACGTAAATGCTGCTTAGCTCCAACTACAGAATAACCTAATTTCTCAATACCTTTTTTTATATCTTCCACACTTGTGCCCTCGTCCATGGAAAAGCGCACCTCAGCAGTAGCATAATTGACGGATACTTTCTGTAGACCTTTTCGCTCTAAAAATTTACTGATTCCAGTGGCACAGTTAGTGCAGGTCATGCCCTCCACTGTTAATTTTACATCCTGTACGTGCATGTCATGTTCCATCTCAGTTTTTTGACATAAAATTTGTAGGACGATTGTACCAAAATTATCTATTTTTCACTTCATTACTAAAATCAACCCAACGATGACAAAGTTCAATATTTTGCCGTTAGCAATTGTCCTACTTTTCACAGCCTCTTGTGGCTCAGGAACCGGAGATTCTGGCTCGGCTCAAGATTCAACCACTGTAACAAAAGATACCCTAGCCAATGATGCTACTTCCGCATCAGAAGTAGTGATGGAAAAGAACGGAATCCGTCTTACCAAGGTAAATAACTCCCCTGATTTTCCCGAGGCGAAACTAAAGCTGTTATCGCCAAAGTCGAATGAGTGGGTTAAAACCGGTAAAGTAGAATTCAAGACCTCGGTGGAAAATTATGAATTGAAGAAACAAACCGTAAGGGTATATGACCATTGTGCTAACTCAGAACAGGGCCAACACATACACCTGATATTGAATAATGAACCATACACCGCTCATTATGATACTACTTTCGAGCGCGATTTACAGCCTGGTGGTTATGTAGCTTTATTGTTTCTATCACGTTCTTATCATGAGAGCCTAAAGCATAAAGATGCTTATGTGGTGGATTACTTCAGTGTAGGTAACAAAGCAGTAAAAAATGACGTTGATTTAAAGGCACCTCTTCTGTTTTATAGCCGCCCTAAAGGAGAGTATAAAGGCGAAAAAGAAACGAAGAAAGTATTGCTCGATTATTTCTTAGCTAATACCGAACTTTCAGAAACAGGCAACAAAGTAAAGGCTACTATTGATGGTACCGAGTTCGTGCTCACAAAATGGGAGCCATATTTTATTGAAGGCCTTCCATTGGGAGAGCATACCATAAAGTTGGAGCTAATAGATAAAGATGGCAAAACCATCCCGAACAAATTCAACCCAGTAGAACGTAAGATTACTTTAAGCCCTGCACCAGCTCAATAAGGTGCTTCGCTAGGAACTGAATACAAAAAATTAGGTTGATATAGGTGTAGGGATATGAGGAAAATATTATCTTTGCACCCTGCATATACGGACACCTTAGCTCAGTTGGTTAGAGCATCGGATTGTGGTTCCGAGGGTCGTGGGTTCGAACCCCATAGGTGTCCCTAAAAAGCACTGGAAGCCATCCTGAAAGGGGTGGCTTTTTTATTGGTTGATTTCCCCTCCGCATCCAAGTTTCGCACCCCTACCTCCTGATTAGATAATGCCTTGCAGAAGGCTAAAAAATTTATCTCTTGCTAGTACGTCATACCTACTATTGGCACAATTTTTTCATAAACAGCCACCATTGTTACGGATTGTTAAATGTGGAATTAAGAAAAGAGCAGGCACATTAAAAAACGTAATGGACGTACTAAAGAATCGATTTCTTTAGTTTAAATTCAATAACAGAATAAAGAATGCCCTATGTCGATGTTGGAATATAGTAAGCTGATTCTAGAAAAAGTAAGTTTCGATAGAGACCTTTTCGACAAAGAATTGACCAAAGCCCTGCAACAATTGGTAGCTGCTGACAAACACGAGCTGATGCAATGGGTGGCATTAAAATTCGGCTACTATTCCGTAGTAGCGGCATAATTTCTGCTTTTCTGATAAGGTCGCTGGCACAACCTTGTTTTTCCAATTATTGCTTATTTTTGTACCCCAATGGAACAAGAGAAGGTAAAGGCACGCTTACTAGAGGAATGCCTTAAGGTACAGAACGATTTGGTAGAAACCCTAAAGACAGCCATCAAAAACGTACAAGATGCCGCTAATGACGAAAAAGGTGGCAGTGAGGAAAATTTTGAATCGTTCAGGGAGCAGATGCAACATGACCGTGAGATGTACACCCGTCAATTGGAGCAAGCTAGCATGGGGCTCCAGGTTCTGAAAAAAATCAACCCCCAAGTAGAATTGGATACAGCTAAGTTAGGCTCTGTGGTAATTACAGATAAACTTAAAGTATTCCTTTCATGGAACATGGGCAAAATTAAGGTGGATAACAGTACTTTCTTTGTAATTTCCACCCAAGCTCCACTTTACGATGCCATTGCTGGTAAAAAGAAAGGAGAAACATTCAACTTTAGGGGCGAGGACCACAAGGTGCTAGAAGTTTACTAGCAGTCGGATATCATTATCATTTTATCGTTGTAATTTGCGGACTATGAGCAGCATTGCTTATCGCAAACAGTTTAGGGTACTTAGCGTTACATTGGCTGTTGGCGTGGCCATAATGGGCGTTAAGTTTTTTACCTATCTAATAACTGGTTCCAATGCGGTTCTTGCTGATGCCCTAGAATCGATTATCAATGTCGTAGCGGGAAGCTTTGCCCTTTATAGTATCTACTTCGCCGCCCGTCCGAAAGATTTGGACCATCCTTATGGGCATGGGAAAATGGAGTTTGTTTCCGCCGGTTTTGAGGGTGGACTCATCACATTGGCGGGCTTGGCAATTATTTGCAAATCCATCTACAATTTTTTCGTATCGAGCCATTTAGGAAATCTTGATTATGGTTTGGTGCTTACCGTAATAACCGGTGCCATTAATTTCTTTATGGGCCTTATATTGGTAAAGATGGGTACCAACAACCGTTCTGCTATCATGGTAGCCGATGGCCGTCATCTTAAATCCGATGCTTATACCAGTGTAGGCTTACTTTTAGGCTTAGGCATTGTTTACTTAACACATGTTGCTTGGCTCGATAATGTAGTTGCTATCATGTTCGGTTTATTCATTATTTACACGGGCATCAAAACTGTAAGGGAAGCCTACGCGGGGATAATGGACGAAGCCGACCTGTTATTGATTGATAATCTTATTGCCATACTAAACAAACATCGTAGCCCCAATTGGATTGACATACACAACTTAAGGGTGATAAAATATGGGCCTGATTATCATATCGATTGCCATGTAACGCTGCCTTGGTACTTTAACTTGACGGAAGTGCATGATGAAATGGAGGAGATAGCCGCCACCATAAAAGAACATTTGGGTCACGAAGTAGAATTCTTTATCCACCCTGACCCCTGCCTTCCTACTTCTTGTAAACTATGCACCAAACCTGACTGTACTGTAAGGCGGCAACCCTTCGAATATCGAGTAGATTGGACACCCGCTATTGTGATGAAAAACAAGAAACACGGGCTTGATCAATCTTTGCCGCCTTCGCCTACAAACTGATCTTCTTTCCTTTGGAAGAACACATTGAAGGTGGTCAAACTGCCGTAACAACGGGTAATATATTGTTGCAAGTTTACTTTATCCTCATCACTCAATTTGGCGTTGCCATTGATTTGCTGTTCCAATACCCTCAATCGGTCGCGTAACATTACAATTTTGTGGAAAAAGGTTTCTATAGGTATCTCCTTTGGCTTAAGGCTCTTATCAGCTGGTTGTAAAATCATTTGGCCACCTTTCCAACGCTCACCCAACGGCACCAACAAGGTGAAATCAGCAAATTTCTGCAGCACTTGGGTAAGTGCAAACTTCACATCGTCTAATGATAGGGAATTGTCAATACTTCCTGCAGGTTCTAAAACTTTGAGGCCTTCGAAAGATTTGGCAATTTCCTTGTCGCCCACATTTCGGAAAAACACTTTGGTAAATGAAAGGTCGCCACCTACTACAATTCCCTCTCCATACTTTGGGTGCTCCACGCGCGCACCAATCCCTAGATTTGTTTGGTCCATTTAATCAATAGTAAATTATTGCTTCTGTAATTCTTGCAGAGCTTCTTGGGCAGGGGTATAAGATGAATAATCGAATACCGCCCCATTTACTGGCTGCTGCTTGATTGATACGATAGTTTGCTGATAGGTAGGCTTACCTTCTGCATCAGTGGCATTAAACTCCAAGGGCAAACTGTTAATCTTATTGTTGACCAACAATTGAAAAACACCCTGTCCCTTTAAAGCAGCAGGAGCATCACTTACACTAACCGGCGACTGCGCCGATACCCAAGCTACCACATTACCCTTGCCATCTACCAGTGGCGTACAATTAAGGCCCGCTAGGACCTTTTCACCGGCCCCAGGCTGCAACAACGTGTTAGGTTTCACGAGATTGCTAATGGCCAATGCTCCAGCAGGAACGGTATAAGCTATCTTTTTTCCATTGCCTTCCATCAACAGCAATACATCCGCCCTTCCCTGCAAAAAAAGCAAGGTATAATTAAAGGGCTTCCCCTCTACAGTAGTCTGGTAGTCCATGCGATGGTTGCCATCCTTTATGCTCCAAGTCACCGTTGCTTTTTCCCCACTGCTATAGTTTATGGTAGTCATTTCCAGTACACCTTCAAAGGTATCAGCATAAGTGAGCGATGAAAACAATTGTAAGCCTATAAAGCTTAGTGCTACTATTAATTTATTGAATGTCATTTTGTAGTCCGTTTATCTTATTAATTATTGACCCACCCTTCCTTTTAAGAAAGAGGTATTATAAGTATTGTCAGGTACATTGGTGGTGGCTCCATTCCTGCGCCTAATGGCATATCCACCTACGCCCGCTGCAGGTATAGGTACTGGAATAGGAATATTGAAATTGGTCAGTACTGGTATAGTAATAGGTCCTATAAAAGGTATGCTTACCGTAATGGAAAGGTTCAAGCTTACTTGAAAACCACCTTGCGTTCCAGGATAACCATAAGCTCCTCCATTACCACCATAAGCATTTGGGTTGATACCAATAGTTACAGGCCCTTGGGTAGTGTTAATGGGGAAGTTTAAAATTCCTCCCTGGCCAGGTACTCCATATTGACCAGCAGTAGCATTAGTGCCTGGTACGTAGAACTGTAGGCCAAGGAATGTAGGAATATTGCCACCCAAACCGCCACCTGCGCCGCCGCCACCGCCAGCACCTATCAATATACCAATAGTGGGTAGTGTAATAGGCAATCCTGGAACCAAGTTGTTCAGGTTATAGGTGAGGCCGAAAGCCATGGCGTTACCACCACCACCGCCTCCATAAATATTGAAATTGTTTTGCACGGTGGTGTTAACAGTAACTTCCACTGCATTGCCGCCATTTTCCCCAGCCCCAGTCCAACCATTGGCTGGGTCAGTTGCAGTGCCGCCATTACCACCCTTTCCTATTATGTTCCCATTATTGATAAGTGCCACTACCGAACCTGAAGCCAAGCCACCTGTGGTATAGGCAGGCTGAGCAGTGGTAAGGCTGGTTACATCTACCCCAGCATCAACAGTACTTACCACACATACGGGAGAAGTAAGTATAGCTGAACCGTATAGGCTCGACATGGCACTAGCCAAATTGTAGTTTTGTACGGTATTGCTGATATGCACATCGTAACAAGGGGTCAATGTCAATGAGAAGATGATGTTCTCAACCGTTCCACCACACAATGCTTGGATTACGATAGGAAAAGTTCCAGCAGGTGAGAATGGCGTTACTTTGATGGTAACATTAACAGTTCCTGTACTAAACTGCGGGTTATTTACAATACTTACCGTCACTCCAGGGGGCAATTGACCTATAACAGCAAAAGCAATGTTTTGTGGATTTCCGTTGGATTGGTTCACCTGGACGGTAAATGTAGTTGAATCCGTTTGCACCCTGTCAATGGTATCTGCGGTGGCACTAGGAGTAAGTGAGAAGAAACAATCGTTACAGGTTTTCTGATAGCTCCTCAACCAGCATTGACCATTGAAAATTTGAAGGGTACTATCCGTAATATTAAAAATAATCAAACCACGAGCAGGGTTTTGTATAGCATCTCTTGAAGAGGTGCTCATTCGTGGCGGCAAGAAACCCCTTACATCAGAAGTGATTTCAACAATAGCAGAAGGATCAGGGTTTTGAGTTCCAATACCCACTTGCCCATTGTCATTAATGGTAGTGGTAGGTGAGCCATTGCCATCCAAGGTCTGGAAAGTGTAGGTAGATGGGGTTGTTCCAGTGCCTTGCACTTCCAATTTGGCATTGGGGGTAACGGTGCCCACACCTACATTGGCGTTGTTGTTATATATGTTGCTAGAAGTAGTTATCCATTGGGTACCGTCCCAAAATGGGGTATCGCCAGGAGAATCACCAGGCTGCACGAATCCAGTGGCTCCGGTAGCACCATTGGCTCCCGCAGGGCCTGTCGGACCGGTGGCCCCATCGATACCAGCAGGACCAGTTGGGCCATCAGCACCAGCTATGCCAGTTGCTCCTGTCGGACCTGTTGGGCCGGTAGGGCCAATCGGGCCTATTGCTAATACCCATTGGGTACCATCCCAGTACCAAAAATTATTCGTATCAGTATCAAATACCAACAAGCCCAGTTGCGCAAAGCCAAGATTAGGGTTCATAGCCAACCTTTGGGTAGTGGTCATTCGGGGAATGAGCAAACCCTTGTCGCTAGATAACAACTCCAGTATGGCATTTGGGTCAGGAGTTTGGGTACCAATACCCACATTGTTTTGTGCCAATACGGTTCCAGGCAGCAGGACGATTGCCGCTAAGGCAAAAGCCAAACTTAAACGTAGGTAGTTTTGTCGCATGCTAAAGCAAATGTTCTGAAGGCTCGAAAATAAAAAAAGATTCAATCTATAAAGTGAAGTCATTATTAAAAATAGCCTATTTCTTAAGAAAGGGGGAAGATAGGAATCTCTAGGGAATTTTCGGAACAATGGAGGACAAAAAAATAACCCACGCAAAGGATAAGTGCTGTTTTCGAAGAAAACCTCGAAAATACAGGATTTGGGATCCGCAAATGGTCAGTAATCCCAGTCCGTCCCCGAAGGGAAACCTTGGACTAGCCAAGGCCTGGGCCCGCCTTTTCATTCACGAGTTTGTCCCGGTTTGGTTGAAATGTTAGGTTTTTCAAACATTGTACAATCCCCCGCGTGGGCCAATACCCGAAGGCATTGATATTTTAAAGAACGTTTTTCTCAGTAATGAAGGTAATTATTTAGGGTAATTTTTCAAAGGATTTTCTGCACAATTGCACTAATATTTATTTCTCGCTAATGTCTTGTCATCCTTTCATCAAAAGAGCACCTTTCGCGAGCAATTGTTTGCACAATTTTTGCATAGATTGCCATTCAATAATTTGCTATATATGCGTCCTATCTGGAAAATTATCATAGCCGTAGCAGTTTGCTTGTCAGTTGGAGGCCTTTCTGGCTTTGCTACCAGCGGTGCTATCGAAGGCTGGTACAATACCCTTAACAAGCCTAGCTTCAATCCGCCCAATTGGGTGTTTGGCCCTGCATGGACTATCCTATACATTCTGATGGGCATTGCAGCCGGTTTGGTTTGGAATGCTGGCTGGCATAAAGCCGAGGTGCGAAAAGCACTAGGAATCTTTGCTGTTCAGCTTTTGCTTAATGGCTTATGGTCCATCATCTTTTTTAGCTTACAGAGCCCAACAGCAGCTTTGATAGATATAGTGTTAATGTTGGCCTTAATTGTGCTTACCATGGTACGTTTCAAGCCCATCGATTCAAGAGCCGCCTACTTGCTTATCCCTTACGTTTTATGGGTGAGTTTCGCCACCGTGTTGAATACCTCCATCATCATATTGAATTGAGTTTTTCGCCACGCAAACAATTGTGCTAATCCTTATTCTATAAAGCTACTTTTGTTTCAGCAAGCGGAGATAACGAACAGTCATGCTGGCTTACGTCAGTTGACTTGGTGGCCATGTTGTAAAAAGTAGCACCTGTATTGTTGCGAAGGCATATGCGTTTGCTATCTGGAATTTTGCCATTTACCAACAATGCAGGATTTTGGAAACCATCGAAGAAGACAATGGGCGGCTCATTGCCAAACATTTGGTACACCATCTTTCCGAAGGCACGGGTGGTATCGGGCACGCTCATTTTACGCTCGTAAATATTGTCGTGCAGATAAATACCTGCGGGATATTTGTCGTAAAGGCTATCCTTGCTAACACGCCCCATCTGGTCGAGATTGAATATAGCAGTGCCAATAGAATAATTGTCTATTACACGGTTACCAAATGCCTCAACGTCTTGACAGGCCATAAATAATAAACCCACGCCAGATGGGACCATAGATACCGAAATGCCCATGCTAGAAAAATTGGGGTGGTTGTTGTTCAGTACCTGATTATTATAGATGCGCATGTTACGCCCGTTCTTCTTTGGCAGACCAGGTAAGTCGAAAATAAGGATGCCAGCAGTATTGTTGGTCACTGTGTTTTCGTAACAGTCGGCATTGATGGTATTCTCAATCTCAATCCCTGCCACATTGCGTTCCACCCGGTTGCGTCTTACAATGGCATTCTCGCTTTGGCCTACATATACTCCAGCGTCAGATGCGCCTATGGCCACACACTCCTCCATCAATATGTTGCGGCTAGATACGGGATAAAGCCCATATGCTCCATTGGAGCTGTCTGCCTTGCCGGTCCACTCTACCCTCAGTCGGCGGAAAACCACCCCATCAGCATTTTGTACTTTAATGCCATCGCCTTTAGGGTCCTCAATTGCCATATCTTCAATGGCAAAATGGTTGGCCACTACTTTCAGGCCTTCGGCACCAGTTGTTTGTTCTTTAAAGGAAAAGATAGTCTTGTCCATCCCCTTTCCCTTCAAGGTTACACTATCAATATCCGAAAGCGAAAGGCCCGCTGTAAAATGGAAAACACCCTCATCGAAATACAGGGTATCGCCTGGTTTCACGCTCATCAGGGCCGATTGGACCGTTTTCTGGTCGTCAGGTCCGGGCTTTATCCAATTTACTGTTGGAGCAGTGTGTCCGCCACCGCAAGAGGCAAACCATATCGGTAGCACAAGCAAAAAGTATTTCCGCATATCTAAGTTTTAATTATGCGCAAAAGCTAGATAATGTTAGCCATCTATGCAAATGGGAAAAAGAAAAATCAAAAATTATTAAACGGTTTACTTGTTCTTCACACACCTAATGTAATAAGCGTCTGTTTTATCACGACTGGTAGCGGATACGCTACTATCGGCTGCTTCAACCTTTACTATAGGCGCACCAGTGCCAGGAATATTTTGGTCAGTGGTCCACCAGGCAGCCAGCGTACCGATCATTTCATATCCATTAAAAGTATCGAAACCACCTCCTGGCAGTGCAGAAAAGCCGGTACGGTCATTGGCAGGTACAGTAGGGTTGATCCATAATGGTGAATTGGCCCTTATGTCGGCTGCATACAACTGGTTAGTTACAATTGTTTGGTTCCATTCCGCATAGCTTGGTATGTGCCAGCCTGTGGGGCAAACACCCTGCACCCCACTGGGCACCAAATTACTAGAAGCAGCCCCTGCCATGGCTTGGTCCCAAGTGTACATGCGCCCGTAAGTATCGCAGTTGGCAACATCACCCCCATAGCATTGGCTGCCCGGGGCATTGTATCTTAAATTCTCTGCCATCCAAATTTCATCGCCTATGCAGGTGGTCCGATAAGTTTGCCCATCTCGGGGGTCAGTAATATTGCCTGCCCCGCATCCAAAGCACCAGTTCACGTTCAAATATTGCTTAAAGTAAAGTGGTCGAGTAGAGTTTCCAGGCTCTATGACCTCATCCATATTATTGCTTAGGTGCGCCACACCAGTACTGTCTTGATCACGGACAAGGGCTTTCACCAATGAATCTTCCATTATAATGGCGAAAGTGTTCTTTACTTTCCTGCTGGTACCATCGTCATACGCATATCCGTAATAGGAAACCAACTGGCGGCTGGTGAAAGCTTCGCCTATGGCTGGGGGCAGATGACGGCCAAAACGGATATTCTCTGCATATGTCCAGCCACTATAGCACATGTTCCCAAAAATGATGGTACCCGGCATGGGCGGCAATGATTTTACATAAGAACCATGAACCCACACGACGCTATTAAATGCGCCTGCCTGTGTAAGGTCAAAAGGGCCATGCGCAAAGCCTAGCTCTAAAAACCCGTTCTTTACCTTATCATAACCGCCATTGCCCAAAGCTTGGTCAAGCTTTTGTTTCACTTCGTTCTCAGTTCGGGCGCCAGTAAAATCCAGTTTAATACCCGACAAAAACCCATCGGGCTTTCCATGCGTGTCCAATATTACCAAACCATAATTGCCAAAAGTCTCTATTAGCTGCGGTGTACACTGTGCATCTTTCAACACAGTGACATCAAACTGTTGCTCATTGCCCTGAAAACGGCTCAATAGCGTATCTAGCTGCGCTTGTTTATAGAAATTGGAAAATTCCGGCATGTACAGTAGCACCTTTTTATTCTCCATTCTATTGCTACAATCGCCGCCAGTAGCAATTAAAGGAGCCAAGGAGCCGCGGCCGCCGCCACGAAAGATGCTCTTGCCGTCAGCATCGGTCTCATAATAGGCAATACTGGTTTGCAGCCCCGATTTCATGGTGATAACCACAAAGATGCTATCATAAGTTTCGGCATTTTCTACTTCTGGTTGTGCAGCGGCCCAATCAGCCGTACGTTGCAAAGATTGTTGTAAAGCAGTACCATTGCGCATATAGGACAAGAACAAACTATCGGCTGTTTCAAGTGTAGCAACTAGTGTTGCCACATCACCATCACTAGTATTACCTTCATCTTTCCTGCAACTGGCAACCAGTAGCACTATCAACAGTAAATACAAGCACCGCATATATAAAGCTTTTGCCTAAAATAAAAAACCTTCACTGATTCCACAAAATGTTAATACGAAAAGGTTCTTAACATTCGTCTTTGCAAAGTATATTGAACCGCTTTAAGTGGATAGCCGTGGGTATGGCTACCAACCCATCAACTCCATCATTTTCTTGTAAATGTCCGTGTTGTCGTAAATGCCTTGGAACAGCTCTGCTCCTGGGCCAAAGGCATACACGGGCACCAAGGTACCGGTATGATGACCTGTGCTAAAAATCCCTTTCAATTGGTTAGGGTTTTTATCTTCCGCATCTATCGCATACCCCCCCGTTTCATGGTCGGCGGTAACTACCACCAAAGTATTGCCGTCTTTTTCCGCAAAGTCAAGGACCTTGGCAATGGCCTTGTCAAAATCCAGTACTTCGGTAATAATGTAATCACTATTGTTGGCATGGCCGCCCCAGTCGATTTGAGAGCCCTCAATCATCAAAAAGAATCCTTTCTTGTTATCAGATAGGCGGCTGATAACAGGTTCTACAGCTTTTGGCAAGTAATCTCCCCTGCCCTTTAGCATGCTCGGCAAGTTGGTATCAGGGTAAATCATGCCCAGCTTTTTGGCATCGGACTGTATCAAAGCATCCAAACTGGTAGTGATGGTGTAGCCTATTTTATCGAACTCCCTCATCAGGTTACGGCCGTCCTTTCTTTGCTCAAAGTATGGCTGGCCACCGCCAACGAAAATATCCACGTCTGCTTTTAGCAGGTCACTAGCAATAGATTCGTCATCGGCACGGGTTTTTACGTGTGCGTAAAAGCAGGCAGGCGTAGCATGGGTAATGGTGCAAGTAACTAACAGGCCAGTTGATAAACCCTTCTTTTTGGCCGTTTCCATTATGGTTTCTTTTGGCAATGTGTCCAGCCCTACTCCAATGGCACCGTTGTAAGTTTTTACACCACAGGCAAAGGCAGTGGCCCCAGCAGCGGAATCAGTAATCAACTTGTTCCCGGAACGGGTTTTAATGAAACCGATATGCTTGAAACGCTCAAAGGCCAAGGGGGTAGCCGTACTTACTATGGCAGCGCTTACTTGGGTAAGGCCCATGCCGTCGCCTATCATCAATATGATATTTTTGGGCTTGGTATAAGCCACTGTAGTACTATCGGGATTGGCATGCGCAGCCAGGGAAAAACAACTGGCCCACAGTAATAAAATGCGAAGGAACATAAATGAGATTTTGCCCACTAAAATAGCTTATCCAACTAAAAACACGTCAGTCTAGGAATACAAAAAACATTGCCTTAACACTAGAGTTCGATACGGTCGTGTATGTGGCAATGTGGCTTTGAAACGTCAGTCGGCAGGCCAGTCTTATCAGTAAAATATACCTTTACTGACCGTTTACCATCATAGTCCATGAGGTAGATAGCTGTTCCGTCGTCTGAAAGGCGGTAACGGATGGCGGTGCTGTCATCGGCATACACCACTTTCTGTACCGAGCGGATAGTGTCGTTCATAAAAATCTGGTGCGGTGCCTTTTCAGGCATACCGCTATTTTGCGCGCTGGCTATAGTGGCCAAGGCAAATACCAAGAAGGCAAGGGCGAAAATCTTTTTCATATGGCAACATTCAATATAATATTAGGAAACGGATAATCCATATTTTTGGTGCAACAATCTTGCCGCTTATGGGTAAAAAGCCGAAAGTTTATTTTTTGGGCACTTGCGATACTTGCAGGCGCATCATGAAAGAAGTGGGTGTTGGCGGGCACATGGAGCAACAGGAAATCAAATCGCAGCCTTTGGATGCCCAGCAAATAGACGAACTGGCAAAAAAAGCCGGCAGCTACGAGGCTATCTTCAGCAAAAAATCGCAGTTGTACCGCTCGCAGGGTTGGCATGAAAAAACCATGACGGAAGCCGATTACCGCAAGCTCTTGCTGGAACATTATACCTTCTTGAAACGGCCTGTTTTTGAAATCGGCAATGAAGTATTTGCTGGCAATGCCAAAGCAGTAGTGGAAGCGGTGAAAAACCAGCTGCCAAAGCAATAAATGTGGTCATTTTTAATTAAAGTTGTTTTAAGAGATAAAATCATAAATCGTAAATGCCCCGAAATAACCGGGACTGGCGTAAATCATCAATCAATTGCACCTACTACCCAATAGCTTGTACCTCCATGTAGTATGGAACGTTTCGCCGGAAATCTATGGCTACCGCTGGTACAGCATGCTCATGGGTTTGGCCGTTATGTACGGTGGCTTCCTGTCCCTATGGTTTTTTAAGCGGGAAAATAAGCCCCAAAGCGAAGACGTTCCCATCACCGGCGTTACCATTGCCGCGGCCATCATAGGTGCCCGGCTGGCACACGTGTTTTTCTACGACTGGCCCTATTACTCCAAGCATCCAGAGCATATTCCCATCATCTGGATGGGGGGGCTGGCCAGCCATGGGGCGCTGGTGGGCGTTATCATCGCCATCTACCTGTACTGCCACATCAGGGGTCGGCTGCACTACTGGTGGGTGTACGACCGTATTGCACTGGCCGCGCCCTTGATAGCCGCCATGATCAGGGTAGGCAACCTCTTCAACTCCGAATTGTACGGTAAGCCCGCCGACCTGCCCTGGGCCTTTATCTTCACCAGGGTGGATATGCTGCCCCGACACCCTGTGCAACTGTATGAAGCCGCTGGCTATCTGCTCATCGGCATCTATATGATGTGGGCCTACCTGAAACGCCCCGCCACCTGGCAATACGGCAGGTACACTGCCATGTTTCTCACACTGGCCAATACCGTGAGGTTTTTTATGGAGTATTTCAAAGATATGCCCGTGGTGTGGGGCCCGTTCACTATGGGACAGTGGCTGTCATTGCCCTTTATCGCACTAGGTCTGCTTATCTGGTGGCTCTCGCTTAGGGGGAAGTTAAAATAACAAAGCATGTTACATTACATTATCATTACTTTACGTCCGCTCCATACTGGTGGATGGGAAAGTATTATTATCTATTCCATACTAGGTATATGGTTGTTGCTTATTGCCTTTAACAAACCTACGATGGTTAAGGGCGGGAGGTGGAAAAGAAATTCACTCATCTTTTTTGGTGTCATTTTTATCTTAAATGCTATTAGCAAATTACTGGATATGTTCAACTTGTAAAAGTATAACCACCCTTTTATTTGCTGCAGGGTATCAGGTCTATGCAAAAACCATTTTTCAAATTACAAAATCACCTAATTTTCAAATTCATTGAAGCATCTTGCTAAAAGCATCTAAAAAAGCTGTTTCAGTAGTATTTCAGTAGTACTTCAGTGGTGTTTCAGTAGTACTTCAGTATAGTTTCAGTAGTACTTCGGTGATACTTCAGTAGTACTTCAGTAGTATTTCAGTTTAGGTTAATTTGCTGTTTATCAATAATTTATGTGAAAAAAAGTGTGTTTTTTTGTTTTTTTTTGCTTCATTCGGAGAGCCTAAAACGATTTACGATTTCAGCCTGCCCCGCTTATTGCGGGGATTTCAAATTTCAAATTTACGTCTGCATCGACTGCAAAACCATTTTCAAATTTTCCAATCATCAAATTTTCAAATTCATTGAAGCATCTTGCTGCTAGCCTCTAAAAAAGCTGTTTCGCAGGTATTTCGCAGGTGGTTCAAGGGGTGTTCGCAGGTACTTCAAGGGTATCTCGCAGGTGCTTCAAAGGGTGTTCAAGGGTATGTCGCAGGTAGTTCAATTCTTATTATTTTGTTGACTATCAGTTATTTGTGTAAAATTAGTGGTGTTTTTTTTGTTTTTTTCCTTCTTTGGTATAGGGTAAAACGATTTCAATTTCAAATTTCAGCCTGCCTCGACCGCAAAACCATTTTCAAATTACCAATTTTTCAAATTGCCAAACCAATCAGCACATTAGCACATTAGCACACCAGCACATTAATCAATGGTAAGCACTTAGTGCGAATATTCCAAATCAAAAAATGGGTAAATGGGTGTATACTCAATGACGACTTAGTGTACCTAGCAACCCGAAAAGCTTACCCGCCAGTATGCGGTGGGTGGGCTTGAACAGTCAAGTCATGGCTTTACAATAAAGGTATTATTGTCAAGTAATAACTTTACTAAACACTCGTGCGTTAAAGGCAGCCGACAAAGGTGAATATAGCCAACTTCTGGCATTTGCCCGTTCCTGACACTACTATTAACTGCATCTTTCAAGCCTATTCATTCCACGTAGATACGCTGCGCTAATCTACGCGGAACAGGGGGCAAACATTTTAAAAAAAGAAGCCCTTCCGCTAATGGCAGAATGGCTTTTTTTTTACATTTATGCGATGTCACAACTCGGCGATTCCCTTCCTAAAAAAATAGGCACTGTGGCAATACTACTTTCAATATTGTTCCTTGTTGTAGAGCTTTTTATAAGTATAAAAACTAACATCAATCCTCCCAAACCACCAGTTACCGCTGTAACGACTGGGAAAGTAATCTATTACCAGGAAGTTGAGACAGAAGCTGGCACTGAATACCGGTATACTGCGGAGTATTATGCATCAAAGTATGACGTTAAGCGTTTCGCCTATTTCACTACAGATTTCCCCAAAGAGTATATTATTGGTGATATGGTACCCATCGTGTTCGAGGTTGAAACTAAAGATAAGGCAACGTTATATACTACCACCAAAAAAAACAAATGGGAGTCTACGTTTGCTATAATTCTTGCGATTGCCTTTTCTTTCGGTTTTTTATTTCTTTGGAGAACTGCCGATTCAGGAGATTTCGAAGGATAGGGCGTCAGCCTACAAAAAACTTAATCTCGAAACAGTAAGGATATAACTTTTAAATCAGGGTGTTTTTGTACCTGAATATTTGGTTATACAACCTTACTGCCTCCTTGTTGCGCGTAGATTAGCGCAGCGTATCTACGTGCAAACTGTGCGGTAGCTTGCAGCTACCATGCCCATAAGGGCATACCCGCCACTAAACCAAATGCAAAACTTCAAGCAAGCTATCGCGGCCCGCATAGCTACAGGACTAACTAGCCCAATACTATAAATACAATTGGAAACCCGCCTTTGCTGAAGCTTCGGCGGGTGAAAGCGGAGAGAGAGGGATTCGAACCCTCGATACGCTTTTGACGTATACACACTTTCCAGGCGTGCTCCTTCGACCACTCGGACATCTCTCCAGTAAACTACTTACTAATAAGGGAGTGCAAATTTCCTAAATAATTGCCTAATAATCAAAAAATACCGAAAACCCGTTTGCTGTTCTCTTCCGTCACCTTTGCCAAGGTGCCGATATCCGTGCCTTTTACCTCGGCAATCTTCTCGGCCACCAAGCGGATATAGGCAGGCTCGTTGCGCTTACCGCGATGGGGTGTGGGCGCAAGGTAGGGCGCATCGGTTTCCAACACCAGTCGTTCCAAGGGTATTTGCCTTACAATCTCATCCAAGCCCGATTTTTTGAAAGTAACCACCCCGCCGATGCCTAGATAAAAATTATCCAGCCGCAAGATGGCCTCGGCCTCTTGCATGCTGCCCGTAAAACAATGGAAAATCCCTTTCAAATGGCTGCCGTGCATTTCGCCTACGATGCTAATCGTATCCTGCAGCGAGTCGCGGCTATGGATAACGATGGGCAGGGCCAATTCGGCAGCCCAGTCTATCTGTTGTCGAAATGCTTGCTGTTGCTGGGTGATGAAAGTCTTGTCCCAATAATAATCAAGGCCAATTTCGCCGACGGCATAAAAACGGGTACCCCCGAAAAGCCATTGCCTTACAGTGGCCAGTTCGGTTTCCCAATGCTCTTTTACGGAGCAAGGGTGCAGGCCCATCATGGGGTAGCATTGTTGGGGGTATCGCTGTGCCAAATCCATCATGCCTTTGATGCTTGCGCTATCCACATTGGGCATGAACAACTGATTGACGCCCAATTCAAAAGCGCGATTCAACATGGCATCCCTATCCTCCTCAAACTGTTCGGAATAAATATGCGTATGGGTATCTACAAATGTCATAGCCGATGCAACTAAATAAGCCCTAAGATTGTCAAAGTTAGTATATTCGCCCTACCAATCCCTTGAGTCAATACCTATGAAAAATTTATTCATCCGCAGTGCTTTAGCTGCCCTGTTCTTTGTTTTCTTTACCAGCAAAGCCTTTGCGGGTTTCAATCCGCCTGAAAAATATTTAGTGGAGTACAAGTTGCGCTACAGCTATTCGGTGGACTCTTTAAAGAATTTCTGGAAGAAAAAACGCATACCCAGCGTAATTACCGGCGTGCACAATGCCGTGGACATGTACGAAATTACCTACAAAGGGCTCTGGATTGATAGCTCGTTCATTATAGCCAAGGGCGTATTGTATGTGCCTAAGTTGGATAAGCCCATGGCGGAAATGGTGTATTGCCACGGTACCCGTATTTCATTGGAGCAAGGTTACGGCATACAGGACGACGAGCAGTTGATATGCATGATGCACGCTACTGATGGCTATGTGGCCATGTTCCCATTCTACTATGGCTTGGGCGGCGGGGAAAAAGAACATGTGTACCACGATGCTTGGTCGGAGTCCATGTCCGTTATCTACATGATTAAAGCTTGCCGTGAGTTGTTGCCCCAATTGGGCAAACAGACCACTGGTCAGTTGTTTGTTACTGGCTACTCACAAGGTGGACACGCTTCCATGGCCACGCACAAAATGCTGGAATCGGGCAATTTTCCTGAAATACAGCTTACTGCTTCATCGCCTATGGCAGGGGCATACGACCTGACAGGCGTACAGGCCAAAACCATGTTTGAACATTACGACAGGCCGCATTATTTGCCTTATCTGCTAATTTCTTACCAATACGCTTATCATGTAATACCTGGTGATGTGTACTCGGTGTTCAAGCCGCCATTTGACAAGGATATTCCGAAATACTTCGCACAGCCTCGTACGGTGGATTATGGCTACTTGGACAAAATACTGCCCAAAGTGCCCAAAGACATGATAAGCGACAGCTTGGTGGAGGTTTTCAGAACCGACACGAATTTCGTTTTCACCAAAATGCTGAAGAAGAACAGCTTATATAATTGGGTGCCCAAGGCCCCTATGCAACTGTGCGCCTGCAAGGGAGATAATGAAGTGCTTTACCAAAATACGGAAGTGGCCTACGCCTATATGCACCAGCGTACCGACCAAGTGCACCTTAAACTGTTCGGCAAATATTTGGCCCACAATCCCTGTGCGCCTTTTGCCATTATCTATACCAAGTATTTCTTTGACAACATTCGCGAAGGCAAAAAGCACATTACCAAAGTGCCTTTTGGCAAGCGTTTCTTGTTATCCATCGCCATTGCGCAAGGCAATTCAAAAGGCAGGAAAATCAAACGCAAAACTGGCGGCAACGTACAGAACTATACCATCAGGTAAGTACATCGAACTGAAAACCTTTTTGTTGCCAATAGTCCAAAGCTCTTGGCAATGCTTCCTTTAGCCTCGGAAAGGCTTTAATGCTATCGTGGAAAACGATGATGGAACCAGGCCGGGCATAGCGGGTAGCATTTTGGAAACATTGCTCGGCTGAAAGGTTGGGGTCATAGTCGCCGCTCAGTACATTCCACATTACAATACTGTAATCCGGTTTCAGCAGGTTGATTTGCGATAAACCAATACGGCCATAAGGAGGGCGGAAAAGCTTGCTGGCAACCCATTGCTGGCAGGCCATTACTTCATCCAAGTATTGTTCATCGTCAGTAGCCCAACCGCTTACATGGTGTTGGGTATGGTTGCCCACTTGATGCCCCTGATCTCTTAGGGCTTGAAAAATATCAGGGTGTCGTTGAACATTGTCACCTATGCAAAAGAAGCTAGCCTTAATGTCTCTTTGCTTCAACTGGTCCAACACCCATGGCGTTACCTCCGGCACAGGACCATCATCGAAAGTGAGGTATAAGGAATTACTGTTTTCTACCCGCCACAATAATTGTGGAAAGGCATGCTGTATCAATTTGGGGATATAGGGCAAAAACATGGAAGGCTAAAATAGGAAAGGCAATAGGGATTAAATAGTTTTGTGGGTAAATCACTAGCAATGAAATTCTTACCCGTCCTGCTGCTCCTAGCCCTTTTCAGCTTACCCACCTTTGCCCAATACCCTTTGGTGCTGCAAGGCCATGCCCACAACGATTATAAGCACAAACGCCCTTTGCTGGATGCCCTTGATGCTGGCTTTATGAGTGTAGAGGCCGATGTTTTTTTAAGGGATGGGAAAATATTGGTGGCGCATACGGTGGTGGAAATCAAGCAGAAAAACACCCTGCAACGCTTGTACCTCGACCCTCTGAAAGAACGGATAAAACAGAATGGGGGCAAGGTATATGCAAAGGGACCCATGGAGTTTGAACTGATGATAGACTTGAAAGATGGAGGGCCTGAAATGATGAAAGCCTTAAGGGAACAACTTGCACCGTATCAAGATATGTTGACTGTTTATAAAAACGGGGTAAAAACAACGGGTGCGGTAAGGATTGTACTGTCGGGTGGTCAAAGTCCGCATGATTTTAAAAATGATACCTTGCGGCTTTTTTCTTCCGATGGAGGCCTGCCCAATTTCGATACTGCTTTGGATAGCAGTTTAGTGCCTAGGGTTAGTGCCAGCTATCGCGACTTGTTCACCTGGAAGGGAAAGGGGGAAATGCCCGCCGCCGAAAAACAACAATTGCAGGAAATGATGGACCGTGCCAAGCAATATGGCCGTAAAAGCCGACTGTGGGCCACTCCGAATGTAGAAGCTGTTTGGAAAGAACAAATGGATGCCGGGCAATACTGGATAAATGTGGATGACCTAAAGGGCTTTAGAAAGTTCTACCTGAAATACACTGGTCAAAAAGAAGGACAATAATTGTTTACTAGGTGCATTATAGCTAAGTGGGTATAAATGCTGTAGCCGTATATTTGTAGCATGAAAAACTTGGCAAAAAAGATGTGGCCTATACTGAACAATAAGTACATATTTTGTTCATTAGCCTTCGCCACTTGGATGCTGTTTTTCGATAAGAATGACGTAGTATCGCAGGTGCAATTGAAAAGGCAGTTGGCCAAGCTGCATGAAGAAAAAACCTATTTACAACAGCAGATAGTGGAAGTGGAGCAAACGGCAAAAGCCTTAAACAATCCAGGTAGTTTGGAACAATTTGCCAGAGAGCAATACTTGATGAAAAAGGACAACGAAGACTTGTTCGTAATCGTAAAGACCCCAGCCAAATAATTATTTACTCTTACCTTTTGTTGGCTCCTGCTTCATTTTTTCCAGTTTGCCGCCATTCTTAATTACTACTTCTCCCCTATTGTCGCCATTTGCCCATATTTCTATGCCCTCCCATTGGCCGTTGCAGATATTGGTAATGTAACCCCCATCAATAATCAATTTTCCCTTGGGCTTTATGATAATTTTAGCCCCTTGGGGCAAAGCCACCCGGCAACGGATAGTAAGACTGGCATTGTTTTGAATGATGATATCGCTTTCGAAATCCCTAGCTCCATTCCATTCTATATCTTCAAATGAGGGGATGACAATAGCAGCTTCGGGTTTGTATTCGCACCATAGGGGCAACAGCAATTTCCTACTAGTGCCGTTATCTCTGGAGAAGCCTAAATGTATCTTACCGATTTGGCAAGGCGTAAGGGCTATTTGCCGATTGTTGTAATCCATCATATTGTTGGAAAAGATGCCCGTTTCCTTGCATGAATCACTAAACTGGTCCCAACAATTGGGATGGTTGGGCGTATCGTCGCAACCATCGCCTGACCAGCTATGCGAAAGCCCAAAAGAGTGCCCAAATTCATGGTTCATTAAAGTGGGCACTATTTCATTGGGGTCAAAATACAAGCTATCGCCTATAGACTTTACTTTGTCTCTATAGCTATAATAGTTCACTATCTTTCCCCATGTGGAAAAGCCTACCCCATCCATAGAAGTATTGTAAGTTTTTGATTGCGTGCTGTCAGGATGATGCTCCAAAATGAACAAGTTATACACGCTGTCATTAGGGATGCCATACTTATCTATTAGCTTTTTATCATAGAATCCATTGGTACTGCTTTTCTTATTAAAATAAGCCAAGCTGCTGTCTATTATTACCTTAACCCCATTGTCATTGGGGTCATTTGGATTTTGGTAAAGCACATATTCGTACTGGATAGGGAGCTTGGGTGTTTGGTTGCCAATGGGCAATACCATTTTTTCGTTCTGCCTTAACTTGTTGTTGCCGCTTTCCAACAAAGCTTTGATGAAAGCGGTACCGGTGTCAATATCGAACTGCCTGTCATGCTCATCGTGCCTTACAATAAAAAACCTGACCCTAACATATCTTTTGGGCAAAAACTCAGGGTGTAAACTATCGGGTATATAGCTTTGGTAATCAGTACAGGGCGATTTGGCATAAGTGCTAGTGGTACTATCTCTCAGAATTTCGTCGGTACTAAGAAAATGTCTTTCGATATTCCTTGCACAGGAGCTGGGCAAAAGGAGTAGTATAATTCCCAAGCAGAGACACTTGCCTATAAAGGCACATTTAACAACGGCAGAGTTATAGCGAATCAAAAGGTATGAAGCTATCATTAACGAAGAAATAGCTATCAAATATATCATGATCCAATTGATACCCCACTAGGTTCATTAACTCAAGTATCGCTTTATTCTTTTCTTGCTCTTCAAAATGCTTCTCGACAACTACTATAGAGGGTCTAAACAAAGTCCAATCGTTAGACTTCAATACTTGGTAATTCAATCCTTCCACATCAATAGAAAAGAAGTCAATTTCTTTACCCGCTGGCACGTAGCGCTTCAAAATGTTGGCCAAGGTATCTACAGGCACTTTCACTACAGTAGTATCTTGATCATGCCCATGTCGGTTAATTAGTTGCCCAGTTGAAAAAGTGTTTTCAAAGGGCTTATCGGCTATCATGTGGTAATCCAGTACCGCCTTAGCTTCGGCCACTCCCATCTGGACATTAATGTCTTTTGGCCGCAATCGCTTAAATGCTTCTATAGCTGCTGGATTAGGTTCTATATTGATACCCCTCCAACCTTTAAGATAAAAATAATACGTGTTTGAAAGGGAAACCGGCTGGTAAGCGCCTACATCAACAAAAAAACCCTCATTCTTTTCTTTAGGAAAATACTTTCGGATGATAACATCCTCGCCATGCTGGGAATAGAAGGTCGATTCAAGCCAATTACTTCCCAACAATATGGCTTTTAACTTTGATTTAGATTCAACTGGTAATATAGACTTAATCGTACTCAGCATAAATGACTCCCTGTATGAGCAAAAAGCTAAATATGCAAGTGCTAATTTAAGGTATATTTACCAAATTACCTAGAATAATGATTACGTAAATCTTTTAAAACGCGGCCTAGGGGCGTGTAGGGGAAACCTGCTTTATGGTTGGCAACCGAAATTCGATAGATGATGGTGAAATGCTGTGCTAAAGCCCTATAAGCTTCAAAAATGGTAGTAGAAGGGTCATAAATATGGGCTGGCTCCGAACTTACTCCGTTCACCTCAAGTACCTGAATATTATGCCCAGCATATAAATCGGGTAGGGAGCTTGTCTTAATATCGAAACGACCATAATAAAAATCGGGAATGGTGCTACTGATTTTATCGAAAACGGCTACCAGTTCGTCATTGATTAGATGATTCCCATTCAAAAAAGTAGTACCCCGTGCATGGTTGCCAATGGGCTCCAAGAGCAACTCCTCTCCCACTGCCAACACCCTATCCAGTTGAGAGGCAAACTTTGCTAACAAATAATCCAGCCGCTTTTGTGCCCTGATATGGTCCAATATCAAATCCCTTAAAGTACTTCTGCCATTGCCCACCACTTTCAAAAAATCCTTCATCACAATGGAAGTAATTTCGCCTTTATCCTTCCATGGATACCGATGGTAGAATATGCCTAATTCCAAAGGCAAGTCAGTATATTCCTGCAAGATGGTCAATTCCGTAGCTGATGAAAGATACTGCCTCAATTCATCGGCTGTATGTATTATTTCCACGCCAGTTCCACGCTCGCCCACATCGGGTTTTGCTACTAGTGGAAACGTCAGCCCTTCTTGTGCCATCAACTGCAATGCTTCGGCAATTTCGTTTTCGGTCAACAGTACCCCTTTCAGTGCAAATGGCGGCACTATGTGCTTTACCACATTATACTTGGAAGATTCAAAAGCTCCGCTGTTGCGAATGTTGGGATTGCATGCCGTGAAATAACTGAACGACCTAGCCCTCAGTGCCAAAAATATGCCGTAAGGGTAAAGCGGCGCATAGAAAAAGAGATAAGGCCAGTATTCAAACCTGAGTCGTCGCTGTATGCCTAACGGCAGGCGGTCAATCCATCCCATTCAGGCAAAAGTAAAAAGATAAGTCTTAATCTATTACCCTTACCAGCTCGAAACCGATAATTTCCAATGGGTCCTTGCCTTTATAGTTATTGCCAGGCCTGCCCCCATAATAGCAGGAATAGATGATGCCCTTCAAACCAACGTCCAATTGGCGGAAGATGGGGCCCAGCGGTCCTTCATTAGTGGGCGCAGTTTCCATTTTGCGGATCAGCCAGCGCAGCACAAAAGTGGGCATCCACGACAAGATGCTCAATACCATGCTTAAGTCCTTAATATCATCGGCAGGAGCATAGCCTACAAACTCATCAATATGTTCCAAGCCACCCAAACTGGAAAAAGAAGGAAATTCGCCATTGGCAGGAATCATCAAATCGCCAATCCTATTCAGTGCCTTAAGCGCCGACTTGCTCAAATACTTTGACATGTTTCCTTTGGGTTAACTGGTTACTCAATTTTTGCGATAATGCCATTACTGTCAATGAAGGGTTGATGCCAGGCGCACTAGGGAATACGCTGGAATCGGCAATATAGATATTACGATGGCCGTGCACCCTAAACTCCGGGTCAACAACAGATTTTGCCGGGTCAGTGCCCATTGTACAGCCACCCATCAGGTGCAGGCCGAAGTAAAAGCTGGACTGGTAAATCTCCTTGGAGCCTTCAGCATGCAATATGTTCTTCACAGTTTCTAAGCCCTTATCCCTACGGCGTTTATCCTGCTCGGTCAAATTTTTCTGCACCACCAATTTGCCCTTTCTATCCACTTTGATTTGGCCTGTGTTTTCATCCCTTATCGCCACCTCTATGTTGGTAAGGTAAGTGTACTTCTTCATAAATTCTTGGTGGCTTTTGCCGGTTTCCCTGAAAAGCAAAGCCAACGAAATGGGCGGGGCGAACACGTTCTCCAGTTTGTAACCGTCTTTCCTCATTACCGAATCTTTTGACGCTACTGTTTGGAAATAGCCCTTATGCGCATTGATGGGCTCGTCCAATATCCCGAAAGACATAAACTGTGGATGGCTGGAAAAATATTTTCCGAGGGCGGCGAATTGTTTGCCAAAACCTGATTTCAGCATCAACTGGGTAGTACCGAATGAACCGCCTGCCAAAATCAAGTTTTTAGCCGAATAACTTACCTTAGTTCCCTGTTTAACCGCATTTACCTTTACGGTTTCTCCAGGCACTATTTCCTCCACCATTACTTCAGGCACCAGTTCCAAACCCTCGGCAACCGACTCCAAAATAAAGGCCGCCAATGAACTTTGCTTACTATTACGGTGGCAACCACCCAAGCAAGCCATACAATCATTGCCACGATGGAAAGCACAATCGTCTTGGCCCTTACGTAAATTGTGCCATTGGTGGCCCAAGGCTTCGCAAGCCTTAACAAACAGTTGGGCATTCCTATTGCGCTCATCAGGGCCAAAAGTGTGCAGTTTCAGCTTGCTCTCCAATTCCTCATAGTAGGGCGTCATATTTTCCACGCTGAAAAAATCCACCCCTGAAATATCTTTCCACTCATCTAAAGCACTACTATCAAATCTATCAAGCAGGCATTGGTTTACAATGGAGGTTCCGCCCACAACCTTTGAGCGCAAAAAGGCCATTTTCGCCGTTTCGTCAAACTCGATACCGCCGCCCCAATACAACCAAGCTGAGGTATCTGCCTCGTTGCGGGGAAAAGTATCCTTTTTGAAGAATTTTCCCGCTTCCAGTACCAATACCTTAGCACCATCTTTATGCAAGTGCCAAGCAAGGGTTCCCCCCGAGGGGCCTGAACCGATAATAATGTAATCGTAAACCATATGGACTTTAACTGAATATGAAGCAGACGTTAAAAACGCCTGAAAGGCTGCAAGTTAAGAAACATTGCTTGCCTTTGGAAGATTAGACTTTTAGGAAGCTCTATTTTAGAAAAAATCTTGGTAAATCTCTACTACCATGTAGTATTCTAACTATTCTAATCCGATTAGGTAAAATTTGGTAAAAAATAATGTGCGATTCAACTGGGTAACTCAGCAATCCTTCCTTTAGCTCATTTCTTTGCTTACCCATGTTTGGTTGCTGTGCCAAAAGGACAATTACTTCTTCAATCAGCTGCAAATAACTTACCCCCTGTTCAAAACCAAATTTCCATATTGTAAAATCAAAAATCTCCTCTAAATCATTATCCGCAATCTTTGAAAGTTCATATTTAAAGTTATCCCGAGCCACTTAGGAATACCTATTTACTTCTACTCTCAATGATTTGTTTAATGTTTCTAGGGCTGGTAGGGCTATCCCAACCTTTATCTATTGCAGATTTTAAATCACTTAATACCCGTTCACTGTAAATCTCATGCAGTCGCAAAGCTTCCCTTACCAACTCGCTAGCATTTTGATAGTCGCCTGATGCTATTTTACTAGCAATATATTCCGTTTGCTTTTTGGTAAAGCTGACATTCATACAAGGAGTTTAAGGTAATATTCCAAATTTATGGATTTGGGATATTAAAACAACACTCTTATAAAGATAAACGTTCTTGCTTAACGGATATATTGCCCTGCTTCCAGTACCACCCAAGAGGTGATAAGGGACCAAAAAGCCATACTAGCAAACATGTATTGGTAAAGCAGCTTCCTTTTGCCACCAAAGGATAATGCGATGATGGCACCACCGATGGGCATCAATAGTACTGGGGTTATGAAAGCTATACCCTTCAATCCGTATTTTCTCCAAAGCAACACTAACCTCCTATTGCGGCGCGTAAACAAGCGCTTGTCGCGCTTAAACTTCCAAACCATTTTTTTCCTGAAGGAAGGATTAATGAGGGAGATGACCAATACCGTACTCATCATACCCAAACAGGTAAACAACGCAGTTTCCCATAGCGTCAAATGATTAGACAGCCCAGCCAGGGGCCCTAGTATCATTTTGAACATACTGCCCAAATACACCAGCAAATAATCGCTCAATTTCTCCCACATATCCACACCTCTTGCTCAAGTGGTTATACTATGATTAGACGGAAAAAGTTGTACCAATATTTTGGTTCTACTCAACTATTTTCAACCAATTTATTGGTTCATGCCATTGACTTATGGCTTAGTCCAAATTGCCTATCTTTGACAACCTAAATGAATATAAGCCATGAAGTTTTTCATTGATACTGCCAACATACAGCAAATTGTAACCGCCAAAGAAATGGGCATATTGGATGGGGTGACTACCAACCCCTCACTGATGGCAAAAGAGGGCATTGTGGGCGAAAAAAATGTGCACGAGCATTACAGGCGCATCTGCGAAATTGTAAAGGCCGATGTGAGCGCCGAAGTAATAGCTACGGATTTACAAGGCATGATTAGTGAGGGCGAGGCATTGGCCGCCTTGGACCCCAATATTGTAGTAAAGGTGCCCATGACCAAAGATGGCATTAAGGCCATCGTATATTTCAGTTCCAAAGGCATTAAAACCAACTGTACACTGGTATTTTCGGCGGGGCAGGCCATATTGGCAGCAAAGGCAGGTGCTACCTACCTTTCTCCTTTCATAGGTCGTATTGATGATATCAATTGGGATGGATTGGAATTGATTGACCAAATAGTGAGGATATACAGCAATTATGGGTTCCGCACCCAAGTGTTGGCGGCTTCCATCAGAAATCCCTTGCATATTGTAAAATGTGCCGAATTGGGGGCAGACGTCATTACCGGCCCTCTATCTAGTATCGAAGGGCTTTTCAACCATCCCTTGACGGATATAGGCCTTGAAAAGTTTTTGGCCGACCATAAGAAAGCAAACGGCTAGACCAACTTGCGCACCCTTGTAAGGAATATCAAGTCATTGGTTCAAGTTGACGACGTACACTCCACGGTGAGTGGTGCGCGACTGGCCTATTTGCCTACCATAGAAAATGCCTTTCTTTTGATAGAAGATGGAAGGATTGCCGATTATGGCCCTTTATCACTAGCCCCCGAAAGTGCGGACGATTACATTGATGCCAAAGGCGGTTATGTTTTGCCAACTTGGTGCGATAGCCATACCCATTTGGTATATGCTGGCAGCAGGGAAAGCGAGTTTGTTGACCGCATTAAAGGGCTTACTTATGAAGAAATAAGTGCCAAAGGCGGTGGCATCCTTAATTCAGCTAAAAGGCTACAAGCAACTTCAGAAGAAGCATTGTTCGAACAAAGCTTGCCAAGACTTCATGAAATCGTTAGTACCGGCACGGGAGCGGTTGAAGTAAAAAGCGGCTATGGGCTTACTTTGGAGGCAGAATTGAAAATGCTGCGGGTAATTCGCCGTTTAAAAGAGCAAAGTACCGTAAGCATTAAGGCGACATTCTTAGGAGCCCATTCCATACCCATGGAATACAGAGCTAATAGGGAGGCTTACATTGATTTGATTGTCAACGAAATGATACCGGCGGTGGCAACAGGGGGGCTGGCCGACTATTGCGATGTTTTCTGCGAAAAGGGCTTCTTTACTGTGGAAGAATCGGAACGGATATTGGAAACAGGCCTAAAATATGGGCTAAAACCAAAACTCCATGCCAACCAATTGAGCTGTTCAGGAGCAGTACAACTAGGCGTAAATATGAAGGCTGTTTCAGTTGACCATCTTGAGCAAATGGGCGATGCGGAAATAGCTGCCTTAAAGGGCAGTACCACCATCCCTACCCTTTTGCCAGGATCTGCTTTCTTCCTCAACAACCACTACCCACCTGCCAGGCAAATGATAGATGCTGGATTGCCCATTTGCTTGGCCACGGACATGAACCCTGGCACTACTCCATCTGGCAATATGCCCATAACTATTGCATTGGCCTGTATCAACATGAAAATGTTGCCCGAGGAAGCTATCAATGCCGCTACTATCAATGGGGCGGCTGCCATGGAATTGCTAGAAAGCCACGGCACCATTTCCAAAGGAAAGGTCGCCAGCTTTATAATCACCAAGCCTATGCCATCGCTTGATTTCCTTCCATATGCCTATGGTAGCAACCTAATAGATAGGGTGTATATCAACGGCAAAATGATTTAACAGAAACGATTAGCCAAAAGGCAATTAGCCTAACTTATAAAAAAAAAGAAGCCCGCTTTTGGGGCGGGCTTCTTATAACCTATAGTTAGCACTTACTGTTCTTTTGTCAAGAACACTTTTTCAGCGTACGAACCACTGTGACCAGTTATTTTCACAAAGTAATAACCTGTTACAATATCGTTAAGCACCGTCGTATGCTTGCTTTGGCTGGTATTTAGCTGGGTAGTTGCAATAATCTTCCTGCCAGTAACATCATAGATATCCATTTGCACCAAAGGTTCTGGATATTTTTCAAACATCACGGCCACAATATTGCGGTAGCCAGTAATAGTCACCATTGGGCCGGTTTCCCCCTTAATACCAGTTGATTGTTCCTCTACCACTGTCACTTGCTTACTAGTGGTTTCTATACAATCATCGTTAGCTGAGGTCAATACCACCGTGTAATTGCCTGCAGCTGAGTAAGTATGCACTGGATCGGAGAAAGACGAGGTATTGCCATCACCGAAATCCCAAATATAATTGTTGGCACCTACTGAGCTGTTCATGAACTGAACATTGCTATTTACATAGTGTGTTTGGTTGGCAACATCAAAGCTGGCCATCACAGTATCAAGAGCACTTACTTGAATAGCTTGGCTTACAATATATCCATCAATGTTCAAATCCAGATTATAGCTGCCAGGTTGGATATTGGTAAGCGCCACCAACCCACTTACTTGTTGGTTGGCCACCAATGTATCGCCTTGGCTGCCGGTCAATACTAAATCATCCCATGTAATGGTTGTGCCATTTACATTGTAGGTACCAAGATCAACACTAATAGAGCCATTCTGTCCTTGGCAATCAACTTGGGTAGTAGCTATGGTAGCACCTGGTACAAAGTGTATCAAGAACCTGTCATGATTAGCTGCGGTATCAGTTATAGTAAATGTATAAGCTGTATCCACCCTTAGGTTTTGAAGTACACCTGTTTCCAAATCTTCCAAGAATATCAATGCGGTAGGCTCGAAAGTACCCAAGTCAGCAGCACGCAGGGTAAAGGTACCAGTAGCACCAGGAATCATACCCATTTGCACGGTACGTGGGCTATTCAATGTTGGATAACCATTGATGGATATGATTTTAGGGAAGCTATCTATTTTGGTATACAAGGTAGGCTGGAACCAGCGGCTTTCCTTCTTGTTGGCATCATACTGCGAATCCCATCCTGAAGTAGGGTCGCCAGCAAAATAGATGACGGTTTTGTCAGCATACCCATTTCCTTCCACTTTCATGGTCAACAAATTATCAAACCAATTGGCTTGCCTAAAGAAAGCTGGGTTTACATTGTTTCTCCTATCGCCATTGTCCAGGGTGAAATCAGCCGTACCGGAACTCACCTTCACAAAGAATGCTTGCGATGAGGAGATAACGGCACCTGTACCTGACATGATGGGTTGATAAGTTCCGAAGTAAGAACCCGAAGTTTCCCACAGATGGGCTTGGGCATCGAATCCAGCAGGAGCATTCCATTCAATGGGTGATGGATAAGGATTGGACACTAAGTGCCATCCATTACCAATAGCATTCGAATTGCTCAAAGATGGATAAGTGATGGTACCTGTGTTGGCAATACCTGTCATGTCCACTATTGGCGTTGAGGCATCTACAATAGCACCGTATCCCCTACCATTTGTCAAGCTGCCGGCAGAGCGCACAAACCAACCAGCTTGTGAACAATTGTAAGTAAATGTTGCATCCTCTCTCCATTCAAACAAGTTGCCGTATGGTGAATATGGATCAATGTTAGAAGGGTTACAGTTATACTGTGGAATTATTTGTCCACCATCAGGCCCATACAGGCTAAGTTCAGATACCTGTGTAATACTTGGGGTATTTACTGCTGAACCGATGTAATGGAAACCACGGGCAATAGTACTCACATCAACAGCACGCTGCATGGTAATATTACCATTAAGACGGCCACTGAACCCTGCTGAGAAGTCATCAATCAATCCAGTACGTGCAGTAGTGGACTTGATAATCAAGTTATTATTGGTGTTCAGCGTACCCGATTTCAATGATAAAGCACCCTGTATGTAAGTGACTGAAGCCAAGCTCACATTATTGGCGTTATCTATTTCCAAATCAAAAAAGGTATTGCTACCAGTGATTGATTGTAGCGCACTACCGTTCATCCTTACCTTTCCGGTATTAGCATTGAAGGTACCATTGTTGTTCCAGTTACCTTTTACAGCAACATTACCATTCAATGCTGCCAATGAAATGGAAGTCAAGCTACCACCGGTTCTGATAATCAAGTCTTTATTTACTTGAAGTTCAAAACCAGGTTCAATAGTCACATTAGCACCAGATTCGATTACCAAGTTCCTACTCAAAGGTGTGGCCACATAGGTATTTGGATAGCGAGGACGTCCAGAAGGTATTACCACATTGTCAGTGGCTACCGGTACCGTTCCAGTATTCCAGTTGCCGCCATCAGCCCAGCTTGTGCTTACATTACCAGTCCATATGATGGATGGTGGATCTACTAACACAAACAATGAACTTGAGGCTGTATTGCAGCCGGCATTACCAGCAGAAACAGTAACGTTGCCTGACGAGCTGCCAAAATCCACCACAATGTTTGTAGTACCTTGTCCGCTAACAATAGTAGCCCCTGTAGGAACGGTCCAAGTATAAGTGGTAGCATTGGCCACTGGAGCAATACTGTATGATTCGTTAGGTGCCAAGCTTATCACATTCGTGTTACCTGTGATAGCACCCGCCAAACCAGGAGCAGTGATTGGGCTTACCGCTTTACTAGCACTTACGGTACAGCCTGAACTTGCGTCAGTAACTGTTACAGTGTAAGTAGTATTTACCGTAGGGCTTACAGTAATTGATTGGGTATTAGCTCCAGTACTCCATAAGTAATTGTAACTACCACTACCACCTGTAACCAATGCATTGTATGCTTGAGAGTTACCAATACATATTGTTGATGGCCCTACAATAGAAGTAATGTTAGGAGTAGGCGATACGGTCACTGCCAAGCTAGTAGATGCTGCTGCCCCACAACTATTTGAAGGAGTAACCACCACGTTGCCAGAGGTATTGCCCATAGTAACAGTAATGCTATTGAAACCGCCACTAGTAACCCCTACTGCACCACCAGCTGAAGTGATGGTAGAGCCAGGTGGTACGGTCCATTGATAACCTGTAGAGCTCAATGGGTTGGCACTGGCATTGGTAAGCGGCACACTATAAACTAAGCCACTAGTTCCTGCACATACGACATTGCTGCCACTGATGCTAGCAATTGGAGTAGGCAACGGATTCACTACCAATGATGCATAAACAGGTACTGACCAACCGCAGCATTCCTCTTTCACCCTCAGTTTCACTTGGTAAGTTCCAGGAGTTGACATCACAATGTTGGTAGCATATGATGACGTGGTGGTAAATACAGGATTGCTAGGATTAGATACCAACGCTATGCTCCATTCATACTGGATACCTACGGCCGTGGTATAAACATTCACTGTTCCACCTTGGCAAATAGGGCTGTAAGGAGCGCTATTAATAGTAGGCAACACCCTTGATTGTGAAATGACGATATAGGAAGAATAATTAGCCGTTCCTACTTTCAACGATTTAGCACCAGTTGTGGTGTAAGCGATTAAAGCAGTATCAGCGTTAGTATTATAAGAGGATGTAGCCGCAGTTATATCGTTTACGAAATTGCCAGTAGTAGTAGCTGTATTCAAATCCCAAGCATCATTGCTGGTCTTTACAATAGTGATTTCAGAGTTAGTACAGCCTTTAACCATGCTTACGGTAACCACTCCATTGCTAGGAGCCACGGTTTGAACAGGTGGGGTGCTTCCACCAAAGTAGATGCTTTGTGATACACCGTTGTCACCATCTTGGCCACGGCCACCATTACCACCACGGCCGCCATTGCCGCCATTGCCGGCAGGGCTACACATAATGGCATTCACATAAGTATCAGTTACTGAAGGTCCTCCTTGGCCACCAAAACCACCTACACCACCAGTACCACCTGAGCCGCCAGCGCCACCGGCACCAGCAGAACCAACTACGATATTGATATTTTCCAAAGTAGAATTGGTGATAGCGTTTGAAGACACGTAGATACCAAATACTGATCCTCCGTCTTTACCGCCTTGGCCGCCTTTACCGCCTTCACCGCCGCCGCCGCCGCCGCCGCCGCCTGAACCACGACAGATATTAAAGAAAGAAGGTGAGCCAGACCTGCCATCAATTATGGCTGAACCGGTACCACCCCCACCAGATCCACCGGCACCACCAAAGCCATCACTACCATTTGCACCACTGCCTGGCACAAAATAATTGTTATAAGTGTAAGTGTTTGGTGTAGCACCTGCGGTATAAGAAGTAGTAGCATTACCACCATCGGCACCTGCTGAACCTGAGGCACCTGAAGCAGCTGGGGAAGGTTGAGGTTGGGAATAGAAATTCCAAGTAACGGAGTTGCTTCCATTTGCAACATTAGCGCCTGTAGCGTTGTAGTTACAACTAGGTGAAATAAATCCACCGTTGCCGCCCACACCTGAATTGCTGCCAGCGTAAGGTGTAGTACCACCAGTAGTACCACCATGGCCACCGGCACCGCCAGCGCCACCGCCTGATAAACTGAAGCTTCCTTTTGTTTGGCATTTACTGGTTCCTCCATTAATGGTATAGCGTGGGGCTACTTCGCCTACCCCACCACCAGTACCAGCACCATTGGCTCCATTGCCGCCAAAACCAGCGTTACCTTGAACAGGGTAAGGACCCGCTCCAGCGGTATTATCTTGGATAAAGTATCCTGCTTGGCCTGCAGCACCATCAGGACCAGTCAATCCATTAGCACCATTTGAACCTGGCAAACCTGCACTTGCACTACCAGTAGAAATGTTAACCCTAGAAATGGTGTAGCCTGCAGAACCACTGTTGATTAAAATACCATATACCGATTTGCCATAACCATCTTGTGTACCAAGTGCCCCGGCCATTTGTACTTTGATATTCAAATCTTTGATGGTAAAGCCAGACTTATTAGTTGAAACCAAGCCCACATAATAACCTACACCAGTGGTAGGATTTACATAAGCATCATCGAAATTAATGGTAGTAGTTGCAGAAGTAGATTTCACCCATTCCCCTGTAACGGTGCGCTCAAAGCCCCCTTCTAAAATAAAGTTGTTTACTAGATTAACTGGCGCATTATAATAGTATTCGGAAGCTCCTCCCAGCATTTTGATATGGTAACGGGAACCTGTTACATAAGTCATCGCTTGACTTAGGGTTGTGGGACAATCAGGCGTACCTGCGTTTGCAGCATCACCACCTTCTGAAGCGGGAGCAACGTATATGAAGCCACAATCACCCACTGGGGTATTACCACTAGGTAATGTAATGGTTTGGCTGGCTGTAGCAATGCAACCATTATTGTCAATAACCTCTATGGTATTGGTCGATCCATCGGCTAAGCCACTGAAGGTAGGAGTAGTTTGCACTACTGTACCATTGAGGATATACTGGAAGGGTGCTATACCCCCACTTGTAAGTGTAGTAAGACTAGCCGAACTATAACCACCACCACTACACTGATAAGATGTAGATAAAGCACTAGTAAACATTGGTGGCTCATAAAGACTCACTGATTTGGAAATAGAACAGCCATTATCGTCAGTAACTGTAAGGGTATGGGTACCAGCATACATGTCATTCCTGCTAGCTACTGTTCCCCCGTCACTCCAAGTATACACATTGTTACCTGAACCACCACTAGTAATTGCGGTTACCGAACCCGAATTAGTACCACGGCACTTGATATTAAATCCATTGAAAGTCAATGGGTCCAGTGAAAGGGTAAGCGGTGCATATTCTACGATTTCATAGGTTGCAATATTGAAACAACCATTTACATCAGTAACCACCACATTGTAAAATCCGCCGTTGAGGGTACTTACATCCTGTGTGCTAGCACCATTGCTCCAAGCATAAGTATATGGAGCCGTACCGCCTGAAGGAGTAATATCCACACTGCCGTTTCTTGCGGCATAACATGACACATCAGTTGCAGTACCAGTAATTAATACCGGGTTTACCACAGTAATGGTGAAAGTTGAGTATGTAGGACTTTCACAATTCAGGGTTGGATTGTAAGAGGTAACATAATAAGTATAAGTACCAGCAGATAAAGTATTGAATACGAAACTGGTATTGGTACTAATGTGGTTGCCTGGCGTAGGTACCGCATTATACAAGCGAGCTTGTGTAGCACCTGAACCTTGTGGCGTTACGTTAACTACCACCAAACCGCATGAGTTGTAAGAAGAACCTTGCGGCAAAACAGGTGAGCCTAAAGCAACAGGCTGGGTAAGCACTACCGGTGCAAGCTGCACTTCACAGCCTGGTACAGCAGCATCCCTAATCCAAGCATCATAAGTTCCGGCAGTTAGGTTACTAAATGTTCCAGAAACTTGATAGTTGTTGCCTCCGTCAATAGCATATTCATAAGTGCCATTTCCACCACTACCAACAAATACTACTTGTCCATTACTATTACCATAGCAACTAGTTACATTAGTAATAGTTCGAGTAGCTGACAATTGAGGCGATTGGGTAACGGTTGCTGAATTGTTAGCAATACAATTGTTCGCATCGGTAACAGTAATGTTGTAGGTACCAGCGGTAATATTGGTCAAATCTTCAGTAGTGTATGGACCACCATTTCCAGTCCAGTTATAACTATATGGCGCGGTACCTCCTGACACAGTAATATTGACCCCGCCAATTGCACTACCGAAACAGTTGATATTGGTGATGCTGCTCACTGCGATAGAAAGTACAGCAGAAGGTTGTGTAATGGTAACTGTATTAGAGGCCACACAGTTGTTGGCATCTCTTACGCCAATGCTATAGTTGCCTGCTGCTAAACCAGTAAAGTTGGAAGTAGCACTGTAAGAACCACCGTTTATTGAGTAAGTATAACCCCCAGCACCACCAGTGCCGGTTACACTAATAGTACCAGTACTATTGCCACGACAGTCAACATTAGTTTGTGAAATGTTCATAGACAATTGGGTAGGCTGGGTAACTGGGTATGCCTGAGTAGCGGTACATGCGTTGGCATCTCTTACAGTAACATTATAAGTGCCTTGTACCAAACTGCTGATATCCTGTGAAACAGAGCCATTTGACCATGAATAAGTATAAGCTGCTGTACCACCAGTAACGGTAAGATCAATGGCACCATTGTTTCCTCCCAAACAAGACACATTGGTAGTAGTAGCACTAAGGGCAAGTGCTGCCGCAGGTTGGCTAATAGTAGCTGAGGTAGATTTGGTACAGCCCCTACTGTCAGTAACAGTTACGTTATAAGTACCAGCTAGCCTAGCTGTTAAATCTTGAGTGCTATATGGCCCACCAGTACCGGTCCAACTATAGGTGTAACCAGGTGTACTGCCTGATACGCTCAAATCTATGGCCCCAGTATTGGCCCCGAAACATGCAACATTCGTTACCAAAGTGGATAATGACAAGTCAGTTGGCTGCACAATAGTAGTATTGGCAGTAGCTTGACAGTTGTTGGCATCGCGCACAGTTACGGAATACGAACCAGCAACCAAACCCGAAATATCTTGGGTGTTGGCTCCATTGCTCCAAGTGTAAACTAGTGCACCTGTTCCGCCAGAGGCATTCAAATCAATAGATCCGTTATTGCCACCAAAGCAAGTAACATCTACTTTGCTGCCGATAGATGCTGTAGGGCTACCCAAGTCGGTAACATTTACTGTGGTAGTAGCTGTACAACCACCAGCATCAGTAACAGTAACCGCATAAGCTGCTGCTGGAACAGATGACTTACAGTTGGCTGTGCCGCCCCCAGCCCAAGCATAAGCATATGGAGATGTACCATTGGATACAGTGACGCAGGCCTGACCATTGGAGTTTCCACAAGTTGAAGAAGTAGAAGAAGGCGTAAGGGTCATTGGCGTCGGCAAAGTATAGGTCACGGTGTTGGATGTAGGGTCATCACAACCATTGCCAGGGTCGGTAACCAATACCCTGAATTGGTTGTTAGCGGCCGTCATTGGGCCGGTAGCATAAGTATTTTGGTTAGCACCTACATTCACCCATGAACTGCCGTTCCATGATTGCCATTGATAGGAGAATGCGCCAATACCATTACTAACGTTTACGGTTAGGCTACGCGAATCATTCAAACAGATGTTTTGGCTTGCATTCGTAATAGTGGCCGTGGGGTCATTATTAACAGTAATTTGAACTACATTGGAAGTAGCTGTATTACAATCAGTACCAGTACCGGTATAAGTTACTCTATAGTAAGTGGTTGCGCTGAGGGCACCTGTTGCATATGAGTTGCTGTTAGTACCCACGTTAGTCCATGACGAAGTACCATTAGGGCTGCTTTGCCATTGATAGGTCATAGTACCTGTACCATTACTACCCACGGCGTTCAAAGTAACCGATCCACCATTGCATATTGTTTGGTTGGCAGTAGAAATGGTAACTGCCGGGTCAGCAACAACCGTTACCGTAATGGTATTCGAAGTAGCCTGCGGACAATTGGAACCTGTACCGGAACAACCATATAATACACGGTACTGATAGGTGCCGGTTGCTAATGCGCCTGTTGCTTGGGCACCTGATGTGCCTCCAAATGTAACCCAGCCTCCGCCATTAAAATTTTGCTGCCATGTAGCACCGCAAGTGCCCGTACCACCAGCTAATGTAGCATTCAGAGTAAGATTAGCACCACTACATACCGTTTGGCTTGCAGTGGTAATGGTAGCAGATGGATCGGCGGCTTGGGTATATTGAACTGCTGAAGATGCTACTTCAGGACAAACCCCATTTTGCACAATAGCCCTTATCCATATATTACTACCTTGATTGCAGCATACTCCAGAAGTCGGGTTTTGTCCCCCTTGACCCCAATCAGTATAGCCACTACTCGGTCCGCTAAAAGAATATTGCCACCTGTTGATAGTACCGTTTTGCCCGCTTAATTGTGTCGCGCCAAAAGTTTGTGTACAATGTGTATGCGAGGCAGTACCGCTAATAGATGATGTAGCCGTTCCTCCAGCAGAAGCGGAATTGGTATTGATGGTAATCACATTGGAATAAGCTACAGTGCCGCAGATATCAGTAACCCTTCTTCTAAAACAGGTTTGTGAGCTAATGCCGCCAGGGGTGTAAGTAGCTGCTGTAGCACCTGAAATAGCAGTATAACTACCACAACCTACCGCTTGCTCCCATTGATAAGATAAGGTAGAAGTACCACCAGACGCGCTAGTAGTATTGGTAAATGCCCCTGGAGAGCTACCTGCACATACGGTAGTAGTGCCAATACTAATAGCACCACCACTTAATGTAGGAGTAACCAATACTAAATCGAGCGCTCCCTGAGATCCGCCGCCACCTTCTTTCCACTGGTAGGCAATTCTAGAACTGCTGCTTAGCCAACCTGTCCAAATATTATTATGTGCATCGCAACAACCTACGTGGTTCCATCCGTTCAGCTCCCAAGTACCATTACCATCCTGATCGACATAGACAAAAACATCATCATCATGGGTAGGGATATTCAATTGATACACGCCACAAGGGAAGCCAGTACGCCTATATGATACCGAGTGTTGGTCAGCAGGTACTGTGCAGCCCTGATACCCTGTGGAACTTGAAGGAGTACCGCCTGTACCCCACTTATTGGCAGAGTTAAAGCTGGTGGCACTTTCAGTATAATAGCCATAGTAAGTGTTAAAATTGTTTCCATTCCAGCAGTAAGCATTCCAGATATTGGAAGGATATGTGTTAGGGTCACCTACCGGTGTTTGAATAGTGACAGCGGCTCCGCCACTGGCAGGACCCCAATACCCAGTTTGGCTCCTAGCGCGCAAATACCAGGTACCGCTGCTGGAAACGCTTTGGGTGCTGCTTCCATTGGCTGTACTGGTTCCGTTAGGGTCATTTAGCTGCCAGTACCAAGTTAAACCAGCAGGAGGACTGCCATTGAATGTTAAATTGATTGGACCGCCGCAATAAGTCCCGGCTCCATTAGGGGTATTAGGTGCAGGAGGGGCATTTTCCCTAATTTTTAGCACGGCAGAAACACCAGTAAAATCATGTTGCGCACAATTATAACGATTGACAATAGCAATATGGTCGCCTGTAACACCAGCCGTGAAATTCACAGAAGCTTGCAGACCACCACAATCAGGGCCGTTATCATCAACATAGGCTCTAGACGACCAACAAGGATTACAATCATAGATAGATATCTGGGTATCGAAACTACTACCGCAGGTACTTACTGTGTAGTTACTACCCTGATAGGTATAGAAATAATTATAAGTTCCACTACCTACGTATTGTATTTGTGAAAAAGAGCCTTGTGGTATAACTCCCGGGTTAGCATAAAAGTACCAAGTACCTGCACCTGACCACCCACATTGTGCATGAACGGTATTAACCGAAAATAGAATAATCAATAAGGAAAAAAAAGCGGCACCTAAAGACCACTTTTTAGAAAAATTATCCGCTAAAAAGTTAAAATGCTTCATACAGGGTGGTTTACCTTTACATTAAATAATAAACTCATTTCCCAGCAATAGCTGAGGTTTTCTATAAAAAATTGCCTTTAGGATAAAAATTTTAATTTCAGTTTAATCTTTCAGAAGTTCAAGTTAAAACTAAAAATGCACTTTGTCAACAAAAGTTAAAAAAAATGTCTTCAGAAATAGCCAATACGGCCCATCAATAATCAACTAATTATTAATGGATTGTGGATAGCAGGGTAAGTAAGGGAAACCTTGTTGAACAAGGAAACAAGCAACAATTGTTGATTACCGGAATATAAGTTTCGGTTAAATATGGCTTAATCTTGGAAATGAGAAAAACACCATAAGATCATATTCTTGCAAAGGGAAGAAAGTTGTTACCTAATTTACAAAAAATTTAGCTTAATCCAAATACTTGAAGTTAAATTTTGGATGCAAATGCTGTAGGGTATAGTACAGTACGGATATTACCCCTTTCACATCATCAATATCAACTGACTCGACAGTAGTATGCATATAACGCAAGGCTAATGACACCAAAGCGGAAGGTATGCCACCGTTAGCGTAAGCAAACGCATCGGTATCGGTACCGGTTGCCCTTGAAGCGGCATCCTTCTGTATGGCTATTCCATTTTCTTCAGCCACTTGCAGCAGCAAATCAAGCAAAATGTTATGCACTGCTGGAGCATATGTAAGCACGGGCCCCTTGCCACAAGCAAAGTCACCTTCCACTACTTTGTTAATCATAGGCGTGGTGGTATCATGGCACACGTCGGTTATTAAAGCTACATTGGGCTTAATGTTGGCCACCACCATTTCCGCTCCGCGCAGGCCGACTTCCTCTTGTACGGAATTAACAATGTACAGTCCGTACGGAAGCTTAATCTTATTTTCTTTCAGCAGGCGTGCTACTTGGGCTATCATAAAACCTCCTACCCTATTGTCCAAAGCCCTACCAGTATAATATTTATTGTTCAACACCATAAACTCATCCTCATAAGTGATGACACTGCCTACATGTATGCCCAAATCCAACACTTCTTTCTTACTACGGCAGCCCGCATCTAGAAATATGTTCTTTAAGGTAGGTGGTTCTTCCTTATCGTTGCTTCTGGTGTGGATGGCAGGCCAGCCGAAAACGGCCTTCACGAAGCCATTCTTGGTATGGATGTTTACCCTTTTGCTTGGTGCTATCTGGTGGTCAGACCCTCCATTGCGCTTTACATATATAAACCCATCATCGGTAATATAGGATACAAACCATGATATTTCATCGGCATGTGCTTCTATGACTACTTTATACTCAGCATCAGGATTTATAATTCCCACTACGGTGCCATAATTATCTACAAAATAAGTGTCAATATAAGGTTTGATATAGTCCAGCCACAGTTTCTGGCCAGGGGTTTCAAATCCGGTTGGGGAAGCATTATTAATATACCTTCTCAAGAAATCCTCAGCAGCTGGATTAATAATGTCCAACTTATTAGCAGTATTCTTTTTATCGTTAGTTTTTGACTTTGCCATTCTTCAACCAATTATTGTTAGTGGTACTTTTTTGAAAATAGTTATAAGTGCCAATCCAAGCAAATTGGCATCGAATTTTGTTTTACAAGGGGATATTGCCATGTTTCTTTCTGGGTAATACATCTACTTTGTTTTCCAACATTTTGAACCCTTTAATCAACTTTACCCTAGTTTCTTCGGGCATTATTACCTCATCAATAAACCCCCTTGCAGCGGCCCTATAAGGATGGGCAAACTTCTGGGCATATTCGTCCACCTTTTCCTGTAGTTTGGCTTGTGGGTCGGTTGCTTTACTGATTTCCCCTTTAAAAATGATTTCAGCGGCGCCCTTGGCCCCCATTACGGCTATTTCCGCCGATGGCCAGGCAAAATTCATATCGGCACCTATATGTTTGCTGTTCATCACATCATAGGCACCTCCATAGGCTTTTCTAGTAATAACGCTTATGCGGGGTACCGTAGCTTCTGAAAAGGCATACAGCAGTTTGGCTCCATTAGTAATGATTCCATGCCATTCTTGGTCGGTGCCAGGTAGAAATCCGGGCACATCTACAAGAACGAGCAGGGGCACATTGAAAGAATCGCAACAACGCACAAAACGGGCTGCTTTTTTCGATGATTCGATATCTAAAACCCCAGCCAAATATGCTGGCTGGTTGGCCACTATGCCTATACTCCTGCCCCCTATACGGGCAAATCCAACAATAATGTTCTCTGCATATTGTTTATGAACTTCTAGAAAAGATTGGGCATCTACTATTCCCTCTATCACTTCGCGCATGTCATAAGGCTGCTGTGCATTAGCAGGTATAATGCCATTTAAAGCTGGCCTTATCTCATTGTCGCCCTCATAGGATTGAAGGGGGGTATCTTCTTCACAATTCTGAGGTAGATAACTTAGCAGTTGCTTAATGTGGTTGATACAGTCCAACTCATTGGCACAGGCAAAATGTGTTACTCCTGATTTTACCGCATGGGTATTAGCTCCTCCCAGTTCTTCGGCGGTTACTTCTTCATGGGTCACGGTTTTCACCACATTAGGCCCAGTAACGAACATATAGGAAGTTTGCTCTACCATCAATATAAAATCGGTCATGGCAGGGGAATAAACAGCTCCGCCAGCACAGGGGCCCATAATGGCGGAAATTTGGGGCACCACCCCTGAAGCCCTCACATTTCGGTAAAAAATATCGGCATAGCCGCCTAAAGACACTACCCCTTCTTGTATGCGTGCCCCTCCACTATCATTTAGCCCGATAACGGGAGCTCCGTTCTTCATGGCCAGATCCATAATCTTACAAATCTTTTCGGCATGTGTCTCTGATAAGGAACCACCGAAAACCGTAAAATCTTGTGAAAAGACATACACCAGGCGCCCATTGACCGTACCATATCCAGTAACTACCCCATCGCCCAACACTTGTTGCTTTTCCATACCGAAATCGGTACTTCGGTGGGTAACGAACATGCCAATCTCTTCGAAAGAGCCCTCATCTACTAAAAAATGGATGCGTTCCCTTGCCGTTAACTTTCCTTTAGCATGTTGGCTATCAATCCTATCAAGTCCCCCTCCTATCTTAGCTTGCTCGCGTTTCTCCTCCAGTAATCTAAAGTGCTCAGTCATGCATTCATATTGTTAAAACATAGCCCCTAATCGGCGCTTTATCAAAAGTATAAACTTAAGCCGAATTTGCACACTTATTCATGGTTTAGAAAGAGTGCAGTATTCATTATTGGGCAAAAAAAAAGGCCGCACTAAAGTGCGGCCTCATAATTATCAAATTTATCGATTAGTCAACCAAGAAAGTACGGCTAACATTAGTACCGTCAATTACAAGGTTCAACAGATACATACCGGTATTTAAATTATCAACATCAATTGATAGACGGTTTTCACCGGCATTCAATTGACCAAGGTTTCCATTGATAACTGCTTGACCTAAAGTGTTCAATACACGATATTGAACATTAGATGCTTTCACCAAGGAGAAATTCATTCTTATATTGCTGCTTGCAGGATTAGGATACAAGGTTGCACCATTGATAACAGCCAACTCATCTACGCTACTTACGATAGGCAATTCGAAGGTAGTACCATCTTCCAAAGTAGCCCACAAACCGAAGTTAGCATCTTGATCCAAAGTATCAGCAAGGAAACCAGAAGCAAAAACAACAACTCTTTGGCCACCTATAGCGCTCAAGTCAGCGGTGTAACTAGCAATTGTTGTAGCACCAGTTTCGTCGGTAACATCCAAAGTGTATGATGCAGCAGGCACATTCAAGTAACCAGCGAAAGCACCATAAGAAGCATCGTCAACCAAAGTAACCCCACCTGATTCGATATCAACGGTTGGTGCATCAGTTGAACCATGGAAAGCCAATACATCTACGTTGCTGGAAATACCCGCTTTCGTCAAAGTATCGCGGCGCAAAACACCAAAGGCAATTGATTGTCCATCAGGATTGGCCACAAAATTTGCAGTATTTACAACACCATTTGCAACAAACACATAATCACCGTCGGTTATTAATGGATTAATTGGAATTGTAGCGATGCCATCGGCAATAGAAGTGCTGTTTTTAGGAGCAAAGAATACTTTTAAAGGTACGTTTGAAGGGATAGGGCCAACAGTAGAAGCTGTACGGAAGACAACGTCTTCATTTTTTGCGATCAAGCTTGAGTCAGGTCCGTAAACCAAGTAAATATCCACGGTGTCCACTGCAGGGTCGGCAGCATTGTGAATGAATTGAGCGGTAGAAGTTTTGATGATACGGAATGGGATAGATGGACCAGTGGTAGGTGAAAGGCCAACAATACCTGCATGCAAATTGAACTCAGGACCTTGAGATGGATCAACGAAACCTGAAGCGAATACGGTAGCTACGGCACCGCCAGGTACGATTGCAGCACTTGACAAGTTAGCATAGAAAGATTTCAGCAATGTAGTACGGCCTGAATCCCATGCCTCAATGATGTACTCGCTGGCAGGAACAGTTAAGTAACCTGAAGTGAAATCACCATATTTCAAATTATCGATAGCCCAAGTGTTCACGCCAGGACCTTTAACGCGCACATCGATAAATGGAGCATCAGTAACGCCATGTGCTACTAGGAATGTAGCAGTACCAGCACCTGCACCAGTGGTAGTAGCCCCGCCTACAGCCACCAAAGAAAATGAGGTAGAAAGACCATCTGGATTAGGGTCAAAGTTTGCTGGATTAGCTACACCAATAGCGTGGAATATATAATTCGCACCGCTAGTAAGGCCTGGAGCTGGGTAACTGATAACGGCCAATGTATCCTGAGTGCCAGTATTGGTAATTACAATTGATACTGCCACACCTGCAGGTACTTGTAAAAAGGGAGTGATTTCCCTGAAGTTGAAATTAGTCAGGTTAGCACTTAAAGTACTGTTGACGTACACGTCAATGGAATCCAACAAAGGATCGGGAGAATTGTGCACAATCTGCACATTGGCAGTCTGTGCGAACAAGCTGCCGCCTGTAATTACCAGGGCAGCAAAAAAGGTCAAAATACGTTGCATAGTGATTTAGTTTTTTTGGTTTAAATCAGGTTGATGAATATGAATAATGCGAAAGTAACAAGACAATATCTAAATTGTTTGATAATAAAAGGCATTTTTTAAACAAAATGACAATTCGCTGACTTTTGGCTCCCCTTAAACTCTTCGGAAAACCCAATCTGGAAGCAATTTGTACAACAAGGCTATAACTGCCCAACGTTTGGTGATATAAGCTACTTTGCGTTTTTGTTGAATGGCACTAACAATTTGCTCCGCCGCTTTTCGTGAGGTGGCTACCCAAAACATGCCCTTATTCTTCTCCGTCATGGGGGTAGCCACAAAACCTGGTCTAATGTCGGTAATGGTGATACCATTCTTTTTACTTGCCGCATGGTAGCGTAAGCCTTGCATGTAGCTGCTAATGTAAGCTTTGGTAGCACTGTAAACTGTCGCCATGCGCGAACCTCTTAATGCGGCTATGGAAGAAACACCCACAATATGGCCCCCTCCCTTTTCAGCAAAATATTGATAAGCAAAATTGGCCAAAGCCGTAAAGCCAGCGGCATTGATATGGACGGTTTCCATTTCCTTCTGCCAAGTTGGTTTTGATTCACCAATAGCGGCATTCAATACAACAATGTCCACACCACCCATTTCAGCAATCAGCTCTTGCAAAACATGCCTCGCATCCTCATAGGCAGCTACGTCCATTTGTGCTACATAACATTTACCGGGCAATTGCTTTGCTAACTGCTGCAGGTAATCCAAACGCCTCGCGGTGATTCCAACCTCAAAGCCTTTTTCTGAAAAAACCTTGGCCAGCTCACTACCAATGCCAGATGATGCGCCTATGATGATAACTTTCTTTGGCATGGATGTGAATTTAATCAAAACAACTTGTATCCAAGGTTGCCTACTGGAAATTAGTGTACCTGCTGCTTCGTGTATCTATAATATCAACAATGAAAATTACATCATTTCCTATTCTGATGTAAAACAGCATATTGTGTTTGGTTATTAATAGCTTCTTAAGGCCTTGCTTTTTAACAGAACTCTCTCCAATTTCTGGATTCCGTACCAATAACTTTATCCTATCATTAAGCAAACTCCTAAAATTATCTGCCACCGCATACGACCATTGCTCCAAAAGATAATTAAAAACCCTTTCAAAGCTTTCTTCTGCCAAAGAAGACCAAACTATTTTGATTTCCCCCATTGGCTAGCTTTCTCCATCACTTGATCATGAGGTACCCAATTTTGCGGATTCTTACTCAATTCGATAGATTCCTCAATGCGTTTTTTTTCGTCATTGGTCAGCTTATCCCAAAAATCTAACTTCGAATCATGCCTTGTTGCTTTGAGCAGTTCATAAACATGGCCCAAGATATCCATATCCTCTATTTCATCAATCAACGAATGCAGGTCTTCCTTTATCGTGTTCATATATTATTGTTTTTGGGTTAACAACTAACTACTGATTCCCTAGTTATATTTCAAATACCTTATAGGCAGTTTAGCTTCGGCCATTACAAGCCTTACACACCCCCACTACCAGAAAATTGTATTCATCTGCCTTGTAGCCCGTCGGCAGGTTGATTTTAGGAGCTTGCAGCTCTTCAAGGCAACTGGTGGTGCCGCACTGCGAGCATTTGAAATGGATATGGTCGTCCAAGTGGGTATGTACCGTACAATGGTCATGGCACAACGCATATCGTGTACCACCATCATCAACGGGCACCTTATGCAATAGCCCTTTTTCCATAAAAGTGCTAAGCGTACGGTAAATGGTAACCCTATCGAAATGCGCATCCAACTCTTTTTCCAAATCGGCATGCGATAAAGCACCCGCGGCAGAAAAAAAAGTTTCCAGTACCGCTACCCTAGCATCAGTAAGCCTTAGTTGGTGGTCTTTCAATAAATGTTCAGCTTGGGGATTCATTGCAACAAATATATGGCTTACTAGGCAACGTTTGTACTTAGCTTAAAGTTGCCGTCTTTAGCGATTCGTGGTGGTGCCGTACATGGTAAAGGGTGAACATGAGCATTTCCCTGATGGTCATTTTGCCCAGCAATGGGTGCGGCAACAGCAGTTGGTCCAGTTGCTTTTCACTATAGCTGTTAATTCCCTTAATCAACTTTGCCACTTGGGCATCCACTTGTTGGGCGATGGCAGATTTTCTTTCTAGTCCAACTGGCTTGGGCACAAAACTCGAGGGCGCCTTGCCGCCTGCATTTAACTTGGCCTGGTATTTTGCCACTACCTCATCATAGCTGCGCGAGGTACGATTGGCCTTTCCAAACAATAACCTTGGTGCCAACTTTGGTAAGCTTAGCGCCATGGCCACCGGTTTTACGCTAAGGTAAATGTGTTCCAATTGCTGGCCCGCGGTCCATTTGTTTTCAGGGGCTGCGGTAAAGTCCATTTCCGACATGCCATTGACATAATCTACAAATTCGCGGTGCGCTGTTTGCAATTCTCCTATAATACTCGATTTATCCATTGCTACTGTGGTTGGTAGGTATAAATATATCGGAAGATACTCTTTTCTTTGGTCAAAAAGTTATTGGTCTCCATATGGGTCATCATCCCATCATCGTCATAATCATACAATACCTCATAATGTATCAGCTTTTCACCGTTGTTGGTAGAACTCACTGTTCGCTCGCTCATCTTACTTTTTTCGTACCGAAAAATTTCCGTCTGCTGGCCATAAATTGCAACTTGATCTTGGTTGCCACTGTAGTAACTGGTAGTAATGCTCTTTAGCAAACCACTATCATAATACTCTTTCTTTATACGCTGCAATAACTTACCCTTATTATCGGTCTTTTCTTCTACCACTTGCCTGCCTTTGGCATCGTATATATATATAGTGTTCAAAAGCTGGAAACCACTCTCGTCACTTTCGTCGTAGCTGCGCATCAGCACCAGGGTATCATTGTCATAAAATATGCTATCCGTTACACTGCCATAGGTATAGGCACTGATAGTACATTGCAGTTTGCCAGTGGAATCGTATTGGTGCATTTTTCTGTCCTTAGTCTTGTCCAGGCCCCAGTACCAACGCTCCTCTGAACATAGCCCCAAATCGTTGTAGCGATAAACCACCGAATCGGTATAACGCTCCTTCCAGACTTCCTTTACCAATTGGCCATAACTGTTGTAGCTAGCCTTGTACTGCTTTATCAATTGCGGCTGGGCACTAAAGGTACGCTCCATGGTCAATTGACCCGCCTTATTGAATTCATAGTAAGCCGCCTTAAACTCAGCACTATCAGCCTTTCCTTGGTAAAAGTTTCTTTGGTACGCCGTGAGGCTTTTTACGGCATGGGTAGAACAAACCGACTGTAGTACGGGGTCAAGCTGGGCGTAAGCCCACTGGCTGTGCAAGCTGAAAAGTGTGTAAAGGGTAAAGGCCCTGGCAGCATTGGAAAATGTGGGCAACAATTCTTTCGACATAAACCAGCCCCCAAGGGGCAATGGTGCAAAGATAAGGGAATTTTGGGGGACAACCCCCAACCTTCAGTTTTCAGTGTTCTAATTTCCTGTTTCCATCATTTCGAAGGTACTTCAAAGGTATTTCGCGGGTACTTCAATGGTAGTTCAATGGTAGTTCAAGGGTATTTCAAAGGGTGTTCGCAGGTAGTTCAAATCCCACTAATTGACTGTTTATCAATATTCTGCGTAAAAACAACTGCATTTTTTGCTTTTTCTTAGTCATTCCATCTTACTGCTCCATACTATCAATTAACGACAATCAATAGCTTTTTTGCAAGCCTTGCCTGAAATTTTTTTAAACCTGGGTTCCCGGTATGGGGCATATAAAAGTTGGCACCCATTAGTTTCATAATAATCATTGTAAAAGGAGTATCTATAAACAGCTACTATAGTGAGATTGTGGATAGTTGGATCATATCCATCAAAAAGCACTCTTTCTTACTTATGAAAGTTAACTAAATGTTAACATTTCATATTATGCAGAATTTGTTTTGATATTTACTACATTCGTTAAAACATGCAACAGTTTTTTAACAATGGAATATAGCTTAAAAGAGGTTGTCAGCATAGTTCAGAGCATCCAAACTCTGGATTGGTACTCAGTTTGGTTTTGGCTTTCACTGGCACTGCCAGTGTTTATTGCTTTAATTATACGGCTTTTGCCCAAAAGCGAAGAGGATAAGCCTCTAAATATAAAACATCTGCCATTAATGTTTATCCTATTCTTTACGGTGAGTGTAATCATAGCATTATGGGGTCAGCGAGAAAAAGATAACGTTAGAAACTTAGGATGGGAGCTGAAGAACCACATGGTGCATAATGGTTATTATGCTATGCTGGTTACTGAAATTGAGCAATCTAATCCAAAGCTTGATGCAAATGCTGTTAAAAGTATTGTAAAATCATTCCCTAAAGAATTTTCATTGGCCTATAGTGCTTCAGGAAACATAGCCGATAAAAGCAAAGGCAACAAAGGAGCAAGTAATGGGGCGCTTACGGTAATCATTGCTGACTCTGTTACTAAGGATTATATTATGAGAAGAAGCGTTAAAATCTTGGATGCCTATTTAACAAATGATAAAGTGCTCGTAGCAGGGAATGTAAAACCCTTTCTTGAACTCTATAGCCAAAACAATCTTTTTACTAATTCGGTTATTTATAAGCTAATTGCAGATTCTTCCCAACGATATTCCATGAACTTGAATCAGCAAGGACAGTTGGGTATTGTGAGACGTAGCTATAATCCGGATAAGGTTAAGTTGCTTTACGCCTACTTAACCAACGACGCAGTTTTAGAAAAGGGCTATAAAAAGGACTATACCGACATACAAAAGGCCTCTGAGTACTTTACCGAGGATGTCATAAATGAGATGGTGACAAAGTATCCAACCGAGTTCCAAATTAACCTTGCAGATATTAATGCCCCAAGTAAAGACTTAACTGTTTTTAGGAAACAATAATTATTGAAGTAAACTCAAAAAACACCACATGGCAAACAATTCAATTATCCCAGCAAATGCAGATGCATTAAATCAACTTAACGACCTTTTAAACGATAGAATGTACATTCTGTTGTTCATTGTAGGAGATGGTAGTACCCAGCAAACTATTTTTGATAAAGCTTCTAAAATGTTTGCCAGTACACCCAATGAATACACAGCTTGGATTCCTAATCCAGATGCTTCAATCATCCAATACTTAGAAGCAAACATCCGGGATTTTAGCCGAATAAGCAGTCAAATTGGTTCTGTTGCGGCCTTTTCGGTATCAATGGTAGGAAATTCATTAGTGCATGTAATCAATATTGGTGAATGGAATGCTACCGATAAGTTGAGAATTTTCCAAGCCTACAATGCTTGCGTCACGGTTTTATAAATTTATTTAACAACTAGTTATGAAATTAATCAATTGTGCCATCCTGCTGTTTGTATCTAATTTCTTGTTCGGTCAAAATGCACTTACTTTTAAAGAAACCCGAAGAAAGCAAGAAAACTCAAAACCATTAACGGCAAACGGTAATTTCAATATAGACATGAGTAGTCGTATAGATATTACTGTCAATAGAGATGTGGTGGTATCGGCCATTCACAAGCATGGCTCACCGCACACGGATACGCTGATTCATGATATTGAACGACTGACGAAAATCGTTGAAGGTGCTAACGAAAATATTAAAAAAGCGCAAGAGGAAATTGCTGAACTTTATACAAGTAGTAAAACATCTGACGAAAAGGCGCTTGAATATACTAATATTTTAAAAAAACTGGCGAGTCCTACTGGTCAGCTATTAAAAGAAATCACCTATCCAGGAAATGCATTGTATAAGATCATCAATGATGCTTTTGAGGCTAGTGATGCCACTGACGCATTAAGTTATTACATCATTCTATTCGATGAAACAGCTAAATATGTGAATGATTTGAAGAAGGATTTGGAGTTTGCATTGGCAACAGAAGGTGTAAACATTCAAATGACAGCTACCTTATATAATAGCAAAGGTGCCGTCGATTTATCGTTGCCGTATTACAACACTGTCAAGAATCCAGCTTTTTATGACCCGTATGCATTTGACTTGGCCTTGCTGCAAACTGAACTCGATAAACTATCTGATATTTCTCAAACGGCAACTAAAATCAATGAGGAAGGCCTTGGCAGCGTTTTTAATGAAGCCAAGGAAAAAATTTTGACGATAATTAAGTCTCGTATGGATAGCATACTTGCTGTTCGATTGGATGAACTAGAAAAACTTCCTTTGCAAAGTGTTACTTTAGTTGGAAGTGCGGAAACTAAGCAATTCGTAGCTGATGTGTCCTTTATGATTCGAGAAATTGGTACGTTGAAAGATGAAATTCAAGAAATAGTTAGGCGTTACAAGAATCCATCTGGGACTCCCCAGGCAGTTTTGACAGGTTTAGTATCTGATATAACTAATTTGACAGAAAGGGTGAAAGGGATGATTAATTCGGCTGTTAGAATTCAAACTTTTATTAAGAATGTATTGCCAACATTACCATCTATAGTTAAGAATGACTTGCAGGTAATAAAAGATTGGTCAGTGGAAGTGTTTGAAAATGAAGTGTTGACGCCGCTAAAAGGTTTTTTGCTTCAAACGGGAATTGTACGTGCCAGTGGAGGTGTTGCTAATTTCTCAAATGAGGTATTGAATCATACCCTTCAATCATTACCTGAGCATACGGAGTTAAATTTTGAGAAAGCTGGTTTTAGGGAACACGGCGATTATGCTACACTTGAAATGCGAGCAGTAAAGGCCAACTCCATTTCCAGCATTGAGGTTGCCACTTTCAATTTGATGAAAACAGGTGGGTATGTGGATGTACAAGCAGCATTGAGTTTCGTCAACCATATTGAAGAAGGAAAATTTACAAACTTTGTTGCGGCTCCTTCTATCAGTGTATTATACAAATTCCCAACCTGCAAAGCGCGTTATGCCTACCGTAAATTCGTTGATTTTGGAATGGGTATCAATGTAGCTACACTTAATTTCAATCAGGAAAATGCTATGGAAATTGGCATTGGGCTAGTTTTCGCTGGATTTAATGTACATGAACAATGGCGGAATCTGTTAACTGGTGGCTTCGGTTATAACCTTATTGCTGGAAAACCTTATGCCATTGTTGGGCTCAACCTTCCTTTTTTGGGATTTAGTACTAAATAAGTTGTCTACCTAGATTCGATGCTGAGTTAGTTTTTGGCAATAATAACAGAGATGACTTACTTAATTGTCTTTGCTAATTAGTTTTAGTTATAGCCACCCCCTGTCGATAAAATCCCTTCCCCCCTCCCGGGCTTTTCCGTAACTTTATAGTATCCATTATGGGGCAAAAGTCTTGTGTCTTGTGTCCTGTGTCTGAAAATCTACCATTATGCCCGACTTTTGCCACCTGCACTGCCATACACAGCCCCAACGAACACTTTGGGCTCTTCAATTTCTACAAAGGCATCGAAACCATCGCCGCCTTCTACCGCCACTACGCCGAAGAAATGAAGGCGGAAGGGTAGGATTTTGTCCTATCCTAATTGCAATAGCTTAAAGGTTAATCATCCAATAAGTTTATATGGAGTGAACTTGGTGCGGGGAAAATCGTCCATCACCTCGCGCTGATTGTCCATTTTTTGGGGGCTGCCAGCGAGCCATCTTTACATCGTCAATAACGACATCACTTTAAAAACAAAAAAGATGACAAACTTACAAGTACCCAGCAGGGAAGAAGTTGCTGCAAACAACCAAGAAATTTTTGACAACCTTAAAAAAGGCCTGGGCATGGTGCCCAACCTGTACGCCGTAATGGCACATTCCGACCACGCATTGGCCAATTACCTGGCTTTCCAAAATGCCAAAACCACCTTCTCCAACAAAGAGAAGCAGGTGGTAAATTTGGTGGTGAGCCAAGTAAACGAATGCCGTTACTGCCAGTCGGCACATACCTACCTGGGCAAAATGAACGGTTTGACCGAAGAGCAGACCATCGAAATCAGGAAAGGCACTGCCCCATTTGACAACAAACTAAATGCGCTGGTGAACCTTGCAAAAGACATTACCGAGCATAAAGGCTTCAACGCGGAAAAATCGGTGGAAGCGTTTATCAACGCCGGCTATAGCAAAGGCCAAGTAGTGGAATTGGTAATGCTGATTGCTGAAAAAACAGCCATGAACTATTTGCATGCCATCACCAAAGTTGACATTGATTTCCCGGTGGCTCAAGCCATCTAAACCTTTTGAACATTGGCTGCCTTTCCAACCACAGGCAGCCAATGTTTATATAAATTCAACCCAAATGGAAAACAAACGATACCCGCTGCCACCTTTTACTTTGGAAACTGCCCTACAGAAAGTGCAGGCTGCCGAAGATGCCTGGAACACCCGCAACCCTGAACTGGTTTGTATGGCCTACACCATGGATACAGAATGGAGAAACCGCACAGATTTTATCAATGGCCGGGAGCAAGTAAAGCAGTTTCTGAAAAAGAAATGGGAAAAGGAACTGGACTATAAACTTAAAAAGGAGCTATGGGGTTTTAGGGAAAACCGAATGGCCGTAAGGTTTGAATATGAATGGCACGACCATAGCGGACAATGGTACAGAAGCTATGGAAACGAATTGTGGGAATTTGATGGCAACGGCTTGATGCAGAAACGCTTTGCCAGCATCAATGATTTGGCCATAAATGAAAGCGAACGGAAATTTAAGTAATACAACCGCAATATGACAGAGCAAACGGCCCATACCCTGATAAACCCGCAAAACGGAAACCTGGCTTTCAAGATATTTTCATTTGATGATGGCAATACTTTTGACCATATACAACGCCTCAATTATTATTCATTGATTTGGATAAAAGAAGGAAGCGGGCGGGCAAAAGCTGACTTTGCGGAATATAATTTTAGTGCAAATAGCCTCTTCGCTTTTACGCCCTACCAGCCCTTTATGTTCATGGGCAATGATATAAAAGGCGTGGTAATCAATTTCCACCCCGACTTTTTCTGCATTCACAAGCATCAGGGTGAAGTGGCCTGCAACGGGGTACTGTTCAACAATATCTACCAGCCGCCTTTCATATCAATAGGCCCGGAAGCGGCGGATACCCTACACATGCTGATAGAAAACATGCGTACGGAAATGCAAAATCCTGCCCTGGCCCAATATGAGCTATTGGTTTCCTACTTGAAAATATTTCTCATAACGGCCTCGCGGTTAAAAACGCAACAACAAGCGCAGGCCATGGAAGCTGTAAAAGATTTAAAAGAGCCATTTATACTGCAAAGCCTAAAAGAGGCCATTGAGCGTGATTTTAAAACCAAGCACTCCGCCAGCGATTATGCAAGTACCTTGAATATTTCTGCAAAAGCACTGGCAAAAATCACCAAGACCCATCTGCACAAAACACTGACCGAGTTGATTGCGGAACGCATAGTGATAGAAGCCAAAAGGGAACTGTACCTTACCCATAAAACAGTGAAGGAAATAGCCTACGACTTAGGATATGAGGATGAATACTATTTTAGCCGCTTCTTTAAAAGCAATGCCGAGGTGTCCCCACAATTGTACCGGGAGACAGTAGGTTTTGGCCGGGCCATGGCCTAAGATTGTCAACTGCTTCGTCAGGTTCGAGAAGAAAAACCAAGTCCCATTCCGTTTTACGCATTGGCCACAATGCAAAGCCAATCAACCCCCTGTCGATAAAATCCCTTCCCCCCTCCCTGGCTTTTCCGTAACTTTATAGTATCCATTATGGGGCAAAAGTCTTGTGTCTTGTGTCCTGTGTCTGAAAATCTACCATTATGCCCGACTTTTGCCACCTGCACTGCCATACCCAGTTTTCCCTCTTGGACGGGGCCGCCGACATCGATAAGATGCTGTACAAGGCCAAGAACGACGAGCAGAAGGCGGTGGCCATTACCGACCACGGCAACATGTTCGGGGCCTTCAAGTTCTACGCATCGGCCATGAAGATTGGCCTAAAGCCCATCATCGGTTGCGAGTTTTATGTGGTGGAAGACCGTTTCCAGAAAACCTTCAACAACCAGATAAAGGACAAGCGCTACCACCAGTTGCTGCTGGCAAAGAACCCAACAGGTTATAAAAACCTTTCAAAGCTTTGCTCGCTGGGCTTTATCGAAGGCTTGTACGGTACCTTTCCACGTATTGACATGGGCCTGATACGCCAGTACAGCGAGGGCCTGATAGCCACCACCTGCTGCGTAGCGGCCATGGTGCCACGTACCTTTCTGGACGAAGGCCCCGAGGCGGCGGAAAAGGTGTTCCTGGAGTTTTTGGAAATATTCGGAGAAGACTATTATGTGGAGATACAGCGCCACGGCATCAAGGGCATTGACCAAGAAGGGGCCAACCAGTTTTTGCTGGGATTGGCCAAAAAGCACGGGGTGAAAATCATAGCTACCAACGACTCGCACTACGTGGAGCGCAAGGACTATGAGGCGCACGACATATTGCTATGCGTGAACACGGGCGACTTCAAGGCCACCCCCAAGGGCGATGGCAAGGGCTTCCGCTTCGGATTTGAGAACGACCAGTTCTATTTCAAGACCAAAGCCGAAATGCTGGAGGCCTACAGCGACATACCCGAAGCCCTGGACAACACTATTGAGATAGTGGACAAGATAGAAACACCCAAGCTGAAACGGGATGTGCTGCTGCCCAACTTTGTGCTGCCCGCGGGCTTTGAGACGCAGCTCGACTACCTGCGCCACCTGACTTATGAGGGGGCAAGAAAGAAGTACGGAGAGCTGACAAGCGAAGTGACCGAACGCCTCGATTTTGAACTGAAGGTGATAGGCGATATGGGCTTTGCGGGCTACTTTTTGATTGTAGCCGACTTTATCAATGCCGCGCGCGAATTGAACGTGGCCGTTGGGCCGGGCCGTGGCTCGGCGGCGGGCTCGGCGGTGGCCTTTTGTACGGGCATCACCAATATCGACCCCATCCGCTACAACCTGCTCTTTGAGCGTTTCCTCAATCCTGAAAGGGTGTCCATGCCCGATATCGATACCGACTTTGACGACGAGGGCCGCCAAAAAGTAATTGACTATGTGGTGGACAAATACGGCAAAAAACAGGTGGCGCAAATCATTACCTATGGCACCATGGCCGCCAAAAGCTCTATTAAAGACGTGGGGCGTGTACTGCAACTGCCCCTGGCCGACACCGACCGGCTGAGCAAGATGGTGCCCGATGGCGTGGGCATGACCTTAAGCAAAGCATTCGAGGATAACCCCGACCTACGCTCCATTAAAGAAAACCAGCAAAGCCTGGAGGGACAGGTACTGGCTTTGGCCGAGTTGTTGGAAGGCAGCGTGCGCAACCGGGGCGTGCATGCCGCCGGGGTCATTATTGCACCCGATGACCTAACCGACTATATACCCGTGTGCACGGCCAAGGATTCCGACCTGCTGGTAACCCAGTTTGACGGCAAGGTAATAGAAGAAGCCGGCATGTTGAAAATGGACTTTTTGGGCCTGAAAACCCTCACCATCATCCGCGATGCCATTGACAATATCCGCGAGACCCGCGGCATACACATAGAGCCGGACGATATACCCCTCGATGACCCCAAAACCTTTGAGCTATACCAGCGCGGCGATACCATCGGCACCTTCCAATTTGAAAGTGAGGGCATGCGGCAATACCTGAAAGAGCTGCGCCCCACCGACATAGAAGACCTCATAGCCATGAACGCCCTGTACCGCCCCGGCCCCATGGACTATATCCCCTCCTTCATCGCCCGCAAGCATGGCCGCGAGAAGGTAGAATACCCGCATGAATGGCTGGAGCCCATACTCAACTACAGCTACGGTATTATGGTGTACCAGGAGCAGATTATGCAAACGGCCCAGGTGATGGGCGGATTCAGCTTGGGCAAAGCGGACCTGCTGCGCCGTGCCATGGGCAAGAAGGACGCCAAGAAGATGGCCGAGATGAAGGAGGAGTTTGTAAACGGTGCCAAGGCTAAAGGGGTAGATGAAAAAAAGGCCGATGAGGTGTTCGGCACCATGGAGAAGTTTGCCAGCTATGGCTTCAACCGCTCGCACTCCGCGGCCTATTCGGTGCTGGCTTTCCAAACGGCCTACCTAAAGGCCAACTACCCCAGCGAATACATGGCGGCGGTGCTTACGCACAACATGAGCGACATCAAGCAGGTCAACTTTTTCCTGAGTGAAAGCAAGCGCATGGGCCTTACCGCACTGGGCCCCGACGTGAACGAGAGCAACGTAAAGTTTACCGTGAACAAAGCGGGCGAGATACGCTTTGCCCTATCGGCCATCAAGGGCGTGGGCGAAGCCGCCGTGGAGGCACTGGTGCAGGAGCGCAAAAAGAACGGCCCCTACAGCAGCATCTTCGACCTGGCCAAACGGGCTACCGGTGCCATCAACAAAAAGACCTTGGAAAGCCTGGCCAGTGCCGGTGCTTTGGACTGCTTCCCAGATACGCACCGGGGGGCCTATTTCGCCATCTACCCCAATGAGGGCATGAACGTGATAGAAAAAGCGGTGAAGTTTGCCAGCCAGTACAGCAAAGGATCGGCCGCTGCGGTGCAGAACCTTTTTGGCGAAACCATGGTACAGGATATAGAGGAACCCAACATACCGCAAGCCCCTAAATGGTCGCTGCTGGAGACCCTGAAAAAAGAGCTGGAATATACGGGCATCTACTTGAGCGGTCACCCGCTGGACAACTATGCCGTGGAGATAGAGCATTTCGTCACCTGCAAGGACGTGACCCAGATAGAGCAATACAAAAACCGTGATATCAGCGTGGCGGGTATCGTGGTGCGTGCCGTGCACAAAACCAGCCAAAAGGGCGATGGCTTTGCCTTCTTCACCATCGAGGACTATAACGGTACGCTGGAAATGTCGGCCTTTAAGGAGAAGTACGCCAAGTGGAAGCACCTGTTGCAGGAAGGCTACTATGTCTATGTGAAAGGGCGATACAAGTATAACGAGTTTTATAAAAAGGATGAGTTTGAAGTAGCCAACATAGAGCTACTTGCCGAGGTGAAAGACCGGCTCACCAAGCGCTTGAGCATCAAAATTGACCTGCACCGCCTGAACGCCAGCCTGATAGACCAACTGCATGCCCACCTACAGGAACGCCCCGGCCCTGCCGCCCTGGACATTTCCGTCATTGACCCAGAAGAAAAAACCGAGGTGCGCCTACAAGCCGATAAGCTAAAAGTAAGCGTGGACAACGACCTGGTACGCTTCATCAAAAACGCCGGCTGGCGCTATGGGTTGAGTTAAGGGGTAATTCGGGAACTAAAGCAAATATGCTACCTTTATAAATACTGTAAACGAAACAACATGAAAGGTGTAACATTCTTGACAGATAGCAATAATAAAAAGATAGCCGTGCAGATAGAGTTGAAAACCTTGGAAAAATATACCGAGGAAATAGAAGACCTACTGGACATCATTATTGCCGAAGCTAGAAAAGACGATCCTAAAAGGAGTTGGGAAGATGTCAAAAAAGATCTAAGGGCAAAAGGTAAGTTGTAAAATGTATCAAATTTCTATCAGCCGGAATGCTGAAAAGCAAACAAGCTCCATAACCTCACTACCTATTACCGACACCCATTTTGACTTAACAATAAGGAAAAAGCTGTTTCGCAGGTATTTCGCGGGTACTTCAAGGGGTGTTCGCAGGTACTTCAAGGGTGCTTCGCAGGTGCTTCAAAGGGTGTTCAAGGGTATCTCGCAGGTAGTTCAAATCCTATTAATTTGCTGTTTATCAATTCATTGTGTGAAAATGGGTGTGCTTTTTGTTTTTTTTTAGGGATTTACGCCTGCCCCGCTTATTGCGGGGATTTCAGCCTGCCCCGCATTTTGCAGGAATTGAAGGTCCAAACCATTTTCAAATTCCCAAATCGCCAAATTTTCAAATCAATTAGCACATTAGCATATTAGCACATCAGCACATTATCAATGGTAAGCACTTAGTGCGAATATTCCAAATCAAAAAATTGGTGAATGGGGTAGCTGCAAGCTACCGGACAGTTTGCACGTAGATACACCGCGCTAATCTTCGCGAAACGGGGAGCTTTTCGTCATGCTGTCTAGTCTAAGGCTAGAAAGCATGACGGGCTTGTTTTCGTCGTCCCGAACTTGATTCGGGACCTCTTGTCGTGAGCTAGATGCCTCTTGATAGATAAAATATAAAGCCCTTAATTGTAAGGCTTTCTCTGTGCTTGTTGTAGTCTTAAAGTGTTTGGTGGGAGATGCTGATCTAGCCTAAGGCTAGACAGCATGACGAATATACTAAAGGGAAGGGTCCCAGCCTGCCCCGTTTCTTGCGGGGGTGAGCCCCGAAGTAAATCGGGGCTCACCACGACCATGCGCGCCCTTTTAACGCGATTCAACACCGCCTACAACGAAAGGGCGCCCATACTTTTGTCGTCCAAAACGCATTGATTGACAGGGAACAAGCCACTTAATTTTAGGCATTGCATTTCGTAT
>JANRLF010000001.1:0-428162 GCA_033762815.1 Chitinophagales bacterium | reverse complement strand
TCGGGGCTCACCACGACCATGCGCGCCCTTTTAACGCGATTCAACACCGCCTACAACGAAAGGGCGCCCATACTTTTGTCGTCCAAAACGCATTGATTGACAGGGAACAAGCCACTTAATTTTAGGCATTGCATTTCGTATTCTTTGGCAGTGTGACGCTGCACGGGTATGCTCTCACAAGTGGGAAGGTTGCGAGAGTGGAGGTTTCTGTGGCAGACCCCCAAACGGGCGCTGCCGTATATTTGCTGCGGCTTGGGTTTCCAAGGAATGCCCTGTGGGCATGGTAGCTGCAAGCTACCTTACCCGTTCCACGTAGATACGCTGCGCTAATCTACGCGGAACAGCGGGACTGTTTCGCCCAATAAATTGATTATTTGCACTTCGGTGGCACTAGCATTGGTATTTGATACAAATAGTTCGTCAACGGCAGGATTGGGGTAAATGCGAACAAGATTGTTCGCTGCTTCTGAAATCCCTACTGGCAGCAATTCTAAGTAGTTTTCGTGCAAAACGAATTGCAAGTCGGTAGCAATATCGTTATCCGATAAATCAATAATAGGAGCCAAGGTATTATCGATACCCCATTTATCGACATACATGCTATATTGTCTTTTTGCCAATGCGTTGATTGTGAAATTGCCTTGCGAGCCCGTTAGCACAAACCCTACAGGCTGCTTGTAATAATCTACCAGCACTAAGGGGTAATTCAAAAATTCATATCCCTTTTTCTAATACTGCCATTATCATCCCTTTCAACTAGCCGGTAAGAATATGCCCATTTTCGTCATCGCGCCTACCAAATGCCCTGTGCATGGGCTTTTGCGTAGCTCGAAGGTCCCCAAAATGGGTGTCTTGGCACGTAGCTGATATTTCCTAGCGATGCTAAACAATTATTTTAGCAGCCTAAACCTCAAACCATATGAAAACAATCTTTATCCACACGTTCGCTACCGTTGCAGTAGCCGCAGTACTTTTTACTGGCTGTAAAAAGGACGATGACGACAACAACAACAATGCCTACACCTGCACCACCTGCGTGCAAAGCCCCGATGCCTTGGCGGCCAATGATGCCAGCAGCGCCGGTGTTTACAAAGGCACTCTGCTTGGCTCATCGGGTACCATCAATCTTGTACTGCTCAATGGCGGCACCACCACCACTGCCTATGTCAATTTTGACGGCGGCACTGCCACGCTCACCACGAACGACCTTAGCCAATGGACGGCAGGGCAGCCTATTAACAATGCCCTTTTCACAGGCGTTACCTCGCCCAATGGAGATACCGTTTCGGCTTACTTTTCAGTAGATGCCAATGGCCAAAACCCGACCGTAAATGTTACCATACCCGGGCATACCGTGGTGGTGGCCTTGTACAAGGAGCTTTCTACCGCTTTGGTTAAAGCATTTGAAGGAACTTACACAGGCGACCTCCAAGGCGGTTTTAACGTGATATTGCAGGGCAACAACTATACCATACTAAATGATAACGGTGCCGCAGACGAAAACACCCTGGTGAATGGCCGCATAGAATACACCACGCCCGGCGGTACGGTTATAGACGGCGAGTTTACGGATGCCGATAATGCCAACGGTACCTGGACGGAAACCGACGGCGACAACGGCACTTGGCAGTTTAGGCGCACACTATAAGATAATACCCTGCGCCCAGGCTTCGGGACCCGTTACCAGTAAGTGGTTACAAAGAAGCAAGGCACAGGTAAAACCCTTACCCTTATCGGCCACTGTGAATAGGTATTGCCTATACGCAGTGGCTGTTTTATTTTGGCACTTGATGTTTTAGATTAGCCAAATAGATTATTCTTAACTACCACGTTCTCTTGCCCATCATTGCGGTATGTGTGTTGCCCAAGCTCCCCGTTAAAATAAGATTTCTGTGGTAAACCCCCAAATGGGCGCTGCCGTATATTTGCTGCGGCTTGGGTTTCCAAGAATGCCCTTGGGCATGGTAGCTGCAAGCTACCTTACTTATTGCACGTAGATACGCTGCGCTAATCTACGCGCAACTTGGGGGACCCGTTACCAGTAAGTGGTTACAAAGAAGCAAGGCACAGGTAAAACCCTTACCCTTATCGGCCACTGTGAATAGGTATTCCCTATACACAGTGGCTGTTTTATTTTGGCACTTGATGTTTTGGATTAGCCAAATAGATTATTCTTAACTACCACGTTCTCTTGCCCAATCATGGCGGTATTAGTGTTGCCCAAGCTCCCCGTTAAAATAAGATTTCTGTGGTAAACCCCCAAATGGGCGCTGCCGTATATTTGCTGCGGCTTGGGTTTCCAAGGAATGCCCTGTGGGCATGGTAGCTGCAAGTTACCTTACTTATTGCACGTAGATACGCTGCGCTAATCTACGCACTACGGGGGGCATGGTAGCTGCAAGCTACCGGAAGGTTTCCACGCAGATACGCTGCGCTAATCTACGCGCAACTTGGGGAATGCCCTGTGGGCATGGTAGCTACAAGCTACCGTACAGCTTGCACGTAGATACGCTGCGCTAATCTACGCGCAACTTGGGGCGTTCCCTTCCGAATATGTACCACGTCCAGGTACCGTTTGACATATTACCTTTTGCGATTTTGCTTTTTCAGAGAACGGCCCTTCACCTTACAGCTATCTTCTATAATATTGGTATTGTAAGGAACAACTATCTTGTCAGGAATCAACTCGCCTTTATAATAAACGTCCCTTAAACAAGGAAACGGCTTTCCAATAATTGCCGCGGTCACAGCGGTTTCACTTATACCAAAAGTACCCAAATTGCTTTTTTTAATTACAGCTGAGTCTATTTTCCCATTTTCGCTTACAAAAAATTCAAAAATAAGTCTGATGCTGTTAGAGGAAACATCTACCTTATTGTTAGTTAAATCCCTTAATGTTTGATGAACTGTCGAATTAAAGGATTTGAGACATTCTATTTCTTCTGTTTGTGCCAATAAACTGTAGGGGGAGAGCATAAACAGAACAACCCATAAACATGCACCTTTGAAATCCATTTCGCTTATTTTTCCTTGTTGGAACGTTGCTCCGCCCCTCTTACTACGGCCGCAATCGCTTTTGGTCTTTCTCCAGTATTTGGAGTAATATAAGTCGGGGCCTCCAAACCTTGCTCTTTATAATATTTTATTCTCTCGTCAACAGCTTTCTGAAACATTTTTTGATACTCCCCACCGTTGCGCGTAGATTAGCGCAGCGTATCTACGTGCAAATTTTCAGGTAGCTTGCAGCTACCGTGTCCGTAAGGGCATGCCTCAAACAACCCATTGAATTCAAAAAGTGCCCCCCAAATTGTTCCCTAGAAACAAAACCACTTGACAATATTTTGATTGTCAAGGATTTAAATTTAATGGTTGTGATCGCGATAGGATTCGAACCTATGACCCACAGCTTAGAAGGCTGTTGCTCTATCCAACTGAGCTACGCGACCGATATTTCAAACACTGCAACCCGTTGGATTCGAACCTATGACCCTCCCGACTGGAAGTCGGGATGCCCTATCCAACTGAGCTACGCGACCGATATTTCAACACTGCAACCCGCTGGATTCGAACCTTTGACCCTCCCAACTGGAAGTCGGGATGCCCCATCCAACTGAGCTACGCGACCTGATTACTGCGCAAAAATAAATAAAAGGATGCTTTAGTTCAAAACTACCTATCGCATCAACACGATGCGCTTTGCAAAAGTGCTGCTGCCCTGCTGTACTTTTACAATATAGGTGCCGCTGGGCAAGTGGTGCACATGGACCATCATGGCCTCCTGCCCTGCCCCTCCCAATGATTGAACAAGGACTGTTTCGCCCAATAAATTGATTATTTGCACTTCGGTGGCAATAGCATTGGTAGTTGATACAAATAGTTCGTCAACGGTAGGATTGGGGTAAACTTGGATAGAATTGTTATCAAGTTCGGAGACGGTGTACATTGCTATACATTTGTAATAGATTAAATATAGCGTATCATTGGGGAAAGTATCGTTACATACCGAGGTGAGGGTATTGCCATCGCTGCCTACTTTTAAGTATAAGGGAAAGGTTCCGTTAGGAAGGCTGTTGGAAAGCGTTAAACGTACACTTCTTGAACTGTTGTTAATACTATCGCAAGCAACACCTTGTGCGCCCAATATAGATAAGCCCAAATTGTTGGGGATATAAAAATCGCTGCCATCGGCTGCTAAGGTACTGCAATCAAAGTAGCTGCTTACGGATATCTCGATTTCAGATGGCGACTTGCAATAAAACACAGTATCATTTGAAAAAGGAGCTGCTTTAACTCCACCAATTAGCGCAGTACTGGCCGTAAAATCAAGCGCAAAGCCGCTGACTGATAGGCCTGCAAAATTGTCCACCATCAAAGCGTATCTTTTACCAACCGTAACTGGCAAAGGTGCCAGTAATGCATTACCATCGGCGCCTTCAGATATACCTGTGCCTCCATCGGCAATACCCGTTACCCCATTTGCAACCGCATAGCTGCACCTCACTTCGGGTGCGTTGCCCGTTAATACATCGGAGCAAGTGCGACCGGTAATATCATACAAGGCAAAATCATAATCATCTGCCGCTAAAGGATCAATGGTAAACTTAAGCTCTCCAGCCGCCAATACTTCAAATGTGTACCACACGGAGTTGTTCTCTTGGTTGGCCAAACAACTGGAAAATGGAATTTCGTTGGTATTGGCACCTTCCCCCTTATAGGTATCCACTTGCAAAAAGCTGCCATTGCAAGCAGGTATGGCATTGATGCAGTCCTGTTCAGGAAGCATGGTTTGTGCTTTAAGCAAGCATCTGATGAACAGTAATGAAGTAGTAGATAATGCTTTCATGCCCTATTTTTTGCCAATAACAAATATAATCATCTATTTTCGTTATATGGCAAATAGTATTACCCCCAAAATAGAACCCAGTTGGGCGAAGGCTTTGGAAAGTGAATTTCAGCAAGATTACTTTGCAGGAATCAAAACAAAGCTATTGGAAGAAAAAACGCAGTCGAAAACCATTTACCCTCCGGGCCCCCTCATTTTCAATGCCTTTAATCTTACCCCTTTCGATCAGGTAAAAGTAGTTATCATTGGCCAAGACCCTTATCATGGTGCTGGGCAGGCGCATGGCCTCTGCTTCTCCGTTCAACGTGGCGTAAAACCACCTCCCTCCTTAGTGAATATCTTCAAAGAAATCAACCAAGACCTTGGTATCCCCATCCCCAATCATGGGTGCTTGGAAAACTGGGCCAAACAAGGCGTGCTTTTGCTGAACGCCATCCTTACCGTACGGGCAGGCGAGCCTGCCTCGCACAATTCATTCGGTTGGCAGGAATTTACCAACGCTGCCATCAAGGCATTATCTGACAAACGGGAATCTTTGGTCTTTCTACTGTGGGGCAGGTATGCCCAAGAAAAGGAAATACTGATTGATACGGAGAAGCACTATGTTTTAAAGACCGCCCACCCATCGCCCTTTTCCGCTACCAAATTCTTTGGCTGCAAACATTTCTCAAAAACCAATGAGTTGCTGAAAAAACACGGTAAAGCCCCTATCGACTGGCACCTGGACTAATAGCCCCCGAAATATTTTCGGGCAAACCATTCCACCGATAACAGCAACACGATAAGCGCAAATAGGCCTTTCAGATTGATGAATGGTTGGGTTTTGAAAGTTTCGTACAGTACGGGTTTTATTTGGGCATTGCCCAATATGGCCTTGGTAAGCTGGCCCAGTTCCTTAGGGTAGTACATTTTGCCCCCACTTTGCTCGCTCAGTTGATAGAGCAATTGGTGATCGGCCACCGTGTTGGCGGCTTCCATTTCCATAGGGGTAATGGTAAACTGCCCATCGAAACTCAATTCTTTTCCATTATATATTACCTTAGCACGGTAAGTATAGGTGCCCGGCTTGAAGCTGCCCGCATTCAATGCATAGGCATTGCCCGTTCGGCTAAACTGCATGCTATAGTCCTTTCCGGCACCATCCGTTATGGTAAGGGTTACGTCAGGTGTATTAATCAACTCATAGTTATCATTGTACAGCTCTGCCTGAAAATCCACGCTTTCGTTCTCCAAAAACAGGTTCTTCTCCAGTCTAACCCTGAATTGCCGTTTATCCTGCTTCACTGCCAACGATTGGATAGTTTTGCCCACCAGTTCATTGAAAGCATCGTTGTTCTTGCTAAACCGGTAATCATTGATTTTCCATTTCCAAAGCCCTTCACCACATAGTACGGCAGTTTTGCTGCCCATACTCTCGTTGAAAACAAGCAGCGGATAGTCCGTTGCCACGGAGCCTATTTGTTGGTTGAGCATCACCCTTGAGCTTCCGTTGGGTCGATATTGCCCAAAAGGAGCCGCCAATGGTGGAAACCGGGCCAATTGTGCCTTCAGTTTATCGGATACGGTGAATATGGAAAAATCGGTTTTGAAGTCGGCAGTCACTTCGTTCAAGCTGGCACCGCCCTGCCCTATGTTCAGTGCATTTTGGCTGGCGTTGAACAAGTTGATATGGGTTTGCGAACCAACTATGAACCAGGCTGCCGTGCTGCTATTCTTTAACTTATCCAGTATGGGCTTTATGGGGTTACGCTGCGAGGGCAGTTGGTGCAAAATAACCAAATTGTACTGTGCCGGGTCGAAACTGCCCACCTCGGCGGCATATCGCAGGCTTACTTCATAGTTTTGGTTGTTTTCCGCAGCAGCTTTAATGGCAGCAATATCGGGATGGGGTGAATTAGCTAATATCAGCACCTTTTGGCGGCTATCCAACACTTCTATAAATATATCCTTATAGTTATTCACTTCCGTAAACTCTCCCTGAACAGGACTCAACACCAATCGATAGTGCTTCACGCCCGCCTGTTTGGCGTCGAGCACAAATTCTTGCGTGATGATTTGCCCATCGGCAGTAAAACTCACGGGCGACTCATTGAGCTTGATAGGTTGGTTGCTGTTGGTATAATCGTATACGGCAAAGCGGGTATTGGCTGCCGAAATGTTCTGCGTAAGTAAATCAGCACCTACCTTAAACTTGTCCTTCAGATAGACAATTTTGTTGAAATAGGCCTTGCCAATTTTTAAGTCCCTCTGCGGAGTGGTGTCGCCCATTGCCACCGTAAATACCGGGAAGCGCATATTGCTGCTAGTGGTGTATAATGGGTTGGAGCCTTCATTGTAGATACCATCGCTGGCCAACACTACCGCACCTACGTTTTGATTGCTGTACAGGCTATAGATATTGGATAGGTTGTCCGATAGGTTGGTCAATTTGCCCATATAATCCATACGGAAACTATCGTTCAGTTTGGAGTCGAAGCTGTACTGTTTAATATCGTATTGCTTGCCTAGTTCCTCCGTCATTTGTGCAAATGCCTTGGCATAGGCTATAGAATCTTGATCGGAAAGCGTATTGCCAATCGATTCTGAATTGTCCTGCAACAGTACAATCACGGGCTTTTGGCTTTCCGTAGACTGCATTTTGATAAAGGGCGATAACAGGAGCATGGCCACCAGGCTAACCACCACAAAACGCAAAACCCCAAGTACCTTAAAAAGGCTTCGCTGTCTTGGGCTGGGATCGCTGATAAAACTGTTGCGATAGTACAAACCTATGGCATATGCAGCCCCCAAGGCCAAACAAAGCAAGACAAACCAATAAGGGTACTGAAACGTCAGATTCATCAATTACTAGTATCTAGTATCCAATAGCAAGCAGCTAGACAAATTGGGTTTCCTTTAGCCATTTTTACCACCTCAAAACTAATGGAATTAACGCAAAATGTAGGAAAGGATTGCTTGAAGCCGGAAAATACAATCACCTACTCAAGCCACCGCAGACGCTCAATACTTGGCCGCTGATATAGGTACTGAGGTCAGAAGCCAAAAATAGGGCGGCATTAGCAATGTCTTCAGCTTCACCCATGCGCTTCAAGGGTATCTGGCTTTGATAATCATGCTGCTGCTGCTCGGTAAGCTGTGCAGTCATGTCCGTACGGATAAAGCCTGGTGCAATGGCATTGCAACGGATATTGCGCGAACCGAACTCATCGGCTATGCTTTTAGTAAAACCAATGATACCTGCCTTTGATGCAGCATAATTGGCCTGCCCTGCCTGGCCGCTAACCCCAACAATGGAAGAAACATTGATAATGGAGCCGCTCTTCTGGCGGAGCATGCTTTTCGATATCTGCTTGGTAAAATTGAAGACTGATTTCAGATTAGTGTTGATTACCTCATCCCACTGTTCCTCGCTCATGCGCAACAACAAGTTGTCGCGGGTGATACCGGCATTGTTCACCAAAATATCTATTTGGCTAAACTCCTCAAGCACTTTATTCACCAATTGCTCGGTTTCGGAATAAGAAGCCGCATTCGATTGGTAGGCTTTTACTTTCACACCAAAGGCCGACAACTCAGTTTCCAAGCTTTTGGCCTTTTCTACGGAGCTGCTGAAAGTGAAGGCCACATTAGCACCCTGTTCGGCAAACTTTCTCGCAATGCCTTCCCCAATGCCCCTGGAGGCACCGGTAACAAGTGCGGTTTTGCCTTCTAGCAATTTCATAATTTGGGAATTAAACGGTGGCCTTAGCTTCTTTCAAGGCGCGGGCCATGGTTTCTCCAATCACTGCTGGCGATTCCACCACATGAATGCCGCATTCGCGCATAATTTCCATTTTGGCAGCTGCAGTATCGTCAGCTCCACCGATAATGGCTCCCGCATGCCCCATACGGCGCCCTGGAGGGGCAGTTTGACCAGCAATGAAACCCACTACAGGCTTGGTGCCGTGTTCTTTTATCCAACGGGCTGCTTCGGCTTCCATACCACCACCTATCTCGCCAATCATAATGATGCCTTCGGTGCCAGGGTCTTCCATCAACATTCTCACCGCTTGCATGGTAGTTGTACCAATGATAGGGTCGCCACCGATACCGATGCAGGTCGATTGTCCTAAACCGGCCTTTGTTACTTGGTCAACGGCTTCATAAGTTAGAGTGCCCGAGCGGGATACGATACCAATGGTGCCGGGATTGTGAATAAAGCCTGGCATGATACCCACCTTAGCTTCACCGGGGGTCATTACACCGGGGCAGTTGGGGCCAATTAAAATCGATTTCTTATCGCTTAGGTAGGATTTTACCTTCACCATATCTTGTACGGGTATGCCCTCGGTGATGCAAATAATCACTTTTATTCCCGCATCGGCAGCTTCCATAATGGCATCGGCAGCAAAGGCTGGTGGAACGAAAATAATGGACACGTCAGCACCTGCTTGGTTTACGGCATCGGAAACGGTGTTAAAAACAGGCCTATCCAAATGCATAGTGCCACCTTTACCGGGTGTTACCCCTCCCACTACATTAGTGCCATAGGCTATCATCTGTTCGGCATGGAAAGAACCTTCCTTGCCCGTAAAACCCTGTACAATTACTTTGGAATGCTTGTTGACCAATACGCTCATTATAGCTTGTTTTTCCGTTTTTCGAATGCGCAGCTAAAATAAGGTTTTTATCAGGAAGTGAAAGGCTATATCACGACATAAATGCCGATAGTTCTTTTTCGTGGGAAGCATAAAATTTGCCCAGGCCTATTTCGGAGCTAATGCGCAGCCGTTCCTTAATACGCACTATCTTTTCCTTCACTTCTTGTTCCGTTAAGTGGTATTTCAAGGCAATCTTGTACAATGGATTTTCCTCACAGTACATTTTCAATATCCCTATTTCATCGCTTGATAGTTGATTCACTGGGTTGTCATTGCCTAGGCATGACTGGATAAAACTGCTCATGACGGTGGAATTGTAATAGGTGCCCCCGTGTATAATCATTTTAATGGCCAGGGTCATTTCCTGCTGCCCGGCACTTTTCAATATATATCCATCCGCACCCAACTTAACGATTTGTTCAATTTCCGAAGCAACCTCCGACATGGTATGTATCAATATCTTCAACGATGGATGTTTGGCTTTAATTTCCCGTGCTACCTCTATGCCGCTTATCTTGGGCATGTTCATATCCAGTAATACCAAGTGATAGTTTTCATGCTGAATACTATGCAAAAACTCCATTCCATTATCGAAGTCGGCCACTATTTCTATCTCCGGATGGCCATCGAACAAGGATACTATCCCGTCGCGGATTATTTTATGGTCGTCCACCACTGCAATTCTAATCTTACTCATTTAAGCATTTATTATTGGTAAAGTGAAATAAAATGTTGCGCCCTTATCCGGTTCTGCTCTGGCCCCTACGTCCCCTTGGTGGGCTTTGATAATTTTTTGCACTATGGCGAGACCTGCGCCCGTACCCTTGAATTCAGATTGCGAATGTAACCGGGAAAAGGGCTGGAACAATTTCTTAGCATGGTTCATATTAAATCCTACTCCGTTATCCTTTACTGAATATTCTACCATATTGCCCTTGATTTCGCAGGCAATCTCTATTGTTATCCTATCTCTAAGGCTGCTGTATTTGATAGCATTGCCAATCAAGTTGGCCCATACCATTTTAATCAATTTTTCCTCTGCCAATATGGGCGACAAATCCTGTACTCTTAGCTCTATAGCTTTGTTGGGTTCTAATTGTTTTAAGGTCCTTCCCACGTCTATTGCCACTTTGGTCATATTGACCTGGCTTAATTCCAAAGGATTGTTCCCAACCAGTCTTCCTATACGGGAAAACTCGAGTAGATGTTCTATCAGGCTATCCATTTCTTGCGAACAGGTCTCCACATTGCTTAGGTACTTGGCCAAAAGCTCATTGCCATTTGCCAAACCCTTGTCTTTAATCAATGAGAGAAAGATATTCATTCCCCTTAGGGGGTTTCTTAAATCATGCGATACCATGTAATTGAAAGCTTCCAGGTCTTTATTGGCTTCCAGTAGTTGTTTGGTACGCTCTTCCACCATGCGCTCCAGGCCTTCGTTCAGTGCCCTTATCTCCTGTTCGGCCAGTTTCATGGGCGTAGTGTCGTTCAGTGCCATAATATAGCCTAGGTGCTTGTGGGGGTTCTTTACAGTGAAAAGTCGGATATAATACCAATTAACCGAACCATCAGCTTGTGGGTAGGCCGATTCATACTGCATATTGCCCCCCAAACTTTTAAGCTGGGATATCATTTCTTCCCATTGCTCTTTCCTGTCATCAGGAATTAACTCAAGCGCATGTATGTTTTTCGTCAAGGTTTTTTTCAAATCCCTTTCCACATAAATGGCAGCTTGCTTGTTGAACGAAACCACATTAAAGCCTTCATCGAACATGACATAGCCGGTATCGGTATTGTCGAAAATTGTTTCCAAATTGGCCTCCGATTGCGCATAGGCATCTTGGGCTTCTTTCTTTTGGGTAATATCAGTGCGCAACGAGACATACTGGTAAGGCTTGCCCTCATCATCCAGAAAAGGCACTATCACCGTATCCACCCAATAATAACTGCCATCCTTTGCCCTATTCCTGATCTCGCCTTTCCAAACCTTCCCACTACTAATTTGACGCCACAACTGACGAATAAATTCCTTGGAATGGTACTGGGAATTGACGATACTGAAGTTCTGGCCAATCAATTCCCTTGCGCTATACTTTGATACCTTGCAAAAATTATCGTTCACATATTTTATCACCCCTTTATGGTCAGTGATGGCGATTAGAAACGATTGGTCAAGCGCATATTTGTAATCCATCAGTTCCTTGAACAACTCCTGCCGCTGGGACTCTGCCATTTTTCGTGCCGTAATGTCAATAAAACTTGCCCTTACCAATTGGCGACCTGGGATATTGAGCGGATTCAACCTTATTTCGGTAATTACTTCATTGCCCCCTGAATCGATAATGGGTGCCTCCAATATCACTCTCTCTCCACTGAAAGTCTTTTGCAGCGCTTCTTCCTTCAATTGTGAAGTGGGCTTTCCATCGGGTTGCAACAGGGGGCCCAACTGCTGATAGCCCATACCCAACAGTTCCAGTCTGGAATAATTGAAGAGCTTCAGCGCACGCTCATTGAAATCGACTACTTGATCTAATTCTACATCGTACACCAAAATGGCTTCGGGGGCCGACTCAAAAAACTCCCTGAACATCTTCCTGCTTTCATTCAACTCATTGATTGCCCGCTTTTTATCAGTAATATTGGTAACACTGCCCCGAAGCATTGGCAATTTGTTGGGAATACATATTTGGGAAAGCCTCACCTCACAATCTATCAAGTTCCCTTGGGCATCAATGTGCACCCACTCAAACACCGGCCGTTGGCCTTGCATGGCAAGCGCAATCATTTGCTCGGCCTTTTCTGAAGACCGTTCGCCATTTGGTTGGAAAGTGGGGCTTAAATCAACAGGGGTAGTTTCCAATAGCTGCTCCTTGGTGTAGCCAAACAAGGCCACAGCCTGCTCATTGCAGCCACAACATTTACCAGTTTGCATATCTACCAGGAAAATTCCATCGGGTGCCGCTTCCAGGCTCTCGTTCAGCAACAGGGTGGCTTCCAATAGCTCCAATTCTGCCTTTTTCGCTTCCGATATGTCCCTGCTTAACCCGTCTATTCTTACCAAAAGGCCATTGGCATCGAGCGATGGCGTAAGGGTGCTTTCTAACCACCGCAAACCTTCGTCCTGATGCAGTATACGATACTGGCTCTTTATCTTTTGCCCCAACCTCAATTGCTCCAGCAGTGAGGCCAATTGATGCTTGTCATCCTCATGTACACATTCTTTCCAAAGAAAAGGGCGATCAAGAAAGGCCTGCTGGCTGTAACCGTATACGCTTTCGCATGCTTTGCTGATATGGATAACCTTTTCCTGAAGCATATCCACCGAAAAAATGACATCGCTCAGGTTATTGAATAGATATTCCAAATCCTTCTCCAAATGCTGCAGCCTTTCATCAAGCTGAATGTTGCGGTAGCGCAACTTGCCCCCAATAATCTCTCCCTTTGCCGAACGAATAGGGGCCAAGAGCATTTCGTACTTGAAGTGCTGTCCATTTTTTGTGCAACCTTCGAAAATTTCTCTCTGCTGATTACCGGCTAGCGCTACAACCCATAACTGCTCCAATTGCGAATAACTAGCACTGCCCGGCGCAAACAGAGATAAAAATGATTTTCCTAAGCATGGTTCGGTACCACATATATCAAATATGGCCTGCTTAAATCTTTCGTTGTAAAACTTAATATACAGTTTGGTATCAACCGCCACTATCAAATCTTGGCTCGTAGAAATGATTTGGTGCAACCAATCAATGTCGGTGGTTTTGTCTTGGTAGATTTGTTTGGTTTCGGTCATTAGGTAGATGCGTTAATGCTGTATATAGTATTGCATTACTGGACCAGCATTACCAGCATTACAGCCCAAATTTACGCCTAAGTACCTAGCGGGTTTCAATTATTCTATCGAGATATTATATATTCCGTTGGGTGGCTCAAATTGTCGGTTAAAGGGGACTTTAGTAGCAAATTTGAAAAGGCTGCGATTATTAATTTTTTATTGTGACCGATTTCATTAACTTTGCCCCGCTTTTAGTGAAAGTACGGGGTGTAGCGCAGTCCGGTTAGCGCACCTGGTTTGGGACCAGGGGGTCGCAGGTTCGAATCCTGCCACCCCGACACTAAAGGCATACTTTCCCCTTTTTGGCAGGGTTCGAACCGGTTCGAGATGCGAAGCATCCACGAGTACCATATAAAGACAAACAGCAAACGAGTAATCCTGCCACCCCGACACTAAAAGAAATATACTTTCTGCGAATTTTCGCCCGGAATATTCTAATTCAAATTACTTCCCTCAACATCTCAATGTGAGGCATGTCATCTTCCAAATACTCCTCTCCTACTGTTTGGAAACCAAAAGAGACATAGAAGCCCACTAAGTATGTCTGGGCAGAAATACGTATGGGTACCTTGCCAAGGCGTTCTTCAATTTCCATCAGCACTACTTCCATCAGTTTCTTTCCTAGCCCAGTCCTTCTGTATGATAAATGGGTTGCTACCCTGCCAATGGACACTTCCGCATAACTTACCCCAGCCTGTACGATTCGTGCACATGCCACGGCGGTATCTCCTTTGAAACCAACTACATGAACGGACTTTAAATCCTTATCGTCCACATCCTGGTAAACACATTGCTGTTCCACCACAAAAACCGCCACCCGCAATTGATACATTGCATGCAGTTCAATAGCCGACATTTCCTGTAATGGCTTCGCTTGCCACCTTATCATGGTACCCTGATAAATTGTCTTGATTCCTTTTTGTTACCTGACTCGAAAGTAATAATGTAAGTACCTGGAGCAAAATCTTTTACAGGAATGATTAATGACTTCCCATTGAAATCATCGCTTCGGAAAGATTGTATTACCCGTCCGTTAACATCCGTCAATGTACAGCGGTCAGCTTTTTTTAAGATGTGCGAATCGCTCAGCAATATTTCCAAACGGTCTTTGGCGGGGTTAGGGTATAAAAGGCGGATAAGATACTCCGGTCTGGAATAATAAGTATCCATGCCCGAGGTTTTTGAAGAATGCCGCATGGTAATACAGCCCATTGTTTGGTCCATCTCATCCTTTGCGCAAAGGCGAATCGAATCATTGCCAAAGATCTCTACGGTACCATAGCTATCGGAAAAGTTACGATTATCAATACCATTGCCCCCGCCATTCCACATGCTGGTTTTCAGCGAAGGAAAACCAAACGCTTGGCTTACGGAATCGATATAATAGTAGGCATAGCCTTCATCATTGGCTGCCAAACCGCTGGCGTTCAATTCAGGAATTCCGGCATTGGTGCCATCATCTATCGCTGTACTATGCGAATCACCGGTAAGCATTACCAAATCCTGCACTTGTTTGGTTTGATACAACTTAATAAGGGTATCCTGGTCAGCAGGATAGGCGGCCCAATTGTATGCCAGGCTAGAAGACAAGGTGGCACCCGTCCCAGTACGTCCCGCGTAAGTAAATACCAAGTTCTGTATCGCCATGCCCACATCAATGTAAAACCGATAGCGTTTATTGAACACAATGCCGCTGCTTACCAATTTCCAATCAGCATCGGACGTTAAGAGGCCATTTATTAACCAATCCCGTTGTTCTTTGCCAATCATGGTGTGGTTCGAATCGGGATGAAAACTCCACCTGTTGCTATCCGCATCATATGAAAATGCCTCAAATTTGGGCGTGCGGTGTGTGCGGGCATCGAGCATAAAAATATCTACATTGCCCAAGGCCATTTTGTGATAAATACCATGTGCCGAATCGATTAAATCATAGCCTGGGAAATTCTCCGAATAGCCCTTAATCGCTCCTCGGCTGATACCTGGAGGAAGATTGTTAGTAACGAATACCGTAACTGTTCGGCCCAAGCTATCAGTGGTGATATAATCATTAGGATAGGTCCATCCTTCCGAATCATTGTAGGTATAGTCGTCATCGTAAATGTAATCCACTGGGGTGAACGGAAGAATGAATTTACGCATATTGTCGTCTCGGTACCTAGCAGCAAAGGAAGCAGCCACTTTATCAGGATATAAACAGTAGGAGTCACCAAATTGGGCTGGGGGCCAATTCCAATCACCCAAATGGAGGAACAAATCAGGTTCGAAGTTTTTTATGCTTTGAAACAATGGAGAATTGACATTGTAGTTGCAGCTACCTACCAAAATCTTGTAATAACCGCGTTCGCCCGCCTCAGGGAAAGACTTAAAACTTCCTTGCAGTGTATCTGCCACCCCATTGAACATAAAGCGGTAGTAATACTTAGTGCTTGGCTGCAAGTCACTAACATTTACAATGGTTTTCAGGAAATCGGTAGTGTCGGTTTGACCGTTTATGGAGATAGGATTCGCAAAAGCCATGCTCGTGTCCAGTTCAAGTACAAAAACCCGTGCGGAATCCGTCATTATGTAAATCCTTGCTGCTTCACTAGTTACCCCACCTACAATAGGGCCTGCGGTTATAAATTGGCTGAATGCAATAAAAGGTGTGCAGATGGCAGCAACCATGACCATCAATACAAATCGACACATAAGAGAAGATGATGAAACAACAGAAAATCAATGCACAAAATAGCGAAGAAGAATAAAACTAATTGCAGGATTTGAAGAAAAATGGGTATTTTTAAACTTACAGTACTTTAAGTTATCGTTATGAAGAGATTTTTCTACCTGTTTATAGTTTGTTGGTTTTCAACATCGGTATATGGTCAATCATGTACTATTTCCAATGGCACCAATTGCTTATGTGCAGATGGTACCAGCAATTGCGCCCTTTTGCCCGATTTAAGCATATCGTGGTATGCTCTGGAGAACAACAGTGGAGGCCCTACTGAGTATTCCCAAAGTGGCAATGGTGCCAACGATGGCCGCCTTAGGGTTACAGGCTTGACACCCAACACCGGTTATGGCCCATTTACTGTACGTGGTACCGACTATTTCATTTGTGGTAGCGATACTATTTATGACCCAAGCAGAACGATTACCACATGCCCTGATGGCTCTTATCCGAAAAACCTCTTGCACCAACGTATCTATTCTAAGAACGGTAACGCCATTAGCTACATCGACCGTTGGGCCGGTGGCCAAACTTACCATCCTACACATGGCCACAACCACGTAGACGATTGGGTAACTTTTACTTTAAGGACCCAAGACCCTAATGAACCCGACACTCTCCTATGGCCTATTATTGGCTATGGTGCCAAAATTGGCTTCTGCTTAATGGATTTGAGCAACTGCCAAAGCTCCTATGGCGCTTGCCGCGATGTACAAATGCTTTATGGAGCCGGCAATATCCTAGCCCCCAGTTTAAACAATATCCCCAATTACGGTATGGGCGGTGGAGCCTATAACTGCTCACCAGTGGAGCAAGGTATTTCCGTTGGCTATGCCGACATTTATGATGAAGGCTTGGATGGCATGTGGATTACCATTCCCCCTGGCACTTGCAATGGCGATTACTGGATTGTAGCCCAAGTTGACCCTTTGAACAACTTCTTAGAATCAAACGAAAACAACAACTGGACAGCAATCCCCTTTACCCTCACACAACAAACCCCTTCTGGTTCTGCTACCGCCACCATACTACCATTGGGCTCCCTAAAGTTATGCAACAATGGCACTGTTGAATTACAAGCTAGTGGGGCAAACAGTTATTTATGGTCTAACGGGGCAACTACTCAGAATATTACTGTATCCGATACCGGAAAATATTTTGTAAGCACCACCAGCCAATGCGGTGCGGCTGTTTCAGATACCATCACCGTTACTAAAATCATTTCTGCAGTAGATGCTACCCAAAATGACACCACTTGTCTAAACACCAGTGCCGAGCTAACAGCTTCTGGCTCAGGAGTTTTAAACTGGTACGACGCGGTTAGTGGCGGTACGCAAATCGGTACGGGGTCATCGGTCTATATTCCTTCTCTAACGGCAGATGTGACCTATTTTGTAGAGAACGTCATTACGCAAAGCAGCCCTAGCCAGCGTTTGGGTCCTGTTACGCATCAAGGCTCCAGCTATAGCGGCGGTACTACTTACAATGGTTACGTACAATTTGATGCCTTGAGCGATTTCACCCTACAATCTGTTACCACCTTTACGACCTATCCGGGTGTGCGTACCATAGAACTGCGCGACAACAATGGTCTAGTGCTGGCAGATACAACTGTTAATATTGATACTGGTGCAACAGTTATCGGTTTAAACTTTGCCGTTCCTGCTGGCAGCGATTATGAACTTGGTACCAATGAGGCCCAAAACCAGAGCACCTTTGGCACCGTGACCCCTTACTTAAAAAGAAGCGATAGCGGTGTATCATACCCCTATACCTTGTCGAATGTTGCTGAATTGACAGGCTCTCCATTCGGGCAAGATTTCTACTACTACTTTTATGATTGGGTAGTGCAATCAGGGTCTTATACTTGTGCCAGCCCAAGGGTGCCAGTCACTGCACATGCAATGGGTACTCCAAACTTGAGCATTGTTGGCTTGGATACTGCTTATGCCGATACTGCTAGTGCAGTTGTAATAAGTGGTTCGCCTGCGGGCGGAACTTTTAGTGGCGATGGAATCACCATAAACGGCAGCAATGTCACTTTCGACCCATCTGCCCTAAGCCCGGGATTGCATACCATTACCTATACTTATGCCGATGCTTTTGGATGCTCTGGCTATACGGAAATGCAAGTAAGGGTATCGGAAGTTGTAATTGATACCACCACGGGCATTATGGATGAGGTAGCTAGCTATATCCGTGTTTTTCCTAATCCTAGCAATGGGCTGATTAATGTGGAATTGGCAAATATTGCTAAGGAAAAGGTTAGCCTAAACCTTTACAATAGCTTGGGTGCCAAAATCTTTACACAAGTAGTGGCTACAGGCACTAAGGATACTTATCTATTAGATCTTTCGGCTTTTCCAACTGGCGTATATTGGCTGGAAGCGCGTGAAGATGGTGGCATTGTTGGTAAAACCCGATTGATTAAGCAATAAAAGTGCCTCGATATTTTCTTTTGGGCTTATTGCTATCGGTGTATTCATATAGCGGCAAGGCCCAGCACCTTTATACCCTTTACAATAATGGCAATAGTCCTTTGCCGGATAATACCATCCGCTCCATTGCTTTAGGGCCTGATAGCAGCATTTGGATAGGGACTGACTTTGGATTGTGCAGGTTGAAAGAAGGCAATTGGAATGTTTACCAAACCAACAATTCAGGCCTGCCTGATAATTCCGTGCGAACCATCGCTTTTGACCAAGATAACAATGTTTGGGTTGGCACTTTTTTGGGTGGCTTAGCAATTTTATCTGATACCGGATGGGCTGTCTATTCTATTAGCAATTCCAGATTGCCTGATAATCATGTTCGCGCCATAGCTTTTGATACTGCTGGCTTACCATGGATAGGTACTACTGGTGGGCTGGTTGAGATGCGCGATACAGGATGGCACATTTACACCAGCAACAACAGCCCTATGTGGGTCAACAGTATTTCTTCCATTTACATCGACCCCAATAACAAAAAATGGATAGGCACTACCAATGGAGGACTGGCAACCCTAGTAGATACCTCTTGGATCATTTATCGAATTGCCAATTCAGAAATTCCTGATAACACTATTATGGCCATGGAGCCTGGCGATAACGGCATTCTTTGGTGCGCTTTTCCAGCAGTGGGTGCAGGTGCATTCAATGGCACCGATTGGCTCAACTTCAACATCGTCAATTCCAACAACCCTTCCAATGCACTTACCAACCTAAGCATAGCACCTAATGGGCATATCTTCTTCTCTTCTTTGAACGAAGGCCTCATTAGATATAGAGGCGGCTTAATTTGGGACCAATACGCTACTAACCTGAACCCTGATACTGCCAATGAATTTCTTCCAGAAGATAACTTACTCTGCGTGCTGGCCGATATAGATAGCAGTGTTTGGATAGGCACCAGTTCACAAGGGTTGGTGCATATGCAGTATGTTTCGGTAATAGATGACACTACGGGCTTAGCTACGATAGATGAGACAAGTATGGTAATTTTTCCCAACCCCTCCACCGATTTTGTATCAGTACGTAGTAAGCACCTTATTGAAAGCGTGGAGATAGTTGACTTGCACTCCAAGAAATGGCGCACCCTTCTTAACATTACAACACAAGAAACAACAATCCCGCTAGATGGCTTACCTAGCGGGATGTATATGATGGGATTAGCAATAAATGGCCAAAAAATTTGGAGGCCCTTTCAAATCATATCAGTTAACTAACAGTTTTCCGCTGGTTGATTTGTTACCACTTACTACTTTATAGAAATACAGTCCTTTATTTAAGTCTTTGCTATCAATTGCTAGCGTTTGTCCTGCTTGACCGTTAGCTTGCTTTACAATGCGTCCGTTCAAATCGAAAACTGTCATTTCAAATGAGGTATTGCCTGCAACATTTACCATCATGGTCCCCTGCACCGGATTTGGGAAGATGCTGGCTTCTATGGTATGAGCCACTTGCATAATACCTGTACCGCTGGCTATGGTAATAGTAGTATCCGCAGTACTGGTACCTCCACAGGCGTTGGTAGTAGTCAATGTGATGGTATAGGTGCCTGTATCGGCATAGCCATAAGCAAACTCTCCATCGTCAATCACATCGGAGTTGCCATCGCCAAATGACCAAGTGCTGGTTTCAATAGTGCCAGTTGAGTTGTTGGAAATATAGACCGTATCGCCAAAAACGGTAACATCAAAAGCTGCTATTGGCGGCGCAGCTGTTGTAACGGATACCCTAGCAGAATCCACACAGCCGCCATTGGTAACGGTTACGGAGTACGACCCAGCCGTATTAACGGCAATTGAAGCATTGGATCCCCCAGTTGACCATAGATAGCTATTAGACCCTGAACCGCCTACCACATCGGCAGATAAAGTAGTAGAAATGCCTGGGCAAATAGAAGTATTGCCATTAATGCTAACATCAAAACTACCACAGCCTCCACCGCTAGCAGGCTGTACCGTAAAGCTTTGGGTATGGATAACATCACCTGAAGAGGCATTATTACCATTTGCCTTGTTGGCTGCTATGTAAAAAGTTACGGGGCCAATATTGGTAGCGGGCGCGGCCCACTTGAATACCCAAGCATTGGTACCAGAGGCATTTTTATGACCCACATATTGGCGTCCACCAGAGGTTTGTAAAGTGGTGGTACTAGTAGAAGTCAATATAAAGGTACCTGCCATATTATCGGCAGTATCAAGGCAAGTGATTTCAAAGCCATTTTTTGAACTGGCAGTAATGTTAACGGTCAAGTTGACTGTATCACCAGGGGTGTACTCTGTATAGTCCAAATTGGGAGCTTCCTTGAAAAGAATCTCGTTTGAACTGGCCACTACGGAAGAACCGGAGTGGCAACCCGCCGCATTACAGGTCCCTTCACTGGGGGCACCAGTTCTGCCAGCAGGAGGCTGGGCAGCATTGCTATGCGCCGTCGGCATGTCATAAAACAAGGCCATAATAGTGGCACTCAATACAATAATAGATAGTAAGCGTAGTTTCATTCTGTAGAGATTTTTGTCCAAAATAAGTATTTCCGTTTATAATTGCCCAATAATCAAAGTAAGGACTTTATGGAATCTTTTCCTAAATTTGATTTAACCTACCAAAGCCTGTAAAATTAGTTGGATGAATTTTAAGCCGTCGCTTCCAAAATTACTTTGCCTATCCTTGTTGCTTTTGCTTTTTAGTTGCAGTAAAGAAGAGTTTGTTGATGGGGTATTTACCATCCATTATTCAGGTGACTGGGACAAAGGTGGCTGTGGATGGGTATTGCAACAAGACACCTTGCACTGGTATGAACCCTTAAACCTACCTGACCAGTATAAACAAGAAAACTTGGAGTTAGATGTTGTTTACCGTCAGTTGGAAGAAACCCCAGCTTGTTCTAACAACAAGATACAAGGTATCTTATACCTACATAAGATAAAGGAGCTTTAATCACCGAATCACAAAAAATAAAAAACCCGAGGCAACACCTCGGGTTTTTCTTTTATGGCTTAAGCAATGCTTAAGCTTCTTCGGTTTCCTCAACAAAGGCGCCGCGGCGGGCTTCCAACTTCTCCAGTTCTTCTTTTGAACCCACGATAATGTCTTCAAACTCGCGCAAACCAGTACCAGCAGGTATCAAATGACCCACAATCACGTTCTCTTTCAAACCTTGCAAGTTGTCTTCGCGGGCAGCTATGGAAGCTGTGCTCAGCACCTTGGTAGTTTCTTGGAACGATGCGGCCGATATCCAGCTCTGCGTACCCAATGATGCCTTGGTAATACCTTGCAACAAAGGCTCAGAAGTAGCAGGTATAGCATCGCGATACTCAACCAGCTTCTGGTCGTTACGACGCAATAAGGAGTTTTCTTCCCTTATTTGACGCAAGGTAACAATTTGGCCTACGCGCAGGTTTTGTGAATCACCACGTTCAGTAATAACTTTCTTATCGAAAATACGGTCGTTTTCTTCAATAAACTCGAATTTATCAACCGATTCTTTCTCCAAGAACTTCGTATCACCTGCATCGGTAATCAACACCTTGCGCATCATCCTGCGAACGATTACTTCAATGTGCTTATCATTGATTTTCACACCTTGTAAGCGATATACCTCTTGTATTTCGTTCACCAAATATTCCTGAACAGCAAATGGTCCTTTAATGGCAAGAATATCTGATGGGGTGATAGCTCCTTCTGACAATGGCGTACCTGCTTTGATGAAGTCGTTTTCCTGTACCAAAATGTGCTTGGTAAGCGGAACCATGTACTTCTTCACTTGGCCGTCCTTGCTCTCTACAATAATCTCACGGTTACCGCGCTTGATTGGTCCAAAACTTACCACACCATCAATTTCTGATACTGTAGCAGGATTGCTTGGGTTACGAGCCTCGAACAATTCAGTTACCCTTGGCAGACCACCCGTGATATCGCGTACTTTTCCAAGAACACGAGGTATTTTAACGATAACCTCCCCAGCCTTAACACTGTCACCATTGTTTACCACTACGTGCGCGCCCACTGGCGTGTTGTAGGTTTTGGCATCATCACCAAAAGTAACTTTGATAGAAGGGATACGTTTTTTATCACGGCTTTCAATAATCACTTTCTCCCTGTGGCCAGTTTGTTCGTCAGCCTCTTCGCGGTAAGTAACACCCTCAATCAAGTTATCGAACAATACTTTACCAGTCACTTCAGAAAGCATTACGGCGTTGTAAGGATCCCAAGAACAAATGACATCACCTTTTTTCACCTTTTGGCCTTCCTTCACCATCAGTAAAGAACCGTATGGTAAGTGGTCGGTTTTCAGGTTCTTGCCGGTTTCATCATTTATCTTGATTTCACCTGTACGGCCTATCACTTTTACTTGCTTGGTACCTTGGTCATCCACATAGTCAATGGTACGAACCCCATCGAATTCAATCACGCCATCAAACTTGGCTGCCATTTGCGATTCGGTAGCAATGTTAGCAGCAACACCACCCACGTGGAAGGTACGTAGTGTCAACTGTGTACCTGGTTCACCAATTGATTGGGCAGCTATGATACCTACCGCATCGCCTTTCTGTGCCATCCTGTTAGAGGCCAAATGACGGCCGTAGCATTTTACGCATACCCCGCGCTTGGTTTCACAAGTCAATACCGAACGGATTTCAACGCTGTCAATAGCAGTGGCATCTATCTTACGGGCAACACTTTCCGATATTTCCTCGCCGGCCTTTACCAGCAACCTGTCATTATCCAATGGATCGTAAACGTCATGCAAGCTCACACGACCCACGATACGGTCAATTAAAGGCTCCACAATCTCCTCATTGTCCTTCAATGCGGTAATAGATATGCCCCTAAGTGTTCCACAGTCTTCGTCTGTAATTACCACGTCTTGCGCCACGTCTACCAACCTACGGGTCAAGTAACCAGCATCAGCTGTTTTCAAGGCCGTATCCGCCAAACCTTTACGGGCACCGTGGGTAGAGATAAAGTACTCCAATACCGACAAGCCTTCTTTCAAGTTAGAAAGGATAGGGTTTTCGATAATTTCCGCGCCAGTAGAACCAGACTTACGTGGTTTTGCCATCAAGCCCCTCATACCGCCCAACTGACGAATCTGTTCTTTAGAACCCCTTGCGCCAGAATCCAACATCATATACACGCTATTGAAGCCTTGGCGGTCATTTGCCAATTGGCTCAAAGTAGCCTCTGTCAAACGGGTGTTGGCACGTGTCCAGATATCGATGGTTTGGTTATAACGCTCGTTATTGGTTATCAAACCCATGTTATAGTTATCGGTCACCTCATCTACTTCCAACTGTGCCTTATCCAACAAAGTGGTCTTTTCAGCCGGTACAATTAGGTCAGAAAGGTTGAACGACAAGCCCCCTTTGAAAGCCCATGTGAAACCAAGGGTCTTAATATCATCCAAGAACGCTGCGGTACGCGGAATATTGGTCTCTTTCAATATCACGCTGATGATTTGGCGCAATGCTTTCTTGGTCAATAAAGCGTTAACGAAACCAACTTCGGCAGGTACTGCTTCATTGAACAATACCCTACCTACTGTTGTCTCCAACAGCTTGGTTTCCAATTGGCCGGTTTTATCGCTTTTCACCTGGGCACGCACCTTAATTTGTGCATGGAGGTCAACACGGCGCTCGTTGTAGGCAATAATTACTTCTTCCTTAGAGTAGAACACTTTGCCCTCACCCATTACCTTTTCCTTGTCATTGGTTTTCTTGCCCTTGGTCATGTAGTACAAGCCAAGTACCATGTCTTGTGAAGGCAGCGTAACAGGGTCGCCACTTTGTGGGTTCAAAATGTTGTGCGATGAAAGCATCAACAATTGGGCTTCCAAAATAGCGGCGGAGCTCAAAGGCACGTGCACGGCCATTTGGTCACCGTCAAAGTCAGCGTTGAAACCTGTACACACCAATGGGTGCAACTGAATGGCCTTGCCTTCCACCAGCTTAGGCTGGAATGCCTGCATAGAAAGTCTGTGCAGTGTTGGGGCCCTGTTCAACAATACAGGGTGGCCTTTCAAAATATTCTCGAGAATATCCCAAATAACGGGCTCTTTCTTATCCACCAATTTCTTGGCAGATTTTACCGTTTTTACAATACCTCTTTCAATCAGTTTACGGATAATGAACGGCTTGAACAATTCCGCGGCCATATCTTTTGGCAAACCACACTCATGCAGCTTAAGGTTTGGACCAACCACAATCACCGAACGACCGGAATAGTCCACCCTTTTACCCAACAAGTTCTGACGGAAACGACCTTGCTTACCTTTAAGCACGTCGCTCAATGATTTTAGAGCACGTCCGCCTTCCGCTTTTACCGCATTGGATTTACGGCTGTTATCGAACAAGGAGTCAACTGCTTCCTGCAACATGCGCTTTTCGTTACGCAAAATCACTTCAGGAGCTTTGATTTCTATCAGGCGCTTCAAACGGTTGTTACGGATGATTACCCTTCTATAAAGGTCATTCAAATCGGAGCTGGCAAAACGGCCACCATCCAAAGGCACTAAGGGGCGCAATTCAGGCGGCACCACTGGTAGATATTGAATAACCTGCCATTCTGGACGATTTTCAACCCTACCGCTCGCTTCACGGAAAGCCTCCACTACGCTCAAGCGTTTCAAGGCTTCTGCTTTACGCTGCTGCGAAGTTTCGTTGGCAGCTTGGTCGCGAAGGGCGTAAGAAAGTTCGTCAAGATTGATGCGTGACAGCAAATCGCGGATACCTTCGGCACCCATTTTGGCAATGAACTTATTAGGGTCATTGTCATCCAACTGCTGGTTGCCGACAGGCAACTTTTCCAAAGTATCCAAATACTCTTCCTCGGTCAACAAAGCAAGGTATTCAATAGGCGCACCTTTGCTATCCTCATAAACGGAAGCAGCACCGGCTTGAATCACCACATACCGCTCGTAGTAAACGATGCTCTCCAATTTCTTGGAGGATACCCCCAATAAGTAACCGATTTTGTTAGGCAAAGACTTGAAGTACCATATATGTACCACAGGCACCACCAACTTAATGTGGCCCATTCTTTCCCTTCTTACTTTCTTTTCGGTAACTTCTACACCGCAGCGGTCGCATACGATGCCTTTGTACCTGATTCTCTTATACTTTCCGCAGTAGCACTCATAGTCCTTCACAGGGCCAAAAATGCGCTCGCAGAAAAGACCATCACGCTCCGGCTTGTAAGTACGGTAGTTAATGGTCTCTGGTTTCAACACCTCACCGTACGACCTTTCCAAAATATCATCAGGAGAGGCCAAACTGATTACCAGTTTGGTGAAAGTATTGGTTGATTTTTTATCCTTTACTAAAGGCATAATGTTCCTTTGTTTTTAAAAAAGATGATTACTCAAATTTCAGGTCAAGACCCAATCCGCGCAGTTCGTGTACCAATACGTTGAACGATTCGGGGATACCGGGCTTAGGAAGGTTATCGCCTTTCACGATAGCCTCATAAGCTTTGGCACGGCCCACAATATCATCTGACTTGATGGTAAGCAACTCCTGTAGGATGCTGGATGCGCCGTAAGCCTCCAAGGCCCACACTTCCATCTCACCCAAACGTTGACCACCGAACTGTGCTTTACCGCCCAATGGCTGCTGAGTGATAAGTGAGTATGGCCCAATAGACCTTGCGTGCATCTTATCATCTACCATGTGCGACAGTTTCAGCATGTAAATGATCCCCACTGTAGCTTTTTGGTGGAAACGGTCGCCTGTTTCGCCATCGTATAGATAGGTCTGTCCGTAAGGAGGCAATCCTGCTGATTCGATTTCAGCTTCTATCTGGTCAAGGGTAGCTCCGTCAAAGATTGGAGTGGCAAATTTCACTCCCTTCTTACGGCCTGCCCAGCCCAACACGGTTTCGTAAATCTGGCCTAGGTTCATCCTTGAAGGCACGCCGAGTGGGTTCAACACAATATCAACCGGTGTACCGTCTTCCAAGAAAGGCATGTCTTCTTGGCGAACAATACGTGCTACGATACCTTTATTACCGTGGCGGCCCGCCAACTTGTCACCTACTTTCAGCTTGCGCTTTTTGGCTAAGTACACTTTGGCCAGTTTCAGCACACCTGCAGGCAACTCGTCACCTATGCTGATATTGAATTTCTCACGCTTGTACCTACCACCTTCTTCGCTCATGCGCAGCTTATAGTTGTGCAGCATTTGCTTTACCATGGTATTGATTTCTTCATCCTTGGTCCAGCCAGAAGGATCAATATTCTCATAAGAAAGGTCGGACAATAGTTTCTGCGAGAACTTCACCCCTTTCGGTACTACTTCCTCACGGAAAGTATTGTAAATACCGGTGGTGGTCTTGTCCTTCAACAGCTTCAATAGCTTTTGTACCAAGATTTCGGTAATCTCCTTGCTCATTTTCTTATGCTCGGCCTCTACCTTATCCAAAGCTACCTTTTCGCGAGCCTTGGTTTGCTTATCCTTTTTGGCACGGGCAAACAGCTTTTTATCGATTACCACGCCACGGGTGGAGGGCGGTGCTTTCAACGATGCATCTTTCACATCGCCCGCCTTATCGCCAAAGATAGCTCTCAAAAGCTTCTCTTCAGGAGTAGGGTCCGATTCGCCTTTAGGGGTAATTTTTCCAATCAGCAAATCGCCTTCTTTCACGTTGGCACCAATACGGATAATACCGTGTTCGTCCAAATCGCGGGTAGCATCCTCACTTACGTTGGGGATATCTGCAGTCAGCTCTTCTTCGCCAAGCTTGGTATCCCTCACCTCCAATTCATACTCCTCAATGTGCAGGGAAGTAAAGATATCTTCCTTCACCACACGCTCGGAAAGCACGATGGCATCCTCAAAGTTGTAACCTTTCCAAGGCATGAATGCCACCATCAGGTTACGTCCAAGGGCCAATTCGCCTTTATCGGTAGCATACCCTTCGCACAGCAATTCTCCTTTCTCTACCCTTTGGCCTTTGCGCACAATAGGTTTTAGGTTGATGCAGGTACCTTGGTTGGTCTTTTTGAATTTGGTAAGGTTGTAGGTTTTTACATTGCTTACAAAGCTCACCAGTTCCTCTTCAGGTGTGGTATCGTAACGAACGACAATCTTGTTCGCATCCACATATTCTATTACACCACCACGTTCGGCATTCAACAACAACCTTGAGTCGCGGGCCACAACAGCCTCAATTCCAGTACCTACTACAGGGGCCTCAGGCCTCAACAACGGTACTGCCTGGCGTTGCATGTTCGAACCCATCAAGGCACGGTTGGCATCGTCATTCTCTAGGAAAGGAATCAAAGAAGCCGAAACACCCACAATTTGGTTGGGGGCCACGTCCATGTATTCTACTTCCATTGGCTCAAGGATAGGGAAATCGCCATGGTGACGGCTCTTAATCCTATCATACTCAAATTTGCCATCGTCCGTTATTACGGCATTGGCCTGGGCGATGTGCTTGTTATCTTCCTCTTCGGCCGATAGGTAGCGCGGGGCGTTCTGAACGTCTACTACACCCTCCTTTACCGGTCTGTATGGGGTCTCGATAAAGCCCATACGGTTGATTTTTGCGTGAATGCAAAGTGTAGAAATCAAACCGATATTAGGGCCCTCTGGGGTTTCAATGGTACACAAGCGGCCATAGTGGCTATAGTGTACGTCCCTTACCTCGAAGCCTGCCCTTTCCCTTGAAAGACCACCAGGTCCAAGAGCGGAAATCCTACGCTTATGCGTGATTTCTGATAATGGGTTGGTCTGGTCAAGGAACTGTGACAACTGGCTGGTACCGAAGAACGAGTTGATAACGGAAGACAAGGTCCTAGCGTTAATCAAATCGATAGGGGTAAAAACCTCGTTGTCGCGCACGTTCATCCTTTCACGGATAGTGCGGGCCATACGGGCCAAGCCAACTCCGAATTGGGCATACAATTGTTCGCCCACGGTACGTACCCTCCTATTGCTCAAGTGGTCAATATCATCGATATCGGCCTTGGCATTGCTCAGTTGTACCAAGTACTTAACAATCTCAATGATGTCTTCCTTGGTCAATACGCGCACCTCTTCGGGAGTGCTCAGCTCCAGTTTTTTATTGATTTTATAACGGCCCACTTCTCCCAAGTCATAACGCTTGTCGGAGAAGAACAACTTGTCGATGATGCCGCGAGCGGTTTCGTCATCGGGGGGGTCAGCACCGCGCAATTGGCGGTAGATGTGTTGCACGGCTTCCAGTTCTGAGTTGGAAGTATCCTTTTGCAGGGTATTATAAATGATGGAATAATCGGCAGTCAGTTCTTCCTTTTGTAGGATAACCGATTCGATTTCCAGTTCCAATATTTGATTGATGTTCTCTGTGCTCAAAATCGTATCGCGCTCCAAGATTACCTCGTTGCGCTCAATAGATACCACTTCACCGGTATCTTCGTCCACGAAATCTTCCAACCAACTCCTCAACACCCTGGCGGCCAGCTTGCGACCCTCAATCTTCTTCAGGTTCTTGCTGTTTACCTTTACCTCATCGGCCAGGCCAAAAAGCTGTAGGATATCCTTGTCGGCATCGTAACCAATAGCCCTTAAAAGAGTAGTAACAGGAAATTTCTTCTTCCTGTCAATATAGGCGTACATTACGTTGTTGATGTCCGTGGCAAATTCCATCCAGGCCCCTTTGAACGGTATTACTCTGGCGGAATAAATTTTGGTCCCGTTGGGGTGGAAGCTTTGCCCGAAGAAAACGCCCGGTGAGCGGTGCAATTGGGATACTACAATCCTCTCGGCACCATTGATGATGAAGGTACCCTTAGGCGTCATGTATGGGATATTGCCCAAAAACACGTCTTGCACGATGGTCTCGAAGTCCACGTGCTCTTCATCGTTGCAAGAAAGACGCAACTTAGCCTTTAACGGCAACGCATAGGTTAGCCCCCTATCAATACACTCTTCCATCGAATACCTGGGTGGATCGATGAAATAGTCCAAAAACTCCAATACAAAAATGTTCCTTGCATCGGAAATGGGGAAGTTTTCCTTGAATACGTTATATAGGCCTTCGTTCTTTCTGTTCTCTGCAGTGGTTTCCAGTTGAAAAAAATCCTGGAATGATTGTAATTGTATTTCTAGGAGGTCAGGGTAGTCGGAACGTTTCGATATCCTACCGAAATTAACCCTCTCCTTAGCATTCAGAGCTTGAGCCATAAAATTTAATAAGAGTGAATTTTTTTAGTTTACCTAAAGGAAAATGGTTTAGTGTGGACACACTAAACCAGCAAGCTTTTTTGAGAGGCCAACCCCCTAGGGGCCGGCCTTTCTCTGATAGCTTTATTGAATTTCAACTTCGGCACCAGCTTCTACAAGCTTAGCCTTGATTGATTCAGCGTCTTCCTTGTTGGTGTTCTCCTTAACGGCCTTTGGAGCGCCGTCAACAAGATCTTTGGCTTCTTTCAAGCCAAGGCCGGTAAGGTCTTTCACCAATTTCACTACGTTCAACTTGGCAGCGCCAGCGCTTTTCAAGATAACGGTGAACTCGGTTTTAGCAGCAGGGGCTTCAGCAGCACCACCGCCACCACCACCTGGAGCAGCAACAGCAACTGCGGCAGCAGCTGGCTCAATGCCGTACTCGGTTTTCAATATATTGGCCAGTTCGTTTACCTCTTTCACAGATAAGCTAACCAATTGTTCCGCAAATTCTTTTAAATCCGCCATTTTACTGAGTTTTCAATTTGAGTTATAATGAATGAATGTGTTTGCTATTTAGTTCCCTATCGGTATTTTTTACGATAAGTTTATTGTTTTTCTCCCCGTTCTTCCAAAGCTTTCAACAGGCCTGACAATTTGTGGCCACCACTTTGAAGAGCAGAGATAACGTTCTTCGCAGGCGACTGCAACAAACCGATGATTTCGCCGATCAATTCCTCTTTCGACTTCAGCTTCTTCAGCGTTTCCAGGTTCTCCTCACCTACATAAATATCCGTACCGCCTATCACCGCACCTTTCAATGCAGGTTTCGGCTTGTCTTTCCTGAATTCTTCAATCAGCTTTGCAGGCAAGTTGGCATTGGTACTGAAAATCAAAGAAGTTGGTCCATGCAACACTTTGTCCAATGAATCCATGTCCACTTCCTTGCCGATGAATGCCTTCTTGATCAAGGTATTCTTGGCCACTTTCAGCTCCACGCCCTTGCTGAAGCACAGCCTGCGCAAAGCGTTGATTTCGGCAACGGTCATGCCCGAGGTATCGGTCACGTACACGTGTGCCCCCTCGCTGAATTTTGCTGATAGCTCGTCAATTACAAGCTGTTTTTCTTCCTTTCTCATATCCGTGCTTAAACGCTAACTGATTTAGAATCTATTTTGATGGCCGGGCTCATGGTGCTGGCCATGGTAATGTTCTTGAAATAAGTGCCCTTGGCGGAAGCAGGCTTCAATTTGGCCAAGGTGCTGATGAACTCCTTCGCATTGGCTGCAATCTGTTCAGGGGTAAAGGAAATCCTTCCGATAGAAGAGTGTACGATACCGTACTTGTCTACCTTGAAAGCGATTTTACCTTTTTTCACTTCCCTTACCGCTTCACCCAAGTCATTGGTAACGGTACCTGATTTAGGGTTGGGCATCAAGTTCCTGGGGCCCAGTACCCTACCCAGCTTAGCAATCTTGGGCATCACGCTTGGGGTGGCTATCACCACGTCAATGTCTGTCCAGCCTGCGGTAATCTTGTCCACATACTCATCCAAGCCTACATAGTCCGCACCGGCATCCTTTGCCTCGTTCTCTTTATCGGGTGTGCACAGCACCAATACTTTCTTGTCCTTACCAGTTCCGCTAGGCAATGAAACGGTACCCCTTACGGCTTGGTCGGCCTTACGGGGGTCAACACCCAAGTTCACGTGCAGGTCAACGGAAGCATCAAATTTCACTTTGGTCACTTCCTTTACCAGTGTCGCAGCCTCTTGGATAGAGTAGATTTTCTCTCTATCTACCTTGTTGGCAACTGTTTTTCTATTCTTTGTCAGTTTCACTGTATCTTAATTTTTGAGTGCTCTTAATTTTGGCTATCCCAAGGTGCTTTGCCCGTTACGGTCAAGCCCATGCTTCTGGCGGTTCCGGCTACCATTCTCATGGCAGACTCCACGGTGAAGCAGTTAAGGTCAGGCATTTTTTCAGTAGCAATTTTCTGCACATCGTCCCAGCTTACTGAGCCTACTTTGTTACGGTTGGGCTCAGCCGATCCTTTTTTCACCTTGCTGGCGTCCATCAACAGGATAGCAGCTGGTGGGGTTTTGATAACAAACTCGAAAGACTTGTCCTTATAAACGGTAATTACCACCGGCAATACCTTTCCGTTCTGTTCCTGGGTGCGGGCATTGAACTGCTTACAGAAGTCCATAATGTTCACACCTTTCGAACCTAGGGCAGGTCCAATGGGGGGCGCAGGGTTAGCCTGTCCGCCCTTTACTTGCAATTTGATATAGGTTTCTATTTCCTTAGCCATCTTACGATAGTTTTTCTACTTGCATGAAGTTCAACTCCACCGGAGTCCTTCTGCCAAATATTTTTACTATTACTTTTAACTTTTTCTTTTCCTCGTATATTTCTTCGATAGTGCCTTTGAAATCATTGAAAGGACCATCGATTATTTTCACTGTTTCATCAATAATGAACGGCTCGTTCACGCTCTCCCCTGCTTCTTGCATTTCGTCCACCTTGCCTAGGAACCTGTTCACCTCGCTCGGCCTTAAAGGGTCTGGCCTTTCTTTGCCAAGGAAGTGTATCACTCCGGTCGTGTCGGTTATCGTTTTGATAATCTCACCGGTCAATCCCCCCTCAATCGCCTCAATCATGATATAACCCGGGAAGAAGTTGCGTTCCTTTATCTGCTTCTTACCGTTCACTATCTTGTAAACTTTCTCCATGGGCACCAATATCTGTTTGATAACATTGTCCCACTTTGAACGTTTTACTTCCAACTCAATATAGTCGCGCAATTTGCGCTCCTGCCCACTCACTACCCTAAGGGCATACCATCTATTCTCTGCCATGCTGCCTTAAGTTTTTACCAAAGCTGGTCGTACAATACTTTCAACAAATTCTTGCTGCCAAGGTCAATCAAGGCAATTACTGCCGCAATGATAACTGCTGCTACCAAAACGATGCTGGCACTGCTTTGAAGCTCCTTAAAAGTAGGCCAACTTACCTTGTGCAACAGCTCTTGGTAAGCTTCCCTAAAATATAATGTGAACTTGTCCATTCTTTAATTTTAAAGCTACGCTCGCACGGGAGGAGGGACTCGAACCCCCAACCTAAGGTTTTGGAGACCTTCACTCTGCCAATTGAGCTACACCCGTGTACTTTTTAGTAGTGAGTAGCAAGTATCAAGTAGTGAGATTTTAGTCTTCTACTTGATACTTATTACTGCTACAACTTTTTTATCTCATCTAGCCAAGCCCTGTTCAAGCAATCTTGCTTGATACCAGTACCTGCTACTAGATAACTATTTCAAAATTTCAGTTACCTGTCCGGCACCTACTGTACGGCCACCTTCACGGATAGCGAAACGAAGACCTTTCTCCAAAGCTACTGGGTAAATCAGTTTTACGGTCAATGTTACGTTATCGCCAGGCATCACCATTTCTACGTTAGCTGGCAAAGTGATTTCGCCGGTAACGTCAGTGGTACGCAAGTAGAACTGAGGACGGTATTTGTTGAAGAATGGAGTGTGACGGCCACCTTCTTCTTTGCTCAACACGTACACTTCGCACTTAAACTCGGTGTGCGGGGTGATGGAACCAGGTTGGCAGATAACCATACCGCGCTTGATATCGGTTTTCTCGATACCGCGCAACAAGATACCTACGTTTTCGCCAGCTTCGCCGATGTCCAAAATCTTACGGAACATCTCCACACCTGTGCAGGTTGATTTCAAAGACTCAGATTGCAGACCGATGATTTCTACTGCGTCACCTGTACGGATAACACCTCTTTCGATTTTGCCGGTAGCAACGGTACCACGACCAGTGATAGAGAACACGTCCTCAACGGGCATCAAGAATGGCTTGTCGATTGAACGCTCAGGCATAGGCACTTCGCGGTCAACAGCTTCCATCAATTCTTCGATAGCTTTGATACCTTCTGGGTCGCCGTTCAAGCCTTTCAAAGCTGAACCTTTAATGATAGCGATATTGTCGCCGTCGAATTCGTAGAAGCTCAACAGTTCGCGTACTTCCATTTCAACAAGCTCCAACAATTCGGGGTCATCAACCAAGTCAACCTTGTTCATGAACACCACGATTTGAGGTACACCTACCTGACGGGCAAGCAGGATGTGCTCACGTGTTTGGGGCATAGGACCATCAGTAGCAGCCACTACCAAGATAGCACCGTCCATTTGTGCGGCACCGGTCACCATGTTCTTGATGTAGTCAGCGTGGCCTGGACAGTCAACGTGCGCATAGTGGCGGTTGGCTGTTTCGTACTCCACGTGGGCCGTGTTGATGGTAATACCCCTTTCTTTTTCCTCAGGAGCGGCGTCAATAGAGTCATACGACCTCTTTTCGCTCAATCCCTTGTTAGCAAGCACCGTGGTGATAGCAGCGGTAAGGGTTGTTTTACCATGGTCCACGTGGCCGATAGTACCTACGTTAACGTGCGGCTTGTTTTTTATGAACTTTTCTTTAGCCATGAGTGAAAAACTTTTTTAAGATTTTGAATTTTTATGTTTTAAAATTGTACTGCCTAGTTATTATGCGTTCCGTGAGCTGTTGATGGGAATTGAACCCACGACCTCTTCCTTACCAAGGAAGTGCTCTACCCCTGAGCTACAACAGCTTGTTTCTAAAGCCAATATGCCAAATCCCATGGGCACTCTCCTCGCAACTCTCTACCTTCCCGATACCATCGGGATACTCTACCCCTGAGCTACAACAGCTTTTCTAAAGCCAATATGCCAAATCCCATGGGCACCCTCCTCGCAACTCTCGACCTTCCCGATACCATCGGGATACTCTAACCCTGAGCTACAACAGCTTGTGCCCTACTCCCGTTCAAATTGTCACAGAACAAAAAACGAGCAAACCGCCATGTGGCAGCTTCCTCTTGAAATCGTTACAGAGCGGAAGACGAGACTCGAACCCGCGACCCTCAGCTTGGAAGGCTGATGCTCTACCAACTGAGCTACTTCCGCTTATATGCTTTTCGATTGCTTGTTTGCTTTCTTTCGACTTTGTTGGGGAGTGTGGACTGTGGGGAGAGCAGGATTCGAACCTACGAAGTCGTAAGACAACAGATTTACAGTCTGCCCCAGTTGGCCGCTTTGGTATCTCCCCAAAATCATTGTACACAATATGTTAAAGAACGTACTAACGTCCCGTTTCCATGAACGGGACTCCGTTCGCCAAGCGCTTGCGGCCAGCCGCAATTCTATTCATTGAGCCAATGGAGGGATTCGAACCCCCGACCCACTGATTACAAATCAGTAGCTCTGGCCAACTGAGCTACATTGGCTTCTTTTATTTACGCCCGCTTGAAAATGGCTTCTGGCCTTATTTTTTCGCTGCGGTGGTAAGTAATTTGTCAAAGAAACGCTGAAAACGGATTGCAAATGTAGGCATTTGTTTTCGATAATGCAAATTCAAAACAAAATAAAATGGCAAAACCTTTAATTGGCATTGATGAATTGCTAAGTGCTCTAAAAAATGAACTGGTCAGTAAATGGCGAGATAGTCAAGCCTTTTTTTTGAAAAGGGAACTTTCAAGAATCTTTTTTATAATAAAGTCCAATGCAAATAACCCAAATCCAATTGGCAAAATGTTTTCGCGATAAGGCCAAAAGTGTATGTCGAAGACTATCCCAGTTATTACAACAATAAATGCTATTGAATACAAGGACTCCTTAATTCCTAACAACACCCACTGCCAGACATTTGCAACCAGCAAAAACAACATTAACGAATGAAAGATGAAATCATACAAATAAAATCCAAGTAAAAGTTGCAACCCCAGCATTAATGTAATAGCTATTGCTAAACAGTATGCTAATTTTCTATCGCTAAGTTCCCTGAACATTGCTTAAGCCTACCCTACTCATACACCGTATTCTGTGGGTCCCAGTTGGTCCAGCCGGCGGTCCAGTCATCGCTGCCGAATGCCCCGCGGTAGTTGACCTGTTCGAAGAAAGTATCCTGTAGGTTGCTGTTGTTAAAGGAGGCCCCACCTAGCAAGGGTGAACCGCCATTGGGCCTAAAATTCGGCGCGCCAAGGTTGAATGGGTCGGCCAATTGCAAATCGCTATTATTGGCATAAGTACTGTTATTAAAAGATGCCGTGTTAAACCATGCCTCCAAATCATACGTACTTACCAAATCAACGGCAAAATTGTCCGTACAGCCAGCCAAAACGGTGTTCTGCACCTGGAGTTGGTTACTGCCCAGCAGACTTTCAGTAATACGCGACACATAAAGTCCTTCAGGGAATCCTGTCACAACGGAATTGTACAACTTGATATGTGTGATACGACGGAAATGGAGCCCGCTGCGGAATTGTGCATTGATATTGGTGCTGCTATTGAATAAGGGGCCAAATATGCTCACGTTGCTAAAAATAGGACTCGTGTAGGGCTGCAAATCGGTACCATCACCATTATTATCGCTTTCGAAACCATTGGAAGCTGAGGCATCGGCAACATTCGGGTCACGCAAAGCAACCAAAAACTGCAACTTTCCCGAATAGCCGTTGTCCGTATCAAAGTCATCGTCCCAGCCACGGAAGGCCACCAAATGCTTGCCGTTCACATTGCCACCAAACCACTCAAAACTATCATCGCCGGAATAGGATACCTGTATATAATCGATACTGGTGCCACTACCTACCCCAGCCAAAGTCAAACCATTGATTTCTTGATTGGGCTGGAAAGGGATACCACAAAACTCGATTCGGAGGTACTTTAGTACACCTGAGTTATCATTAGGGTCGGTACCACCGTAGCGAGCATCCGTACCACCTTCCACCACGCCCTCGTTACCGGGTAGGTTGGTTGGTGCCTTACCACAAAGGATGATGCCACCCCAATCGCCATAGTCACGTTGGCCTACTGGCTGGCTGGAGGTAAACACGATAGGTTTTACAGCGGTACCTTCCGCCATTAATTTGCCGCCCCTTTCAATAATCAAGGTGCCTTTTGTATCCTTATCGCCCTTTACCACGGTACCGGCATCAATAGTTAGCGTAGCCCCTGAACGAACGTACACAAATCCTTTCAGGATATAGATGCTGTCCTCATAAAAACGGAAATCGGCCTGGCTACTACCAGATATGGTAACCGTTTTGCCGCTCCTTTCAATGGTAAAAGTGGGCAAGTATGTACAACTTCCGTCTTCTTCTTCCGCTTCCGCATCATAGTTAACAGAGCTCGGGTCGGTACAGCCTTTTTTCTTTGAGCAGGAGGTGATAAAAAGCAATGTGCTAAAAGACAAAGCCAGCATCAGCAACAGTGGAATACGCTTCATATAATTGTGGTTCAAAGTTTCCAAACGGCCCCGAGGGTGAAATAAACACCTTCGCGGTAATTGAGTATGTCCTCGTCAATATTGTTAATCTTGCTGTCCCCATCACTATCCTGTATTAGGCGAAAGCGCGAGTTCAACATATCCTGTACACCCAAGCGCAACTCCCAATGCCTTCCGAAACCTTTGCTCACCGTAAAATCGAGTACATGGCGAGGCATTTCATATATATCAGGATTGACGGCAGTACCCACTGCGAATATACGTTTACCAATTGCATTATAAAGCAGATTGAACTGCAATTGTTCGCGCCTTAGCTCATAAAATAAACCTGCGTTAACAATAAAAGGCGATTGCCCCATCATTGGGCGTTTATCGCTCTGACCAACTGCCATGGTACCTAATTCCACTTGGCTGTATATATAGGCAGCGTTGAGCAATACTGTTAGTGAGCCCTTGTCTTGGTTTTCACCCCCGAAAAAGAAACTTTTCCTTAATTCTACCTCGGCACCCAGGCTCCTGCTGAATTCAGCATTGCCAAAAGTGAAGTCCTTGGTACCACCACCGCCACCGCCCGGTACAAAAAACATTTCTATAGGGCGAAAGAAGTGTTTATAGAAAATGGCCGCACTAATGATTTCCCCACTGCTGGGGTAATACTCCCAGCGCAAGTCGGCGTTATGGATATCGGGTGTCAATAAGGCCTCGTTTCCGTATATGTTCCAGTTGTATTGGAAGTCATAAAAGGAAAAGGGTGCCAGTTCCCTGAACTCAGGCCTGTTCACCGTACGGTAATAAGCTAGGCGCAGTTGCTGTTTTTCATTGATAAAGTGGGCTACGTTCAATGAAGGCAAAATGCTGGTAATAGTATTGTTGACGGTAACGGGCCTATCGGAAAAAGTGCGGCTATCCAACTGCTGTATGTTATGTTCTATCCTTAGCCCTGGCACAAACGACCATTTAACGCCAGCAGGAATCTTGAGGCTTACATACCCTGCGGCCAAGTTATTACTGGCCGCATATTGATCACTGGGATTGGTGCCCTCGTCAAGTTCGAAGCCATCCGTTTGGTTGATATGCTCTGGGGCAAAAATATCTTCCAAAGGCAGGGTAAGCAGGCCATTATCAAATTGAGAGATGCGGGCTTTTTTGTAAGACATCCATCGTGCGGCAAAGTCGCGGTTGCGATACTCGTAGTAAAATCCCGTTTTCAGGGTGAGGATAGATTTAGCCTTATTCTTATTATAGAATTCATGTGAATAATCTGCTGCCGAAGTAAGGTTTAGCTCATGCAGGTCAGAAAAAAAGCGGCCTGCATCCAAAGTGGAGGCTGCAGGGGAAATGATGGCATTGAACAAGGCAGTGGTATCGCCTATGGTACGGCGGGTGCGCACCCTGCGGAAATCAGGTTCTTTGCTGGCTACGTTAGAGAAGCCCAATAACCACGAAAGGTGGTGCTTTTCGCCATTTATCTCATGGTTGCCAGCCAATTGGGCAGTGGAAATGCTGCGGCTAAAGTATCGGTATGAATAGTCGCGCACCTCGCTATTCTCCTCAAAATTTTCGCCCGTACGCAATGTGGCAATATTGGTCCCTACTTGGTTGTAAAAATAGCGCAGGCTCAGTTTCTGACCTTTTCCGAAATTGCCCGTCCAGTTTTCCATAATACTCAATCGGGCGGTATTCTGGAAATTGTCATCGGTATAAGCATACACTTTATCGCTGGCCATCAAGCTAGTGTCAAAAACATTGTAGCTAAAATTTTTGGCCGTGAATGACCGGAAAGTATTGCTGTAGCTAATGGCGGTAATGTTGTTGCCCCTACCCTTCCGCATCCGGTAGTTTTGCGATGAAAGGAAATTGAACCTCAAATCGGGAATATTCATGATTTTGTTCGTGGACCAATTATTGGGCAATTGCTTGGCCAAACTAGTCCTTTGCTCATCGTTCTTCACCTGGTCAAGGTTGGCCGGAAAATTATCGGGCAACCACCTCACGTTCGCCCCAGTGCCTGTAACATCTGAAGCGTTAAAACCACCATGGTAAAAATCTTTAAAGGTAGAGCCTGTTCTATAAGAAGCAGAAAGGCCAATCTGCAATTGATTGCTATCAGTAAGGCTGCGGGTGTAAAGTTTGATGACGCCGCCAGCAAAATCGCCGGGTAAATCAGCGGTGGCTGTTTTATAGATAACCACCCTATCCAAAGCCCCACTGGGAATGGCGTCAAAAGAAAAGGCACGCTTATCTACTTCCGAACCCGGCGTAAGGGCACCGTTAAGCATAACGCTATTATAGCGCTCGCTCAAGCCCCTAATCATTACGAAACTGCCCGCGGTAATGGTTACCCCTGGTACCCGTTTAATCACATCGCTGGCAAAGCGGTCCTGGGTTTTGCCTATCTGCTGCGATGAAATGGTATTCACAATGGATTCGCTTTTGCGCATTTCCACCACTACCGCCGTTTCCGTATTGGTTACCCTTGTTCCGCCTACCTCAACCCCCTCCAAAATGGTAGTTTCTGCGTTGGGCCTAAACATTACCGTGGTGGTTCTATCGGCTATAATATTGATGGCCTTCAGGGTATCGGGTAAATAACCAATGGAAGTGAACACTATATTATAGGTACCTGCAGGAAGGCTTAAGCTGAAATTGCCGGCCTCGTCGGAAGTAGTGCCATAACTGGTACCACTGGCCATAATAGTGGCATAGGGTATGGCATCACCAGATGCGATATCCGTTGCGCGGCCTGAGAGGTTACCGTTTTGAGCCAATAACCCCTGCCAAAAAAACAATAGGATACCTAAAAAAACAAAGTGCTTCAACATACCGTCCTTAAGAACGGAGCCAAAATTAACGGAAGCTGATTTTTATTTCCCACACAGGTTGTTAACATTTCCTTAATATTTTGAATAATAGCCAGCAAGTGCAATTCAATGGGCACAAGGCATTGAAAAACCAGCCAAATTTTTCAGCAGAAAATTTCCACCATCGCATAGCCTATAATACACAATCCAATTTTGTGTGTTTATAAAATCCGTTTGTGAACTATGTTTCACATAGTAATTTGTAATCGAATTCAATAGCCATTACCACCCCATAGTCAAACTAAAATAGCATCAATTATGTTGAAAGAGTCCACCACAGAAACTTTGGTTGCCGAAGCTGAAGCACCAGTAAAGCAAGAAAAAATGACCGTTGTTAAGCCCCGCACCTATACCTATGATGAAGTATTGAAAGCAACCATCAAGTACTTCAAAGGGGATGAATTGGCAGCCAACGTGTGGATTAACAAATATGCCATGAAGGACTCTTATGGCAATATCTATGAATTGACCCCCGATGATATGCATTGGAGGTTGGCAAGGGAAATAGCCCGAGTGGAGGCTAAATACCCCAACCCTTATACCGTAGAGGAAATTTACGAAGTGTTGAAAGACTTCCGCTACATCATTCCACAGGGTGGCCCCATGACAGGCATGGGCAATGACTATCAAGTGGCATCACTGTCCAACTGCTTCGTTATCGGCAACGGCAGCAATGCGGATTCGTATGGTGCCATTATGAAAACGGATGAGGAACAGGTGCAGTTGATGAAACGCCGCGGGGGTGTGGGCCATGACCTTTCACACATCCGCCCCTATGGTTCACCGGTTATGAACAGCGCATTGACTTCCACGGGTATTGTACCTTTTATGGAGCGATATTCCAACTCTACCCGCGAGGTAGCTCAAGACGGACGAAGGGGAGCTTTAATGTTATCCGTGTCAATCAAACATCCGGATGCGGAAAAATTCATCGATGCTAAGCTGGACGGCACAAAAGTGACCGGTGCGAACGTATCGGTAAAAATAGATGACGAATTCATGCGGGCCGTTGTGGAGGATCAAGAGTACACCCAGCAATACCCCATAAATGCCGCCAATCCTAAGTTCGTTAAGCAAATAAAGGCGAAGCAACTGTGGAACAAAATCATCCATAATGCATGGAAATCTGCCGAGCCTGGTATTCTGTTTTGGGATACCATTATCCGCGAATCCATCCCTGATTGCTATGCCGATTTGGGCTTCACTACCGTTTCCACCAACCCATGTGGCGAAATTCCCTTGTGCCCTTATGATAGCTGCCGCCTTCTGGCCATCAACTTATACAGCTATGTGAGCAACCCATTCACGCCACAAGCTTCCTTTGACTTTGAACTGTTCCGCAAACATGTGGAAATGGCGCAAAGGATTATGGACGATATTGTGGATTTGGAAATGGAAAAAATCGAGCAGATCCTGCAAAAGATAGAAGACGACCCAGAACCGATGCAATTGAAGCGCACCGAACTGAACCTGTGGAAGGAAATCAAAATTAAGTGCGCTCAAGGTCGCCGTACGGGCGTGGGCATTACCGCCGAGGGGGATATGATGGCCGCTTTGGGTATCCGTTACGGTACTGATGTCGCACTGGAATTTGCTACTCTAGTGCAAAAAACATTGGCCTTGGGCGCCTACCGTTCATCGGTGGACATGGCCCGCGACCGTGGACCCTTCCAGATATGGGATGCCAAGCGGGAAAAGAACAATCCGTTTATCAATCGAATCAAAGAAGCCGACCCGGAATTGTACAAAGACATGGTGAAATATGGCAGGCGTAATATTGCTTTGTTGACCATTGCCCCTACCGGTACCACTAGCATCATGAGCCAAACCACTTCGGGAGTGGAGCCGGTGTTCATGGTATCGTACAAGCGCAGAAGGAAAGTGAACCCACATGACAAAAGCGCAAGGGTTGACTTTGTGGATGAAGTGGGCGATTCTTGGGAAGAATACCACGTGTTCCACCACAAGTTTATCACTTGGCTGGAGACTAATGGCTTCGACATGAAAGCGGTAGCCAACATGACCGATGCTGAATTGCAACAAGTAATTGAACAATCGCCCTACTACAAGGCAACTGCCAATGACGTCGATTGGGTAAGTAAGGTAAAAATGCAGGGCGCCATTCAAAAATGGGTGGACCATTCCATTAGCGTAACGGTGAACGTACCGAACGAAGTGACGGAAGAACTGGTAGCCAAAATATATGTTACCGGTTGGGAAAGTGGTTGCAAGGGCATCACCGTTTATCGCGATGGGTCACGTTCAGGGGTGTTGATAGCAGACAATAAGGAGAAAAAGGAAAAAGCACCTGCCAATGAATTTCAAGAAACACAGGCCCCTCCCCGCCCCAAAGTGCTGGAAGCAGAGTTTCAACGCTTTAGTAACGACAATGAGAAATGGATAGCGGTGGTAGGCTTGTTCAATGGACGCCCGTATGAGATATTTACCGGCCGGGCCGATGATACCTTCCTGATTCCTGCTTATGTTACCAATGGATGGGTTATTCGCAATGTGACCGATGAAGGCAAATCAAGGTACGACTTCCAGTATCAGGACAAGGACGGCTATAAAGTAACCATTGAAGGCCTAAGCCGTTCCTTCAATAAGGAATACTGGAATTATGCCAAATTGATTAGCGGTATTTTGCGCCACGGTATGCCTATACCTGCAGCGGTAGATGTTATCAGCAACCTGCAACTGGATAGCGAATCGTTGAATACTTGGAAGAACGGCGTGGCCCGTGCCTTGAAAAAGTATATACCCGATGGCACTGTCCCATCTGATAACACCTGCGAAAAATGTGGCGAAAGCACCTTGGTATACGAAGAGGGCTGCCTCAACTGCAAAGGCTGCGGCCATAGCAAGTGTAATTAAGATACTTTAGTTTTCCTGAATGTGTGTGTTTTTTACAGCCCCTGAATAGGGGCTGTTTTAGTGAAGAAAGCTAAATCCATTTCCTTGCTTGGGGCATTTTCCATAACTTTGCACCGTCATTTGAACAAGCCCTCCCATGTCCGATAGCGCATCACCACAAGCCATCCTCCTGCTAGAGGACGGTACCGTTTTTTATGGCAAGCCAGCAGGCAAAATAGGCACCACCACCGGCGAGATTTGCTTCAATACGGGCATGACGGGTTATCAAGAAGTATTTACCGACCCTTCTTATTACGGGCAGATATTGGTAATGACCGCTGACCATATTGGCAATTATGGAACGGATGAAGAAGAAGTGGAAGCCGATAGAATCATGATTGCGGGTATGGTATGCAAAAACTTCTCCGGCAAGATTTTTTCCCGCAAAAAAGCCGATTGGTCCATTCAAGAATATTTGGAAGAGCAAGGTTTGGTATCCATTTGCGAACTGGATACACGGGCGGTGGTAAGGCATATCCGACATAAAGGGGCCATGAACGCCATTATTTCTTCCGAAATCAATGATTTGGAAATCTTAAAAGAAATGCTGGCAAAGGTGCCCAGCATGGCTGGCTTGGAGCTTTCATCAAAAGTAAGCACCAAAAATCCCTATTTCTATGGCAATCCTGATGCAGCGTACCGAATAGCGGTGTTGGACTTAGGGGTGAAGCAAAACATCCTTCGCTGCTTTGCTAGCCGCGATGTATATATGAAGGTGTTTCCCTCCAATGCTACCTATGCCGAAATGAAGGAATGGGCACCTGATGGCTATTTTTTTTCCAACGGCCCAGGCGACCCTGCCGCCATGCAATACGCCATCAATACGGTGAAAGAGGTATTGGCCGCCGATGAACCGTTGTTTGGCATCTGCCTGGGCAACCAATTGCTGGCCCTTGCCAATGATATACCCACCTATAAAATGTTCAATGGGCATAGGGGGCTCAACCATCCCGTAAAAAACCTGCAAACAGGGCTTTGCGAAATTACCTCGCAGAACCACGGTTTTAGCGTGGACATGGAAAAAGCACAAAGCCATCCCGATATCGAGGTGACCCATATTAACTTGAACGACAAGACAGTAGCTGGTATCAAAATGAAAAGCAAGAAAGCCTTTTCCGTGCAATACCACCCTGAATCAGGCCCTGGCCCGCACGATAGCCGTTACTTATTCGATGAATTTATACAAACCATCAAACAACGCCACTCATGAGCACCATAATAGACGTACGCGCCCGTCAGATTCTCGATTCAAGGGGCAACCCAACAGTAGAAGCGGATGTACTGACCGATAACGGTTATTTAGGCCGTGCTGCCGTACCTTCAGGTGCCTCTACTGGGGTGCACGAAGCAGTGGAATTGCGTGATGACGATAAAGCATTTCTGGGTAAAGGAGTACTGAAAGCCGTTGCCAATGTCAATGAGAAAATCGCACCAGCCCTGGCAGGCTATAGCGTGTTCGAACAGAACAAAGTTGACCGCCTGATGCTAGACCTAGACGGTACGGACAATAAAAATAAATTGGGGGCCAATGCTATTTTGGCCGTATCATTAGCCGTAGCGAAAGCAGCCGCACAAGAATCATCGCAAAGCCTGTACCGTTATGTGGGCGGTGTAAATGCCAATACATTGCCCATTCCGCTGATGAATATTCTGAATGGTGGCTCTCACGCCGATAACAGCATTGATTTTCAAGAGTTCATGATTGTGCCTACGGGTGCCCCTACTTTTAGCGATGCCCTGCGTATGGGGGTTGAGGTTTTCCACCATTTGAAAAAAGTACTGAAGAACAAAGGCTATTCTACCAACGTAGGCGATGAAGGTGGTTTTGCACCCAATATCCGAAGCAATGAGGAAGCAATAGAAACCGTATTGCAGTCCATTGAAGCGGCAGGATACCGCCCAGGCGAGGATATTTTCATCGCTATGGATGCCGCTACTTCAGAGTTTTACAAAGATGGCTACTATCAATTCCATAAGTCAGACAACCGCAAGATGACCAGTGCCGAAATGGCGGACTATTGGGCCAACTGGGTGAACAAATACCCCATCGTTTCTATTGAGGATGGCATGGCGGAAGATGACTGGGACGGATGGGCCTTGTTGACCCAAGCTATTGGCAAAAAAACACAACTGGTGGGCGATGACCTTTTTGTTACCAATGTAAAACGCCTGAAAGAAGGTATTGATAGGCACATTGCCAATTCCATCCTCGTAAAGGTGAACCAGATTGGTAGCCTTACAGAAACCATTGATGCGGTGAATTTGGCCCACCGCAATGCCTATACCAGTATCATGAGCCACCGCTCAGGTGAAACGGAAGACGTAACCATAGCCGATTTAGCAGTCGCCTTGAATACCGGGCAAATCAAAACAGGTTCCGCCTCCCGTTCCGATAGGATGGCCAAGTACAACCAATTGCTGCGTATTGAAGAGGAATTAGGCGCCAGTGCCTACTACCCTGGAAAAAGCTATCGCTTTTATTAGTAGCTAGTAGGGGGTATTGAGTAGCAAGACAATAGTACTTATTGTTGGTTGAAAAGAGCAACTAGGTGATAACGAATGAACTACGAAGAGAAGCCAGCCACCATAGCAGCCTATATAGCCTGCTTCCCGGAAGAGGTGCAGCAGAGATTGGAATTGATAAGAAAAACAATACAAGCAAATGCTCCTGAAGCAACGGAAGCCATTAGCTATGCAATTCCTACTTTTAAACTGAATGGCAACCTGGTACATTTTGCCGCTTTTAAGAACCATATCGGTTTTTATCCTGCACCTACCGGATTGGAAGCTTTTAAAGATGACTTGGCACCCTACCAACAAGGGAAAGGTTCCGTACAATTTCCCTTTGACCAACCTTTACCGCTAGACTTGATTGCAAAAATCGTAAGGTACCGTGTTGGGCAAAACATGACGAAAAAGAAAAGCAAAGCTTAGCAACAAGGCAATCTTTCTTTTAAGCATTCGTTTTCAAAAAATCCTATTTTTGGAATCCTAACCAACAGCCATGAAACAACTATCTATCCTTTTCCTTGCTTTGATTGCCTGCTATGGAACTGTGACCGCACAAGCTCCGGTACCCATTGATAAAACCACTGGCCATGTAGTATATACCGAAGTGGTAAACGTAAACGGGGCTTCAGCCAACGATTTGTACAAAAGAGCCTACTATTGGTTCAATACTTTTTATACCAATCCTTCCAGCGTAATCATTTCCTACAATGAAAGTACCGGTTTGGTAAAAGGGAAACACTCCATAATGGTGTATGATACCCTTGATGGCAAGCCCAACAAAAAAGGCATGGTAAAGTATGAAATAGAAATTCAGGCAAAAGAAGGCCGTTACAAGTACACAATCAACGAAATCTATTTCTTCCAAACCCCAAAGCTATATATTGAAAAGTGGCTGGATGCCTCTGCGCCCAACAAAAATGTACAATACGGGTATCTGGGCCAAGTACACCAATACATGACCGATTTGGTTGCCAATATGCAAAAGACTTTGAGCCAGCCCATCCCTACCGAGAAGAAAGAAGATTGGTAAGTATTACAGGTCTAGCTTGCGAAGGCTTTTAGCTTTCCAAGCGGTAATGATAACCACGACGATGGTCATACAGCCCCCGAAAATTACGGATATGGCAGTACCCATCAGCCTTGCCATAACGCCAGATTCAAAGGCTCCAATCTCATTACTCGATCCTACAAAAATGTTATTGACTGACGATACCCTGCCTTTCATGTTTTCAGGAGTATGGGTCTGCAACAGGGTGCTGCGGATAATCACGCTCACATAATCGAATATGCCGCTGAGGAATAGGGCAAAAACAGAAAGCCAAAACCACTGGGAGGCACCGAACAATATCATGCTAAAACCAAACGCCACTACGCTCAACAACAATTTGCGGCCAGCGTCTTTTGCAATCGGCCGATAGGCCAGCCATGCAGCCATGCAAATGGCACCTACCGCAGGAGCAGCCCTAAGGATACCCAGTCCGCTTTCGTCCACCTGCAATATTTCTTTTTGGAAGATGGGCAGCAAAGCTTCTGCCCCACCGAACAGTACAGCAAACAAATCAAGTGAAATGGCACTAAGGATAATCTGGTTATTGAAAATAAACTTGATGCCTGCAGTGAGGCGTTCCTTCAAGTGGTATTCGCCAACAATTTCAGGGTTGGGCTTAGCGGCAATCAATAAACACATTCCCATACCCAGCCCCAACAGCATCACCTGAATGAGATAAGTAGCGCTCAGGCCTAGCCAGTCCAATAAAAAGCCGCCAGCGGTAAGGCCCAAAACAGAGCTTACCTGCCAGTTGGTACTTGCCCAGTTTACGGCAGTAGTAAGTTGCCTTTTTTCTACTACCTGTGTCAAAAATCCAAAAATGGCCGGCCCTATGAATCCCCTACCAAGCCCTGTAACAAAAATAATGGCATAAATGGGAAAGGTGGTGGACTGCAATAAGGGCTGGGCCATAGGCCATGATAGTATCCATAAGCCAATAGTGCTGACAAGCAGGGTGAGCAAACAAAGCAGGATAATCCGCCTACGGCTCACTAAATCGGCAACATGGCCTGCATATAACGATACCCCAATGGAGGGAACCACTTCTGCCAAACCAATTAAGCCTAAATCAAGCGGGTCATGGGTCAATTGGTATATTTGCCAGCCTACCACCAATGCCTGTATTTGCATGGCAAGGGTCAAACACATGCGGGTAGCCAGGAAAAAACGAAATTCCCTTAGTTTTAATACTTCCAGTCTACCAACGGGTGCATCGTTTAAAGAGGGCTGCATGCTGTGTGTTGCAAAGATAGCTAAAAGCAGGCCCGAAAAATGCTGCTAAGGGAAGTATCTATAAATATCCTTACGGGACAGACAGCGTAGGAATATAATTTTCGAACCAATGATTTCTATTCCAATTCTTAGTTCCCCCTGTCTTATTCTATAAAAAGTTTTGTGCCCTTTTAGCTTCTTCAATGCCTTAATACTGGTAATAGCATCTAAATTTGGTATTTCCTCAAAACAAAGCTTGTAAATTTGTAAATAGTAAGTAGATTTTTTTAACTTATTTGTATCCTTAAGAAACTGCTCAGCATATTCTACTTCAATCATCCCCCAAATATTTCAATGCTTCCTCTTTTGAAAACATTTTTCCTTTCTTTGCTTCCAGCATGGCTCTGGCTAACGCTTCATCCTCAAGTTCGGGGTCATAAACGGAAACTTTGAAACCCAAACGGTTAACCAATTCAATCAACAGCTTCTTATCTTCCAAAGACTTTACGTTTTCTATTATCAGTTCCATTACTTGAATTTTACATAACTCAACGATAACTAAGATAGAAAAATTCGATTTATCCTTTCTACAAAAATTCAATCCAAAGCTACCAATACCTGATTTTGCAACAAATCGTCCAAAGTTTCCCTTTTGCGTATCAAGTGGTCATTGCCGTTATATATCATCACCTCGGCTGGCCGCGGGCGGCTGTTGTAGTTCGATGCCATCATATAGCCATAAGCCCCCGCATTTAGGAAACACAGGATATCGCCTTCCCGCACTTCGTTTATCTTGCGGTCCCAGGCAAAGGTATCGGTTTCGCAGATATAGCCCGTAACCGTATATATCCGTTCAGTACCCGCCGGGTTGCTTACATTGATGATATGGTGGTACGAATCGTAAAACATGGGTCTGATTAAATGGTTGAGCCCCGAATCGACCCCTACAAACACGGTAGCGGTAGTTTGCTTAATGACGTTCACTTTGGCAAAGAAATAACCCGCCTCGCTTACCAGATATTTTCCAGGCTCAAACCATAGCTCCAGTTCCTTGCCATACTCCTTGCAAAAGGCATTGAAGCGCTTACTCAATATTTTGCCCAACTCTGCTACGTCAGTTGCATTATCGTTGGGCTTGTAAGGCACCTTAAAGCCACTACCAAAATCAAGAAATTGCAAATCTTTGAACTGTAGGGCACAATCAAACAGCATTTCAGCCCCTCTGCTGAAAACCCCTACATCCAATATTTCCGAACCCGTATGCATGTGCAAGCCCACCACCTTCAGGTTAGTGCTGGCTACCACCCGCTCCACGTGCCGCATTTGGTAAATGGAGATACCGAACTTGGAATCGATATGCCCGGTGGATATTTTGGCGTTACCCCCTGCCAAGATATGGGGATTGACCCGCACGCATACCGGCACGGAATTGCCATAATAGTGGCCAAATTGCTCCAGTATGGATATATTGTCGATATTGATGACAACCCCCAAGCTGACCGCCTCTTTTATTTCCTCGAATGAAACCCCGTTGGGGGTATAGATTATCTCCGATGGCTCAAAGCCTGCCCTTAAGCCCAACTGTACCTCTTGTATGGAAACGGTATCAAGCCCCGCTCCCAGTTTTTTGATATAAGCAAGGATATTTTGGTTGGTGAGTGCTTTGCAGGCATACTTCACTTTCATTCGGGTACTTTTGAAAGCCTTTACCAGCTTCTCATATTGCTCCTTGATGCAATCGGCATCATACACGTACAAGGGGGTACCATAGCGGTCGCAAAGGTCGATTGCCTTGTGACCCCTGATGGTGAAAATATGCTTCCTAAGCTCCATCCTACCAATTTTGGGCTGCTAAGATACGAAGAGGAAGGAATTTAGGATTTAGGATTTACGATTTACAATTGACGATTGACAATTTAGGAACAAGGTATCGGATACGAGGTACAAAAATTCAATCCCACTCCCACAAGCGTTCCGCTTGTAAGGGCATACTCATACAGCGTCATGGTATCTTCCAAGACACTAGAAATCTTATCGGAAGCATCTAATCTGCTAACTCAATACACTTCATCGTGTGACCCAATGTCAATAAAAATAGCTCTACTGGGTTTATCTTTTGTGAAATAAAAAACTACCCGCAAGTCATACTCGATAGAAAAACTCCAATAATGCTTAAGTACACCCGACAATTTATGGGTCTTCAATTGAGGATTAAAGGGTTCAGTGGTGAAAGCATCAACCTTTTCCCAAAAAACGCGCTCTTGGGGAGTGTTCTTTACTCTTTTCCGAAATGCTTTCTTAAAACTGCTACTAAACGCAATTTCCATTTACAGCATCTTTTTTAACTCTTTCACGGATGATGAAAATTTGAGTTTCCCATTTCTGTACTCTTTGAGAGCGGCTTTTCCGTTTTCTGCCATTTCTTTGCGGCGCGCCTCAGCAATGTTATGCTCAAGCAAGCTTTTCAACTCCTCCTTAAATTCAAGGGGCAAATTATAAACACTCTCTACAATTTTATTGAAAGCAATAGCATCGATTTTCATCAAGTTACTTTTTATAAAGATAGCAACAACTCTAGCCACATACAACTGTTAATAATCGCTTATAGTTTGTTCAATATGGAACGACATACCTTTTTATCATTCCTGAAAGGTATCCGTCCTTGAAACCCCCAAGTGTTCCATTTGAGAGGGTACTGTGCAGAGTCCGTTGCCAAACAATACTAATTGCAATGCCCAAAGCTTAATGGCAGCTTACTGTTTATCCCCTCCTTTCGCAAAAACACATTAATTTTATGCAACAATGAAATGGCTTTCCAAAATATGGAATTACGACTTCCGCTTCAGCGGCGAGCGATTTTCCTATATTTCTGCTACCTGGGTGGTTTTAATTGCCTTGTGCCTAGTTTTCGGCTTCTTCGACCTTACCATGGACACGGCTGCAGGCTTCTATCATGACGTACTCCGCTGGGTAGGCAATGGCGACCGGCCTTTTAAGAATTTGAGCGACCAGCAATTTGAAAGGATTGGTTATGCCGCCTTGGCGGTACTTTTTGTGTATATAGCTGGGCTGGCATTGCTTAGTTTCCGCAAATCATACCGCGAGCATGGCCCTAAGGAGTTTGCCCCTATCTTTTGGGCACATTTCCTCAGCAATGTGGTGGGTATGGCAGGCACCTTCTTGTTTTTTGCCTTGTTGGGCGGTATAGCCTATGCGCTTGGCTTTACTTATGACGATGGCACCCGCGCCATACAGGCAGCGGTAGGCAACTTCGAAACTTGGGTAAAAGAACATATACCCACCTTGGTAAATGTACCCTACCCTTTTGCCATTTTGGGTGGGGTTTTTATAGGAGCACTTCCCGGATATTTCGTCCATTGGCTTTGCCACAAGTCGCGCCTGCTGTGGTACCTTTCGCACCGCTGCCACCATACGGCTGAAATTATGCACCCCGCCGGCATTGGTCCATTCATGTTCCTGCCTGAGATATTCAGCGCCATACCGGGTGTACTGCTATCGGCGGCAGCGTCCAAATTGTTCTATTTTGAGGCCATGACAGAAGAGGCATTTATCTTGGCTTTCTTTGGTATCCTTACGGAAAAGTTCAACCACAATTCGGCCTTCTATGACTTTGCCCACCGCAACATTATCGTCAGGCAGTTATCGCATTATTATGGCAACGGGGTGTACCACTACACGCACCACACCTCCAAACAAGGCGATGAAATAGTGAACGTTGGCGGCAACCCTTGGATGATATGGGACCGTATTTTCGGTACCTATCGCATCCCGCCCAAAGAAGCCCCCAAGGTAGGATTGACGAATAATCCCATTATCAGGCTTAGCCCTTTCAAAATCATGTTCAGTGGCTTTGAACAAATAGCCTATGAGTTGAGGATGAACAAGAGTTGGCTGGTGCGTTTTAAAATCCTCTTTGGCGATATCTACTACAAGCCCCCTATCAGCAAAGATTACCTCATTGTGGGCTACCGTGAAGCACAGACCAATGATACCCTGGAGGCAGCCATTGTAGAAGCGCAGCCCGCCATAGCCCAAATCATTTAGCACGATAATTGTTTTGGCTAAGCCAAAGCTGTGCTGTATGATAGAATTTATTGAGACCGAAAGCCCAAAAGCCGTAGCGGTAGCCGTAAGCGGCGAGATAACGATGGACGACTATAACCAGTTGAACCCCGTAGTAGAAAACAAAGTGAAGCAATATGGCAAAATCCCCGTGCTGTTACGCATTGATGAAGGCATTGACCAAGATTCTGCCAAAGGCTTATTGGACGGCGGGGTGTTGGACAAAAAACGCTTGAAAGACTTTGCGAAAATAGCGGTAGTAACCGATAACAGCCGCTTCCGCTGGTTGTTGCGCATGGCCCGCTTTTTTGTTCCCGGCGAACTGAAACTGTTCAAAACCACGGAACAAGGCAAGGCATTGCAATGGGTGGCAGCCTATTAGTTTTCGCTAATGGCCTACATTGCGTATCTTGCGTTAGAAGCTTTTTAAGACCGTGTTGAAAGAAATTGCGCTAAACGTAGATACCAATGCTTTGCTGAAAGCCTATGGGCTAATGTCCACTGCTAGGGAAATGTCGCTTCTGTATGAAGAAAGGAAAGACGTGGCGGCAAAATATGTACATGCCACTTCGCGGGGGCATGAGGCCATACAGTTGGCACTGGCACTGCAACTGCTGCCCCAAGATTATTTGGCACCTTACTACCGCGATGATGCCATGTTGCTGGGCATAGGCTACAGCCCCTATGAACTGATGCTCCAGTTGATGGCCAAAGCCGACGACCCATTTTCAGGCGGGCGTACCTATTATTCCCACCCCAGTTCAAAGCGGGAAGGGATGCCCAAGATTCCGCACCAGTCATCGGCCACCGGTATGCAGGCTATCCCCACCACTGGCATTGCCCATGGCATGAAATACTTGGAAAGCCAGGGCTTGTTGAACAACAATGGCCCTGCTCCACTGGTGGTCTGTTCTCTGGGCGATGCGTCAATAACGGAAGGGGAAGTGGCAGAAGCCCTACAGATGGCCGTGCTCAAGCAGTTGCCTATCATATACCTGGTGCAAGACAATGAATGGGATATTTCCGCTGCTGCCCACGAGGTGCGGGCTATGGACGCATTCCATTATGCCAAAGGATTTAAAGGCTTGGAAGCCATCAGTATCAACGGCAGCGACTATCTGGAATGCCATGATAAAATAAAAAAAGTAATCGCCACCGTTCGGGAAGATAGGAGGCCATTTTTGGTGCATGCCAAAGTGCCCCTGCTTAGCCACCATACCTCAGGGGTGCGCAAAGAATGGTATAGGAGCAAGGAAAACCTGGATGAACATGAAAGCCGTGACCCTTACCCGATATTGCGCGACCAACTATTAATTTACGGAGTTGCCGAGGAGGAAATCGTCCATGTGGAACAATCGGCCAAGCAAGGGGTGCTGGAAGCTTTTGAGCAAGCCATGCAAGCCCAAGACCCTGATCCCAACACACTGTTGAACCATATTTTTGCGGAAACGACAGTAAGGGATGAACAAGGGGAAAGAAACCCCGAAGGTGGGGAAAAGGTAGTAATGGTAGATGCTGCCTTGCATGCGGTAGATGAATTGCTGCAAGCCCATCCAGAAGCCTTATTGTATGGGCAAGACGTGGGTGGTGAACTGGGTGGCGTATTTAGGGAGGCGGCTTTGCTGGCAAAAAAATATGGCGACGAAAGGGTATTCAATACTCCCATTCAAGAGGCGTATATCATTGGCAGTACGGTGGGAATGTCGGCCGTGGGCTGTAAGCCTATTGTAGAGGTGCAGTTCGCAGATTACATATGGCCAGGCTTGAACCAATTGTTTACGGAGCTTAGCCGCTCTTGCTACCTTTCCAATGGCAAATGGCCCGTGCAGGCACTGATACGCGTGCCCATCGGGGCCTACGGAAGCGGGGGGCCCTACCATAGCAGCAGCGTGGAATCGGTCTTGCTCCAAATCAAGGGTATTAAAGTAGTTTATCCATCCAATGCCGCCGATATGAAAGGGCTAATGAAGGCTGCGTTCTATGACCCTAACCCAGTAGTGATATTGGAGCATAAAGGGCTTTATTGGTCAAAAGTACCCGGAACCTTAGCGGCTAAAACCGTGGAGCCCGATAGTAAATACGTGATTCCATTGGGAAAGGCGCGTATAGCCTTGGAAGCCGATGAAAGCAAAACCCACCGCGGCGAAACCATATCGGTTATCACCTACGGCATGGGCGTCCATTGGGCCATGAATGCCGCCACTGCCTTTGCTGGCCAAATAGAAGTATTGGATTTGCGTACACTTCATCCTTTGGACGAGGCAGCTATCCATGCTTCGGTAAAACGGCACGGAAAGTGCCTGGTGCTGACAGAGGAAACCTTGAACAATTCTTTCGCCGAGGCTTTGGCGGGCCGAATAGCATCCAAATGCTTTGAATATTTAGATGCTCCGCTACGGATTATCGGGGCCAAAGATGCACCTGCTATCCCTTTGAATGCTGGCTTGGAAAAAGCCATGCTTCCCTCCATGGAAATGGTACAGCAGGCTATGGAAGAGCTGTTGAATTGGTGATTGAACATCTCTTTGGAATCTCCCTAAAGATGAACTTTCAATTGCTCAGTCCATGCTAAACTGCCATTCCGTTAGGAATCTATCTTGGCATACACGATAAGCTTGAAAACATCTTCCCAGAGTGACCCAATATGAATGGTATAATATTGGCATTCATATTCAATAAAAAAAAGGCCATGCCAGAATTACCAGAAGTGGAAATGTACCGACGTGAATTTGAAAAAAAGGCACAGGGCAAAACCATACAGCATTTAAGTGCCCCAGCTTCACGGCTTATGAAAAGCAGCGAGGACAAGCTGCGCAAAGCTTTTCAGCAGCAGCAATTCGTCCATTCACGCCGCATTGGTAAGCAACTGCTTTTGGAGGCAGCCAATCACAAATGGCTGGCGGTTCATTTCGGAATGACAGGGAAATTCAAGTATCAGAAAACCGATAAAACTCCACCTAAATATATAAAGATGGCCATGGAGTTTACCGATGGCACGTCGGCATACTATGTTAACAGCAGGGGTTTTGGTGAAATCAATTTGGTTGAGGATGAGAAGGACTTTATCAAAAAGAAAAAGCTTGGAATCGATGCGATGGAAATCAGCCAACAAGATTTCATTCAATTGTTACAAAAGCATCCTAAAGCAAACTGGAAGCCCGTACTGATGAACCAATCCATTATAGCAGGCTTGGGCAATGTGTATGTTGACGAACTACTGTTTCGCTGCCGTTTGCATCCATTGTCGCCAGTGGCGGCAGTGAGTGAAAAACAGTTGGGCAAAATGTACGATGAAATGCGCTACCTGCTACAAGCCCTGCTTGATTCAGGGGCAAAGCGCAAAAAAATGTCCGATACATGGTTGGTGCATGCCCGTAAAATGGGGGCCGAATGCCCTAGGCACAACGGAACGATTGAAATGATTACCGTAAACGGGCGAAGCACCTACTTTTGCCCAGTATGTCAAAAACAAGGATGATGGAGGCATACTTGGGTTGTTCGGGATATCATTATCGAGATTGGCGGGGGCAATTTTACCCTGAAGAGTTGCCCATGAAAAAATGGTTGCCCTATTATGCAGAACGTTTCAATTCCGTGGAAATCAACAATAGTTTCTATCGGCTCCCAACCGTAAAAGCATTTCAAGGTTGGTATGATCAAACGCCCAAGCATTTCCTTTTCACCATTAAAGGCAGCCGCTACATTACTCACATGAAAAAGCTGGTGAAAGGACCTGAACTGAATGATAGCCTTGCGAAAATTTATGATTTGGCCAGCCACCTCAAGGAGAAACTGGGGCCTATACTATGGCAGTTGCCCGGTTTCCTAAAAAAGGATATCAATAAGCTGGAAGGTTTCTGCCAAAGCATTAGCAAAGAGTTTATCAATGTTATCGAGTTTCGCCACACTTCTTGGTTTGATGAAGAAGTCTACGAAATCATGCGCCAATACAAAGTTACTTTCAGTATGGTTTCCGCTCCTGATAAACTTCCAGAGGATGCAATGTTGACCTCAGATATAGCTTATCTCCGTTTTCATGGAAAAGATAAGTGGTATGACTACGATTACTCCCACGGGGAATTGGAAACTTGGGCAAAAAAGCTGAAGAAATTGAAGCCCAAGCAATGCTTCGCCTATTTCAATAACGATTGGCATGCTAATGCACCAAGAAACTGCATGTTACTGGAATCCATGTTATTGAAAAAATAATTAAAAAAAGAACAGTTAATTTTTTTGACAATTGTAGTAAATGCTTACATTTAACTGGTACAAACAACCAGTTATGGAATTGATTAAAATTGGTGCAACGGGGAAAGACGTAAAGGCATGGCAGCATTTTCTCATTGGGCAAGGTTTTTTATTCGGGAAAGCTGATGGCGATTTTGGAGAAAAAACTTTAGCAGCCACTATAGCCTTTCAACAAGCACACGGATTGCAACCCGACGGGGTAGTGGGTAACAAAAGCTATGGGGTGGCCATGCAATTGGGTTTCAATGGAACCGTTAACCGCGACGACACTAAGGCAGGGCCTAATTGGCCACCAAAACCAGATTTCGCACCACTTACCAGCAATAGTCAAAGGCAGGCGCTATTTGGTAAGTTCAGCTTTAAACATGCTCCCCTACCTGATAATTATGAGAATATTCAAGTAACCGACAATTGGGCAAAAGACAATATTATTTTGGTGAAGGTGCCGCAACTTACCACCATCAAAGGTAGCCCCAATGTGTACTTTCACAAAAAGGCGGCACAACAGTTAATCAACCTTTGGCAAGCGTGGGAAAATGCTGGCTTGCTCCATTTGGTACTGACTTATGAAGGAGCATATGTACCGCGGTTTGTGAGAGGTAGCACTACTGTGCTAAGCAATCATGCATTTGGTTCGGCATTCGATATCAATTATGCTTGGAACAAGCTTGGCGCAGTGCCCGCTTTGGTAGGGCAAAAGGGTAGTGTAAGGGAGTTGGTACCCATTGCCCATGAACATGGTTTTTATTGGGGCGGCCATTTTGAAAGGCTCGATGGAATGCACTTCGAAATAGCAAAAATATTATAGGTAAATGATGCGGGGAATCAATGCCCCAAGACTGTGTAAATTTTCATATTGGGTAGTTTTATATCCTAAATTACCCAGTTTTCAACATCAATACAGATTTCTGTAAAACAGTTTTTTAGACACAAAATTTATCCTAATTCGATACTTTTTTGTTTCTTAAGCTACCCTAGCCTTATTTTTTGGATTGCTTATTGCACGGGTTGATTGAAAAATCTCCCCACTATGAGTAGGTTATTGATTGTAGCGAACCGACTTCCGATAAGGGTCAAGCTTCAGGAGCAGGAGTTAATGTACGAGCAAAGCGAAGGAGGGTTGGCAACAGGCCTCGATTCACTGACTATTGATTTGGAAAAACATTGGATTGGCTGGCCTGGTATCTTTTCCGGCCAAAAAGAAACACAGGAACTGATTACGACCGAATTGGGGAAAAACAACATTCATCCGGTATTTCTTTCTCAGGAAGATCAGGAAATGTTTTATGAGCGCTTTAGCAACAAAACCATTTGGCCCCTTTTTCACTACTTCAACGAGTATGTGGAGTATGATGAACATACTTGGAAACGCTACAAAGCAGTAAACAAGCTCTTTTGCAAAAAAGTATTGGAAGTAGCCCAACCCGATGACATTATCTGGGTACAAGACTACCATTTAATGTTATTGCCTGGATTACTGCGAGAAGCATTACCACATAATGAAATTGGCTTTTTCCTGCATATCCCCTTTCCATCTTATGAGCTGTTCCGTACCCTGCCTTGGCGTAAAGAGTTACTGGAAGGCATGTTTGGGGCCGACTTGGTAGGCTTTCATACTTATGAGTATATGCGGCATTTTATCAGTGCCGCCAATAGGATAGCAGGCTATGATTCCAAACTCGGGGAAATCAATCTGGGAAAACGGAGTGTACACATTGATAGTTTCCCGATGGGCATCAATTACGAGAAATTCCATGAAGCAATCCACCTGCCCAAGGTAAAGGAACATGTTGCCCATTTCAAGAAACGCTTCCAGGGCATGAAACTTATCCTTTCAGTGGATAGGCTGGATTATAGCAAAGGCATTGTGCAGCGGTTGAAAGCTTTTGACCAGTTATTGACCGAATTTCCCCAGCACAGGGAAAAAGTACAGTTTTTAATGCTAGTGGTGCCTTCACGTTCTTCTGTTGACCAATACCAATCCTTGAAAGAGGAAATCGACGAGTTGGTGGGCAATATCAATGGCAAACATGCCACTATGAACTGGATACCGGTACATTACTATTACCGTTCATTACCGTTTGAAGAACTGGCCGCACTGTACCATACCGCGGATATAGGCTTGGTAACGCCGCTAAGGGACGGTATGAACTTAGTAGCTAAGGAATATGTGGCTAGCAAAACAGATGCTAACGGCGTATTGATACTGAGCGAAATGGCGGGGGCAGCCATTGAATTGAGCGATGCTCTGATTATCAATCCAAACAGTATTAGCGATATCGTGCAGGCCATGAATACAGCCATAGCAATGCCTGAAGCGGAACAAGCTGAAAGAATAAAATCGTTACAAAAGCAGGTAGCCAAACAATCAGTCCAGCGCTGGGCCAATGACTTTATACTTCAGCTTAATAGCATTAGGCAGAAACAGGTAGAATTGGAAGGCAAAACCATCAACGGCAAGGAAACCCGTGAAATAGCCGAGCACTTTTCCGCCTCAAAAACCAGATTGCTATTGTTGGATTATGATGGCACCTTGGTGCCTTTCGCCAAAACCCCTGAACAAGCTAATCCTGACGCGGAATTACTGGACATGCTGACCAACCTGTGCAAAGACCCATCCACAAAAACGGTAATTATTTCAGGCCGCGACCACATCACACTCGATAGATGGTTTGGCCATATAGGGGGCTTGGAAATCATTGCTGAGCACGGCATTTGGATTAGGGAAGAAGGCAACTGGAAACAGGTGAAAAAGCTCAAAAACGATTGGAAACCGGAAATAGCCGAAACCATGCAAGCCTTTGCCGATAAAACGCCTGGGGCATTCATTGAAGAAAAAGCCTATTCCTTGGCCTGGCATTATCGGAAAAGTGACCCTTGGATTGCAGACCTTAGGGCATTTCAACTGCTGAATACCTTGGTGTATAAGTGTTCAAAGCGCAATTTGGAAATTCTGAACGGCAACAAGGTAATAGAGGTAAAAATTTCGGGAGTGGATAAGGGAACCACATCAAAAATGTGGCTCAACCGCGAGAAATGGGACTTTATTATTGCCCTAGGTGATGACCGCACGGATGAAGATATTTTTGAAGTGCTTCCGCAACACGCTTACAGTATTAAAGTGGGTACGCAGGAAAGTGTGGCAAAGCATAGGATACCATCATGGAAAGAAACCCGCAAACTCCTTTCGGCTTTGAAGCCGAACCCTTTTTCGGTGAGCCTGCCAAAGAAGAAGATGGAGGGCAGGCAACTGGTTTACCAAAGAAGAAGAGTGATTTAAAATAATATAATGGAAAATACAGTAGGCAATACCTTGTCCCCCATTTTTGCTACTGACGACCCCCTTTTGAGACTTTTAGGTGCCGCAGGGGCATTGGTAGTGGCATTGGCCTTGCACATGCTGTTCTTTTATTTGCTAAAAAGAATCGCAAAAAGGCGGCAATCGGTAACATTGAAGGCCATTGTGGATAAAATGGCCGCACCATCAAGATTGTTGATAGCGGTAATCACCCTTACCGCATCCGTTCCATTTATGGGCCTTGAAAGTGATATCCAGAGAAGGGTACAGCATATAGCCGCCTTAACGAACATAGCTGCCGTAGCTTGGCTATTGATCAAAATAGTTGCCGTGGTAAAAGTAGTGGTGGTACACCGCTATGATATCCGCACCGCTGATAATCTAATGGCCCGGAAGGTGTACACCCAATTTGAGGTGATCGAAAACATTGTCATTGTGTTAATCTGTATCGTCTCAGTAGGGATTGGCCTTATGACTTTTGAACGCATCAGGGAAATTGGCATGAGCTTACTAGCCTCCGCGGGTATAGCGGGCATTGTTTTGGGCTTGGCTGCACAAAGGGTAATAGGTACCATACTCGCTGGTTTACAGATTGCATTTACCCAACCCATACGCATTGACGACGTAGTGATTATTGAAGGCGAATTTGGCCGTATACAGGAAATTAACCTAACCCATGTGGTAGTGGCAATATGGGACAAACGGAGAATGATAGTTCCCACCACTTGGTTCATAGAAAACCCTTTCCAGAACTGGACCCACAGCACAGCAGCACTGATGGGAACCGTGTTCATTTATACAAGTGTAGAAGTACCTGTGGAAGCGGTAAGGGCAGAATTGACCCGCCTGCTTAGTGCCAGCCCCTTATGGGACAAGGAAGTCAATGCCTTACAAGTAACGGATATGTCGAAAGATGGCACGGTAGAGTTACGTGCCTTAATGAGTGCAGGTAATGCATCCGCATTATGGGATTTGAGGGTTTACATTCGTGAAAAGTTATTGGAATACTTAAGGACCGAATATTCATCCATTCCCTATACCAAAATTGCACTGGCTCCTGAATCCCTGGAACCCTTACTAGCAGTAACGAGGAAAAATTTCCGGGATCAAAACCATCGTGCCCCCGATAAATAAGAAACCCCGCAGTGCGGGGCTTCAAATTGGATATTCAGCTATTCTTAGCTTTCTCTTTATGTTTTTTGAGCTGGCGGCTCAATGCCTCCACCGCATTGTCAACGGCCTCCTCAAACGTAAGACTGGTTTCGCTGGCATATAAGGTGTTACCAGGAATATTTACCTTAATGTGCGTTACTTTCTCGCGCACCTGCGAACTATTATCATCCAACTTGAAATACACATTGGCATCAATAATTTTATCAAAATACTGGTTCAACTTGCTTACTTTTTTCTTGGTAAAGTCAAGCAGTTTAACATCGGCATCAAAGTGGATTGATTGAATTTGTACGTCCATAACTTAAGCTTTTGGATGTGATTGTTTAAAAATATCTTTCAACTTGTCAATATTGTTGTGGGTATATACTTGGGTGGCTGCCAAACTACTATGCCCCAATAATTCCTTTACGGCATTCAGTTCGGCTCCATTGTTACTCAGGTGGGTCGCAAAAGTATGTCGCAACACATGCGGGCTACGCTTTTCAATAGTAGTTACCATTGAAAGGTATTTCTTTACGGTGCGATATATGGCTTCTGGCATCATTTTCCCTCCCTTGTCGTTGCATATCAACCACTCACAGGTAGGGAAAGTAAGGTGCAACTGTTCTAGATACCCCTTCAGGCTTTCTTCCAGTTGCGTATTATAAGGTATCAGGCGTTCCTTATTGCCTTTACCTAATACTTTTATGAGCTTTTGCCCCAAATTGATATCGGTCAATTTCAGGTTCATTAGCTCGGCCCGCCGCATGCCAGTACCATAAAGCAGTTCAAGTAGCATTTTATCGCGGCTGCCACTAAATCCTTCCTCAAATTCAATACCGAAAAACAATTGCTGCATCTTCTCTTCTTCTACATACGTCGGAAGGCGCTTCTTTGTTTTGGGGCTAACGATTTTTAACGTTGGATCCTTCAGCACTTCTCCCCTTTTGATGAGGAATTTATAGTACGATTTTAGGGCAGAAAGCTTCCTATTGATACTTCTAGGCGTAATACCATCTTCCATTAGCGAAGCCATCCATGAGCGGATATAAGTGTGGCTCACATCCTTGGCATCCGCTATTTCGAAGGTGCTGGATAGGAAAAGGGAAAACTGCTCCAAATCGTTTTGGTACGAAAGCAGGGTATGCGGGGAATACCGCTTCTCGAATCGAAGGTAATTGAGAAAGCTTTCCAGATGCATAAGACATCTAAAGAAAGCAATATCTAGGATATTGTCAAGCTAAAATGAGGGTATTTTCAGGAAATTACTGAACAGTAATTTTTCCAGTGCGAATCAGCTCTTGCTTATAGGCAGCACGAAGAATTTCGCCCCTTCTTTTAACGGAAGGTTTTGTAAAAGCTTGGCGGCTGCGCAATTCGCGCAGGATACCAGCCTTTTCAAACTTCTTCTTGTACTTTTTCAGTGCTTTATCGATGCTATCGCCGTCGCCTGTATCAATGATGAGCATGTAGTATTTGGTTTTCTGTTCTTTTTACGGAAATGCAAAGATAAATGTTTTTCAGCAATAGGCAAGTAGAAATCGATAAAATATTAATCATGCTGTACCGATTCCGTGCGAGGATGGCCGTAGCTAAAATAGATGGCAATTCCTATCGCCATCCATATCACCAGCCTTAACCAGGTATCGTAAGGTAAAGCAAGCATCATCAATAAACAGGAGGCAATACCCAATATGGGCACCAAAGGTACCAAAGGCGTACGAAAGGCACGGGGGGCATTCGGTTGGGCATATCGTAAAATAATGATGCCAGCGCATACCAGCACAAATGCAAATAGGGTACCTATACTGGTCATTTCGCCCACTACCCGTGCAGGCACAAAACCAGCGAACAAAGAAACGAAGACCATAATAATAAGGCTTGACTTCCACGGGGTTTTAAACTTACTGTGCACGTCAGAGAAGACGGAAGGCAGCAGGGCATCTTTCGACATGGAAAAGAACACCCTCGACTGGCCCATCAGCATAACCAATATTACGGAAGAATAACCTGCCAAGATGGCCAATATAATGGCCTGGTTCAACCACTTGAATGGAGTGTGTTCAATAGCCACGGCAACGGGAGCTATACCATCCTGCCCTTGGAATTCGGTATAATGGGCAAGGCCAGTCATAACGTGGGCAAAAAGGATATACAACACGGTACATATTCCCAATGATACCAAAATGCCGATAGGCATGTCGCGCTTAGGGTTCTTTGCCTCCTGTGCAGCTGTAGAAACCGCATCGAAGCCTATATAGGCAAAGAAAATAATTCCTGAAGCACGCAAAATACCGCTCCAGCCGAAATCACCAAATTCCCCCTTATTGGGCACAATATAGGGGTCATAGTTAGCGGGATTGATATAAGACCAGCCCAAAAATATAAATATGAGTACCACGGCCACTTTAAGCAACACGATTAATGAATTGACCAAGGCCGATTCTTGCGTACCCTTAACCAATAAAAGCGACACCAAAATGATAATGATAACGGCAGGAAAATTGATGATCCCTGTCACTATGCTCCCATCGGCCAAGGTCGCGGTATCAAATGGGGACATGGTAAACTGTGCGGGGATTTCCAAACCTTGATAGGCCAACAACTTAACTAAGTACCTTGACCAACTGATAGCTACCGTTGCACCACCCACGGCATACTCCAACACTAAATCCCAACCGATAATCCATGCCACGAAACGCCCCATAGTGGCGTAGGAATAGGTATAGGCACTACCTGCCACCGGAATCATTGAAGCAAATTCTGCATAACAAAGCCCCGCAAAAGCACAACCAACCGCCGCTATTACAAAGCTGATGGTAACGGCAGGGCCTGCATGATAGCCCGCGGCGGCTCCAGTGATGGAAAACAAACCGGCTCCAATAATGGCACCTATGCCTAGTGCTATCAAACCAAATGCTCCTAATGTTCTATGTAATTTGTTTTCGCCCGAACCTGCTTCGGCCAATAAACGGGCTATGCTTTTCTTTTTTGTAAGTGCTGACATTAGGGATTGTTACGTATAGACTAGCTCAATGTTAAGCAAGTACAAATATGACAATTAGTTCCGAATTTACAAGGTGCCATTACCGTGGTAAGCTATTTAAGTGGAAGGTTGAAAATCAGTGGATTCAGCCAAATAAAAAACCCCGAACATACAGCCCGGGGTTTTATACTTTTCGGTAATTGCTATGATTAAGCCAATTTCACATTGATTGCGTTCAATCCTTTCCTGCCTTCGGTCACTTCATAGGTTACTTTGTCTCCTTGGTTAACTTTGTCAACCAGGCCGGAAACGTGTACGAAAATGTCTTGGCCGGTTTCAGATACGATGAAACCGAAGCCTTTTGATTCATTGAAAAATTTTACTGTTCCTGTTTTCATTTTAAAAAATTGTAAGAGAATTATAAGTTAGATAGCAAAGTTAAAATTAATTGGCGACAGCAGAAAACGCAAAGCACAAGTTTTCGACAAAAAAAATATTTTTCCTAAAGTATAGTACTCAAATTTTGAACACCTTACTTACGTATAGCTTCTGGAAACCATTGTTTATCAAACAACCATGACAACGTAAACCATAAGGCGAATAGTATAAATGCCACGCAGGAAACCACCAACACCACTGTAAACCAATGCATATACCAATAGTAATAGAAACTGTTTAGGCTTATCCCTATCAGCATTAGACGGAGGTATTCAATGTATACTACCCAGCGTTTGTTTTCCAGTATGGCACCACAAATAAGGGTGCTCAATATTAAGATGCCGAAAAACACGATCTGGAAAAACAAACTGATGGTTGGGAAATAGAACATATAGGCGGCGAGTCCCACCGCAATCATTAAAAACTGTACAAAAACATAAACGTTTCTGGATAGGGTGGTTTGGGTGTCATATGCTTTGTAGTTGGCTTTATCCACTTCAGGCGGGGCTTGATAGCCTCCCAAATAATCAGGCAACCAGCCCGGCTTGGCAAAAACAAGCTTTATCCTATCTGCCCATTTCATTTGGCGCGCACGCTGAAACATTTCAATATAATAATGCGAATTGGCCCAAACAGGGTTCCAACTCTTCAATTGGGTAGTGATACCATAAGTGGGCTCTTCTTCCTCTGCTTGGAATGTACCAAACAATCGGTCCCAGATAATGAATACACCACCGTGGTTCTTATCGATATATTTGGGATTGACTCCATGGTGTACCCGGTGGTGGGAAGGAGTATTGAACAAAAACTCAATGATGCGAGGCATCTTCTTGATGGTTTTGGTATGTATCCAAAACTGGTATAAGGTATGGGTGGCAGCCGCAGCTAGAAATATTTTAGGGTCAAAACCTAGCACGGGCATGGGAAGGAAAAGAACAAATGCGATAATGTTATGTATCCACGATTGGCGCAAGGCTACCGATAAGTTATATTCTTCACTTTGATGGTGCACCACATGTGCGCCCCAAAAAATATTGGTTTCGTGCCCCCAGCGGTGTGCCCAATAAAAGATAAAATCAAAGGTGAACAAGGCCAAAACAAATGACCACCAAGTAGTTGGTTGATGGATAATGGCCAAACTATCATACACCAAAATATATAGTGCCAATAATGCTGCTTTTGAAAAAGCACCAAAAACCTGGCTACCAATACCAATGTTCAGATTGGTGATGGCATCATTGAAACGATAGAGCTTTTGCCGCTTGCGCCAGCCTATAATCAGTTCTATAGCAATAAACAGAAAAAAGGCGGGGATGGCTATTAATATAGGGCTAACCTTCATAGTCAGAAAATGTTTTTCTAATTATATAAGCTAGATGCAAAAACTTGGCAAAAGGTTTACTCGTCGTAAGTATAAACTACTTTTTTTGTTAAAGGCTTTGATTGACAGGTAAGTACATAGCCTTCTTCTATCTCTGAATCAGATAAAGACTCCCTTTCCGCCATTACCACCTTACCTTCCTTAATCTTTGCCCTACAGGTACAGCAGGCACCTATCTGGCAAGCATAAGGTGGGTCAAGGCCTTTTTCCAAGGCAGCTTCCAACAGAGATTCCTCCCCATCATAAGTAATGGTAAACTGGTCACCATCAATAGTAACAACCAACTCCGCATGGGGCAAGGGCTTGTCGGAAACAATCCCCTCGGATGATACCGCAATAGTTTCCTTTATCTCTCCATCCATTTGCAAAGGTGCCGTAAAAAACTCCTTGAAAATGTGCTGCTTGGCTACCCCTTTTTCCGCAAGTGCAGCATCTATTTCATTCATCATTCCTCCTGGCCCGCAAATGTAGTAATCGGCTTCGCCTTGCACATACTGGTTCAAAAAGGATAAAGCCACGGCTTTGCTGAACATACCACTATGGCCGCCCCAACCTGCAGGTGCCAAGTCGAGGTTATGGATTACCTTTAAACGGTCGGGATATCGGTTAACCCAATTCTCCAGCTCCGCACGGAACATAATACTTTCAATATTGCGGTTGCAATAGATTAAAGTAATCCTGCTCATGGGCTCCCCCAACAGCGTACTCTTCAGTAAAGACATTAAAGGCGTGATGCCACTGCCCCCGCCAAAAAAAACGTACTGTTTCCTTAAAGCACTATCAGGCTGATGGATGAAATTACCCATGGGGGTCATTACCCTGAGGGTACTACCTGCAAACAATCGAGCATTGATATAAGTACTCACCACACCATCATCTACCCGCTTTACACCTATACCCAATGGTTCACCGGCAAGGTAACTGGTACAAATGGAGTATGCCCTGCGGTACTTCTCTCCATTGAGTTCCACTTCCACGGTCAAATACTGCCCTGGAACATACCGATAAAGGTCTTTCAATTCCGCCGGGATATCAAAGGTAACTACCTTGGCATTGGCAGTCTCTGGCCGCACCTCAGCGACCCGCAAATCATGGAACCTGCTCACTTTTCAATGGTTTTGGGCAAAGATAACGATAAAGGGCATGAAATGTTCACCCTCCAAACATGTGCAGATTTACCTCATCGGCCACGTTGCCGTTGCTGCAACGCAATATCCTAGCGGGGAAACGCTCAATAATATGATAATTGTGGGTAGCCATTAATATGGCAGTATGCAGCTCTTTGTTGATGCGAATCAACAATTGCATAATATCGTCCGAAGTGTCTGGGTCAAGGTTGCCAGTAGGCTCGTCTGCCAAAATCAATACAGGGTCGTTCAACAAGGCTCTAGCAATTACCACCCTTTGCTGTTCACCGCCAGAAAGTTCATGGGGCATACGGTAGCCCTTTGTTTGTAGGCCAACTTGGGTGAGTACTTCATCAATTTTGTGCTCCATCTTTTTGGCATCCTTCCATCCCGTGGCCTTAAGCACAAAAGTTAGGTTATCGTGCACCGACCTATCCATCAGCAATTGGAAATCTTGGAAAACAATACCCAATTTCCTTCTCAAGTAAGGCACTTCCTTAGTCTGTATCCGGTGTAGTTCGTAACCCACACAAGTGCCTTCGCCTTGGTCAATGGATAGGTCGCCGTACAAGGTTTTCATCAGGCTACTTTTACCACTGCCCGTTTTCCCTATCAGATATACGAATTCACCCTTTTTTACTTTCAAGGAAACTCCGTTCAATACCAAGGTCTTACCCTGGTAAACGTAAGCTTTTCTCAATTCTACCAACGGTTCTTCTTCTTCCAAGCTAATCGGTTCCATCAAAAAAGGGGTTTTGTTTCCGCATTAGCGGGCACCGCCAAACTCACGGTACAATAAATAAGTCATCAACACTAGTAACACCAAAATAAAGGCAATAAGCAGGCGTTGTGCGTTTTTTGAACTCTCTTTATACTCGTGCGCCACTTCTTCTTTCTTCAATTCATGGATGATATTGCGAACAACTAGCAGCGCTTTGGCATAAGCTGTTTCATTCTTGATAATGTAATCCTTGGCACCATAATCATAACAAGTCACTGCCACCTCAATTTTATCGGCATGCGACATCATCACCACAGGAATTTCGGGTTTCTGGTTACGGATTTTCTTTAGAATATCCACCCCATCGGAAGCACCGGCACCGGCTCCATCGAAATAATAATCCAAAATGATGATATCTGGCTTACTGTCCAATTGTTGCAACACTTCCTCACCACTGGTAAAGGTTTTAACGTTGAGGCTATAGGGCAAGTGCTTTACCAAATGTTCTTTCAAAAGCAACAGATGCTTGGCATCGTCATCGACCAAATAAATGGAGTAGGTTTTTTCTTGTGCCATGGTACTTGACTTTTAAGGTTAGGTAAAGGTAATGGAAGCAATCAGCAATTTACAATTTTCACATACAAAACAATAAACACCCACCCGTGGATTAACATGGATGTCTATCGCTTTACTTTCAATTGCTCAATGGCAGGTTGTAATATCAGTTCAACCAACTTCACCATTTCGGGTATTTTCTCTGTATTTACTTGTTGGTTGGCATATTCCTCAATCATCTTCAGGTTGGCCAAGGTTTCCTTAAGCCCCATATAAGTAGCCGTTGACTTCATTTTGTGGGCAATACCTCTTACCCTTGGCCAATTGGATTCCAGCATGAAATTGCGCAGCTTTTCCATCTCGTCAGGCGTTTCAAGCAACAACAAATCAATGATTTGTGAGCGCAAGCTTTCATTACCGCCCGCCACCATATCCAAGTAACTTAAGTCAAGCTGCTCGAATTGCTGCTGGGGTGGGTTATTCCCAACTATTTGCTTTAGTACGGGCTGGCTCGTCTTTCCTTCTACCAACATCATGATTTTATCATACAACTGTTTCGGTTCGAACGGCTTTGATATATAGTCGTCCATACCTGCCTCGATACATTTTTCAGCCTCTCCGGTAGTAGCATAAGCGGTCATGGCAAGAATGGGCACGCTTTTGAAAGGTTCCGGCAATCGGCTACGGACATATCGGGTAGCCTCATAGCCATCCATTTCCGGCATCTGTACGTCCATCAATACCAAGTCAAACAGCCTTTCACCCAACTTTTCTACCCCTATGCGGCCATTGTCAGCTATATCAATTTGCAAATTTGGCCACCAACGTTTCAACATTTCCTTGGCCACCAATTGGTTCAGTGGCTTATCTTCCACTATCAATATCCGTTTAGCGCCTATATCTTCTACCCTAAAGTCTAGGGCATTGGTTTTCAGTGAAGCAGCACTGCCATCAGCCATTTTATATTTCAACACTACCTTGAATGTACTGCCCTCCCCTTCCTTGCTTTTTAAGCTAATGGCCCCGCCTTGCAGCTCCACTAACTGACGGGTAATAGTCAAGCCCAAACCAGTTCCTTCCGGCTTGTTGACATCATAACCCAACTGCGTAAAGCTGCTGAAAATCGTTTCCTGTTTATCTTCTGGAATACCTACCCCGGTATCTTGCACGGTAAAGGAAACGGTGAAATCCTGATTTCCCTTTTCCACCAGCTTGACGGCTACGAGCACATAACCTTCGTCAGTAAATTTTACCGCATTGGTAATTAGGTTGATGAGGATTTGCTTTAGCCTTACCGGGTCGCCCTTTAACATTTTGGGTACTTCCGGCTCAATTTCCAGCTTCAGTTCCAATTTTTTATCGGCGGCCCTGAAGCGCAATGTTTCTACCGATTGCTTCACTACCTCGTACAAATCGAAGGGGATACTCTCAAACTCCACCTTGCCTTCTTCTATCTTGGAAAAATCGAGGATATCGTTCACCAACTCCAGCAGATGCTCTGCGGAAGAGCGGATACCATTGATATACTCCAGTTGCTTACCGTTGAGCTCCGATTGAAGCAATAAGTGGGTAAGCCCTGAAATAGCATTGATAGGGGTGCGGATTTCATGGCTCATGTTGGCCAAAAAACGCTCTTTCAATTTTCCAGAACGTTCGGCAACTTCTTTTTCTTTCAGCAAATCTTCCGAGCGGCGCTTTTCGGTTATATCCCTTATCACCCCTTGGTAGCCGGTTTGGCTGCCATCATTCGATTTCCATAGTGTGGAAGTGATGAGGCAATCAATTTTTGTACTGTCCTTTCGGCGCAGCTTCACTTCAAAATCCCGCACGAAACCCTTTTCTTCTACTTCTTTCCTAAATTTTACCCGTTCGAAAGGGTCAAGGTACAAATCTTTCACATTCAGGCTGGCAATCTCCACCCTGTTGTAGCCGAACAGTTCCAAGGTGGCTTTATTGAATTCAATAAAATTGCCTTCAGCAGTGGTGATATAGATAGCATCGCGCGATTCGTCGAACAGGTTGTGGTATTTTTCCTCGCTGGCCTTTAGGTCGTCTTCAATCTTCTTTCGGGCACTGATATCCTGCATGGTACCCACTATCAACTTCTTGTCCAATTCTGCGGCATGGTTGCTCTTCACCCGAAGGTTTAAAAAACGACTGCTTTTGTCCTGCAGCACCAAAGCCACATCAATATTGAACTCGCTATGCTCCTCTATGGCCTGCCTAAATACCTCCTTCAACATGTTCCTGTCATTGGGCGATACCATATCCAAAAATTCCCGAAGAGGCATTTTTGAATTGATCATGTCCAATATTTGGCAAGCCTGGGTTGACCAATAGAAAACTTGGTGAAATGCGTCGAACTCCCAATGACCCAATTGGGCAATGGCTTGGGCCTCAATCAGCTTAAGCCGCTTATCATTCAGCTCCTTGGCAAAGTTGCGCAGCTTGCGCTGCATGGCATGCCGTTCCATGGAATAGTGAATGGCCCGCTCCAACAACCTTCCGCTATATTCTCCCTTCACTATGTAATCTTGGGCACCCAGCTTAATAGCCTTTAGCCTTAACTCAGGCTGGTTGTGGCCTGACATGATGATAATAGGGAAACGCCGGTGGTATTTGCTCAAAAACTCCAGTGACTCACTTCCCTGGCTGTCTGGCAGGTTTAGGTCTAGCAACAAAATATCAGGACGCTTATCCCCTATCTCCACATGCCCCTTGGCCAGGGTATCGGTACTTCTCAAAGTATGTGGTCCTGAAAACGAGCTTTTTAGGAAGGTACGCACCAAATGCACATCGCCATCGTTATCTTCTATGAGCAGAATATCCAGCGGCTCCATTTCCATGCCTGATAATTGAGCTTTAAAATAGCAAATAAATATTCAGGCTTAAAAGGATTTTGCGCCAACAGATAGCTAAAAAAACTATGATTGTGCTCACCCTAACTTTTGGTGCGGCTTTACGTAAAATCTTTTCAGTAAACGAATGGATATGAAGCGTGTGGAACTTGAAGAGGATTTGCAAATAGACCTGACCTTTCTAAAAGAGCTTTCTGGCGAATCGAACGATTTGATTGTGGAAATTATAGAGCTGTTCAAGCTTACCGGCCCGCAATCATTGGCACAGATACAATTAGCAATAGGCACCCATGACCTTGACCAATTGAAAAAAGCCGCCCACAAAATGAAATCGAGCGTGCAATTTTTCGGCAACGAAAAAATAAATACCGTACTTACCCAATTGGAATACATCAACCACGGTGGCAATCACTTTACCCACGACCACCTGGAAGAACTGGCAAGCAGACTTGAGCAATTAGTTGCCAAGTTATTATACTTGTTGGACGTTGAACTTCTGTTGCTAAACAAAGTATCGTAGCAATAACTACACTTTTTCAATCTCCACTGGTGAAACGGAGCCGGCTCCAGCATCTTCACCGCCATTCTTGCCAAGATAATCAGGTAGGTCCATTCCCGCCATTTTAAACACACCCTCTAATGGAGGCACTGACTTATATAGGTTCTTGATAAAATTGGCCGTGGAACCGCCATTTTCGGAATTACCGCCGCTATCCCAAACCGTTACTTTATCTATTTTAATATTTTTAATGGCTTCTACCTGCAGTTTAACTAACTCGGGCAGTTGGTCGGCAATTAAGAACAACACCGCATCGCGGCTATTATCACCTGCAGATTTCACCAATTTATCGAAACCTTCGGCCTGTTTGCTCAAAATCTCATATAGGCCGCGTGCCTCAGCTTCCTTTTTCATGAATATAGCATCTGCTTCGCCCTTTGCTATTCTTCTTATCCTTTCAGCCTCTGCTTCCGCCTGAATGGCCACTTCTTCTTTGCGAATTTCAGCAGGTACAATTACGTCGGCCTTTCTGGTACTTCTGTCCCTTTCGGCCCTCCTGTCTTCAGCAGCACGCTCTGCAGCATACGATTCTTCCAATGCTCTGGCACTTTGCACCTTTTCCGCCGCAACGGCTTTGCTTACTGCCTCGGCCTCCCTTTCCCTGCGTAAGGCATCGGATTGCGCTATGGATATTTTGGCGGAGTTTTCCCCTTCCACCGCTCTTGCGTTTGCGTCTGATACCTGTATACGTTCGGTTTTCAAGGCACTTGCCTCACCAATCTTTGCCTGGGCTACTGCATCAGCTATTTGTATCCTTTCCTTTTTCTCGGCATCCGCTTCACCAATTTTGGCATCTGCTATAGCACTTGATACGCTTACCCGCTCGTCCTTCTTGGCATTCGCTTCTCCTATGGCACCATCGCGGCTCTTTTCGGCCACACTGATTTTTGCATCGTTGATTGCCTTAGCCGCTGCTTCTTTTCCCAAAGCCTCGATATAGCCTGACTCATCGCGGATATCGGTTACGTTAACATTGATGAGTTTTAGCCCGATTTTCTTTAACTCGCTATCTACATTGTCTGCCACGTTCATCAAAAACTTATCCCTATCGGAATTGATTTCCTCAATGTTCATGGTTGCAATTACCAATCGTAATTGCCCGAAGATGATGTCTTTTGCTAGCTCCTGAATTTGGGGCATGGGTATTCCCAACAGCCTTTCGGCGGCATTGTTCATTATTTCAGGGTCGGTAGAAATACCCACCGTAAACCTTGAGGGAACATCGACCCGAATGTTTTGCCGGCTAAGCGCATTGGTCAGGTTGGCTTCAAGCGATATGGGTGTCAAGTCAAGCCAAGCATAACTTTGTATTACCGGCCAAATAAATGCCGCACCGCCATGTATGCATTTAGCTGACCGATTGGCACCATCGGCATGGGTACCGGTACGCCCATAAACCACCAATATTCTATCGGAAGGACAACGCTTATAACGCTGCGACAAACCTATAAAGGTGATAAACAGAACGACTACAAATGCGACTATAATGATAATAAGGTAACCCGCTGCCATGCTGATGAATTTAAGCCACTTTCTCTACGAGAAGAATGTTCTGATTGACAATTTCTTTTACTTTAACAATAGTTTTAGTGGGCAAATCATCCTCCGAATCGGTCATTGCAGACATTTCCCTCAATGCCCCTTGTATGGTTATTTGTACCCTTCCAATATTCTTACGATGTGCCTTTATGGGTATATACACCTCGCCAACGGCACCTATACTGTTAGTAAGCTTCAAATTTCCCGTTTCCACCATTCTTCCAAAGAAAAAATATAGGGAGGCAATAGTCAACATGGCAATAATGCCGAAAATGAGGGCCAATATAATGGTTAACCAAACTGCTGCCCCCGATTGTAAACAGGCTATACCAGTCCAAGAAAAAATAGTTAGGAAGACCACGAAATTCTGAATAGTAAGCACGTGCGAGAAAAAGCCAGGAGCTTGCGCTAAATCATGGCCTTCACTTCCAGTAAAGTCACTATCAAAATCGAGGTCACCATAATGGTCACCTCCAAAGAAACTCATCAATAACTGAATGAAGAAAACAATGGAAGAAGGTATGGCTATGAACCACAGTATTTTCTCCAACAAAGACAATGATGAAAACCAAACTTCCATGCCCTAAAACAATGTTGCCAATATACTCATAATTATCATATGGATATAAAGTACCTGTTACTAATTCAATGCTGCGATAAACACAGCTTCGGTCATTACATCCTGATTTGGCTGCCTTAACATTTCAAGCACCTGGGCCACCTTTTCGTTCTGCAAGTATAGGTTGGCGCCCAGCCTTTTGCAGAATTCCAGTTCCTCTTGCGCTGACTGGCCATCGATATTCATACCATTGCAAACGATATAAAACATGCGCTGCTTTACCTCAGGGCTACTTGGTAAGGAACTGACCAAATAATCTACCCTTGATAAGATATCTTGGAAATCGGCGGGTGGTATACTCAGTTTCAAAGCGATGCTTTGAATGTATATAACCTCGTTAGGCAACATCTGCCTATCCACCTGCGCAAGCTTTACCAGATTAGCGATAATGCCTTGCTTTTCAATATGCGAGAACTCCATATCAGCCCTATTTTGCCACCAAGATAAACAAAAAATAATTATTTGCTCTCTGGGGTAATTTCCAGGGTCAATTGTTTCCCATCGCGCAATATGGATATATCAATCTTCTCTCCTGCCTTTAAATCGCCCAGCACATAGGTATAATCATATACATTTTTGATATCCTTGCCGGCCAGCTTTATGATAATATCATCCTTCTTTAGGCCTGCCCTTTCGGCTGGGCCACCTTCCCTTACCCCGGAAAGCTTCACCCCTTCCACTTCGGCAACGTAATCAGGTATGGTACCCAAATAAACCGTGAAACCCCTGCTAGTACCAGTTTGCGAAGCGGTCATCTGCACTTTCGCATAGGGCAAAGGTGCTGTCCTTTTCAATAAATCTTTGATAATATCCAATGAAAGGCTTTCGATACGTTCCATTCCCTCATAATTGATTTTATCCGCATCATCGCTCGGCTTGTGGTAGTCATCATGGATACCCGTAAAGAAGCAAAGCACCGGTACATTGGCTTGGTAAAGCGACATGGCATCTGTTGGTACGTATGGGTCATCCTGCAACACCAAATCGAATCCAGCGGCAACATTCCTCTTTTCCACCATCTTTGTCCAGTCGGTTGACGAGCCCAAGCCTTGTAAAATCAATTTGTTGTCTTTTAATCGGCCTACCATATCGAAATTGATATAGGCCTTGATATTTTGCATAGGTACGGGCGCATTTTTGGTAAATGCTTCCGAACCCACTAAACCCAACTCCTCTCCTGACCACAGCACAAAAATCACGTTCTTGCTTAGCAAGCTGGCATCCTTTTTAGCCGCTTCCGATAACTGGCGGGCCAATTCAATGACCATGGCCGAACCGGAAGCATTGTCATCCGCCCCATTATGAATAGCCTTTCTTTCTTTTTCACCGGAAGCCAAGGAACTGGTTTCGCCAAAGCCCAAATGGTCCAAATGCCCGCCCACCAAAAGATACTGATCGGTAGGTTGCGGTGCCTTTAGCACGGCGGCAACATTGTAATCGGTTTTCTCCACTTTGTCCAACTTCACCGCCAGTTTCAGTTTCAAATTCTTTATTTCGAATTGCTTTTGCACATGCGGGTTGGTGCTGGCCAGGTTCTCTTTTAACTTGGCTATAGGGGTACCTATTAAGTTTTCGGCTAGGGTATTGTTAATCATTAAAGCCACAATTCCCGCACTGGCGCCTCCCCTTTCTTCATGGGCTTCTTGTGAGGATGAGGTAATGAAGATAATGGCTTTTGCTCCCAATTCGCGCGCTACCATGGTCTTATAGCGTTCGCTGCTGTACCTTACCAATTGTTTGCGCTGTTGGTCGTCCATATCTGGCAAACCATCCAGCACCAATACTATTTTATCTTTTACATCCAGCCCTTCATAAGAATTATAGCTTACTTCGGCTCCTGTGGCTGTTTTGATTCCATAGCCAGCGAAAACCACATTGCCCTCTGCTTCGGCATTCATACTATAAGGGGCAATGAAATAGTCGGTATTCAGGACATAAGTCTTTTTGTTAGGTGCCACCATTTGCATTTGGCACATCTTGGTATCGGCTTTTACCCCTGCCGTAAATTGAAAGGGCAGCAAATAATCTTTTCCTAAGGGTTGCAGCCCATATTGTTTAAAAAGTTGCACGGCATAATTACTGGCTTTCTTCAAGCCATCGCTGCCCGTCATACGCCCCTGTAAAGAATCGGCAGCAAAATAGCCAACCAATTCACGGAAACGGGATTCAGGTGCCTTAGGCGGCATTAAGGGTGCTGAATTGCTGGTTTTTGGCGGTGCTATGGACAATGCCTGCAAAGCGGCTGCATGGTTCCAATTGCCCATAAAGATTTGCGAACTGCCGTCCTTGGTTCGGCTACTTGTCCAAGCCAGCTTTTTCCCATCAGGGGTAAATACGGGTAAGCCGTCAAATCCGGCTGTATGGCTAATTTGAATAGGCTCCTTGGTTCCGGCAGCATCTACTAAGTACAACTCAAAGTTGTCAAAACCCAGTTTGTTGGAAGCGAAAATAATGTAATCACCGGAGGGGTGGTAATAAGGCGCCCATGACATGGCACCAAAAGTGGTTACTCTCTTCACATCACTACCGTCTAGTTTCATGGTAAAAACATCGGCAGTTAGGCCATCTTCTGCAAAGTGCCGCCAAATGATTCGACTGCCATCGGCCGAGAAAAATGGGCCGCCGTCATAACCCGGTGTGTTGGTCAGCTTTATCTGGTTGCTGCCATCCACGTCCATAATGTATATCTCGCCGAAATACGCTGGATCCAATTCCCTTCGTAGGCTATCTTCCTTTCCCAAAGTTTTATTGAATGCTTCCCTATTGGAACAGAAAACGATTTTCTTCCCATCGGGCGAAACACTGCCTTCTGCGTCATATCCCAAGGCACTGGTAAGTCGCTTGGTTCCGGAACCATCGCGATTAGCGATAAAAATGTCCATTTGGGGCTCATAATCCCAACTATAGCGACGTTTTTTACCACTGGCCCTAAAGTCCATTTCCTCTTTTTGCTTGTCCTTTGCCTTAGGGTCTAAATGGCTGCTCGCATAAATAACCTGGTTACTGTTAGGTACAAAAAAGGAACAAGTTGTTTTACCATATCCAGGCGATACCCTATTCACATCACCACTTTGTAAGTCGACAATATAAATTTGGTAGAAAGGATTATCCTGTTCCCTTTCTGCTTGGAAAATCATGTAATTGCCATCGGGCGAAAAATATCCTTCGCCAGAACGTTTGCCTTCATAAATCAATTGACGGGCATTGGTAACGAACTGCTTTTCCTTTTCAGGCTCGTTTTGCCCCATCAAAGCAAAAAATTGGCAGCAACACAATAATACTAGAAAGATAGAACGCATAGTAAAAGGGGCTTTAAAAATTTGGCGCAAAGGTCGGCATTCGAGCCTGATAAAAAGGCTGACATTTATCATATTCTTGTCAAAAATTGAAACAGCTAATTTTTATCTACCCATGTTAGATAAAACAAACATTTACAATAGTTTGTTATGCTCATTGCACCTAGCTATTTTTGGAAGCCTTACAAAATTCCATGGTGAAGAAATCGCTGTATTTTACTGAAGAACATGAACTTTTCCGACAATCGGTACGGCAATTCGTTCAGGCAGAAGTAATTCCTTTTGCCAATGAATGGGAAGAAAAACGGGAATTGCCTAAAAGCATCTGGAAAAAAATGGGCGAATTAGGCTTCTTGGGCGTCAACCATCAAGAAGCTTTTGGCGGTAGCAACAACGATTTCTTTTACAGTGTGGTGCTTTTGGAAGAAATGGCAAAAAGCGGATTGGCGGGCTTTGCGGCCGCCCACAGCGTACACCAATTCATGAGTACTGCCCACTTGGCAAAGGCAGGCAGTGAGGAATTGAAACAAAAATACCTACCTGGTGCTATCAATGGTACTTTGGTAGGGGGCCTAGCAGTAACTGAGCCGGGTGCAGGCTCAGATGTTGCCAATATCAGGACCACGGCCAAGCGGGAAGGCGACTATTACATCGTAAACGGGCAAAAAACCTTTATCACCAATGGTGTGTATGGCGACTTTGTGACTGTTGCAGTAAAAACTGACCCTGCGGCGGGCCCAGCGGGCATTAGTCTGCTAGTAATTGACCAAGGGAGCGCAGGTTTTCGCAGCAATAAGTTGAACAAAATGGGCTGGCATAGCTCAGATACTGCCGAGCTGTTTTTCGAGAACGTGAAAGTCCCAGCCAGTAACTTGATAGGCCAAGAAAATCAAGGCTTCTATTATATTATGGAGAGCTTTCAGTTGGAACGCCTAGTGGCAGGCGTATCTGCTATAGCGGGCTGCGACTTGGTGATTGAAACAACCTTAAAGTATATCAACGAACGGGAAGCTTTTGGTAAGCAAATCAAAAAATTCCAGGTAGTGCGCCATGCCTTAGTCGATTTGGCAACGGAGGTGGAGGCGGCCCGCCAATTGACCTATCATACGGCTTGGCTGTTCCAGAACAACCTATTTGCGGTAAAGGAATGCAGCATGGTGAAGTTGTTGGGCACTGAGCTCGGCAAAAAAGCCGCAGACGTATGCCTACAGTTTTTCGGTGGCTACGGCTATATGGAAGAATACCCCATAGCCCGCATGTACCGCGATGCCAGGGTAGGCACCATTGTAGGCGGCACTTCAGAAATCATGAAGGAGATTTTAGCCAAAATCATCATTGATGGCATCAGCTACGAATCGGCTTATGAAAGCATGAAGCAACAAGAAAAACAAGCCGCCATAAGCGCAGAAAATACTCTATCACAACCAATACAAAAACAATCAGAAACAATGAGTGCAGCAACACCAGAAACAGCAAGAGAAATTATCCTTTCCTTACCTAGCCGCTTCAAGCAGGAAAAGGCGGAAGGCATTACAAGTACAGTGCATTTTGATATAACCGGCCCTAATGGTGGTGCGTTCAGCGTAATGGTAAACAACAATACCTGCGTGGTGGAAGATGGTTTCCATGGAGAACCCAGTTGTGTGGTATCAACCAGCGACCAGACTTATGAAGATACCGAATTGGGAAGGACCAACCCCCAAATGGCAGTAATGATGGGCAAAATCAAAATCAGCAATCTGGGCGAAATGATGAAGTTCATCGGATTGTTCCGCAGGTTGGCCTAGGAATATTTCACACCATCATTAGAGCCACCTTAAGCCAAGGTGGCTTTTTGTTATGCATAATCAGCAATTTCGCTTTCAATTCTTGAAAGGTACCAAACACCTAAAAAGGTGAGCATAGCTACCGCAGATAATGATACAAAATACGGCCAAGTTGGGAAAGGCTCTCCCAATATGGAATATCGCAAACCAGCCAAAACCCCGGCCATAGGATTAATGTACAACAAATAGCTAAAATTGCTAGGAATCATCGTACTTGGATAAAAGATAGGTGTTACCCAAAATCCGACACCAATCAATGCAGGCAACAAATGATTAATGTCTCTAAAACGAATGCTAAGGCAATTAGCCCATATCGCTACCATTAATCCACAGAATAAATTAGCAATCAAAAACACTGGCAACAAAAACAGCCCTGATTGGATGGGCAACCCTTCGTAAACTACCAAGATCATTACTAGCACCAAGCCAGTTAACATATCAACTGAAACCACGCATGACTTATACAAGGGTAGTATCAGTTTTGGCATGTTGAATTTTCGAAAAAGATCACGCCTTTGCTGCATTACATGAGATGCTTGCACACTTATCCCATAAAAGTAGTTCCAAGAAATCATCCCTACGAATGCAAATAAATAATACGGTGAATCGGTAGCTACATGCAGCATTTTTTTAAAAACCAATGTAAAGATGATGATTAACAATAAAGGTCTGATAAGCGCCCATAGCAATCCAAAATAGGTTTGGGCATATTGAGCCTTTATTTCTTGCCAACTTAAAAGCAACAGAAAATGTCTGTTTTCATATACCGATTTTAAATAAATAGGTATGCTTGGGGGCTTACTGTTGTAAACTACTGTGTGCTGTTCCCTATTCATTTATCTAATTAATCAATATTCAAAATGGAACTTACATTCTGGTTTAATAAAAACATTGAAAGTGGACCCTGAAAAATCATGAATTTGCCCTTTAGAAACTTTAAATACCATTTTTGCGGGCATTTTAAGAGCTAGCTCAATGTATTGTGCCGCTGAAGATGTGTTTTTTGAAAACATGACTTCCATATAATAAGTACCGAAACTTAATATTTTTGGAGGCAGCACAATTTCCATTTTAATCTTACCAACCACATTTTCCAAGCTTCTTATTTGCTGATCGGCTTCAGAATCAGCGACAGGTTGAATAAACATAATATTATTCATCAAATAATCGTATATATGCACCCCTGGATGAAAAAAGACTTGTTCTTTTTTCTTTTCAATTTCAATACTGAAAACTACCCCACTTTCATAGGTCATTTCCTTGAAGCCTGAGGGGGGGCCTATAGTTACTGAATTCAGGCTTAGCAAATTGTTTTCAACCTTGATAAAATTATTGCCAATAAGCGATTGCTCATCTAATGACCGCTCGTAATCCCTAGACCATTCTAGCCTTGCAATTTCTTGATAATAGGCTGATTCAACCTCTTGAGCCTCGCCCACCATTTTTTGCTCTCCCGCATCTAGCCATAAGCAATGCGTACAATAAGATATGATTTCCCGAGGGTCATGGGAAACTACAATCAAATTACTTGTTCTTGAAATATACCTATGGAGTTCCCTTTGAAACTTTTCCCTAAAACTGGCATCCCCGACACTGAACACTTCGTCTACAATAAGTATGTCCGAAGCCAATTGCAAACAAGCTCCAAACGCAAGCCGCAGATACATACCATCGGAATATGTTTTAACAGGCTGGTACAAAAAATCGCCTATTTCAGCGAAAGATGCTGCTTCTTTCAATGCCTTCTCCGCTTGTTTGCTGCCCATGCCGTTCAATCTGAAAAAGAACAAGGCATTTTGTGCCCCAGTTAAATCCGGCAAGAAATTATCACCTACATTGAGAATATGGTTTACCCTCCCTTTTATTACAACTTGCCCGTCCGATGGTTTTACCAAACCGGAAAGCACTTTCAACAAAGTACTTTTACCGGAACCATTTTTGCCGATGATGCCCCATCTTTCACCCTCTTTAATGGTGAGGTTTATATCCCTTAAAACGGTTATTTGCTTACTTTGCGAGGTGCCTATATTTGTTACGTAACGTTTGGTTAATTTCTCGATGTTAACAGCTACGTGCTTCATGTCTGGTACCTATTCTTAACGCGATAGGGAAATACAAACAAATATAGGTGAAAACATTCCAACCACCACGCACTGTGGCAAAAGGCAGGTTATTGCCTGAATACGTATCTTTGCCTTATGAAAAGCCGTTCTATACTTAGCTTTCTATTCATTTGTTCACTACTATCATGCAACTTTCAAAACCATCATACTAGTTATCAGCACATCTCTTTAAGTGATGTTTCAGAACTCATTACCACTTCTCGCCTTCGACCAAACCCATGGAACTTAGATAGTTTCAATTGTAAAATTTTACCTGATACAATTTATACAAATTCACATCCTGTTTTTGACAGTGCTGTGATGCAGCTTCAGTTAAAATTTGCAGATATTGATAAAAAGAAAAGTTCATTAGAAGCAAGACAATATTGCAAAGCACTTATTTTGGCCGACTTTGTGTATGCAACATTCAGTTTTCAATTGTTTGGCCCCAAATATGGGTTTGCCGCTGATAGTAACTTTATGGCCATAAGAAACAGTTGGTCACAGCTACCATTAGATACATGCTATCAATTGGGCAATTCCAATACATTTTCCGTTTACTGCAGCGAACGCACTTCTTTCTTTCTTCGACTTTCCGATAAGTTACTTTCATTAAAAGGAAGGAATATCATTATTCCAAATGGTGTACATGAATTCCCTTTGCTTACCATAGGAGGCAAAGAATATATTATCGACCCTTATGACCCTTTTGTAATATGTGATACCATTAGTGGAAACTTAATGGACTATTCCTATATTTCCAGCGATAGTTCTTGTAATACTTGCTTACCCTACCGAACAAAAAGAAAATTTGGCGAATCACGGCAATTAGTGAGTATAGGTTTAATAACAAAATTGGATACTGAATATGAAAATAGCTCCTGCTTTTGTTGTGAGTTGGAAAAATATATGCAAGAAAATTGGCAATATCTAACTTCATTGATAAAGCCATGCTTTTCCATGCCTGATGTTCCCAATTTTAGTAATATGCACATCGTACCTAATGCAAGAAACCATTATGCCATCCCCATGCAAGGAAGGGTTGATGGATCATTAAACGCTCTCAATGATATTAAGAGATATTATACTGCTGATTCATGCTCACAATTATAAAATATAAATATGTTTAAAAATATAATAAACTGGATTGGTGCCAATAGAAAAGAAACCAATGATTCCCCAGCCATTCTCAAACCGCAACCTGAAAACAAAGTAATAGAAACCCCTAAAGTTCTTGAAAAGGAGGCCGATAACAATTTGTACAATTTCAATGTGGTATCAAAAGAGGAAATGAAGAAGTATCCTGATGCCATCATGGACATGTTTACCGGAAAAACCGATGGTTTTCTTATCAAAAACTTCATGTCAATTGAAGATGTTGACAAACTACTTGCTTGTTTAGAAGAGGTAAGAACTAACAATGGTATTCAGGCCAGCAGTAAAGTAGGATTTACCTATCCTACAATTTTTGCCGAATTCAGCAGAAAGACAGCGGCTTTATCGGAAGAAGAAAAACAGGCTGCAGCAGTTAGATATTATGAGGAAATGGAACAATTCAACAATACCTTCAAAGAGATATATGGGGTAGATGCTCTAGGACAAATTACAGACTTTTTTAAATCCATAGGTGGAAACCGGGAAGTAGTTCAACCAAAGGGAAGCAATAAACAGGGTGCTTTTCCCTTTGTTACCTTTAGATACCTGGTGCCATACCAAGGTTTAATAACCATACATTGCGGTAACTATTTTGGAGCCACCTTCAATGAATCGTATGTGGAGCTTAACCAGCAAGTACGCTCTACTGATCAAATGAGCTATTTTATTATGTTGCAAGAGCCAGAAGAAGGTGGCGAACTATCCTTGTTTAACTTCCGATGGCAAGAAGGCCAAACTAAAGTTTCGCCAGAAGAGGACAATGAAATTATCCAACCCGACGGTACCAAAATATATGTTCAAACCGATACTTCCATCCTTAAAAATAAGCTGCGACCTCAAAAAGGGGATATGATACTGTTTGAGGGAGGTAATATTTGGCATAGAGTAGAAACTATTAAAGGTAACATCCCCAGAATTACTTTTGGTGGATTCCTTAGCTTCTCGCACGACTTTGAGAAGATTTACTTTTGGAGCTAGAAATATTTAGTCAATACCTGTCGCCACCATTTTTTTAATGGCTTGGAATTGACATCAAACTGTTTATTCGCTTTATTAATATCTTTTGCAGTGACGAAGTGATGGGTATAGGGGATATCGCGAATAAATTCAGCGCCTTCAGGCAATAAGCCTTTGGCATAAACATCATGGCTGTTCAGAAATGATTCAGCAGTGGCATGATACTCTGATGTAAAAAAATCATTTTTTTTCTGATAATACCTAAGTTTCGCCTTATCCGAAACAATCAACATATTCATTGCAATACGCAGTTCTGAAGATTGGTTGGCAAATGAACCATGAAACAAGCGATTGTCATAAAACAATATTTCGCCGGCTTTCATTTCTATTTTTTTGATGGCATCAGGCACCACTTCCTTTAAATAAATCTCTGTGTTGCGATAAGTAAATGAGTTATAGTTCTTAAAAAACAAATGGCTCTTAGGGATAATAAACATACAACCATTGTGCTCATTTACATCTTGTAATGGGGTCCATGCGTAACAGGCAAAATCTTCAGAAAAATCAACCATGGTGCTATCTTGGTGCAGACCAAGCTCACCTTGACTAGGCTGTTTTAAGAAGAAGGTGGCACCATTATTAATATAATTTTTAAAAACTTTATTGAAGGAAGGTGCCAAAATCCGAATACTTTCCAATCTAATCAGATTATTACGCTCTTTATCACTTACGGCATTGAAATTTGACCTCGGATTATTGTTCGCAAAATATGTTTCTTGAAAAAGCAGCTTTAGTGCCTCCAATTGGTTTTGCTCTAAAACATCTAACACTATAAAACCTTGCTCGTCAAAAAAAGCCTGATGTTGGGAATCGATGAAAGTCTGTGGTGCCATACCTCCTATTTAGTACTTAAAAGTAAACAAATTGCTCTGTCCGGTCATTGGGCAATTCCCATTTACCCATATTGCAGTACAATTCCTACTTTAGCCTTAAAGTTTAAGTAAATGGTTTTTGACGACATTGTTTTATCAATCCCACAGCGATTTCGCCCTGAAAAAGCGAAAGACTATGAAACGGTTTTTCATTTTGAAATCAAAGACAATAAAGGTTGGCCATTTACGGTAACTATTTCAAAAGGCACTTGCACTCTAAAAAAAGGCTTGGAAGGCAAGCCCGCTTGTGTTGTAAAAACCAAATCAGATACCTATGTAGCTCTTGAAACAGGCAAGGAAAATCCACAAATGGCATTAATGTTTGGAAAGGTAAAAGTGAGCAACCTTTCGGAAATGATTCGCTTCAGCAAGCTTTTCCATCGCTATGGGAAACAGTTGGAAGCAACAACACCGTTACCTAGCTATATCCCGTCCAGAAAACCTACAACCGGTCCGCTAAAAGGATTGAAAGTGGTTGATTTCACACGTTTGCTGCCGGGCCCTATGGCCACTATGCTAATGGCAGAAATGGGCGCAGAAGTGATCAAAATCGAGGACCCTTCAGCACCTGATTACATTCGCAACTTTCCTCCCTTTATTGGCGACCATTCAGCTTATTACTTAGCTGTCAATCGCTCCAAGCGCAGCCTAGCAATTGACTATAACACCGAAAGTGGCAAAGAAGTACTTTATCAACTGATAAAAGAGGCGGATGTGCTAATGGAACAATTCAGACCAGGAGTAATGCAACAATTGGGCTTTGGCTATGATGATGTAAAAAAATTGAACCCCAAATTGGTATATGTTTCCATCACTGGCTATGGCCAAGATAGCCCTTATGCGCAGCGTGCGGGCCATGACCTTAACTATATTGCTTATGCTGGTTTATTGGGAATAACAGGCAACGAGCAGAGCCCAAGCATACCAGGCGGTCAAATAGCGGACATAGCAGGAGGGGGCTATATGGCAGTAAATGCTTGCTTGGCAGCGCTGGTAGAAAGAAGCGTTAGCGGCGAGGGCCAATGGGTGGATGTTTCGATGACAGATTGCATGGTACCATTGAGTGCTTTTGCGATAGCCGAACATGCCGCTGGCAAATCTGTCAAAAGGGGCGGCCAAGCCTTGTCAGGTGGTTTGGCCAACTACAACGTATATAGATGTGCCGATGGGGCTTATATGGCACTAGGAGCTTTGGAGCCAAAATTTTGGGAAGGATTTTGCGACCTGGTGGACAAACCTGAATGGAAGCATCGTTTGCTAGAGGAGGACCAGCGGGAGTTGAAAAGCGAAGTGGCTCAACTTTTCGCCGAGAAAACAAAGGCAGCATGGATCTCATTGGCCAATCAAGCGGATATCTGCCTATCCCCTGTGCATGATATAGCTGATTTGGTTAATGACCCACATATGGTACAAAGAGGATTGCTTACCGAACAAACCACCCCCAATGGCGAGCACTACAAGATGGCAGGTGTACCCATCAAGTTTCTCAATACCCCTGCAGCAGTACAATGGGAACCTCCCATGCTTGGAGAAGACACCATAGCTATATTGCAGGAAATGGGATTGCAGGAAAATGCTATTAAAACCCTATTGCAGGAGCGCATTGTGTTGGGGGCCTAATTAGACATGTTGTTCTGTATCAGCCTTGCCTTATAATAAGTTACCACGGCCTTTACATTGGTTTCTATGAGCTTTATCTCGGCATTTACCCAAGTATTTTCCCTAGCATTCACCGTAAACAAATTGCTTTCACCCAAAAAGAACCTTTCGTTTTCGGCTTCTAGGAGTCTAAACGCATTCTGCGCAATACTGCGCTGCAAACCAACCTGTCTTAAGAAGTTGTAATGGTCCTGTACGGAAGCGGCGAATTTGAGATATGTCTCTCTTTGCTTTTGTAGCAAGTTCAATTCAGCCGCTTTTATTTGCAGCTTTACTTGTCTAAATGCCCCCCTTCCAGTTGTAAATGATAAGGGCATGGAAAAACCCAGTCCGAGTTTGTAATTGTTGAATGAGAAAGCACTTACGGTTTCATCACCGATGGGCCGTGACAAAAAGTTATAACTTGCGGTAAGGTTGGGCATCAATTGCTGAATGGCCATTTTCCTATCAATATCTAGTATGTTCAGCTTAAGCTGATACTGCCTTATTAAGGGATGGCTTTGCAGCCAGGCACTATCTGCCACCATCCGAGGCTGCGCATCCAAATAACCTGACCAATCAACAGTACCGGGTTTCACTGTGGTGTCAATGCTATATGACTCCCAATTTTCTTTCCATAAAAACTGGTTCAAAAGCAATGTTGCATTGATGAAAGCGGTGCTGGCATCGTTCAGGTCAATCTGCCTTTGAAGCATTTGGTTATAAGCATCCAAAGTGTCAATCTTTGGCAACTCACCAATAATGGCGGCCGATTTAACACCGTTAAACCTCTCCGCAGCTAAAAGAAAAGCCCTTTGCCTAGCTTGATACACTTGAAAGTCGCGGCTCCAAATCAAATAGGCCTCTAAGGCATCGAATATCAGATTGTTCACCAAAAGGGCCCTGTCAGTTTCCGATATGCTGAGGTAAATTTTGGCCTTTTGCAACATGGCCATTTTCTTATTGATGTAAAGATTGCTTAGCAAATCGGCCTGTACACCTGCATAGGCTAAGCCATTTTGCGGTACGTTCCGCTCAGGATTGGTATATATGCCGCTAATGTTGTCATAGCCAGTTTTGAACGTTACGCCATACCAAGCGGGTATTTTCAATTCCGAATTATAAATGGAAAAATAATCCTTACCCAAATAATACTTACGGTCATAGCTGGCCCCAATGGTAGGGTCAAAGTTGCCCCTGGCTTCCGTCAAACCAGCCTCACCCTGTTGCACCAACAAGTCCCCTTGTAATATTAAGGGATGATACTTCTTGATTACTGAAAGATAGGCTTGTAAGTCAAGCACCAAGCTATCCGTTTGTGCCCAGGTACTCTTGAACAAAAGGCAAGCAATCAGGAACGAAAGCCATCTCATTTTTTGTCTTCTTCTTTTTGCTTTTTCTCCTTTGAATCAGGGGTGTAAAATTCGGCTGGGAAACCATTGACTTGCCGCCACAATTCATACCATATCGGCACCTCTTTCAGCAACACCAATGCTTGCGCACCGTTGCCGAATTTGAGCTTTTCAGGCCATGGGCGCGCATTGGAATCCGGCGATATCAATACTCGGAAGTTCCCGTTTTCATTCAAGGCCTCATCGGTTGTATTGATTACTCCCTCAAAGATGCCATAAGATGCACTTGGCCAACCAGAAAACACCACTGCCGGGTACCCATCAAATTGTAACATTACCGTTTCGCCTTTGTGCACCAATGGAAAATCATTTGGCCTTACGAAAATTTCTACTGCCATGGATGCTCCCACCGGCACCACGCTCATCAAAGTTTCTCCCTCCTTTACCACTTCTCCCACCCCAGCTTTTATAGTCTGCATTACTTGGCCGTCCTGTGGGGCAATTATTACATAAAAGCTATTGCGCAGCTTGTAATTGTTATACAGGTTCTCAAGCTTTGCCACCTCGCCGGTGCCTTCATTGACCGATGATAGGGTAGCGAACAGTTCGGCCTCTGTTTTTGCTATTTTCTCTGCATAGTCTCTGGCGGCACTTCCCAGTTCCAGTTCGGCTATCAACAATTCCTGTTTGGTAGCGGCAAATTTGTTTTTGGCACTTGCCAGTTTCGCCTTTGCCGATTGCAGGTTTTGCTGCCTTCGTTCAAGGTCGGTCTTTGAAATCAAGTCGCTTTCGAACATTTTTTGCTGACGCACCATTTGTGAATCAGCAATATTCGCCTCTATGACGGCGGCCTCATACGCCATACTATCGGTAATTATATAGAGCTTGGCTTGGTTGATTTTATTCCGCAACTGCTCCAATTTCAGTTCCCTGGCCTGTTTCAGTGCAATCAGTTGCGTTTCGTTGGCCTCCGCCTTAGATGCATAACTGCCCACTGCGCCTTGCTTGGCTTGCATTTGTTTGTAGGTTTGTTCTACCAAAGCTGGGTCAAGATATTCCGCTTTAACTTCTGACAAAGTGAGCAGCGTATCCCCTTTCTTTACTACTTGGCCTTCACGTACATACCAACGCTCAATTCTGCCGGCTATCAATGCATTGATTTGCTGTGGCTTTCGGTTCGGGTCAAAAGTGGTCACTACCCCTGTTGCCTGTATATTTTGTGTCCAAGGTAGAAAAAGCACCAATAACAGAAACAAAAACAAGATGAGCAAAACCCAATTGATTTTCGTTTTGAAACCGTCGCCGTATGATTTGTTATAAGCCTGCAAACTTTCAATTTCAACATGCTTGCTTATATCTTTGGTTATCTTGCTGTTCATACCTTTTCGCTGCGCCTGCTATTCAACAATATAGTATGGTACTCGTTACAGGCCAGCACTTCCTGTGGCGTACCGTGTTTCACCATTTTTCCATCATCCATAAGCAATACAAAATCGCACAACCGGGCAAATGATTCCTCGTTGCTGCTCGCAATCAAGGTAAATTGCTTCCTCTCCATTAGTAAATATTGCTGTATTTGCTCTTGGTCTATCTTTTCCATTTGGCTCCAGCAGTCTTCCAACAACAACAACTTGGGTTGCTTGGCCAATGAGCGGGCTATCAGTATTTTGAAGATTACGGTATCGGGCAAGTTTTTGCCAAGAGTATTGATATGGGTCTCCAAATCATGGGGCAGCCCGATTAGGAAATCCCACAAACCTAAGCCTTTGCATATCTTCACTACCTCAGTGCGCTCTATGCTAGGGTCGCCAAGGGTGATATTGTTATAAATACTATCTGAAAATATATCACGGGTGCCCACCACCAGTCCTATTTGCTTGCGGTAATCGCCTAAGTCGAGGTTGCTGATGGCTACTTGGTTTACCATAATGCTGCCGCTCTCAATTTGGTAGGCCCCGGTCAATAATCGCATCAGGCTGGTTTTACCTGCTCCCAGTCTACCCATAATGCACCATCGTTCCCCACCATTAATGTTGAGGTAGGGAATGTAGAGAGATGGGTTCAGTGCCATAGGATAACGGAAAACCACATGGCTCATTTCAATATGGAAACCGTTGCCGTTCATGTTGGGCACTATCAATGCTCCGTTATGTTCATCGTCCTTATCCAACAACTTATCTACTTTTTCGATAGCGGTAAGGAAATCATACACCGCATCCAAGCTCTGGATGAGTTTTTCTACAGAACCCACAATTAAGATAATCACGATTTCGGCAGCAATAAACTGGCCCAAATTGATTTGCTGATTTACGAACAATACACTGCCTAAAATCAATAGAGCACCAGTGATAATGAACTTAAAGACGATAAATGCCCAATACTGGGTAAGCAAAATTTTGAAGTGTGCTTCCTTGGCATCTAAATAGCCCGACACCAACCTGTCGGTTTTTAAAATAGGATAAGTTGTACGGCCCATCAACTTGAAGTTCTTTACCACCCTGGCCACCTCTTCCAGCCAATAGGCTACATCATACTTATAGTTCGATTCTTCATTACTGGTGGCCAAACCACGTAGGCCCGTAATCCGAAAAATTAGGTATAGCAAAAGTACCAGCATGGCACCGAAAGCGATGAACATTGGGCTGTAAAAGGACAGCAACAATAATCCGAAGATGATTTGGATAGATGCGGTGGGAAACTCCAACAGGATTTTGCTGACACCTTTCTGTAGCGATGCCGTATCCAGAAATCGATTAGTCAGTTCGGGCAAGTAGTAATTATCTACGGATACCAAATCAAGAGCCGTCAGTTTTTGGCTAAAACCAAGGGAGTAGCGCGTGAAAATTTTACGCTGTATGCGTTCAACAATTTTCATCTGCATCACTTGCAGGTAGCCGTTGAGCAAGACACTGAGCAATACTACACCAATAAGCACAACAATGGAAGCAGAATAGGTATTTCCAAAAAGAAAACTGATGATGGCCTGTATACCTAAGGGCAATGACAGACTAATAATACCACTGAATATGGCATAGATATATACCGTCAATATTTCCTTTCTGTCAGGATTGATGAATCGCATCAACCGCTGCAGGGTTGTTAAATTTTTATGCTCGGCCATTTCGGGAAAACCATTCGCTAAGCTACTAACCTTACACGAAAGATTTTGTTTAACATTTTACAAAAAAATATTGGACTATAGCTTTAAAGCTTAAACAATTACCCTTAATTGTGAAAGTCTTCATCTGAAAAAGCATTGCATACCTGCCATTTTTTGAACAAATTGTATTATCTATGGGATGGTTCAATTATGCTGCTATCAAGAACTACTTGATATTTTTTGGCTTTGTCACCGTTACATTCCTCGTGGGTGAGGTACATCCTTTTTCCCATTTTCCTATGTATAATTCCTTTCCGAATTGGTCGTATGCTTTCTTCATTACCGATGAGCGCAATGACACCTTATTTTTCGAACATCATTTCCGTACATCTGCAGGCCCATTCGCCCATCAATTTTATACCATTTGCCAACATAAAGGATTTGCCTACGGCAATAGAATAGAAACAAAAGCCCAGTTACAAGAAGTGGGCAAAGCAATGCTGGGACTCATAGAATGGAAAAACAAACCTTCGAAAACAAAAATGCTGAGGCTTTACAGGAGAACTTTTATGCTAACCGACGGAAAATTGAATATAATAGATGAACTGATGGCAGAAAAATCCATAACCGATGCGAATAAGTAGGCGTTTTATTGCGCAAGAATGGATTTATGTAAAAGTCCCGATTGCCATAATATGGTTGGCATTTGTTTTATCTAGCTTCTTCACCTACCAAAATCAGCCCTTTTCAGCTGGGATTTGCCAACTTTTTGACTGCAGTTTTATTAGCCGCGAAATTCCTTTCTGGTTACTAGTTGTCCTGTTTTCTGGCATCGCCATTCTATATATTTTGGAAAAGGAGATGCTTATAACCACCTTGTTGATGGGTATTTTTATGCTTATCTGCTTTTCTCTGGAAGAATCGAATGGTATCCTTAGCAGGGGTTTGTTTACAGCGGTATTTTTTGCGCAGTTTTTTGCTTATGCCTTTCATAGGCTAAACTGGATAAGAAACATAGAACATTATCGCTTACAGTTTTCTGCACAAATTGTAGCTGCTGCTTATTTTCTTTCAGCATTATCTAAGCTATCAACCTCCGGTTTTCATTGGCCCAGTGATGGATACCGTATGGCTATTCAAATCTTAAAGTCATTCAATTATAATTACTTTGATTGGGGCAATGTGGCTTACCTTTCCAGGGGAACATCTTATGCCAATTTTATTTTAGAACATTCCATGTTAGTCACAATTTCGCTTTCATTGGCCTTGTTGTTAGAGTTTATGGTACCCATCGCATTGTTTAATAGAAGGGTCATTTTTTTCTTTGGATTAGCCTTGCTCATTATGCACATAGGTATTCAATTGTTGATGAGCATCATGATTTGGCCTATTGTGCTGCCGATGATACTAATTTTTATCAATCCTTTTTATTTGCTCGTAAATGGGTGGCCAGCAATGAATAGTTACATTGCGCGTCAAATGTTCAAATTAACCAATCGTTAACAAATGCCTTATCCCTTCTTCTTATCTTTGTAGTAAATAACCTTCACCATGAAATCCATTTTTACCTTTTTACTCGCCATCAGCTGCTTTATAGCCATAAATGCTCAGAATATAGGCGATTTTACCTCAGTAGAACCCGATTTCCAAGATGAGTTGATGCACATCCCTTCCACCCATGCATTCCAATTACTGGCACAAACAGGTGATGCGTTGGGCGATGGCTCTGTGATGGGCCCAGGCAGTGATCTCACCGCTTATTTACCTATTAATGGCAGCAGCACTCATGGCTACCTTTGCGTAAACTCCGAATGGGTGCCTGGCGGTGTTGCCATTTTCGAAATCCAACTGAACAACACTACCAAGCTTTGGGAGATTCTGGGCTCCAAACAAGCTAATTTTGATCCTTTCCTTTGTAACATTACTTTGCCACCCTTGCTTACGGAACCTGCAGGTACCATGGTGAATTGTTCCGGCGGCATTACCCCTTGGGGTACCGTGGTCACCTCTGAAGAGTTTGATGATATACCTACAGGCGTTTGCAACGTGCGTGGATATAAATCCTTTGGCTGGAATGTAGAAATTGACCCAGTAACAGGCGAAGCAATGGATTATGACAACGACGGCAACAAAGACAAAGTTTGGGCCATGGGTTGCTTTTCGCACGAAAACGTAGTCTTCGCTGCCGATAGCATCACTGCCTACCAGGGAGAAGACAATTCTTCAGCGGGTTATATGTTCAAGTTTGTAATGGACAATAAAGCCAACTTGGGCAGCGGTAAACTGTACGCCTTAAAACTGGACAATAACTGGCAGACTACAGGCAAAGGCACTTGGAAGCTGATTCCCAATACTTCGGTAAATGAAAGGAACGGCGTGCTATCGGCGGCAGCAGCAGTGGGCGCTACCCCTTTCGATAGGGTGGAAGACGTGGAGATAGGCACCGATGGACAAATTTACTTTGCTTCTACTGGCCAAAACATCGTTTTTCGTTTCACTGATATAGACACTACTATTGCCGATTTTGAGATTTATGTAGACAATATCCAGTACTCGATGGTTACTGCTTCAGGTACGGTGCAAGCGCTTTTTGCCTCGCCCGATAACTTGGCATTTGACAACCAAGGCAACCTATGGGTTGACCAAGATGGGGGGGAGAACTATAAGTGGGTAATCGGTGCAAACCACACCGCTCAAAACCCCAATGTCCGCATTTTTGCTAATACCCCCTTGGACTGTGAGCCAACAGGTACCCATTTTACACCTGATGGTAAGTACATGTTCTACTCCATACAACACCCTGATAGCACCAATACCCAATGGCAAACGGATGCCGGAGACAGGAGCGTAGTTTTTGATAAACCATCTACCGTGGTAGTTGCATTGAAAGAAAACTTGGGAGATAGTACCACAGGTATCCTAGGTTATTTTGAAGATTTAGGCACCTTTAAAGACCTATCCATCTATCCAAACCCAGTAAGTGATGTGTTCCGCATAAAGCTAAACTCGGGAGTTTACGATTTTGCTGACCTCCGTATTTATGACATGGGCGGCAAAGAAATGAAAAAGGCTCGCTATTTCTTGAACTATGGTAGGAATGAGCTACAAGTTGATGGAAGCAAGCTATTAAAAGGTAGCTATATTTTGACACTCACACACGCAAAGGGCACCATTACCAAAACCTTCGAGAAATAACCCCATTTTTCCGATAAAAAGAAGAGGGCGCACTATATGCGCCCTTTTTTGTTCGCACCCTTGGCTTTACTAAAAGATACTTGCCTAGCAGATTTTTTCTCTTGCTGTCTTCTGCTCAAATACTCATTGATAATGTCATCATCTTCCCAATTGGTCGTTTCCTCAGTTTCCTTTTCTTCATCGTCCTCATTCTTTGGCCTTACCAGCTCCAAATCAATGGTACGGCGTTCTAAGTTAGTAGCTACCACTTTTACCCTTACTTTATCCCCCAATTGCCATTGTTCGCCTGAACGTGGATCGGTAATGCTGTAGCTCATTTCATCAAACTCGGCATCAAACTGGGTTAAGTCGCGCTGGCTTACGAAACCTTCGCACATATATTCCCTTATCTCTACAAAAATCCCCCTATTGGTCACACCTGTAATAATGCCGTCAAAGTCCTGCCCTACCTTATCTTGCATGTATTCCACCTGCTTGTACTTTACCGATTCTCTTTCTGCCGACATGGCATTGCGTTCCTGTACACTCATGTGCACGCACATCTCCTCCATCTCCCCTTTTGCCAAATGTTCGGTATTTTCATGCAGCACATCGAACAAGGTACGGTGTACCATCACATCAGGATAGCGCCTAATGGGGGAGGTAAAATGGGAATAGTACTCAAAACCCAGCCCATAATGGCCAATGTTATTGGTACTGTAATAAGCTTTTGCCATTGCCCTAATGGCTAGGCCTTGTAATACATCCTGCTCGGGCTTGCCCTGTATTTTGGTCAAAAGGGTATTCAAAGCCCCAGCAATCTGTTTAGGGCTTTCAAATTTGATATCGTGCCCAAATTTTTTGGCAAACTCCGCAAAGGCCTCCAGCTTGGCCATATCGGGGGCATCGTGCACGCGGTACACATTCGGTACGGGCTGTTTTTTAACCTTAAGCTTGGAGATATACTGTGCCACATATTTATTGGCCAGCAACATATAATCCTCAATCAATCGGTTGGAATCCAACATTTCCTTGATTGTGATGCCGATAGGCTTTCCATCTTCATCCAACTTGAAACGTACTTCCTTACTATCAAAAGGAATGGAGCCATTCTTGATGCGCTCCTGGCGAAATTTAAGTGCTAATCTGTGCATGATACCCAAAGCTTCTGCATGGTCGCCCTCGCCAGTTTCGATCACTTCTTGTGCTTGCTTATAAGTAAACCGCCTATCGGAATGGATGACCGTTTTCCCATACCAAACTTCTACCACCTTTGCACTATCATCTATTTCAAAAACAGCGGCAAAACACAGCTTGTCTTCATGGGGCCGCAGTGAACATACCATGTTCGACAGCTTTTCGGGAAACATAGGCAGCACCCTATCCACCAAATACACACTGGTAGCCCTTTCAAAGGCATCTTTGTCCATAGCAGAACCGGGCTGAACATAATGGCTTACATCGGCTATATGTACCCCTATTTCATAATTACCATTTTCCAACACCTGAAAGGAAAGGGCATCGTCAAAGTCCTTGGCATCTTCAGGGTCAATGGTAAAAGTTTGCACCGTACGCATATCGTGTCTCTTCGCAATCTCTTCCTCGCTGATAGTTTCGGGTATGCGGTCGGTCTCCTCCATTGTCGCTTCGCTAAACTCCAAGGGAAAACCATTTTCGATAAGGATGCCCTTCATCTCTATATCATTCAAGCCCGCCTTTCCTATGGTTTCAATAATCCTTCCTATGGGGTTGCGCATCCTTTCGGGCCAATCCACAATTTCCACTATCACTTTCTCCTGATCCTTCGCCTTATGTTCATTTTCTTTAGGGATATAGATATCATAAGGCATGTTTTCCTTGTCGGGCACCACGAAGGCAAAATCCTCCTTCATGTGGATAGTGCCCAAAAAATGCAGCTTGGTACGCTTTACGATTTCCACTATTTTCCCTTCCAGCTTACCTCCCCTACGCTGACCCGTTATTTGTACCCTTACCACGTCTTTATGCAAAGCCCTGCCCAACTTACTGCCCGCAATGAAGATATCGCTATCCATACCCTCCACTACCACAAACCCGAAACCCTTGCCGGTCATATCTAATCTACCTTCTACTATCTTACCCCCACCTGCCGTGGCCCTTTCTGTACGCCTATTGCCTGCGGCTTTTACCTTGTTGTCTTTCCCGGTTTCCAATAAACCATTGCGCAGTAGCTTATCTATATTCTCCAAAATAGCCCCCTGCTCGTGGTGCTTTTGGAATTTTTTGATTACCTGCTTCCTGGTAAACTCTTTGCCAGGGAAATTGCGGAAGTATTTGACAAGCTTCTTATCAAGCCCTTCCGATGCGGCAGGGCCCTTGGGGGCATTCCTGTTTCTTTTCATGCTTTTCGCTTCATGAAAAACAAAATACAAGATATATGCCACCTGTGGCTAAGTTGTTTTGCACATCGAGTGTGTAGTTGATGATTGCATAAATAACAACAGCCCCGGGCACACCCAGGGCTGCTCTAACCAAACTAACCTATTAATGCTCACAATACTTTGGCAAGGGAATTCAATACGGCGGCCAAACGCACCACATCAAATATCTTCTCTTCCGTAGCACCCAATGCCAACAATGATTCCTCATGGGCTTTTACACAACGTTCACAACCATTTAGGGCCGACACCGCCGTACTGATCAGTTCAAACAGCTCCTTGCCCATTACGGGGTTGGCCATAATGTTCATTTTGATACGGGCGGGCAACTGCTCGTACTTTTCCTTGCCGGCAAAGTGCCTAAAACGGTACAACACATTGTTTGCTGCCAATAAAGAACCACAGGCAATGGCTTCCGCTACTTCGGCCTCGTTGGCCCCTTTGGCAATGGCTTGTTCCTGTAACGATTTTAACAAAGCGGGTTTCCCTAAATTGGTCGCAATGCCAACTGCTGTCAGTGCCATTTCCTTTTCGCCTAAATAATCGGAACGAAGCGCATTTTGCAGATTGATTTTCAGGTCGCGCAGGTAGCGGTGGTCGGCAGCATCCAGTATTTCCAAAGCTATGGCATCGCTAACAGCCGGTTGACCTACCAATTCCAGCAACTCGCTGGTGGTGGCCGTTTTGAATAGGGTTTCCATATCAGGCTACTTTTATGGTTTCTTTACCCTTCTCCCAGTTGCAAGGGCACAATTCATCGGTCTGCAAGGCATCCAGCACACGCAATACCTCGTTCACATTACGGCCTACACTAAGGTCATACACGCTTACCCAACGGATGATACCTTGTGGGTCAACAATGAAAGTGGCTCTATAGGCTACTTTCTCTTCTTGATTCAAAATACCCAACGCCTCCGCCAATGATTTGGAAGTATCGGCCAACATGGGCATTTGCAATTCCTTCAAATCATCGTGCGACTTGCGCCAAGCCAAATGCACAAATTCAGAATCGGTGGAGGCACCAACCAAATCGGTATCCCGGTCTTGAAAATCGGTGTAATGCTTATTGAACTCCGCAATTTCCGTTGGGCAAACAAAAGTGAAATCTTTCGGCCACCAAAACATTACTAGCCACTTATCGTACTGGCGGTGGTCCTCGTGGGTCAGTAGGGAAAATTCCTTCCCTTTTTCCGTAGATACAACGGTGGTCTTCTTAAATTCAGGGAACTGCTGTCCCAATCCTATTATTCTATCCATGTCTTTAAAAGTTTTCACAAACTTAGTGAGCGCACACTTATCAATCAAACTGATAATTTCTATCTTGCAATAGAAATCATCTATCATGAACTTGCAACAATTGGAATACATCATTGCCATTGACAGCTACCGCCACTTTGCTAAAGCAGCCGAAAAATGTTTTGTTACGCAGCCCACCCTTAGTATGATGGTGCAAAAACTGGAAGAAGAACTGGACGTGAAAATATTCGACAGGACTAGCCAGCCCGTGAAGCCTACCCCCATAGGGGAACAGATTATAGAACAGGCACGCAAAACCTTGGCAGATGCCAAGCGGATAACAGAATTGGTGAAGGAAAACAAGGGTGAAATTTCCGGTGAACTGCGGCTGGCCATTATTCCTACCTTGGCCCCATACCTTTTGCCATTATTCTTGAAAAACTTCTCCCAGCAATATCCACAGGTTCGGTTGATTATCAGCGAGCGGATTACACCTGTCATCATTTCCCAACTGAAAACGGGCGAATTGGATATGGGTCTACTGGCAACGCCTCTACACGAACCCATACTGCACGAGCAGCCCTTGTTTTATGAAGAACTGATGCTGTATGTAGCCGATAACGAAGCTTTGGCCAGCAAACAATATGTATTGCCCAAAGATATTGACGTACATAAGCTGTGGCTGCTGCAAGAGGGGCATTGCCTACGCTCGCAAATCATGAACCTTTGCGAACTAAAACGTTCTGACGCCGAAGTGCTGCAATATGAGGCAGGCAGCATAGAAACCCTTAAAAACATTGTGGACCGCGATAATGGCATGACCATCATTCCCGAATTAGCAACGCTTGACTTAGCAGAGAAAACGGCACACATCCGCCACTTTCAGCCACCAGCACCTGTAAGGGAAATCAGCTTGGTAAGCCATAAAGATGATGCCCGGGCCAGCCTGAGGAAAGCCTTGTTCGATACAGTGCAACAAGTGCTGCCTACCCAAATCCGCCGTAAGGGCGATGCTACCAAAAGCTTGGAACTGATAAAAGAGCAAAGACAAAGCAAATAAAAAAGGCACCCCGAAGGATGCCTTTCAAATAGATTGTTAAATCTTAAGCTCTTAGAACCATACGGTTGCCCACCAACCAATCCAAAGTGCCCAGAACACCAAAGCGAAAGCACCCAGTACAATACCACCAATGGCCATACCGCGACGGCTAGTGCCCCAAGCCAATGCCAAAGCACCGGTAACGATAGCAGCCAAACCAAACAAGAACGCACCATAGTAAGTTACTACAGCGGCAGCACCGGTGGCAATAGATACAATGGCCATAATATCGGCAGTATTGCCACTTGGCATTGCAGATTGTTGTGCGGCAAACTTGTTGAACATTTTTTGCGCCAATTTCTCCCTCAAAGCGAACCTTTTGCCATCAGCATAAGAGTTGTTGGCCAACGCTTGCATTTGTTGGTTAGCAGCCATTTTGGTTACGGCGGTCAACATTTTTTGCTGGAATTTGGTTGGCTGTTTTGCAGGAGCGGTTTCAGTAGTGGCTACTGTTTGCTCTTCAGCAACTTGGGTTTGCGATACTGCTGTCTCTTGCTTGCTTTCAACAGCGGTAACTTCAGTTTTTTGTTCGCCCTTGCCAATACCTTTTCCAATGATACGGTTTTCAGGATAGTAACCCGCAAAATCTTGAGTGGAGCTGCAAGAACTGAACATCATAGCACCTGCTACTACAGCAAGGGCCAGCATTGATTGTAATCTTGATTTCATTGGCAGTTAGTTTTAGTTAGAGGCAAAACTGCTAAAATCTGTCGAACAAAGGAAAAACTTTTATCAAAATTTTCTGCTAAAGAATGATGATAATTATCATTTAATATTTTTTACCCTAATGAGCCGTCAAGGTTTTATCCTTCGGGTATTTTAGCTCATAGCTAAACCTTATTTTCCTGGTTTCGTTGGGAGCCAACTTCACCTTCCAAAGCAATTTGCCTATTTCTTCGCTGTATTCCGCATTGCCTTTTTCCAACAACTTTATTTTAATGTCTTCTTGCTGCGAAACGGGTATTTGGTCAAGGATGCTAATATCTACCGCCTGCTTTTTGTTGTTGCGCACCGTTATCTCAAATATCTTGGTTTCCTTGCGCTCCCCTCCTATCAACTTATTGGAAGTAGAATCCTGCAAGGTGATGCGCTGCAGGTTGATTTTGTCATCCCTGCCCAATGATACCAACAAGGTATCGGCACTGGTAAAGGGGTTCAGGGCTATTTCGCCTATATACTTCCCTTCAAAGTAAATATTGGCAGGCCCGGGCAGCAAATTGTATTCGCCCCATTTGGTGGCCCTTGCTAAAAGGTAAGCCCCTTTGTCCAGCTTGGGCACGCTATGATACTCATAAATGGCGGGCAGTTCGTAGGTGGCCATGTTTACCCCATACTTTTGCCCGTCAGCAGGAATCGTTTGCGGCAATTCTATAGCATACTCTGCCGTTAGTTGATTTTCAATGATATCTACATTATAAGTGGCAACGGTATCCATTGCAGACGTCCATCCATAAGTATTAATTTCTGCTCCAGGCATCGTTGCGAGACTTTTGTCCAACCTCTTGTACTCGTACTTGCTACTTGAAACGGAAACCTCATCCAAACTATAATAATTGTTATAGAAATTCACATAAAGGGGGTTCAATATGGGCCTGTCATGGCCTTGGGAAGGGTCGCCCGTGCTTAGGGTCAGTTGTACCTTGCTCCAGTCATAGCCAGAGTTTTGGTACACCTGTGCCTTGTAACTGAGCGATAGGGGCTTGTCCAATCCATCGGAGCGGATATCGTATATGGGGCTCCAGCCTGCATTGGCTATCAGGTAGGTGCAGCTTAAAGTCACTTTGGTGGCCACTTTGCTGCTCAACGACACAAATATTTCCCCCGTAGGCTTGTAGCGCGTGCCGTTCAATAGCTGCAATTGGGTATTGATAGCCACTTGCTTTTCGTACAGTTTCGACAAGGTTTTGTTCAGTTCGGCTATCTTGCCGTTCAGTTCCAGCATACGCTTTCGGTATAGGTCGGCAAGGTTTTGCAACTCAGTAGTGGTAAAACCATTGGCAGTACCGCCCAGCTTTTGGTTGCTGTTCAGCAGCCCCTTTTCCGCTTCGTACACCTGCTTTTCGGTGTTCAGGCCGTCAATGGCATCGTTCAGGGTTTCCAGCGAGTCGTTCAGTACCTGTATTTTTTCCGAGCCCTTGTTTTCTTTTAGGCTATTGATACGGCTGTTTACAGCTAAAATAACGGCATTGCCCTCCACTTTTACCTGCACCGTACTGCCTATCATGCCCGGGCTAATGTCGGTCAATACCAAATCGCTAGTACCGGCATCAATGTTTACCGTAGTGCTATGGGTGATAGCAGCCTGCTGCCTATACACCGTGATGGCTTTGATAGGCGCAGTAATGGTTTCTTCCGCAGTGGCAGCCACTATAAGCAACAGGAATACTAAGGTGGTTGAAAGTTTCATGTTCATTCGTTTTTTGGAAAAGATGCAAGTGCCTACTTTTTTCCATAAACAACACCTATGGGTAACCCGGTAACAGCAAAAGGCCAAAAAATGTAATTTTGCCCCATGGGAAAGATAGCCGTTGAGGGCATGCACTTCCATGCCTACCATGGATACTATGAGCGCGAACGCAAGGAAGGCAACCATTTTGTGGTGGACGTGTACATGGATACCGACTTCGAGATGGCGGCCATGAACGACAACATAGGCGGCACCATCAACTACGAGGAGGTGTACGCCACCGTAAAAGCCGTGATGCAGGAAAAATATTTGCTGCTGGAGCACGTCAGCCAACAGATAAGCATCTTATTGCAGCAACGCCTGGGGGGCAGGTTGCGCTACCTAAAGGTAAGAGTGGCCAAGCTGAACCCGCCCTTGGAAGGCGTGGTGGACAAGGTGTATATTGAGCTGGAAAAGGTGTTCGATTGAAAAAGAATGTTTGCTCGGCATTGGGAAATTTGCTTACCTTTGTTGGCTAAATAATGGTCGGGTGGCCGAGTGGCTAGGCAGAGCTCTGCAAAAGCTCGTACAGCGGTTCGAATCCGCTCTCGACCTCAACCCTTAAATTCAAGCCCTTGACAATCAAGCTATTGTCGAGGGCTTTTTGTTTCTAGGGAGTACGGTTTGGGGGACAGTTTTTTCTTACTTTTGAATTTGAATGGATGGCTTGGGTGCCCTTACGGGCATTCCTTAAAACTGGAGGAGCAGCAAATATATGGCAGTGCCCGTTTAGGGCTTTACCACAGCAACCCCACTCTCGCAACTGTCCTGCTTATAAGGGCATACCGTGCAGCGTTACACTGCCAAAAAATACGAAATGCAATGCCTAAAATTCAATGGCTTGTCGCTGTCAATCAATGCGTTTTGGACGACAAAAGTATGGGCGCCCTGTCGTTGTAGGCGGTGTTGAATCGCATTAAAAGGGCGGGCATGGTCGTGGTGAGCCCCGATTTACTTCGGGGCTCACCCCCGCAAGAAACGGGGCAGGCTGGGACGGCTTTCGCCTCGTTGCGCGAAGATTAGCGCGGTGTATCTATGTGGAATGGTAAGGTAGCTTACGGCTATCCCATTCGACGATTTTTTGATTTGGATTATTCGCACTAAGTGCTTACCATTGATAATGTGCTGATGTGCTGATGTGCTAATGTGCTGATTGATTTGAAAATTTGATTTGGTAATTGAAAATGGTTTAGAATGCAATCCCCGCCATAAACGGGGCAGGCGTAAATCCCTCAAAAAAAAGCAAAAAATACACCAGTTTTCATATAAACTATAGACAATCAATAAATTAATCAAAACTGAAGTACCACTGAACACCTACTGAAGTATCACTGAAACACCACTGAGACTATACTGAAGTACTACTGAAATACCACTGAAGCACTACTGAAATACTACCGAAACGACTTTTTAGGGGCTAACAATGAATTTGAAAATTTGGCGATTTGGGAATTTGAAAATGGCCATTAAGAGTTCCTCTCCCCAGCTAAGCTAGTGCGGTGGCAGGGAGAGGCGGGCCTGCCCCGCTTTTTGCGGGGGGTGAGGGCATTGCGGTACTGAGGGCATTTAGCGGTTTAATGGCAGATTGGAAAGTATCTTATACCTAAAGATGAGAGGTATTTTATATGGCTGTAATCTATTTTACCCCTCACCCAACCTCTCCCTTAGGGAGAGGAATTTTAGAAAAAGCATGACAAAAAAACGAAAAAACACACGTTTTTTCGCACAATGGATTGATAAACAACAAACTAACAGGAATTGAACTGCCTGCGAGATACCCTTGAACACCCTTTGAAGCACCTGCGAAGCACCCTTGAAGTACCTGCGAACACCCCTTGAAGTACCCGCGAAATACCTGCGAAACAGCTTTTCCTTATTGTTAAGTCAAGATGTGGGTTGGTAATAGCTGGTAATGGTTAGCAGAGAGGGATAAACATTCAAGGGGGATAAAAACATTTCGTACCTACTACCTCTCACTCCGTACCTTTACCTATTACCTTGTACCTCACTTGTACCTTCCTCATTCATCAAACCAAAGAAGCCGTAAGTATAATGTTGGTATTGAACAATTTAGAAACGGGACAGTTGGCTTTGGCATCCTTAGCTAGTTCGTCAAACTGTTCGGCGCTGATGTCCGGCACGGTAGCTTTCACTTCTAGGTCAATTTGGTTGATACTGCCGTTTTCCAAGCTTACCGTGGCCTTGGTATCGATATTTTCGGCGGTAAAGCCTGCTTGGTTCAGGTTGAAGCTCAGTTTCATGGTAAAGCAGCCAGCATGCGCCGCGCCCAGCAATTCTTCGGGGTTGGTACCAATGCCGTCTGCAAAGCGGGTATTGAAACTGTATTGGGTGTCGCTCAAAACCCCACTTTGGGTGCTAAGTTTACCTTTGCCCTCTTTACCCGTTCCTTGCCAGTTGGCACTTGCTGTTCTTTTCATGATGATTTTTTTTATTACAAGATACATAAACCAGCCAAGCCCTGAAACACCGCTACCAAGAATATGGTAAAAATTTCCTTACAAACACGGGGCCAGTCCTTTAGGGGCAAAATGATTATCTTTGCAGCCTTAACCTTTTGCTTAACAACCAATGCATATTGACGCTATCACCATCAATGACCCGGTTTTTGTCCGTAAGGAGCAAAAAAATGCCATTGACCGTTTCTTCCTGAAACTGATACGCGATGAGCGCGACCTGCCGTTTATTTACCTAAGCCTGCGCATCCTTTTCATTACCGTGCCCATTGCCATATTGCTGTATGTGCCCGGCTTTTTTTCCTGGTATATCGCGGTGCCTTATTTGGTGGCCAATTCCTTGTTTAACCTAGGGCCCTTTGTGCTGATGCTGCACAATGTGAGCCATCGCAAGCTGTTCAAAAAGGAATACGAATGGATGAACCAGATTATCCCTTGGGTAATAGGGCCGTTCTTTGGCGAATCGCCGGAAACCTACTACAGCCACCATGTGGGCATGCACCACCCGGAAAACAACTTGGGCAATGACCTGAGCAGCACCATGCGCTTCCAAAGGGACAGCTTAATTGACTTTATGCGCTATTTCCTGCGTTTCTTCTTTTTCGTATTGATAGAGATTACCGAATATTTCCGCCGTCGCCGTCGCTGGGAGTTCTTGCGCAATACCTTGATAGGCGAGTTCAGTTTCTATGCCTTTTGTGCTTTGTTGTGCCTAGTTAGTTGGAAGGCTACTTTGGCGGTGTTTATATTGCCCTACCTGATTATCCGTTTCGCCATGATGGCAGGCAACTGGGGCCAGCACGCTTTTATTGATGCCGCCGACCCGGGCAATAGTTACAAGAACAGCATTACCTGTATCAACAGCGTATATAATAAAACCTGTTTCAACGATGGTTACCACATTGGCCATCATTTGCGCCCGGCACTGCACTGGACGGAGCTTCCAAAGGACTTCCAAAAACATAAGGCTGAGTATGCGGCTAACAGGGCCATTGTTTTCGAAGGCTTGGACTTCTTTGTGATTTGGTTTTTGCTGATGACCAAAAATTACAAAGCCTTGGCTAAGAAATTCGTGCATTTGGACGATCGCTTGAAAACAGAAGCGGAAGTAATCGCTTTCCTGAAGGAGCGCACTCGGCGAATACCAAAGGACGTAATCGAGCACTTTAGCACCCAAGCCATGTTGGGCAATACCCGCCGTACAAGGCAGCCCGTAGTGGGTTGAGTAGTTTTCGAAATCTACCCGTTGTCTTTCAAGTTTTTATGTAGATTTGTTAAGTCAGTGTTAAATACCCTTACCATGCGATACCTTTTCGTTGTTCTACTTTTCATTGCTTCCATTTGCCTGAAAGCCCAGCAAGATGGCGACACCACCATGGTGCAGACTTTCACATTCGGAAGTCCGCAAAATGCTTGGTTCCAATTCCCACCAGCCCAACAGTACCAAAAGGTGCTGATGCTATATACCTTAAAGTGCAACCCTGCACAAAACCCCGCCTGTGGCGAATGGGACTACCTGACCTATGCCAACCTGTACAAACACCTCGGCATTTATGACTCCACCCTGTTACAGCAGCCCAGCTATATCTATGATGGTGGCACGCCCGATAGTGTTCGGTTCATGACAGACACCAGCTATCGTTATGAGTCGCGCGTGGAGCGTTTTGTGGTTTATAATGATACCTTGAGCCTAAATACGGCTACCCTGGGCACAGGCACTACCAGCACACCCCAAACCTTGAATACCGCTATGGCCGATGGAAAGGCCCAATACCTATGGACGGCTGCCGAACTGCAAGCAGCAGGGCTTACAGCAGGCAATATCACTGGTTTGGTGCTCAATGTTCTGAGCGCGGGTAGCGATGCCAACGACCTCATTATCCGCTTGAAGCATAGCAGCAAAACCGAACTGCTGGACACCAGCTATGAAACCACAGGCTTTACCACTGTTTATGAAGCAAGAAAAATGGTGGCCATTGGTTGGCAATCCTTTGCTTTTACTGCCCCCTTTAACTGGGACGGCACCTCGAACCTTGTAGTAGAAATCGTATTTGATAACAGGGGCACTGGCGTAGCTTCCACAGTGGCTGCCGATAGTGCCGGAGGCAATATGGGCATCTATGCCAATGAAACCGACTATTTCCTTCAATTTCAAGGAGGCGATTTCGTAGAAGTGCCCGCGGGGGCGTTCGCAGCTATTGACAGTGCTATCACCATTTCATTTTGGTCTTATGGCGACCCTGCAGCCCAGCCTCAGAACAATAGTATTTTTGAAGGCTACAATGCCAATGGCCAAAGGGTGCTGAACGTGCACCTACCTTGGGGCGACAGTAATATCTATTGGGATGCGGGCAATAACAGTGGCTTTGACAGGATTCAAAAAGTAGCACCCACCAGTGCCTTTGAGGGCAAATGGAACCATTGGGCATTCACCAAGGATGCTCGAACAGGGGTAATGCGCATTTACCTGAACGGTACCTTGTTCAATTCGGGCAGCAACAAGCGGATGGCTATGGATGGCGTGGTCAATTTTAAGATAGGGGCTTTTGCTACTGGCCGAGATTTCTTTTATGATGGACTGGTAAATGAATTCCAGATATGGAACAAGGCGCTTGACCAAAATACCATTAAGGCTTGGATGTTTAAAGACGTAGACCCCAGCCACCCTGATTATGCCTTTCTACAAGCCTATTATCCATTCAACGAAGGAAGCGGCACCTATACTGTCGATGCCAGTGGGCACAACCATACGGCGGCATTGGTAGGCCTTCCCGAATGGCAAACTATCCTACAGGGAGATAATATCCGCAATATCAAAAACACCCAACTGCGCCCCCAAATGTTGTTGGAACAAGGCGTTTTCGATGCTTATATCGATTCGGTGGTGGTGGTTGATACTATTGCCAATCCACAAATTTCCATTATCCGTTATACGGATGCCGCTAATCCCACCACGGCAAGCGATACCATTTATGCTTGGCCTACCTATTATAACAGCTATGTGTACAATGCGGCTGGGCAAGCCATTGATTCTTCTGCGGTAAGCCCCGATAGTGTATTATATCTAAGCCAACTGCCCTATTACAGTACTCCTTTTGAAATAACCGAAACCATTGAATTAGGCCGATACATCACTCCCTATGGCATTAATCTAGATTTGGGCCCAGGTTTCACATGGGTATTCGACGTAAGCGATTATGCGCCATTGCTACATGATTCCGTGCACCTTTCCGCAGGCAATTGGCAGGAACTGTTGGACATGAAGTTTATGTTCATACACGGCACACCGCCTAGAAATGTGATTAAAGTGGAAAACGTATGGACCGGCGACTACGGTCTGAACACCTTCGATCAAACCGTACTTCCAAAAACCATTGCCCTTGACCCATTGGCAAGTACTTTTAGGCTGAAAACACGTGCCAGCGGCCACGGCTGGGACAATGCGACTAATTGTGCCGAATTCTGCCCTAAGCTGCACACCGTTTTGGTAAACGGGGTGCCGGTGAAAAACTGGGAGTTGTGGAAAGATTGCGGGCATATTCCCTTGTTCCCCCAAGGCGGTACCTGGCTGATTGACCGTGCCGCTTGGTGCCCTGGCGAACCGGTGAATACATATGACCATGAAATAACCCCTTACATTCTACAAGGGGCCACTCAGGTACAATTGGATTATGATGCGGAAAGCGACCCCTTTGGCAATTATGTTTTCCATGCCCAATTCATCTCTTATGACGAACCCAATTTTGTACTAGATGCGGCTGTAACGGATATTATAAAGCCAACTGACCAACAGATTTATGGCCGTTTCAACCCTTCTTGCGATAACCCAGTTATTGTTATAAAAAACACGGGTGCCACCAACCTTACCCAACTGGATATCAGCTATGGAGTTGATGGCGGTAGGGATTGCTATTATACCTGGACGGGCAACCTTTCCTTTCTCGAAACCGATACCGTAGCCCTGCCGCCATTTGACTGGACGGGCACTACCGATAGCACCCGCACCTTCCATGTGAATGTCGATTTTCCAAATGCTGCTGCAGATGGTTATTTGTTCAACAATGATATCAAGAGCCAATTTTTACCTTTGCCCAAGTATGACTCGGTTATCATAGTCAGCTTTAGAAGCAACCTGGCCGGGGCCGAAAACAGTTGGGAAGTGCGCAATGAATATGATAGCGTGGTGGCCTCTAAAACCGGTTTCGCCAACAATACCCAGTACAATGATACCGTGCGCCTACAGCCAGGCTGCTATTCCTTTACCTTGTACGATACAGATGAAGACGGCATTAGCTTCTTCGCCAATAACGATGGCAATGGCAGCATCCGCTTACGCAGGCCCAATAATACCAATATTATTACCCTTGAACCCGACTTCGGTGAAAAGCTGACCCATTACTTCATGGTGGGGCATCAATTAGGGGAGGGTCCTGCCAAAGATACCTGCACGAAGCCAGTAAGGATCATAGATACCACTACTGCTATTGGGCCATCAAGCGACGAATTGGATAGGGTTTATGTTTACCCCAACCCAACTGGTGATATCTGTTACATTAGATTGGACAATCAACAACCCCTTGATGCCACTATAACGGTAACGAACAGTTTGGGGATGACCCTAGAAGAAGTGTCTGTAAGAGAGGCGTTGAAAGATTTAATAGAGTTACGTTTGGGCAAATACCCCGCAGGCATTTACTACATCAATGTAAGTACTGCCAAGGGTATGCAGGTAAAGAAGTTGGTGCTAAGTAAATAAGGCTTAGTGCTGGTAAGTAACGGCTTTTACGGCGGCAATTACTTTGGCAGGATTAGGCAACCAAGCCTCTACCAAAGTAGGTGCATAGTGTAGGGGCGTATCGGCGGTAGTCACTCGGCGGACCGGGGCATCCAAGTAGTCGAAAGCTTGCTTTTGTACCATATAGGTCAGTTCGCTAGCCACGCTGCCGAAAGGCCAGGCCTCTTCCAAAATTACTAGACGGTTTGTCTTTTTTACTGACTCGATAACCGTAGCGTAATCCAAAGGACGGATAGTACGTAAATCGATTACTTCGGCTTCCACACCTTGTTTGGCCAGTTCTTCCGCGGCAGCCAAAGCTACCTTCATCATTTTGTTGAAGGATACGATGGTGACATCTTTCCCCTCCTTTGCTATATGGGCTTTGCCGATGGGGATAAGGTATTCTTCCTCTGGTACCTGGCCCATGTCCGAGTACATTTGCTCCGACTCCATAAAGCAAACGGGGTCATTATCGCGAATGGCAGACTTTAGCAAGCCTTTGGCATCATAGGGGTTAGAAGGGGAAATTACCTTTAAACCTGGGGTATTCGCCATCCAGCTTTCGAAGGATTGCGAGTGCTGTGCCCCCAATTGGCCCGCAGAGCCTGATGGCCCACGGAAGACGATAGGACAACCAAACTCACCACCAGACATGGAGAGCATTTTAGCGGCACTGTTCACTATTTGGTCAAAAGCCAGCACGGCAAAATTCCAAGTCATGAACTCTATGATAGGACGTACGCCGTTCATGGCAGCACCCACACCGATGCCCGCAAAGCCCAGCTCAGAAATAGGCGTATCGATTATCCGCTTGGGGCCAAATTCCTGCAACATGCCCTGGCTTACCTTGTATGCACCGTCATATTCGGCCACTTCTTCCCCCATCAAAAAAACGGTCTCGTCGCGGCGCATTTCTTCTTCCATGGCTTCCCTTAGGGCTTCCCTAAAACGGATCTCTCTCATGTAACTTGGTTTTGGGCAAAGATAAGATTTTGCCAGCTACTATCTAGCTTGCCTTAATAGCTTGCATAACCACTGACAGTTATTTTAAACCCTCGGTAAGAATTTCGATTTTCTTGACCGGCTGAAATTATAGCTTTCCTGTGGGTACGGCTATTTTTGACGGAACTAAAAACTATCTATCATGAAAACTTTCCAACTTACTTTTCCCTCCTTATCCAGAAGTTTCTTTGCGTGCCTGCTGTTAGGCTCTTTTGCCCTTGGCTTTAGCGGATGCAGCAAAGATGATGACGACGACGACAACAATAATACTGCCCCTACCGCCTCCAATATTCCACCATTAAATGATGCAGATGGTGTTCTGGTAGCCGTTGAAACAAAAACCACCGTTTCCCAATTCGGTTTCACTTATGAGCAGTTGTTCGGAACAGGTGTTGCTGCCTTTTACAACTCACCAGGTGCCACTACTTTTGTGGATGCAGGTACTGTAAGCGTTGACGATTCCATTTTGCAAAAACAAACCAATAACAGCTACGTTTGGACGCCCCAAAGCGCCACCAATATAGAGGGTATTGATTTTGGTTACCCAGTGAATTGGGAAGTGACCGGTGCGGGGAGTATCCCTTCTATTACTAAGAGCGTAACTACCGGCTTTCCTGATTTGGACACCATTACTAGCGCTACCAACAATATTTCTTCCAACAGTTCCTATACGCTTAGTGTAGCCGATGTATCTAATGCCGATTCGGTAATTTTCCAAATAGCTACAGCGCAAGGCAATAAATTGGTTACCAGGCCTGGCAATACTACTTCGTACACCTTTTCGGCTAGCGACATGCAAGCCCTGGGAAGCGGCAGCGGCATTATACAAGTAGCGGCATACAACTTCACTTGGGATACTTATAGCGGTAAGAAAATCTACTTCATTAATGAGCAAGTAGTAACCAAAACTGTCAATATTCAGTAAAATCTTTTTATTGTTTTCATGAGGGGCCGCAGTAATACTGCGGCTTTTCTGTTTTATAGCATGACCTAAATCATCGCATATAATGATTTAGGTGCTTTACTCAACCGTTTTAGCATTTATCTTTGTGCGGAAGATGAAGCAGACCGATATATTAGTTGCCGATTCCAATTTTTTGGTACGCCAAGGGCTTAAGTCCATATTCGAATCGGTGCCCGATTACAAAATTGTGCTGGAAACCGATGATTTCGAACATTTGGTAGAAAACATCAAAAAGCACAACCCTGAAGTAATAGTGGTTGGGCTAAATACCCCCGGAATTAGCCCAAAGGACGTGATACAGGCCATATTAGTTAGGTTTCCGCAGAAGAAGGTGTTGGTCATTGATATGCTGGAAGACCGCAACGAAATAGTGCAGATTCTTCAAATGGGCGTGCACGGTTACATTTTGAAACAGTGCGATAGGGCTGAAATACTCGATGCTGTCCGTACCATATTGGGCAATAAAAATTTCTTTTGCCACAATGTCATTAAATTTAATAAAGACCGAGAGGGGCTAAACTCCAAGCTTTCTATCAGAGAAGTGGAGATATTGAAATTGATAGCAGAGGGCTTGACCAATAACGAGATTGCCGAACGGGTTTACCTAAGTGCCCATACCATTGCTACGCACCGCAAGAACCTGATGCGCAAGCTCAATGCTAAAAACAATGTGGACCTAGTAATCAGTGCCATTAAGGAAAGTATCATTGTTCCTTAACCCCACCTAGTACCTCCATCATCGCCTTGGCCTTCAACAGGCATTCCTCATACTCTTTTTCAGGATTTGCATCATAAGTAATCGCTCCTCCAGCCTGGAAACTTAGGTATTTGCTTGCGGCATTATACAAAATGCTGCGGATGACCACATTGAAGTCAAAATCGCCTTCCGGGCTGAAATAGCCCAACGCCCCAGAGTAAACTCCCCTTTTACTTAGTTCATGGCTTTCAATCAGTCGCATGGCACTTATTTTTGGTGCCCCCGTCATAGAACCCATGGGGAAAGTATTTTTGATGGCATCAATCGGGTCGCAATCAGGGCGCAGAGTGCCGCTAATAGTAGAAATCATGTGGTGCACCTGCTCAAAGCTATAAATACCAAATAGTTCATCTACATGAACTGTACCTGGCAAGCAGCTCTTGGCAAGGTCATTCCTTACCAAATCAACTATCATCACATTTTCAGCACGTTCTTTAATGTCATGATATAGCTGCTGCTTTAGGCTTTCATTTTCCACAGGGTCCTTACCTTTTCTGATAGTACCTTTTATTGGCTGCGACAATAATTGTTGACCCTTCTTAGCCAAAAATCGCTCAGGGCTGGAACATAGTACATACCTTTCTTGATGCTTGAAAAAGCCACTAAAAGGTGCTTTGTTCTTGTCGTTCAGCAGGTTAAATACTGCAAGGGGCTGAATTGAAACCTGTTGGGCGTAAAACTCCTGGCAAAGGTTGGCTTCATAAATATCACCTTCCACAATATGGTTTTGCAGGCTTTTTACAGCTTTCAAATACTCTTCCTTATTGAACCGGGTTTTAATAGTGATTTTAGCTGTTTCAAGCAAGGGCACTTCATGTTGCTCAATTTCAGCTAGTAGCTTTTCATCTCCTGCCAGCACCTCCACCTTTCCTTTACTACATACAAGTAAACACTCAGGTTGAAAAAACAATAAATCAAGCAAACCGATATGGTCCGTATGCTGACTGTTCAGCCTTTCAACCTCATTTTTTAAATCGTAGGCAAAATACCCGAACAGCCAGCCAGGATAAGATGCCCTGAACTCTTTAAGTCGTTCGAACGCACTTCCTGCCTGAATGGCCAATAGCCGGCTGGCACCTGCTGCCAATACCCAATCAAATTGCCAACTATGTTGTGGGTAATGATTGGCATCCAAATAACACAAGGTTTCAAACTGTTGGGCCCAGGCTAGGGCTTTAAGCTGAAAAATGTCCATATGGTCAAGCCCTTACTACCAGGTCGTCGCGGTGCGGGCCAGTAGAAATCAAAATTGCCGGTACATTAAGGTAATTCTCAATAAAAGCAATGTATCGGGTTATTTCCTCGGGCAGTTGCTCAAAGGGCAGCGAGCCGGTAATGGGCTGGTTCCAACCTTTGAAATTTTGATATAGGGGCTTTACGGTAGCTGAACAAAGGTCATATGGCAGGTCGCGAACAGTTTGTCCATCTACCTCATAATCAGTGCATACCTGCAATTCCTCAAAGCTATTAAGCACATCTATTTTGGTGATAATCAGTTTGGTTAAGCCGTTCAGCATGGCCGCATAGCGCAATGCCGGTAGGTCCATCCAGCCACAACGGCGCGGTCTTCCGGTGGTGGCTCCAAATTCGCCTCCCAATTGCCTTAGTTTTTCTCCTTCTTCGCCCAGCAACTCAGTAGGGAAAGGCCCTCCGCCTACGCGGGTGCAGTAAGCCTTGCTGATACCATACACCTCCCTGATTTTGGATGGTGCCACGCCCAAGCCTATACAAGCTCCAGCAGTAAGGGTATTGGAAGAAGTGACATAGGGATAGGTGCCAAAGTTGACATCAAGCATAGAGCCTTGTGCCCCTTCTGCCAAAATTCTTTTGCCGCTTGCCAATGCCTCATTTAGATAATACTCTGCATTGATCAATGGGAGTGAACGTAGGCAGTCTAGGCTTTCCATCCACTCCTGCTCTAGGGCAGGCAAGTCAGCCTCATAATTGTAAAACTTCAGTAGCTCCAAATGCTTTTCCTTCAGTGCTTCATATTTTGCCTGAAAGTCGCTTGCTACGATATCGCCAACCCGTAGGCCATTTCTGCCGGTTTGGTCCATATAAGTGGGGCCAATACCGCGCAAGGTCGAACCGATTTTCGATTGTCCTTTCCTCGCTTCCGATGCGGCATCCAACAACTTGTGCGTTGGTAAAATAAGGTGTGCCTTATTCGATACCATCAACTTTGCTGTAGCATCAACACCGATTACGTTCAGTTTTTCTACTTCCTTTTTGAATGTGATAGGGTCAATTACTACTCCATTGCCGATTACATTGGTAATATGGCCATGGAAAATACCCGAAGGAATCGTGTGCAGCACAAATGTTTCGCCGTTTACCTTTAGGGTATGGCCTGCATTGGGCCCACCTTGGAAACGTGCCACAATGTCATAGCGGTCAGCAAGGTAGTCCACAATTTTGCCCTTCCCCTCATCGCCCCACTGAAGGCCAATTAAAACATCAACGTACATTGATTAAAGTTTAAAAAATTCACGCAACTGGCAAGTGCCGACTGCGAAACGGCAAAGGTAAGCTTTGGCCGAGATTTAAAAAGAGTCGATAGCCGATTTAACGGTATCCTTGGTATGGAAAATTGCATTTAGTTTGGTAATTACCAATAGGTTGCTCACCTGTTCAGGCACATCGGCCAGCAACACGTCGCCACCCGCTTTCCTTGCCTTTGTAAGGCATGTAAGCAGCATGCCCAAGCCAGCACTGTTGATAAACTTCAAATCGCCCAAATCAACCACAAAGTTCACCTTGTTCTCCTGTATCAAGTCCGTCACTGTCTGAAGGATATCTTTGGTTTGCAAATCAGCCAGTAAGCTACCTTTTAAGGCAATAACAGTGGCTTTATCTTGGCGGTCAATCGTGTATTCCATGGCAATGTGGTTTTAAATCTTTTTCTTGGCGTTGGCTTCCCTTGCACGCTGGCAGGTTCCGCAAACACCATACAAATTTAATGAATGGTGCGTAATTTTAAAGTTGAGCAATTCGGCCATCATGGTCTGTATCTGCTGTATTCGAGGGTCACAAAACTCCACTACTTTCTTACAATCTACGCAAATAACATGGTCATGTTGTCGGTAGCCATATGATTTTTCGTACTGGGCAAAGTTTTTTCCAAATTGGTGGCGGCTCACCAAATCGCACGATACCAGCAAATCCAAAGTGTTGTACACCGTAGCCCGGCTAATATTATAATTTTTGGTTTTCATTTCGATATACAGTGTTTCTGCATCAAAATGGTCGTTCCTTGAATAGATTTCCTCCAAAATGGTAAAACGCTCGGGAGTTCTGCGCTGGCCGTGCTGCTCCAGATAGGCGGAGAAAATGTTCTTTATTTCTTTTATGTTCTCTTTTACTTCAGGCATCTTTTTAGTAGCAAGTATCTAGTATCAAGTAGCAAGATTCGGTTTCCGAAATCAAATATCTAAATTCTCATTCCATAACATTCCATAACATTCTCTCACAATCTCTCCTTATCTCCACATTAGCACATTAGCTAAACCCTGCTTACCGATAAAATCCCATCCATCCGCTGCAGCTGTGCCATCAGGTCCTCCAACTGCTCGGTATCGTTTACAAAGATATTGATTACTCCTTCGAATATACCATCATGGCTTTCAATGGATATGGACCGCATGTTCAGCTTCAGTTCGCCCGATATGATATTGGTGATTTTGTTCATTACCCCCAAGTCATCGATACCGCTAATTTTTATTTCGGTAAGGAATGACAGCTCATGCGATTTGGTCCACTTCGTTTTTACTATCCGGTAGCCGTAGTTGCTCATCAACTGTACCGCATTGGGGCAATTAGTCTTATGGATTTTGATGCCCTCGCTCACCGTAATGAAACCAAACACATCATCGCCTGGGATTGGGTTGCAGCAGTTAGCAAACTTATAATCTATCTTATCGGCATTCTCGCCAAAAATCAATAGTTCAGCGTTCTTTTGTAAAGTGTTCTTTACCGTTTCCTCAATACTGATTTTGCGCTCCTGTTCTTTGGGCAGAATCAATTTGGTGCCGCTGAACTGGAGCTTCTCAATATCCTTCAGCGCAATTTTCTTTACTGCGATATTGTAATAAAAGTCAAGTGTAGAAGGCATTTTGAAGTAAACCGATAAATCCTGCACGAGGGAGGTATTGGTATGCAGCTTCAAATGGCGCAGCTTACGGTTGAGCATTTCCTTACCTTGGGCTGCCAACAGTTTTTTCTCCTCCTTTAGCGAAGCTTTTATTTTCGATTTGGCCTTACCGGTGGTAACATAGGTCAGCCAATCCTCGTTGGGCTTCTGCTTTTTGCTGGTAATGATTTCTACTTGGTCGCCATTGGCCAGTTTATGGCTCAGGGGCACCAGTTTATGGTTTACTTTAGCTCCTATACAAGTAGAGCCGATATCGGAGTGAATTTCGAAAGCAAAATCAAGCGTGGTGGCACCATTGGGCAGCATTCGCAAATCGCCCTTTGGGGTAAATACATATATCTCGTCTTGGAAAAGGTTGAGCTTGAAATCGTTGATAAAGTCCAGCGCATTGCTGTCAGGGTTGTTCAGCATTTCCCTTATGCGCTCCAGCCATTCGTCCAGCGCATTGTCCGCTGAGCCTTCCTTGTATTTCCAGTGGGCGGCATACCCTTTTTCGGCAATTTCATTCATCCTTTCGGTGCGTACCTGCACTTCTACCCAACGGCCCTTTGGCCCCATTACCGTGGTATGCAGTGCCTCGTAGCCATTAGCTTTTGGGGTGCTAATCCAGTCGCGCAAGCGGGACGGATTGGGCCGATAGCTGTCCGTTACAATGGAATATACCTTCCAACATTCTGATTTTTCCAATTCTGGCGGCACATCTACTAACACCCTAATGGCAAAAAGATCGTACACCTCCTCAAAAGTCACCCCCTTGGTTTTCATCTTGTTCCAAATGGAGTGGATAGATTTGGGCCTGCCATAAATCTTGAACTTGCCCACCATTTCCCTGTCCAAGCGGTCTTTCAGCGGCTTGATGAACTCATTGATATAGCGGGTACGCTCGCGCTTGGTCTCGTTCAGCCTTTGGGCTATCATACGGTAGGCGTCCGTTTCCGTATATTTCATGGAAAGGTCTTCCAATTCCGATTTGATTTGGTACAAGCCCAACCGGTGTGCCAAGGGCGCATAGAGATACGAGGTTTCCGAGGCGATTTTCAACTGCTTGTGCCTGGGCATAAAGTCCATGGTGCGCATGTTGTGCAGGCGGTCGGCAATTTTTATCAGTATCACCCGTACATCATCGGTTAGGGTCAACAACAGCTTCCTGAAGTTTTCCGCTTGTTCTGAGCTTGATAGGTCGAACACACCACTGATTTTGGTAAGCCCATCAACAATTTTCGCTACCTGCGCTCCAAATTCCTTCCCAATTTCCTCAAGGGTTACCTCCGTATCTTCCACCACATCATGCAACAGGGCACATACCACCGAGGTAGGCCCTAGGCCCATTTCCTCGGCCACTATCTGTGCCACGGCAAGTGGGTGCAAAATATAGGGCTCGCCCGATTTGCGGCGCATATCCTTGTGCGCTTCCATCGACATTTCGAAGGCCGCCCTTATCTGCTGCTTGTCACCCTTTTGCAGCATAGGGTCTATCACCTTCAACAGGTGGCGGTACTGCTTCAGTATTTCCTTGTTCTCCGCTTCCCGGTCTATTACTATCGTTTGGGTCATTGATTGGGCTAGGCTGTGGTCCATGGTTCCATAAAATGCTTGCCATTTACTGCCAACGTTAAATTTAAGTAAGAAATTCGGAATTAAAATTGTGCATTGTTGTTAAAAGGTATAATTTTACCGCCCCAAACGCGGATGTGGCGTAATTGGTAGCCGCACTAGACTTAGGATCTAGCGCCGCGAGGCGTGGGGGTTCGAGTCCCTCCATCCGCACCCATTGATAAGGAGCCTGTTGATAACAGGCTCCTTTTTTTTTCCAATAAATTATCCGAGGAAGAACGAATCGGGAGTCCCTCCATCCGCACCATTTTTTTGTCCCACAACCATCTAACAAGGTGTTTCAGTGGTATTTCAGTAGTGTTTCGGTAGTACTTCGGTAGTACTTCAGTATAGTTTCAGTAGTATTTCAGTGATACTTCGGTAGTATTTCAGTAGTATCTCAGTTTTGATTAATTACTTGTTTATCAATAACTTGTGCAAAAATGAAGTGTTTTTCTTGTTTTTTAGCCATCATCAAAAGTGTATCTCACATCTTAAGCTCATAAATAAGCACATTCAAGCCGAAGATTCCATCCAAGATTTGGGAAAGTGGGTGCTATCTTCAGTAAAGTTTTGCCAATCAATAGATTGCCATTCCAAAAGAGTCATGGGGTAAGGGTGGTGGTTTCACTACCTAATAATGAACTTGATATCGTCTTGTGTAAAGGTAGTGGTGCCAGGCGGGTCTAAGTATATAAAATTGGTATTGACTATATACATCATACCAACAGTTTCAACAAATATGTTTTCATTTATTTCTAACTTCCCATCGCTGGGCAATTGCTCCATTACCAAGCTTTCATACCCCACACAAGAAACTTCAATACTTGCGTATTCAGGCAAGCCCTCGAAGGCATAATTGCCCTCTATATCAGCTACCGTTCCACCCACCATTTTACCATTGGCATCTTTTAAAACAATACTGGCAAATGGTATGGGTTCTTTGCTCTTCTTCTCCCTAACCATACCTCTATACTCATTAACGGGCAGCGCATCTATACTTTCCAAATTGATTATTCCGTTCAATGAAGTATTGATTACACGCCTTTCGGCTCCAGCAATATCATAGTGCTGTCCGGTTTGCAGTACCTGGAGATTATCTTTTGCTTTTCCCAATGCAATATCATGGTGCTGGTCGTTCCAGGGTAAATCATACAGGCTGGCCGTTTCGTATTGCGCACTATCGCCTATGATAAACAAGCCCAAAGTGCCTTCCCCTTTGTCAATTTCCATTTCAAAGCGGCCGTTGCTGTCGGTTATGGCCGAGTACCTGTCCATGCCGGCTATGTTCAATACCGCATGGTAGCCCACCAAGGGCTGGCCCGTTTCCAAGGCGGTGACCCTGCCCGCAACCTTTACCTGCTGCTGCGCCACTTGGTTGTGCAGCTCTACCGATACCCCGTTCTGTGCCATGGCGTTGCCGGTAAGAAAGCTAAGCCCGGAAGTGCCCAACAAGGCCAACATGGCCGCCCGGCGGGCCAGCTGTGGCAGCACCTGAGTATTGATGCGCTGTAGTTGCCCATGGCCTATGCGGCCGCATACCTGGCTATCGGGCTGTAGCACGGTTGCTACTATTTCCATATCCGGCATTTGGGTAAAGTCGCGCACTACCTTGCTGCAGGCATTGCAAAACCTGCCCTTTTCACGGGGGCTCATGCCCTCCCAGTTTTCATGGCAGGGCTGGGGTATTCCTATCTGTACCATCGGTTGCTTTTGTTAAACAACACGGCGGGGTAACAGGGGGTTATACCCTAAAAAACCTTTGAAAAGCAAAAAGTAGTCAATAACTCTTAGATATATTACTAACTATTGGCCGCACAAATAGACTTTGCCATTCACTGGATCGGCAACAAACAAATCAGGTTCACGACTTTCTCTTCCATCACTTGTTCTTATGCCTGCCTTATCCACAAGTTTGATCTTTAAGTCATAGGCATTGATATTTTCACTCCCATTTATTATTGCATTTGAATAGGTTACCCTAGTTGTTCTGGGTATTTCAAACTTAGTAACCCCTTTGATATCTCCATGTCCTAAATAGGCCCAATAACTTTGCGTATGCTCAACCATCGTAACTGGTAATGAAAGACGACCAGTCGATCCAGATATGGTAGAAGAAAAATAACGAAGATTTTCTCTATAAACAGCAGTGAAACGCTCCCAATCTTTATCATAAAGTAAAATTCCATGAGAACCTGAAGAACCATTAAAAACAGACAAAAGAAAAGACTGCTGGTTACCAGTACCAAATATTTTACTGGGAAACAATAAAGGAGACGGACTGATAATGGTTTCTGAGTTTTCCAGTTTTATTAATCGTTCTGTAGAATAAGTTTTAAAGGTGTCAGCTAATGTTACATTAGCACAATTAATCCACTCTCTTGTTCTGTCGTAAATAAATATTCTCTTGTTATTAAAATCCAGTATCAATATCTTTCTATTCAAAATTTCAATATCCCCCGGTCCCGTTAAAAGTCTCCCCCCTAATTTGCCGTTGCTTGAGCAATTCTCTGTCGGTTCATGAAAGTATTCAATACTCATGGTGCCATGGCTTCTACGCACTTTAGCAAACACCCCTTGGATTTGTCTTGGCAAGGGATGTGCATCATAGGCATTCTCATTAATAATATAACAAAAGTGATTTTCAGATGTGGGTAAGGAATGTACAACACATTCCCGCGTACCCCAACCTGTTTCTACTTCCTTTATTTTAGTAAAGTTTTTACTTAAGGGGTCTAAGACAAACATTTGTAAATATCCAACTGTATCACGCGGCTGTGATAACACAAAAACCTGCAATTTTCCATCTCCAAAATTGAACCCTTCACATATGTGCACCGGGTTGGGACGGGTTTTAAAAGTTGTTACTTTTTTCACTTCACGGGTGGTGTTAGTAATCTTAACTTGCAGCACTATAATACTATCTTTCTTACTATCAGCCACCAAAACATATGTATAACCGCGAAAGGCAATATCTATGAACGATGAACCAACTTTGAAAAACTCGTTATCCTTCAAACATAACAAACTTGTAGGTGCAATGAATTTAACTCCTGGATAACTGGTGAAATCTAGCCATTCGTTAGTACGAAGGGGTTGACCAGCAGATAACAAAGAAAGGACCATCAAACAAACACAAAAAAAAGCTTTCATATTATTTTTGTTTTCTTTGCTAAGCTAATAAAAGTAAATAATAAATAAAAAAGTATTTTCTATTATTTGCTACATATTAAACTAGTGGGCTTTTATTTTCTATTAGGGCATTCTACAACAAACAATTGCCTAATATTCTGTTAAGGAATTTCCCATACAATCTGCAATTTTGAATTCGATGCAGCACACATTCAGTGGTAGGTTGGAACAAATGGAAACTGGTTTCCCGATGCGACAGGTCATCTTTATACCCGGCGATATAGCAGAAGCATTGGGCTTGAAGGCAAATTTACGCCTAATTGGCAGCCTGAACGGAGCACCCTTCCGCCTGGCAGCCCTTAGCAATGGCGCAGGGCAATTCTATCTCTCCGTGAGCAGGGATTTAAAAAAGGCTGCAGGGGCACAAATGGGAAGCTTGGTGAAAGTGGACTTGGCCATTGATCCAAACCCCGATGCACTGGACATGCCTGAGGAGTGGCTGGAGGTGATAGCACAAGAACCGGAAGTAGGGAAAATATTCAACGAGCTAACGGTGGGCTACCGGCGCTCCATATTGCACTACCTCAACGGGGCCAAGCGAAGCGATACCCGCATCAAACGCTCGCTGGAACTGGCCGAGAAACTACGCAACCGCACCCTGAATATCTGGAAGTGAGTAGATGATGTCTCGCCCGCAAATGATTCTATGCATTTCATGCGTAGAATATGCGCATATTCGACGCAAAAGCAAACTATATTTTGCGCGTCTGTCCCTTGCCCACGGTCTTTAGTTCATCCAGGTGGTTTCGGTACCAGTTGACCCCGGCGTAGTGGTTGTTGATGGCATAAATGTCTGGACGCTGCTCTAACAAGTCCAAGATATCCTGTAAGCCAAACATTGCATTGCGGGGATGCAACTCATCGTACACGGCCTTGATGAAATCGTAATCTTCCTGATAATCTATAGTAAAGCGGTGGCTCATGGAATAATCCAAACCTGTTTCCCAAGCCACATTGGCCAAGCGGAACTGCTGGGGCCGCTCCCATATATAGGGGGTGGTATGCTGCATTTCCATTTCCAGGCTGGCGTTTTCCCAAGCAATGCGCAAAGCTTCCATGGTCATAATTTCCACGTCGTTGCCATCGGGGTAGGTGGCGGGATGCAGATTGCTCACAAAATCATATTCGCCAGTATGGTCCAAATAAAAGGCAATGACCTTATCAATCACCTGTGGGTCAATCAATGGGCAGTCAGAAGGTATTTTAATGACTGTATCGGCATTATACTCCACGCCTGCCTGATAGTGCCTGTCCAGGCAATTTTCAGGATGACCACGAAAAACCTCCCAGCCCTCCGCTCCGCATAGCTCCACTACGGTATCATCTTGGGGCATGGTGGTAGTGGCCACCACTACCCTACCTGCTAGTTTTGCCGCTTTCACCCGCTCTACCATCCTTACGAGCAGGGGCTTACCCACCAAGGGCAGCATCACCTTGCCCGGTAGGCGAGTAGAACCCGTACGGGCCTGTATTACAGTGAGTATTTCCATGGGGCCAGCAACTTTTGGTCGTCATATTGCTTCAAAAATTCCTTGCCGGTGCCCTTGAAATCGACATAGGCCCGACAGATAGTGGCAATGTTCTCTGCGGAGCGGCCACCGTTTTGTATGGGCTGCAGCCGCTTCAGTTCATTGATATCGAAATAAGAAGATACCTTTTTGCCCAAAGCCATACCGATATACACCACGGTAGAGTTTTGGGTAATAAGCTCTTGGCAGTTGGCAATCATTTCATTGGTGCTCCCTTGCTGGAATATCAGGGTATCTTCAGGGGCATTTTCCTTAATTTCCTTTTCGGCACGTTCGTACAGTTCGTTGGGGTGCAACTTGAACAACAACCTTCTGCCAGCAGCTTTTTGCACACATTCTTTAATAAATGCCACCCGATCTTCCTTGCCAAATACCTCGCGGATATCGGAAGTGGCCACCATTACGTAGTCACGGTAGGGAAAATCGTTGTTCAGGAACGATTCGGCATTGTCGAAATTGGGGATTCCCGTTACCACTATCTTATCGCGGCTAGTGCCCTGCTTGGCCAAATAATCCTTATATCCTGGGGAAGCCACGCAATATACTTGGCAGATATTGGAGGCCCCATTGAGCTGCGTACCGAATGCAAGGTAGCGGGGCAATTTAAGTGTACGGATGATTTTCCCCAAGGTATCCATGCGGTCAATCATGCCCTCCTGCACAAAAATGTTCTTGGTACGGCGGAACATGAGGGGCACTATCATGTCGTTACAGGTCACCACCAAGTCATACTTATTGCCATATACTTTGGCCCGATAGTCATTCTTCAAGCCATGCTTTTCCAGATAAGCGTCGGAGTTTTTTTTGAACTGGCCCCTGCCCAAAATGGTGTTGTCCACGATGCCTGAATTGATGACCGCCCTTACCACCGGGTGCTCCCCATAAAACTGGCTGAAATAACAATCGAAGTCCGGCAGATACGTAGATATCTGGTGCATCTGCGTGGTTTGGTTCATGGAGCCGACAATAAATAGTACTTTTTTCTTCATATCGGAAAAATCGGCTGCAAAAATACGGATTTGAAAAAGCTAAACCGTGGTTTCACTTAAAATATGACGAATCACCCAAGAGCATATTGGCGAAACAGCCTGAATTATAAATACTTTTCAGGCAGAAGAAATTTTTGCACATAATCCAATATCCCCTCCTCAAGGGAGGTGAATGGAGCAGTATAACCTGCAGCCCTAAGTTTTTTCATAGGTGCTTCCGTAAAATATTGGTACGTATCCCTAATATCGGCCGGTATATCAATATAGCTTATTTGAGGTGGCTGGTTTAAGGACTTAAAAACCGCATGGGCCAAGATGTTGAAGGTTGCTGCCTTGCCAGTACCCAGATTATAAATGCCTGAATCGACCGTTTTGGCTTCATAAAAAAAGTCCAAAACCTGCAACAGGTCTTTTATATAGATAAAATCCCTTTCCTGTTCACCATCGGCATAGTTGGCGTGGTGCGAACGGAAGAGCTTCATGGCTCCAGTTTCCTTTACTTGATGAAAGGCATGGTACACTACCGATGCCATGCGTCCTTTATGATATTCATTGGGCCCGTACACATTGAAAAACTTTAGCCCTACCCAATAGGGGAGTTGTATTTCCTGCCCCAGTGCCCAAAGGTCAAATTCATGCTTCGATTCGCCATAGGGATTGAGCGGATGCAACTGGGGCAACATGTCATGGTCATCGGCAAAGCCATACTCGCCCAATCCATAAGTGGCCGCTGAAGAAGCGTACACTAATGGAATGCCCTTTTCGGAGCAGATATCCCATATAGCCTGCGAATAGGCCAGATTCAGCGTATCGAAAATTGTTTTGTCTTTTTCCGTGGTATCGGTACGGGCACCCAAGTGAAAGACAAACTCAATGGGCGGCGAATCTACCACTGCCCAATTGATAAAATCTTCTCGGCTGATCATTTGCAGATAGCGTTTACCTTCGAGGTTGCGGATTTTGGCAGGTGGGCTGAAATCATCTACCAACAACAAATCATCGATACCCTTTTGATTGAAAAAGCTGACCAAACAACTGCCAATAAATCCTGCCGCACCTGTAATAACAATCATAAGCTACCTTATTGTTTTGGGTCATCAAATTTAATGCAATTAAGTACGCCAGTTTGGCAGTTGCAATCGGCTTGGCTTGAAATTAGGTGTTATGGTAGAGATTTCTTTAAATTTACCCTATAAAAGCTTATTGAATGAACGTAATGATGCCTGACGAAGATCAACCAATGATTCCAGAGAAACCTGAGGATATATTTAACAGTATTAAAGACTTTGGCCGCTTCGATAGAAAATTCCTAGAAGAACGGAAAATTTTCCTTTGGGGGGTAGTGGACGATACTTCCGCGGAACGGGTGACCAACCGCCTCATGTATTTGGAATCCATAGACCCAGGCAAAGAAATTACCCTTTATATCAATAGCCCGGGCGGTATTGTTACCTCCGGTATGGTAGTGATGGATACCATGAAGTTGATTACCTCGCCTGTTTCCACCGTATGCATGGGCTTGGCGGCCTCTATGGGCTCGCTGTTGCTATCCAATGGCACCAAGGGCCGTCGGTTTATTTTCCCCAATGGTAGGGTAATGATACACCAGCCAAGTATTGGTGGCGCCCAAGGAACTGCCGCCGATTTGGCCATTACTGCCCGCGAAATCAAAAAAACCAAGGAATTGGGAGCACGCATTTTGGCAGAAAATACTGGCCAATCTTTTGAGAAAATCATGAAAGACTTTGACCGAGATTTTTGGCTGAATGCCCAGGAATCGTTGGAGTATGGTATTGTAGATGAAATAGTAAGCAAACTATAATTTCACTCACTGCGTTATGTAAGAAGGACGGTATAGGCCGTCCTTTTTTGTTTGGCGTAGGAATTGATTGCTGATAAAAGGGAATTCAATGAAGCAGTTCATATTTGTATTACTGATGGTATGGATGGTGTTGCCCATCATTGCGCAAAACCAAAAAGATACCGTTTTTACCACACTCGATGCTCCGGAGCAATACCAAAAGAAAAAACGCCAATATGCTATTTATAGCATCAATAAACTAAAGGACGGTGCGCTATTGGTGCGGCTCAAAACCCGGGAACAAGCCATTAAACTGTACCGCCAAAATGGAGCCACTGATATAGCAGATAATATTCAGGCCGACCAAGAAAAAGAAAACTTACGCATTGTAGCCGCTTTTAGGGAAGCATATAAATTTTCCCCTGTCTATTTCTTTTTCAGTTCTGCAACCGATTCAGTAAAAAAGGGTATAAGGTCAGGTTACTTTTTGAACGACTCTTTGAAAATAGACCCGAAAATTGTGCTGAAGGAAGACTTTTTCATGATAGCGGAGTTTGGTCCATTGCAAGCCGAAACTTATACGTTTGCCCAAGAAGGCGGCACATCCAATCCTGATAATACTGGCTCTTTGGAGAGAGCCTTACTAGTGAGGGACAGTTACTTTATACAAATGCGCGACCCTTTCCCCTTTTATGTTTCCGCCATGGTAGAAAAACCTAGGATGATGGCCGCACATGTAAAAAATCTGAACGATTCCTTTTTCAGATTCTATGAGAAGCATCAACAAGAACAGCCTTTTTATCCTTTCAACGACTAATGGACACCGGCTTTTACGTAAGTGGATAAATAGCAGCACCACATTTTCTTTTCGCTATATATTCCAGTAATTTTGTTATATGCGCCATGCCCATTTGGTACTGCTTCCCAGCCTGATTATACTGTGCTTTCTTAGTGCCTGCAATAAGGAAAAAATAGTGGATGAGTGCCCCATAGATTATGCCATTGATAGCTCATTCAACTACACATTGGTAGGTAAATGGCGTTTTGTGGGTTTCAGGGATACCAGCAATGGTAGTATGGATCACGTACTTTGCGGTGAGGTGGAGTCTTTCCTCAATTTTACTGATTCCATCCATTCCGTGAGTGGCAACCCAGCCTATATTTATCCTTATGTACTGAAAGGGGGTGCCCTCATCAACTCCATTTCCGGCTCTTATGAAACTTTTGACACTAATGGTATCCGCATCTCAAAAACGGTGAAATCAAGCGTAAACGGCACACAGCAAGTGAAAGATTTCGAACAGCGGTTTTATACTTTAATGGAAAGTGCCTCACGGTACCGAATCAACTACAACGAACTGACCCTGTACCCAGCCGATGGCAGCGTGACCATGGTGTTCATCCCCGATTAAAAGGCTTCCGTCAAGCCGAAATAAAAGCCCCTTGCACCATTGGAGCCGAAAGCATAATCGAAACGTAGGTTGATGCGTTCCTTGGCGTCCAAAGTGATACGCAAACCGCCCCCGGCACTTAATTTTAAATCGCCGATACTTAGTTTTTCCAACTTGTCAGCTACATCGCCCGTACCTACAAAGGCAACACCGATAAACCGCCACCAAATAGGGAAACGATACTCCACCTGTGCCATCAGGAAATGCCTGTCGCGATAACGGCCTTTGAAGTTGCCCCTTAACAGACGGCTCCCACCCAATTCAGCAAGCATCTTGAAAGGCGGGCTGCCCGTATTGAACTCGGCATAAGCCTGGAAAGCCAACACATGGCTACGGAAGGGGTTGACAAATTGGCGAGCATCAATTACAAAATTCCAATGGTTTTGGTTGCCCCCAAGGTAGGAGGTGTAGCAATAGTTGGAAAACATAATGTTGCTGCCCTTAAATGGATACAGCACATTATCGCGGGTATCGTATTCCAATAAGGCACCTACTCCAGTGGCGAAATAGCTGAAACCCCTATTGACATCACTGGCAAAAAAACGCCCCTCTTCCAGTGAGCGCAAATCGTACATATACTCGGTACGTACCTGAAAACCTACGAACAAAGACTTGGCAACCCGAACCGAAAACCGGTTTTTGAACATGAAATATTTGGCCGAGTAGCGTTGCTTGTCTTCCGATTTTGTTTCGTTTCCGATGCCAAAAAAGCTATCCGGGTAACGCTGGAAAACTAAATCGCCAGAAACCCTGAATTTATCCTTTCCCAAATACAGGCGCCACCTTGGCTCAAAAACAAATTGCCTCTTCAGCGTATAAATCACCGTAATGCCTGCCTGGGATAGATTGGCGGAACTGTCCCTGAAACGAAAGAGTGTTTGCGCACTAAGGCCAAAGCTAAAACTGGTTTCAGGATTATATCCTATAGCAGGAATGGGCAGCAAGCGCGCCTTGCCGATGGGGATGCCATAGCAGAGCTTATCTATCCAACTTTTTCGAAGGCGGGGTTCAATAGGTGCCGCTTGCACGGTGTCTTTTTGCAACAAGCTATCTACGGGCAAGTTAACGGCGGGCGAAACTACAGTGGCAATGCCTTGCGCATGGAGCGGTTGTATGGCGCACACCCCGAATATGCAACCCAATGCCAGAAAAAAAATACGTATCAATAAGTTCATCGATAATGGAAGCCTGCCGAACAAGATACAAGTTACGACGATTTTCTTTGTCAGGAAAGGGCTTATCAATCTATATACGGTGCACCTATTTTATAGTACCCTACCGTTTTAGGTTCTGGCACCACCCCGGTAAACTTGTAGCCCGGTTGTTTATAGCTATTCATGTATCGCACCCTATTGATCAATGCTTCATACCGCTCCTCATTGATTTGCTTGCCGATAATTTCCCCTTCATCGTCAAAAAGGCTACTGAACTCGAGAAGATCGGCATCATCCAATAGATATTTGTCTTCCCTAGTTTTTGGCTTCAAGCGCTTGCGGCGCAATGGTTTTCTCTTTAAGCTGGAATGTCGTTTCATTTTTATAAATTTTACTTATTCATAACAAAATATAAACTAACAAATGGGCAAAAATTTTTAATAGCTGCTAGTCGCCATTTGGTTGCAAAAACGCACCAATCCCGTGAGGCTATGGCTTCTGTAAGCGGGCTGTAGATGGTCCAGCCAATCGTCCAGTGGTTCCATGGTATAGCATTGCTTTAATTCGGCCGCAGTGCTGTCCCAATGTTCCAATAAGGTTTCGCGGTTGCCTTGCCGCAGGTAGTATCCTTCAACAAAATCAAGGGGTACCCGCAACAAGCTGGCATAAGTATCTGCCTCCTCCGCCCATATCACCTCGAATACGGACGTAGCGATGGTATAGCTTTCTATCACCATATCAATAGATGGTTTGGGGAAAGCCTAGCGTACTTTCAATAGCGGCTTGTAAGTATCCTCGTAGTCGCGGTTCAAATCGCGGCCAAATAGCTTGCCCAGTGAACGGGCTGCATTTTTGATGCACTCGGCCTTTAAATGCGGCAGTGCTTTTTCCAATGGCGTAGGGTTGAAATTGGTCCTAAGGTTGCCCGAAGTAGCATTGGGGTCCTGCAGGGGTGTGCTTGCTACCCCCGATCGGGTAATCCATACTTTGGCGATAGGGTGGAAAACCCGCAGGTCAATTTTCCCTGCTACTTCGGAAGTGGTTAGGTGGTACTGGAAATCCACCGTTTCCCATAGGCCGAAGAACAATTCGTCCAGCTTCATTTCCATATAAGATATGGCCAAATACTTATTATTGTTCTGCGGATTGCTCTGTATCTCCTGGTCGGTGGGCATGCGGTGTAGGATGCGCAAAAATTGCTGCAACCTTATTTCATACTGCTCTTGTCCGTTGTGGCTTGGTGCTGGTTGTGTGAGTGTCTTCATTGCTTTGTTGTTTATCCCGTTGTTGTTGTTTAATCCCGTTATGCTGCTTTGCTTAGGTACTGAATAATGCCCCTATTGGGCAGTTCGGCTTCCAAGTCGGCGCGCATTTCCGCCGCCAATTCATCCATTTCCAGGCTGTGCGCTATACCAATTAGCCGAATGCCAGTTGTAAAAAGTTCGTGGCTTGCCAACCTGTCAAACCTGTTCCTAATCAATTGTCTCAAAATTTCCCGCGTTTGATTGTCCATTTCCATGAGTCGTTACCTATTTATAAGTGCAATTTATAACTAAAAGTTCAAGTTTCATAAACTATTTTGAACTTTTTTTTAAGTCTTGTTCCGATTTATGGTCGTGCAACAACTCAATTGCCGTGTTTACAATCAAATTTTCCCTTTTTACGGGCAAGCCGCAAAAACAATTATAAATCTCCTGCTTACTAATTTTTATCCCCCGCTTTCTCAATCTACTAATGATTCTAAAGGCATATTCACCTGGATAGGCAGCCCTTAAACCCAATCTTACTTTTTCAATAGTGGCCATCGATATTTGCATAACTAATAAACTTTTATTAACTTTTCGGGGTTTTTATACAAACAACGGTGGTTAAGGCATAAAAGTCAAGTTATTTTATAAATTTTTCATAAAAAAAGATTCCTGCAACGAGATGGAAAAATTAGGACAACGGTTAAAGACATTCAGAAAGGCCATCAAAAAGAGCCAGGCAGAAATAGCAGAAGTATTGGGCGTGGAACAGGCCCTTATTAGTATGGTAGAAAACCAAAAAACGGAACTGGCTTATTGGCACATGAAAAAATTGAAGGAGACCTTTAACCTAAGCTTGGAGTGGTTGGAAACCGGGCAAGGGGAAATGTTTACTTCCGTGCCCGAAGACTTGGAACTGGTTCATCCGGAAGAATTGTACACCCCCAAGCTTACCCAACGCAGGGTAGATAAGGTAATGGCCGCCGTGGACCAAGTGATGCGCGAACGGGGCATGAAAACCTATGAGGATTTCTGCCTGAAAAACGGCCTTTACTTCAACTATCTATATGAGTTTAAAGCTGGGCGCATCAAAGATGCCAACAAGTTGATTTACGATATCCTTTATAAAAAGTACAAAATCAACTTGGGCTATCTCTTTTACGAAGACCCTGGCATGTTCATTCGCGATATGGACGATGTGAAGATACTCACCATTGCCATTGACCGCAACAACAATGAAATTGTAAAGGCCGTGCCTGCCTATGCACAAGCGGGCTACCAGCGTGGATTTGCCGACCCGGAATTTTTAGAGACCCTGCCCGACTACGACTTCTATACCGAAAATGACGGTACTTACCGCGTGTTCGAACTGAAGGGCGATAGCATGGTGCCCCACCTGTACGAGGGCGACTTTGTAAAGGCCAAATACCTGCCCCATATCCATTGGCGCGACAAGCTGCGGCTGAAGGAGATATTTATTGTGGTGAGCAAGGATGGTATCGTGTGCAAGCAGTTGCTGGACCATGACGTAGAGACCGGAGATATCTTGCTGCACTCCTTCAACGACCTGTACGACGACTACAGCATCAACCTAGGCGACGTGTACGAGCTATGGTACTACAAGGGCTACTATAGCCGCCGCCCCTTGAGGACAATTGGCTAAGGGAAGGTTTATTACTCTTCCTTGATCAAGGTGTACATTAAAATAACTCCACTCGTAACCATAGCGGAGGTATTGGAAAGAACATAGCCTTTTTTTCCAAGTTCTTCCATTTCAGTATGTATTGCCGTAAAGCCTATACGATTAGATTCTTCATTATGTGTAAAAAAATTTTCATCCAATTTTACCTTTTTGGATTGTCCATCCCAAATGACCAATATAGATGGTAGTTTGCCATCGATAAGCACATAAATAGTTGCATACTTTACGTTTTCCCCTTGTTGGCCATCCCCTCCGGCAAAGGCGGCTTGGCTGTGGAACAATAAACATAAGGATAGACAGATAGCAGTAATTGTTTTCATGAGTTTTTTCTTCAAATGTAAGGGTTTGAAGGAACAAGCACAAGGTGATTGCTTGAACAATACGCCCTGTCAGTTGTCATTAGCAATAAACGCTTCATAGTGGCAACAAAAGTATGGTTCATTACAGGTGCCTCCAGTGGCATCGGCTGGGCGGTGGCCCTACAGGCATTGCAAAACGGCGACCAAGTGATTGGTACCAGCAGGCAATTGGCGAAGTTGGAGGAGCTAAGCACGCTATATCCGCAACAATTCCAAGCACTCCCATTGGACGTGCGCCAAAGCGACCAAATCAAAGCCACCATTGACCTTGCATGGAAAATTCATGGGCGCATTGACGTGTGCTTTAGCAATGCCGGGCAGGCCCTGGTGGGTCCCTTGGAAAACACGCCCGAAGCCCACATTATGGAAATGGTCAGCGTCAATTACTTGGGGCACCTATTGGTCATCAAACATTTTGCTCCCTACTATCGCCAACAAGGGTATGGGCATATCATCATCAACAGTGCCATAGCGGGCTTTGACAACGTGGCAGGTTTTAGCGTTTATGGCTCGGCCAAGGCTGCTTTGGAGGGTTTGGGTGAAAGCTTAAAGGCTGAACTGGCACCTTTTGGTATCCATGTTTCCTTGCTATACCTAGGCCCTACCCGCACCGCCTTCATCGAAAACAATTTGACAAAAGTGGGCACCGACCATGAAGCATATGCCCGTACCGTGGGCCGCTTCGCACGGGTGCTGGACAATATCAATGGCAAACAGCCCGGCGACCCCCTAAAAGTAGCCGATGCTATCTACCATATCGCGCATTTGGAACAGCCGCCATTCAGGTTGTTCTTCGGCCCTTACGCCTACCAGCATGCGCGGCAAAAAATAGCTTTCCTACAACAAGAACTCGACCAATGGGAAAGCCTAGGCAAGCCTACGGATTATTGATATCCAGAAGGCAGCCAAGTCCAATATGGCTGTTTAATACGGAAATAATCAGGTTCAGATATTTTTGCCAGTTGTTTATGGACTTTCTTCTCAATCAGTGCTTGATACATGCACTTACTTGCGGTTGTTTTCAATCATTTTGAAAGCGTCCTCCGCAACCATAAATTCATGCTTACGCGATTTTACCTTTTTGTACAAACGCACATCCTCTATGTCCTCCAAGCGCTCAAGCATTTTTTCGTAGGCTTTGATAGGCAACACCACGGCTACCTTCTCGCCGTTCTTGTTAGTGATAAATTGTGTTTTTGAACCAGCCATAGCGCGCATGATTTACTTATTAAAGATAAGGGCTTTTACGGAATGAGAACAACAGTTGCTCAACCCTCCCTGAGTAAGCTTTATACTTATTCCACTCCTTGCTTTATTGTAGGTCGAAGTTACGTTTCGTTAAACTTAAACTAGTGGGGGGGTAGCTATTTATGCCATTTAATACACACTCCTTTGCGCTTGTACTCATGCCATTTGTTATCAACATAATCAGAAGTTACAAAAACTAAATATAATGGTTCAACTATCTGTGAGATATTTATTTTGTTCTTTTCAAATCTATTATGAATAAAATCTACACTACGGAAACAAATAATCTTTCCTTCAACTATCTGTATACTATCAAATCGATTTTTCTCATCGGTATCATACCACCAATATGAAGCAGCACTATCAGCCACTATAATACTACGATCTAAATTTTTCCATTCTTCAGCCATTCCTATATGGACAAATCCTGGTAAGGCCCTGTAATGAATTTTAGAGTTCACTTTCTCAAATGTACTCTTGTCAAAACTGGCACTTACCTCCACACCATGCGGTTCAGGGAATTCAAAAATTATTTGAAAAGGCGCGGGTGCCAATTGAATTACATTGTTCTTTACAGGAAACTTTTTCTCTCCCTGAACTATATAAGCAATAAAATCACCTCTTTTGGAAACAGGTATAGTTGTTTCTTTGGAAGGAAACAAACTCATTAAAAGAATTAAAAAGGCCGTCATAACTCATGAATATTATATGGAAGTACTCAATATTACAGAATAAAAAATTCATTTTCAAGTTTCGAATACTTCAACAGTCATTTTACAAGCAAAGCCCCGCTCACAGTGAGCAGGGCTTTTGTCTTGCTACTTGATACTTGCTACTCGATACTACTTTTTCGAACCGTCCACTTCTTCAAACTCCACGTCGGTCACGTCATTGGCCGCGCCGCCTGAGCTGGCACCGCTATCGGCACCGCCGGTAAAGCCGGCATCGGTGCTGCCACCTGATGCGCCGCTACCTTGTTGGCTGGCATTGTACATGTCCTGGCTGGCAGCTTGCCAAGCATCGTTCAGGCGTTGGGTACCGCTTTCAATACGGGCCAAGTCCTTGCTTTCCACCGCGCTCTTCAACTCGCTCAGTGCGCTTTCGATGGTCGACTTCTTATCGGCAGGCAATTTATCGCCATAGTCTTTCAACTGTTTTTCAGTTTGGAACACCAAACTATCGGCAGCGTTCACTTTCTCCACGCGTTCGCGCTCCTGCTTGTCCTTCTCTTCGTTCGCCTTGGCTTCTGCACGCATTTTTTCAATCTCGTCCTTGCTCAAGCCGGTTGTGGCCTCAATACGGATGCTTTGCTGCTTGCCGGTACCTTTATCTTTGGCACTCACGTTCAATATACCGTTGGCATCCACGTCAAAGGTCACCTCAATTTGGGGCACACCACGTGGGGCTGGCGGAATATCGCTCAAATGGAAACGACCGATGGTACGGTTGTCGCGGGCCATGGGGCGCTCGCCTTGCAAAATGTGTATCTCCACGCTGGGTTGGTTGTCGGCAGCGGTGGTGAACACTTGACTTTCCTTTTTAGGGATGGTGCTGTTGGCCTCAATCAATTTGGTCATCACCCCACCCATAGTTTCAATACCCAAGGAAAGTGGCGTAACGTCTACCAACACGATATCTTGGTTCACGTCACCGCTTAAGATACCACCTTGTATAGCGGCACCCACGGCTACCACCTCATCAGGGTTCACCCCTTTGGAAGGCTTCTTGCCGAAGAACTTCTCCACCACTTCCTGTATTTTAGGAATACGGGTGGAACCGCCCACCAATACCACTTCATCGATATCGGAAGGTTTGTAGCCAGCATCTTCCAAGGCTTTGCGGCAAGGCTCGATGGTGCGCTGCACCAAGGTATCGGCCAATTGCTCGAATTTGGCGCGGCTCAATTTTTTCACCAAGTGCTTGGGCACGCCGTCCACAGCGGTAATATAGGGCAGGTTGATTTCCGCCTCGCTGGTGCCTGATAGTTCTATCTTAGTCTTTTCGGCAGCCTCTTTCAACCGCTGCAAGGCCATAGGGTCTTTGCGCAGATCAATGTTCTCATCGCGCTTGAACTCGTCTGCCAACCAATCGATGATGACTTGGTCGAAGTCGTCGCCACCCAAGTGGGTATCGCCGTTGGTCGATTTCACTTCGAACACGCCATCGCCCAGTTCCAAAACGCTGATATCGAAAGTACCACCGCCCAAGTCATAAACAGCTATCTTCATATCCTTGTGCTGCTTATCGAAGCCATAGGCCAACGCCGCTGCGGTGGGCTCGTTGATGATACGGCGTACTTTTAGGCCGGCAATCTCACCTGCCTCTTTGGTAGCCTGGCGTTGTGAGTCGTTGAAGTAAGCAGGCACGGTAACGATGGCCTCGGTCACTTCATGGCCCAAATAATCTTCGGCTGTTTTCTTCATTTTCTGAAGAATCATGGCCGAAATCTCTTGTGGGGTATAAGGGCGGCCATTGATATCGACCCTTACGGTATCGTTATCGCCGCGCACCACTTTATAGGATACTTTTCCAGCCTCATTGCTCACCTCGCTAAAACGGTGGCCCATGAAGCGCTTGATAGACATGATGGTCTTTTGCGGATTGGTAATAGCTTGCCGCTTGGCGCTATCGCCTATTTTGCGCTCCCCATTGTCCAGGAAAGCCACAACGGAGGGCGTGGTGCGCCTTCCTTCCTCGTTCTGTATTACCACGGGCTCGTTGCCTTCCATTACGGCCACGCACGAGTTGGTGGTTCCCAGGTCAATTCCGATAATTTTTCCCATTGTTTGTATGCTTTTGTTTTTTTGTGATTTCGTCGGCTATGGAACAATGATAATGCCAAGGGGCAATGACAGGAAAATATGGCGGTCAGCAAAAGAATTGGCAGAGAAGCAATTGTACAATCATCTAAAAAATGCCAAAATGGCAAAAATGGGGAACATTCCTTTCACTAAGTACTAGCTAAATCAATTTTCACTTAATGATAAGTTAAATATTACTTAACAAAGGCTGCGGAAAGGGCAGGGTTGGAAAAAGTACTTTTGCAACATCTTTTAAACCCTACCTTAGCAGCAAAGTAAAATGGCCTTTCAAAAGGTATCAGTAATCAGCTTGTTATGCATTATTCTTAGCTGCCTTAGCCACTCTACACTTGCCCAAATCAGCAAGGTAAATATTTCAGGTACGGTAACCGATGGCAAAGATTTATTGCCGGGTGCCACCGTAACCCTGAAAGGGACCAAATACATTACCATAACCGATATCGATGGCAAGTTTACGCTTAGTAATGTGGTAGCGGGTAAGTACACCTTGGTCATCACCTATTTGGGTTATACAGAATTCACGAAGGATATTGATGCCAATGCTGACATGAACTTGACATCGCTGACCTTGAAAAGCGACCAAGTGTTGATTGACCAAGTTGAGGTAACCGGCACCCTGCAGCGGGACGCCAAAGCCATTAACATGGTAAAAACCGCTGACAATGTAGTTAACGTGATTTCATCGGAAACCATAGCCAAACTGCCAGACAACAATGCTGCGGAAACGGTACAACGCTTGCCCGGAGCTGCGGTGCAAAGGGATAAGGGCGAGGGTAGCTTCATTGCCTTACGAGGCACGCCAGTGGATTGGACAGCCACCCTTATGAACGGCGATAGGCTGCCAGTAGCAGATGAAGATAATGTGACCCGTTCTTTCGAATTTGAAGTCCTCCCTTCAGATTTGATTGATTATGTGGTAGTGTCAAAATCAGTAACCCCAGATATAGAAGGTGATAACATTGGTGGCAGCATCAACTTCCTCACGAAAACAGGGGTAGAAAAGAAAACGTTGTCATTGAATGTAGGGGGTGGATACAGCTTTTTGGCACAAAAACCAGTAGTAAATGCTACCATACTATGGGGCAACCGCAGCAAAAACAAGCGTTTCAGCTATGTGGCCAATGTAAGCTATTATGGCCGCTATTATGCCGCTGACGTTTATAGGCTGTATTACAGTAACAACTTCAATCATGGTATCAACCGTTTGGAGTTGCGCGATTACGAGGGCATGCGCCACACCTTAGGGGTCAATTTCGGGGCGGAATACCAGGTTTCGGAGAATGCAAAAATCAAGGCTACCTTGTTCTATGCAGGTATGCAGGACAATAAATACCAGTTGAAGACCATGTACAACTGGAGCGAGGGCTCAGGCTCCTATATCAGGTTGCAGCACTTGCACGGTAAACTGCAAAGGCAATTGATTTCAGGCCAAGTGGTGGGTGAGTTTAATTTGGGCAGAAAAGTGAAGTTGACCACCAAACTTGCCACCTACGACAACCGCTTTCAATACGGCCCAGTACCCTATGGGCGTGGCGATGCTAGGAACGGATATTTAGCCATAGAGTTTGGCCATTTCCTGAGCGGGGGTGAAAAATATTTGGACCAAGACTACATTGACCTATACGGCAACCCCATCGACGTATCGCAAGGCACGCAAAATGCCTTTCTGACAAAACTAATCGGGAATGACAACCCATATGGTAAGGGCGACCCATATGATAATGTACAGCCGCAATTGAATTTTGAGCCCGACCCCAACACATTTTACTTCACTCGCGCTTTCTCACAACTGAATGATACCCATGAGAAAGACCCTATTGTGGGTTCGTTTGATTTGACTTATTCCATCAATAACCACATTAAATTGCAGTTCGGAGCTAAGGGAAGGTATAAAGAAGGTTACCGCAATATCAGTATCTATCAATGGCTGCAAAACCCTTTGGTGTACCCTGGCAATATCCCCATGACCAATTATGCCACCCAGCCATTTGATGAAAAAGGTGGTTTCCTTTCTGCCTTAGATGAGCCCTATAAAGGTACTTTTATGCCTTTCATCACTCGCGACCAACATGCTACTTTCTTACAACAACTGGGCGATACCTTGAGGGGTATTCCGATGGACAGCTTGAATTATGAATACCAAAACTGGGCAGGCTCATCCTATGAATATAACGAAACAGTAGTGGCTGGCTATGCTATGGCCGAGTTTCAAATAGGTAAAAAGGTAAGCCTCGTGGGCGGCTTGAGGTTGGAACAAACCATACTAAACGAATATGCAGATACCACGGCTAGAAACTATAGCATTTATCAAGTAGATAGTGTTACCTCCATTCTTTATTATGCACCGATACAGCAAGAAACAAAGAACAGGTATCTTTCTTGGCTTCCAGCCCTTAACCTTACCTATGCCATCAACACTAAGATGAATTTGCGTTCGGCCATAACCCGCACCTTGCACAGGCCTAATTTTGCACAGACTAAGCCGGGCACTCCAGTGAATAGTTTTGAGAATTTTGAGTTCAACTTCGGAAATCCTAACTTGAAACCTACCTATTCCTACAATTTCGACTTGATGTACGAATATTTTTGGGGCAATAAAGGTATGTTCTCCATCGGTGGATACTACAAGTATGTTACCGACCATATTTTCGCCACCATTACCAATGACTTTGACCCAACTTCAGGCATTATTTATAAAAATTATCAAAATGCCAATAAGTCATTTGTAGTGGGTACGGAAGTATCCATTACGCGCAAATTCGATTTTTTGCCCCGTTGGGCAGGCGGCTTCGGCATCAATGCCAACTTTACCTATTCTTACTCACAAATGCAGGTGCCCGGCAGGCCTAAGAAACAAGCGATGCCCGAACAAACACCTATTTTATATAACGTGGCTATTTTCTATGAAAAATATGGCCTCAATGCCCGCATAGCGTTGAATTATACTGGGTCATTCCTACATGAACTTAATCTTGCAGCGGTCGAAAACAATGGTACATTTGAGCTATTGCACAAGGACACTGATTTTGACCTTTTCCATTGGAGGGAATATATGATGGATGCTTTGGTTTCGTACGACTTCAAGAAGCACTATACGGTTTATATTGAATTAAATAACTTATTGAATGCGCCAGGTGTCATTTATCGCGGTGTCAGGGAAAGGCCATTCATTACTGAATATTACGGCATAAGGGGCCAAGTTGGTTTCAAATTCACTTTATAAAAAAATGCACATGCAATTAACACGCACCCTATTGTTTTTCATGCTTTTATTGGGCATTCTGCAAGCCCAAGCATCGCAGGAGCGCAAAGTAATGATTATTGGTATTGACGGTACTCGGTCCGATGCCTTGCAACAAGCCAATACGCCTAATATTGATGCCTTAATAGCCAATGGGCTATATTCTTGGGATGCCTATCATTTGGGTATCACTGTTTCTGCGCCCTCTTGGTCAGATATTATGTGCGGAGTGTGGGAAGCCAAGCACGGTGTTACCAATAACTCTTACTCTGGCAGCCACTACGCCCAATACCCTTACTTCACCACAAGGGCTAAAGAAGTGAAGCCCAACTTATATTGCGTACAAGTTACCGAATGGGCACCGATGTCCGACTACGTTTATAACGATAGCTGGAACAAGAAGCTAAAAGTGCCTGATGGCCTAGGCTTACCAACCGTTGAAGCGGCATGGAGCGAATTGAGCAACCCTAACTTGGATGCCATGTTCGTTTATTTTGACAAGTGCGACTTAACAGGCCACAGCAGTGGTTTTAGCCCAGGCAACCCGTCCTATATTACGGCTATCGAGTTTACTGATTCTTGTGTAGGCCTTGTTATCGATTCATTGAAGAAAAGACCAACTTACGCACAGGAAGATTGGCTGATATTATTGATTACTGACCACGGCGGCATAGGTACAGGCCATGGCGGCAATAGTTATGAGGAAAGGCATATTTGGTGGATTGCCAGCGGTAATTCTATTAACCATGGACAAATTTTTGCCCCAGACCCAGGTACTTACCAATTGAACAACGTTGATACGGCTATACTGGCCGTGACCCCTGTTCAAGCGGATATTGGCGTTACCGCCCTGCACCATTTGATTTATGATAGTGGCATTAACCCTGAAGACCAACCTGCTTGGAATTTGGATGGCAAATCGTGGCTGGATGAATTTGTAGGTATCAAGGAAGAAAAGAATGAATTGGATGTGAAAATTTACCCTAATCCTTCCACCGGCTTGTTCACTTTTTGGTTTGCAAACCAAGATAGCCGCCCTGTTAAGTATGAAGTAAGGGACATGGCTGGCAGGATAGTAAAAGAAGGTAACGACTTGGCGTCAGTGTATAAAATGAATGTTGACCTAGCTGATCAAGAAGCGGGTAATTATTTGATTACCGTGCACATTGGCGATAAAAGTGTGACCAAATCAGTTGTATTAACCCACTAAACCCGATAAAAATGAAATCACTACGTACGTTGCTTTTAGTGCTGGCAATTGCCGTTTCTTTGAACGTATCTGCACAGTTGCCCAATACCAGCTTTGAAAACTGGACCACCGACACCGCTGTTTGGGGCCTTCTCACCTATGTACCGGAAGATACGTTCCAGTTTGAACAGCCAACCACTTGGACTTCATCTAATACCATTACCGGTAATGCCAATATCGGTGGTAAATTCTTTGTAGAAAAATCCAATGATAGCTATGCTGGCTCTTTTGCAGTGCAGTTGACTACCGATACATTATATGTTCCTAGCCAAAACCTTCAGCTTACTATTCCCGGTTTTTTAGCTAATGGCAACTTCACCATTGATTTGCTGAACATTGTTTTGAATGGTGGCGGACAGATTTCCCCTTTGGCTTTGCCCGGTGCTGGCTCTCCCTTGAATGTTCGCAAGAAAAGCATCGGCGCATGGGTGAAATACAGCCCCGTAGCAAACGATTCTTTATTGATTTGGGCGGTATTGAAGAAGAATGGCCAATTAGTTGGAGAGGCTCTTCTTTCCAGCAGTGATACATTAAACAACTATACCTATATCGAAACCGAGTTTGTTTATACTAATTGCGAAACACCGGATAGCATAGTAGTATTGATTGGTTCCAGTACACCTGACTTCGCCGCTTTGATTGGTGGAGGAAACGGTGGCTTGCAACCAGGCAGCGTGTTGTTGGTAGATAGTATTGTTTTGAACGACTTTGGTGTAGGCGAGGGTACCGATGTTATCGCTAACAACGACCAAACTTTCACAACCGCCAATATAGCAAAAAATGTAGCTGTCTTGGCCAATGATACTAGCTGTGGTACTACTATTTCAGCTCTTACCATTATTGAAGACGCCTTGCATGGAACTACCTTGGTAACAGATAGCAATACCGTTCTTTATACGCCGGATACTGGTTTTATAGGCATCGATTCATTTACGTATAGGATTACCGATGGTACCGTTGCCGACACTGCTGTGGTAAGGATGAGCGTTTTCACCACTACCGGAATCAATGAACTGGATACCTATCAGGTTACTTTATTCCCAAACCCTGTAGCGGCTGATCTAACCGTTCAACTGAATAAGCAAATGCACTTTGTAGCGACTTTGGTAAATCTTTTGGGAGAAACTGTAAACCAATCGGCTTTAGTGAGCGACCAAGCCAAAATAGACACCCGTGGCATTGCTAACGGTATTTACATTATCCGCATTACCGATGAGGCTGGCAACCAATTGGCCAATCAACGTGTAATGATACAGCATTAATAAGAAATTTGCTGAGTGAGTGAGGGGAGGCCAAGGCTTCCCCTTCTTTTTTCTAATCCTTCCACCACTCTTGCAGACTATACTCCTCCCCTAGTCGGATGGTGCTTCCTATTCGAGGAATTACCAAGGGCATATTTCTATTGACTGCTTCCGCCACTACCCTATCGGGTGGCTCGTTCCAAGGATGAAATGCCAACTTAAATTTACCCCAATGTATGGGCATTAATAATTTTGCCCTTAAATCGATGGCAGCCTGTACCGTTTGTTCCGGTTGCATGTGTATGTAGGGCCATGACGCGTTATACTGCCCCGAATCAAGTAATGCGATATCAAAAGGCCCATATTTTTCGCCAATCAAGTTGAAATGGATACCATAGCCAGAATCTCCGCCTATATACAATTTGTGTTGCATGCTCTTCAGCACAAATGAGGCCCACAAAGTTTTTCTTGGGAGGGTACGGCCAGAAAAATGTCGAGCTGGGGTAGCCGCAATTGTCAGTCCTTCTCCCAATATTGTTTCATCCCACCAGTCCAATTCAGTGATACGGTCAGGCTTTACACCCCAATGCTCCAAGTGGGCACCAACACCCAAGGGCATGATGAATTGCTTTACAGATTCTTTCAGACGCAGCATAACCTGGTAATCCAAATGGTCATAATGGTCGTGTGTGAGCAATACGATATCAACAGTCGGTAATGTTTCCAATTCGAAATTTACCCCCGGAAACCTTTTGGGGCCTACCACATTGGAAAAAGAGGCCCGTTTGCTAAATACGGGGTCAACCAAAATGTTTTTCCCCATCACTTGTAAAAGATAAGACGAATGCCCAAACCAAGTTATGGCTACTTTCTGGTTGTCCAATATTGAAATTCCACTCCCATCAATAGCAATAGGTTTGCTGGGTGTACAATCCTTTGGGGCTTTCCAAGCATCTAACAAAATGCCTGGTACAGAAGCACCTTCAGCTAACTGTACGGTAGGCTCCATGTTCTTGAATTCTCCATTGCTGTAGTTGGGCGATTGCTTAATTCTATCCAAACGTTTACCATCAGGTAGCTTGCCGAATACGTTGGGTAACAAATGCATAAGATAAAGAGACGTATGAATTGATGAACTATTTTCCTTAAAAGTGTTATTAGCATAAATCTTTTGGCAATATTTATGCCTATGTTGCTGGTAAAGCATGGATAACAGGGAGCTAATTAAGGTAGGCGAGCAGTGGTTTGCTTCGCAAGGGTGGAAAGCTTTTGATTTCCAAAGAGAAACCTGGCAGGCATACTTGGAAGGAAAGCATGGCATGGTCAATGCCCCTACTGGTACTGGCAAAACTTATGCATTGGGCATTGCTACTTTGCTGGAGTTTATCAAACAGCACCCAGTAAACTATCCTCACAAAGCCGACAATGGGTTGCAAGTTATATGGATAGCCCCTATCCGCGCCTTGGCAAAAGAAATTTACTTGGCCATGCGCAGGGCTATTGAAGGGTTAGGATTGCAATGGGAAGTGGGTGTAAGGACAGGCGATACCAGCCATGCGGAAAGGGCACAACAGCGCAAGCGGTTGCCCGAATTCTTGATTACTACCCCAGAGAGTCTGCATGTAATGCTCTCCTCAAAAGGGTATGCCCAGTTGTTCAAAAATTTGAAGGTATTAGTGGCCGACGAGTGGCATGACTTGTTGGGCAGTAAACGGGCGGTGCAGGTAGAGTTGGCTTTATCGAGATTGAAAACAATCAGTCCCGCTCTAAGGGTTTGGGGCATATCGGCCACCATAGGCAATATGGACGAAGCCGTAGCGGTACTATTGGGCAACAGCATGGTCGAACAACGATATACGATTGTAAGAGCGGATATTGACAAAAAAATTGAAGTAATATCCGTATTGCCCGATGAAATAGAAACCTTTCCCTGGGCGGGGCATTTGGGCATCACTTTGCTCCCCAAGATAATGCCCATTATTCACCAAAGTCAAAGCACACTCATCTTTTTAAACACCCGCAGTCAAGCAGAGATATGGTACCAACGTATATTAGAAGTTGACCCAAGTTTAGCAGGCATTATCGCCATGCACCACGGCAGTATCAATCGTGATATAAGGGCTTGGGTTGAAGATGCATTGCATGAGGGAAAACTCAAGGCAGTAGTATGCACCGCTAGCCTTGATTTGGGGGTCGATTTCCGACCAGTGGAGACGATTATTCAAATAGGTGGGCCAAAGGGGATAGCGCGGCTTATGCAACGGGCGGGGAGAAGCGGCCACCGGCCAGGGGCAATTAGTAGGGTGTATTTTGTGCCCACGCACTCCTTGGAGTTGGTAGAGTCAGCAGCCATGCGGACAGCCATACAAGAAGGCATTATTGAAAAACGACTGCCCTATATCCGCTCTTTCGATGTGCTGGTACAATACCTGTTGACATTGGCTGTATCGGATGGCTTTGATGCGGAAAAGACCTATGCGGAAGTATTGGGCTGCTTTTCCTATAATAGTTTAAGCAGGGAAGAATGGCAATGGGTGCTTGACTTCATTACTACAGGAGGTCGCTCGCTGTATGCCTATGACGAGTACAAGAAAGTGGAAATAGTGGATGGTATGTACAAAGTAACTAGCAGACGGATTGCTATGCAGCATCGCCTGTCGATAGGTACGATTGTGAGCGACGTAAACATGACCATCAAATTCATGACTGGCGGCACATTGGGCACCATTGAAGAATATTTTATTACCCGCTTGCAGCCTGGCGACGTGTTTTGGTTTGCGGGCAAAAACCTAGAATTGATAAAGGTAAAGGGCATGCAGGTACTGGTAAGGTTGGCCCATGGCAAAGCAGGAAAGGTGCCCAGTTGGATGGGTGGCCGCATGCCCTTAAGTTCGCAAATGTCCGAAGTACTTAGAAGAAAAATCAATGAAGCAGATACTGGTACCAATCAGGATATAGAATTGGTCACGATCAAACCCTTAATTGACAAACAAAAGGAGCAATCCATAGTACCTGGTTTAAATGATTTCCTCATAGAAAAGATGCATAGCAGGGAAGGATGCCATGTGTTTATGTATCCTTTTGAAGGGCGGTTTGTACATGAAGGCATGGCTTCCATTATCGCCTATCGAATTGGTTTGTTCCGGCCCATTACTTTTACTATTGCGCTGAATGATTATGGTTTTGAACTGCTTTCGGATCAAGATATCCCAATAGAAGAGGCTATTGATTCCGATATTTTTACCCCTGAGCACCTATACGACGATATTGTAGCCAGCGTTAACGCTACCGAAATGGCTAGGCGCAAATTCAGGGATATTGCCAACATAGCTGGATTGGTTTTTAGGGGCTGGCCAGGAAAATTGTTGGCGGGAAAACAATTACAGGTATCGTCGCAATTGATTTTCGAAGTGTTTCGGGAACATGAACCGCAGAATTTGTTGTTCCGACAGGCTTTCGAAGAGGTAATGGAGTTTCAACTGGAAGAAAACCGCATGCGCGACGCTTTCAGGCGCATCAGCCAACAAAACATTGTTTTAACCTATCCTGAAAAGCCCACCCCATTTTGTTTTCCGATTTTGGTGGATAGGTTGAGCAATGAAAAGTTCAGCTCGGAAAAGCTGGAAGACAGGGTAAAGAAAATGAAACTGCTATACGAGCAGCCTAGCTCACAAGTTAAGGGGAAAGGTAAGAATAAAAGCCGTACCAACCCCCGGTTCTGACAGCACTTTCAGGTTGCCATGATGGATATTTACGATGCGCTGCACCAAGGATAGGCCAATGCCATGCCCCTTTACTAAAATTGCATTCTTGCTTCTGTAGAATGGTTCAAAAATATGTGGCAAATCTTCCTTGGGTATGCCCGAGCCTTGATCGCTAAACATGATTTGCACCAGTGATTTATATACACTTAGCTGAACTTTAACCGTATGGTCCGGTGAAAATTTACAACCGTTGTCCATCAAGTTGGTGGCCATGGTTATCAACAATTGGTCATTACCCAAAATGGTTAGCTGCATTTCATCTTCGGGCAAATCATAAAAGGTGATGTCAATCTTATAGTCGGGCTTGCGTTTTATCACCTCAGCTTGGGCTTGCCAAAGGATATCATCAATGCGCAGCGGCTGAAAACTGGATTCTGCTATCTTCGAATCAGTCTGGGCCAAGAGTAGTAACCTGTTTGACGTTTGGGTAAGATTGATAATATCATCCAACACCGACTCCAATGCCATTTTGTACTCCCTATTGGTACGCTCCTTTAACAACACTACTTCCAATTGGCCCGTAATGGCTGTTAAGGGGGTCCTCATCTCGTGCGATGCATTTGCCACAAAATTCCGTTGTACCTTAAAAGCTACTTCCAACCTATCCAACATTTTATTGAAGGTGTAAGCAAGTAGTGCTATTTCGTCCCTACCCTTCCGTGAGGCTACCCTTGCGCTGATATTGGAATAATCAATAGCGTCCACCTGTTTGATTACTTCCGATATGGGGTTCATGGCCCTTGAGGCAAAAGCAAGCCCGCATGCAAAGGACAATAAAAAGCCGCCAAAAACCACCAAGCTCAATACATTAGCTAGGTTTTCAAGCTTTTTCCTACCGAAAATATCGTTGGCACTGGCCAGTACCAAATAAACTTGCTTGCTGCCCTTTACTTGAAAACCGAAGCCCTCCAACTCATTGTCTGAAAATTTAGCAGGTTTTCTTGAGTTAACCTGCGAAAGAATGCTTCCAGTCAAATTCACATTACCACTATCGGATTGATAAAGCAATCTTCGGTCAATATCATAAATAAGCAAGCGCTCTTCGGGTAAGACGCCAATAGCATCGTCCAACTCTTGTTGAATACTGTTTAGCTGGTTACTCTCATAATACACGATGGCTTTGCGTGCCTTAGTTTGCAAGCGATCTAGCAATTGCTGCTGTCGGTCGCTCTGCTGAACAAAATAAACAATGGCAGCTGCCGAAAGCAGCAAAACAAAAGATACTAACGCAAAGCCTAGGGCGAGCTTATATCGTATTTTCATTCATCCTTTAAGATGTAACCTACGCCAATATGGGTATGAATGAGCTTGGTAGGGAAATCGCGATCGATTTTTTTTCGAAGGAAATTGACATATACGTCTACTACATTGGTACCAGTGTCAAAATTGATGTCCCATACTTTTCGAGCAATATCGGCCCTTGACAACACCTTTCCCTTATTGCGAATAAAGAACTCCAACAAAGCAAATTCCTTAGCGGTCAATTCTATGGTTTTGCCCCCTCGGCGCACATTTCTTTGGTCTAGGTTCAATTCCAAATCGGCCACTTTCAAGGAATTGCTGCCACCAAGTCCGCCCCTAGCCCTTTTAGTCAATGCCTTTACCCTTGCCAATAACTCACTAAATGCAAAAGGCTTCACTAAATAGTCATCGGCACCTGCATCAAATCCGGTAAGCTTATCTTCTGTAGTGCCCAATGCCGTCAACATCAATACCGCTGAGTCAATATGGTTGGCTCTTAATTCTTTGCAAAGTTCTACCCCGTTGGTATATGGAATGATTACGTCCATAAGGATAAGATCGTAATTTTTGCTGGTGGCCAACCGCTTTCCCGTTTGTCCATCATAAGCCACATCAACATCATAATTCTGTTCTTCCAATCCTTGACGGATGAATGATGCAACTTTGGGCTCGTCCTCTATTACCAATATTTTCATACGCTTAATCGGATGATTATGATAAATTTAATCAATTGCAGGTAAAATATCCTACTTTCCTTAATGCCTTGCCACTTTTACCATCGCTGAATGCCATATTTTAACTTGCTTTTAATTATGGTGCATGGAAATCCCTAGCTGAATATTCTAATCACATCGGCAAATACACCTGCTGCAGTCACTTCCGCCCCTGCACCTGCACCCTTTACCACTAATGGCTGTTGTGCATACCTCTCCGTAGTAAATAGTACGATGGAATCACTGCCTTGTAAAAAATAGGCTGGATGTTCCACGGAAACTGATTTTAAGGCAACGGTGGCCTTCCCGTTGGCAAATCTAGCCATTAACCTGAACTGCTTTCCTTCTGCTGCTACCTTAATCCTTTGTTCCTCAAAAATCTGGTCAAATTGCTCCAGTCTTGACCAGAACATCGCTTCATCACCTTCAAAAATATTTTGCGGCAAGAATGATTCAATACTTACATCCTCCATTTCTAATGAATAGCCTGCTTCCCTAGCCAATATCAATATCTTACGAGCAACATCCTTCCCACTCAAATCTATCCTCGGGTCAGGCTCAGTATATCCCAATGCTTTAGCATCCCAAACCGTTTTACTAAAGGGCGTATCCTTATTGACATGATTAAAGATATAGTTCATCGTTCCCGAAAGGGCTGCCTCTATCTGAAGTACCCTATCGCCACTTTTAATCAAATCATTCAAGGTGCTCAATACTGGTAAACCAGCACCCACATTTGTCTCATACAAAAAACGTACACCCCGCTTTCGAGCAGTAGCGTTTAACTGGGCATAATGGGCATAACTGCTGGATGCCGCTACCTTGTTGGGAGTAACCACCGAGATATTGTGCGATAACAATTGCAAATAGGTATCACTTACTTCATTACTGGCGGTACAATCTATAAATACGCTATTGCGATAGTTTTTATGGATGACCTCTTTAACGAATGCTGCCAATGCAGCCTCTTGCCCCTGTTGTAATCTTTCTTGCCAGTCGCTTCCAATACCTTCTTCGTCAAAAACCATTTTCTTGCTATTAGATATACCGGCCAACTTGATATCCAATGACAAATGTTCGCCAAGGAATACTTGCTGTTGATGGAGTTGCTTTAAAAGGGTGCTTCCTACCGTACCGAGGCCCATTAGAAAGAGGTGGACCGACTTTGTATCGGAAAGAAAAAATGCCTCATGCACAACGTTCAAGGCCTTTGCTTCATCCTCCCGCTTGATAACAAAAGAAATGTTCAGCTCCGAAGTGCCTTGTGCAATGGCAACTATATTAATACCGTTTTTTCCCAAGGCACTGAATAAACTACCAGCAATACCAGGAGCATTTTTCATGTTGTGTCCGACAATAGCCACTATACTTAGGCTGCTATCCACCCTCAATGGGTCAATTAGCCCTGCTGCCATTTCCAATTGAAAGGCATTGCGAATAGACGCAATCGCCTTTTCACTTTCCTTTTCCGATATAGCCAAACTGATGGTGTGCTCAGATGAGCTTTGTGATATCAATACCACGCTGATGCCATTATTCGCCAATGCGGCAAACAATCGGGCAGAAGTTCCCGGAATGCCAACCATTCCGCTGCCTGATAGGGTCAACAAGCAAATATTCGGAATGGAGGTGATGCCTTTTATCGGTATATCGCTACCACCATCGGTGCTGTTGGTGATGAGTGTGCCTGGATAAGTAGGGTTAAAGGTATTTTTAATCCATAGCGGTATCTGCTTCGCAAAAGCGGGCTGTATGGTAGGGGGGTAAATTACTTTTGCCCCGAAATAAGACAATTCCATGGCCTCTTCATAGCTCAACCGCGAAATGGGAATTGCCTTTTTCACTACTTTTGGATTGGCCGTCAATACCCCATCTACGTCCGTCCATATTTCCAATACGGAAGCATCAATTGCAGCAGCAACTATTGCTGCCGTATAATCAGAGCCGCCTCTTCCTAGAGTTGTAACCTCACCAGTAGTGGCCCTAGCTATAAATCCCGCCATTACGTATAAACCTCCAGCAGCAAATGATGATTTCAACTTTGCATTGGTCTCGTCAAAATTCACCTTTGCATTATTAAAACTCCTATCTGTTACAATAGCTTCTCGGGCATCAACCAATCGATTCTGCAAACCTGCTTCCTGAAAAGCCTTATGAATGATGTAGGCAGACAATATCTCTCCGTAGCCGCTGATGGTATCTATTGATTTAGGGCTCAATTCACGCAAAAGAAATACCCCTTTCAACAAATCCTCCAATTCATTGAAGCGCATTTTGGTTTGAGCAGCCACTTCGCTTTGGTTCAAAGGGCTGATTAATTCCGTTATTGCTTCAAAATGGCGGGATTCTATCTTACCAAGCTTTTCCAAGTACAGTTCATTACCATTGGCAGCTTGTCTGCTAATTTCCAACAACTGGTCAGTAACACCACCAAAAGCTGAGACTACTACTACAGCCTGATGGTATTCTACCTGCTTTAAAATGGAAATGATGCTTCTAATTGCCTGTGGGCTTCCCACTGAGGTGCCGCCAAACTTTAATACTTTCATGTGTCCAAAAATGGTAAAAACCCATTAGATGTAATGACACATTTATCCCCTTATAAGGGTGGATATGTTCTTTAAACTTTTAAAGCTTGAAAGGCTGAGCCTTTTACTAACTTAGTGGCATGTTCGATTTTGTGCTGCCCTTGTTATATGTATTTCTTTTCGGAAATATTATACTCAGAACCAGGTTCTTCAAAAATGGCCCGGGTACAAAATTCCTTCTCTCTATTTTTATCACCAAATGCTTGCTAAGTGTCATTTATTGGGAGTTACACGTTTCAGAATATGGAGGGGGTGATAGCTTTTTTTATTTTTTAGACGGAGAAATTATTGGCAACAAAATGGCTGGGGAGCAATGGAAATATTTACAATTGACATTTGGCCCAAATGGGGGTGAAATACCCTCGAACATAGCACCAGAAATTGAATTAATGGGTTATTGGACTGATACCAGCGATTACATGGTAGTACGCTTTAATGCATTTGTTTATCCGTTTTCTTTTGGCAACCCCTATGTGCATGGCATTTTTATGTCATTCCTTTCGCTTAGTGGGCTATTGGCATTGTACAAGGGCGTTTCACAATTTTCATTACACAACAAGCAATTATTGAAAGTGGCCATATTTGGTATTCCCTCCGTATTGTTCTGGACGTCAGGGCTGCACAAGGAAGGCTTATTGATATTTGCTTTGGGCTGGTTTTTTTATGCCATTTTTTCTATGGGTTCTGGCAAACTGAATTGGAAGTATATCAATCTTGCAATAGTCTCGTCACTATTTGTTTATCTGATACGCGATTTTGTTTTTTTCTTGCTGCTACCTGGTTTAGTTGCGTACTTACTTAGTAAGAGATTTCCCAAATACACACTTCCCATCAACCTAGCAGTTTATCTCTCCACTGCCATTATTGGTGCACAACTTTACATTTTACCCGGCGGTATAAATTACCTACAGCTAATCGCTCAGAAACAAGCAGCTTTCAAAGCACTAACTGGCGGTAACACAACTATAGAATTACATGACTTTGAGCCAAATCTGCTTCATATGGCCGTTTATGCTCCTGAGGCATTTTTTAATGTCATTATTAAACCCGTAGCTGTAGGGTTCACACCCATAAGCCACTTTCTGATCGTAATAGAAAATCTTTTTTTTCTTCTGATGATAGTTACTGCTCTTCTCTTTTTAGATTACAAACGTTTCAAAGTGCACCCAGCCATGATTTGGTTCAAATTGTATGGCCTATCACTTGTAATATTAACTGGCTTCATTGTCCCTAACATAGGGGCAATTGTGCGCTACAGGAGCATAGCATTGCCTTTTTTACTCGTTCCATTGTTTTTCCATTGCAAATCCGATTTGTTGCTTTTCTTCAAGAAAATCGCCATCAGATAACATTTTATAAAAAACAACATACGTAATTTATCCCCCTTTAACACCCCTAAAAAGATAGAATTACTTACCTCTTGTGGTTATTTTCGGCATAAGTTTACCATAATCTAACATTTTATACCCTTTTTTGGTGAATTATTTGCATTGCGGCATTTTTTCATACTATCTTTGCCCTGTCAATTCACCAATCAAAAAAGCGATATGAGATTCAATTCCCTGGATGCGGTCATGAACCGTGAAAAGGTAGAGGTAAATTTGCCTAAGCAACGCATTTCCGAATACTTTGGCACCAATGTGTTCAATGATGATGCCATGCGCAAATACTTGTCAGAAGAAGCGTATTTGAGCGTTAAGGCATCTATCGAGACTAGTCAGAAGATAGACAGGGCTATAGCTGACCAAGTAGCGGCAAGTTTGCAGGCTTGGGCATTGGACAAGGGAGCCACCCACTACACCCACTGGTTTCAACCACTCACTGGGGCTACTGCTGAGAAACATGATAGCTTTTTCAGTTTGGATGGTGCACGTGGCATAGAAAGTTTCAGCGGCGGTGCTTTGGTACAACAAGAACCTGATGCCTCTAGCTTCCCTAATGGTGGCATCCGCTCAACTTTCGAGGCACGCGGTTACACTGCGTGGGACCCTTCCTCGCCTGCTTTCATTATGGAAATTGGCTCTGGCAAAACACTTTGTATCCCAACCATTTTTATTTCCTACACCGGTGAGGCGCTCGATTTTAAGGCTCCATTGTTAAAATCGTTGGCTTATTTGGAAAATGCGGCCGTAGCGGTATGCAAGTATTTCGATAAGAATGTAACAAAAGTAACCCCCACTTTGGGCTGGGAACAAGAATACTTTCTGGTGGATGAGGCCATGTTCTATGCAAGGCCTGATTTGGTTTTAACCGGCCGTACCCTTTTAGGGAGCGCACCGGCTAAAGGCCAACAATTGGAAGACCATTACTTTGGTTCTATTCCTGACAGGATTTATGGATTTATGGTAGATTTTGAAACCGAATCTCTGAAACTGGGCATTCCTGTGAAAACACGCCACAATGAAGTAGCACCTGGCCAGTACGAGTGTGCCCCTACCTTTGAAGATGTGAACCTAGCCGTGGACCATAACCAATTGCTAATGGACCTTATGGATCGAGTTGCCAAAAGGCATAAATTGCGCGTTCTGTTCCACGAGAAGCCTTTCGCTGGAGTAAACGGTAGCGGCAAGCACAACAACTGGTCAATGGCTACCAATACAGGCAAGAATTTATTATCGCCAGGCAAAACTCCCAAAACAAACATTCAATTCCTTACCTTCTTTATCAACACCATCAAAGCTGTGCATCGCCATGCCGACTTGCTAAGGGCATCTATAGCCTCTGCCGCTAACGACCATCGTTTAGGTGCCAATGAAGCACCTCCAGCCATTATCTCCGTATTCATCGGCAAAGCGTTGACCAATGTACTGGATGAAATTGAGCATAGGATAAACCCAGACAGCTTTGACGAAATGGACAAAGCTGACCTGAAACTGGATATCCATAAAATTATTCCTGACGTGCTATTGGACAATACTGACCGCAACCGTACATCGCCTTTTGCCTTTACAGGCAACAAGTTCGAAATACGTGCCGTAGGTTCTTCTGCCAACTGTGCCTCGCCCATGACCGTAATGAACGCCATTGTAGGGCAGCAATTGTTGGAATTTAAGACCACCGTTGATGAATTGATAAAAGGCGGCGAGAAGAAAGAAAGTGCCATTTTGAAAGTATTACGCGGTTATATAAGTGAGTCAAGGGACATCTTGTTCGAAGGCGATAATTATAGCGATGAGTGGGCCAGAGAAGCCAAAAAACGTGGTCTTTCAAATGTAAAAACAACGCCCCAAGCCTTGGATTTCTATGTTTCAGAAGAAGCAACCAAGCTGTTTATTGAAAGCAAGATTTTCTCAGGAACCGAATTGGAAGCAAGGCATGAAATATATGTACACAATTATACCCTAAAGCTGCAAATAGAGGCAAAAGTACTCACTGATTTAGCATTGAATCACGTACTGCCTGCCGCTATCAGCTACCAAAACATGCTAGTGGATAATGTGCGCGGCCTCAAAGAGATAGGCATGAAAGAAAGTGCCTATAAAGCCCAAAAAGATTTATTGGCCAAAATATCAGAGAACATTAATGGAATAGGTGATGAAATTGCCGCCATAGAAAAGGAAATGGCCAAAGCTGATGACCATAAAGATGCCCGGAAACAAGCCATCGCTTATTGCGATAAGGTTAAAACCCATATGGCAAATATTCGCAAGTATGCCGATGAATTGGAAACGTTAGTGGACGATGACACTTGGCCATTGCCAAAGTACCGCGAAATGTTGTTTATGCGTTAATCGCAAAGTATAGTATCGTTAAAGGGCAGCTTAGGCTGCCCTTTTTTGTTTTGTAACTCCATCCGATTTCTCATATTCCTTTATTTTCATTACCTTAATGTGTCTAAATCTTTCTTTAATGAAAATAAGGGTTACTCTTGCTGTTTTTGTTTGCCTTGCCATTTTTTTAGCTTTTGATTTTAGGCAATCGGTTCATGGCAGTTCGTCACAGCCACCTATTGGCTATACGGGGGCACCTGGCCAAGGTACTTGCAATACTTCCGGCTGTCATACTGGGAGTTCGGTTGTTACCAATTCTTCCAGCATTACGCTCAGCGCTAGCCCTTCCCTTAGCAATGGCTATACGCCAGGTACCACTTATGCAATTACGGTTACATTGGCCAGCGGTAATAACCGATATGGCTTTTCTGCTACCGTTCTAAATTCATCTAATAATGCAATAGGTACTTTGGCTCGTACCAATATTACCAATACTTCATTGCAAACAAACTCGGGAATACAATATATTGGCCATTTAAATGCAAATAGTAACCGCACCTGGAGCTTTAACTGGACCGCCCCTGCCAGTGGTTCGGGTATCGCCACTTTTTATGTGGTAGGCAATTTTTCCAACAACAACACTTCCAGTTCGGGCGATGTAATCCATACCAATAGTTTTAGCTTCTCTCAATCTGCGGGTTGCCCCTCTATTAGTGTGAACGGTACCGTAGGTAATGCTACTTGTAATGCGGGTACCAACGGCTCAGTGAACATTAGTCCTTCAGGTGGTGCAGGCCCTTATACTTTCTTATGGTCAAACAACGAAACTACAGAGGATATCTCCGGACTTTCAGCGGGTACTTATAGTGTGGTGGCAACTGATGCCAACGGCTGTACGGGCAGTGCCAGCTTTACAGTAACAGAACCCACAGCATTATCGCTTAATGCCAATGTAAACAATGTATCCTGCAATGGCTTGTGCGATGGAAGCATAACTTGGTCTGCTAGCGGAGGTAATCCACCTTACACTTATAGCCCTTCTGGGGCCAATTTGTCTAATCTTTGCGCGAGCAACTATTCCGTCACGGTTACAGATGCCAATGGATGTAGCATTTCGGCTTCGAGAACCATTACACAACCAACAGCGGTAATCATTAATTTGCTAAGTTTCAGCGATGTGAGCTGTGCTGGTGCTTGTGATGGTTCGTTTACATGGTCAGCAGTTGGGGGCTCCCCACCTTATACATACAACGGCACTGGGGGGCTTACGGGCACCAATTGGAACAACCTATGTGCAGGCAGTTATACCTTAACAGTTACCGATGACAACGGGTGTTCTGTCATCGCCCCGCAATCAATTGCTGAGCCTGATACATTGAGCATCACCGTTACCCCTACAAATACCAGTTGTGGAGCCTGTGATGGTACCGGCAGTGCTACCATACAGGGGGGAACCCCACCTTACAATTACCTTTGGAGTAATGGTGCCACCGGTCAAAGCATAGCAGGATTATGTGCTGGCAGTTATGGTGGTACCGTAATAGATGCCAATGGATGCAGTGCCAGCACAACCCTTGTAGTTGGTACGCAAAACAATTTACCAACTAGCGCAGGCAGTATCAGTGGTAGTGCTACCGTTTGTGTAGGCGATACCAATGCATATGCCGTAACTAATACAAGCGGTATAACTTATACTTGGACGGTTGCGGGGGGCACTTTTACCCAAATAGGAAATAGCATTACCGTGGTGTGGACAAACGCAGGTAATCAAGCCATTTCGGTAACGCCCTCCAATGGTTGCGGAAATGGCCCTTCATCATCTTTGTCAGTAACCGTGAACAACATAACGGCACCGCCAAACGCTATAGTAGGCGACACTATAATCTGTGTGGATGAGCAAGTAACTTTCTCATCACCTAGTGGTACGCCCCAGTGGACTGCAACAGGTGGAGCGGCGGTTGTGCCAGTTGGGGCTGGTGCTGCCATAGTATGGGATAGCGCGGGCACATTTACCGTTAGCGCATATAATATGGGCCAATGTGGTAATAGCGATACTGTTTCTCTTCTAGTAGATGTTTTCAACCCCATCGTACCTGTATTGAAAGATACCTTTGCCTGTAGTAACCAAAACATTAGCCTAAGCCCCGGATCAAGTTTTGCCAGCTACCAGTGGACAGGGGGCAGTAGTTTGCCAAGTTTAGCGGTGACTATTACAGGAGAATATAGTGTAACTACGACTGACAATAACGGATGCATAGCTAGCGATACTGCTTTTGTAGAAATCAATCCTTTACCGGTAATCAATCTGCCCGATACTGCTATTGCTTGCGATACGGTGATACTGGATGGCACTGCTGGCTTTGGCCAATACGAATGGAGCACCGGCGACCAATTGACCACCGTTTTCATCAGCGCACCATTTACTGGAGAAGCTTCTTTGACGGTAACCCTTTCTTCGGGCTGTATCGATAGCAGTAGCACCTATGTCGAGGCATTGCCTTTGCCTATAGCAAGTTTCAGTTACAACACTAATGACCTAAACGTCAGCTTCAATGATATCTCCCAATATGCAGCCACCTACCTTTGGAGTTTTGGTGATGGAGACACATCAACCCAATCCAGCCCCAGCCATACTTACGCCGCCAATGGCACATACGAGGTCATATTGACCGTTGCAAATGGTTGTGATACGGTAACTTTTGCCGATTCGGTAACGGTGCTGGGCACAGGTGTATCGCTTGCTGAAGGCTTCAATGCGGCCATTTATCCCAATCCGGTGAATGAACAATTATTCCTACTTACAGATATTGCGGCTAGGGTAAACATTATGAATGCCTTAGGAGAAACGCTAATCAGTTCGGAGACCGCCCCAAACCAGTTACTGCGGATTGCAACAAACAGCTTAGCAAGCGGTATCTACTTTGTTAGGCTGGAGCACGAAGGAAGAACCACTATAAAAAAGCTGGTAAAGCAATAGATGCTACTGCTTTACAACTTGTTTATATAGGCTATATCCATTGATATTTAGGCGCAACAGGTATATGCCGGCTGCAAGTTCGTTAGTTGGCAATGATACCAGCTTTTCATAAGAAACAATTTGCCGCAAACGCTGGCCCTGTATATCGTATAGCTCTGCTTGTACGAAAGTATTTGTTCCTTCAAAAACAATCTGTAAAACATCTTTGAAAGGATTGGGTTGAATACTATAGCTAATTTGGGCAATGTCATCAATACCTGTAACGGATACATAGAGTGGGCCGGCACTACCTGTACAGCCATTAATATCCGTAACAGTTAAAGTATAGTTACCCGTTGCAGATGCCACATACGACTGTGAGGTAGAAACAGCAGTGGAACTACCATTGTAGTACCAAGCATAGGCAGCATAAGTATCCGTACTTAAAGTATCGCCTTGCTGGTAAATTGTAGGAGACAAACTAACAGGCGAGCTTATAACTACTGGATTGCCCACAAAATTGGCGATACAATTACTATCGTCGCGAACCTGAATGTAGTACGAACCAGCTGACATGCCATTGAACAAAGGGGTATTTTGATAGCTACTGCCGTTATTGATAGAATATTCCAGAGAGCCATTCCCACCACTAGCAATGACCAATATACCACTTTGCACGGTCCCGCTGCAATTGGCATTATTGTATATCACACTATCAATTGCCAATGAGGCACAGTTGTTACCCCCTTGTGCATTAACAGCACCACAGTTAATAGCTTCACAACCTTGATTATCTGTTACAGTTAAGCAATATTGACCTACGCATAAACTATTGATTGAGGCTGTGACTGCACCGTTAGACCAAATGTAAGAATAGGGTGAAATCCCGCCACTCACATTGGCTGTAGCACTACCATCACAAGCAGCTATGGAAGAAGCATCAGTTGTGGTAATCGCTATAGAAAGCAGTGGTGGCTGGTTAATGTTTGCCACCGTAGTGGCTGAACAGTTATTGGCATCCAACACCGTTACCGTATATGCACCTGCGCACAATTGCTGAATGGTATCATTATTAGCATTATTGCTCCAAGTATAAGTGTAAGGATTTGTTCCGCCTGTTGCAATGGCCACTGCGCTTCCATCACAAAGATTGAAACAAGAGATATCGTTGATAACATTTACAATAACACTTAAACTAGCAGGTGCGGTTAATACTACCTGCGGGGAATAAGTAATGACACAGCCCGAGTTATCCCTTGCCTTAACTGTATAGCTACCTGCGGCCAAGCCTGAAAAATTAGCGGAAGACTGATAACTGCCATTGTTCAAAGCATATTGGTAGGGGCCAGTGCCACCAGTTACTGCCACAGTGATGCTGCCATCGCTCAAACCGTTGCAACTAGGCGGTGAATTGATCACATTTGTAAATCCGAAACCTGCACATGATGGAGAAGTTACGCTATTGCAAGCTGTAGCAGAACATCCATTCCCATCGCTTACTGTTACACAGTAAGTGTTAGCACATAAATTGCCAATGTTATTAGTGGTTTGGGTGGGGCTAGTGCTCCAAGCATAAAGATAGTTGGGCGTGCCGCCACTTACCGTTACTGAGGCAGTGCCATTGCAGCTACCGATGGCACTTTCAGGGGTAGTGTTTACCGTTGCAGCCAGTTGGGTAGGCTGCGTTACAGAACGCGTTGCAGTAGTAGTACAGTTATTGGCATCAGTAACCGTTACTATATAGCTACCTGTACATAAGTTAACAGCTGTTTGGGTAGTTTGCTGAGGGTTGGTGTTCCATCTGTAGGTATAACCACTTGTACCGCCCGCAGGGGTAACAGTGGCACTACCATTGCAAAGCCCAAAACAACTAACATTCGTAGCATTGGTACTAGCACTTAGCAACGCTGGTTGGCTAATAGTAACTGGTAAAGAAGCCGTACAGCCGGCAGTGTCACTTACGGTAAAGGCATAATTACCTGCCGCCAAGCCTGAAAAGGTGCTACTACTTTGGCTAGGTGCACCACTAGAGATTTCTATATTGTCAACAGTTGCAGTAAAGCTGTTGCAAAAACTGGTGCCACAGTTGGGTTCAATGTAAAACAAAAAATCGCTGCGGTTATTGATAGGTACTGCTGATAAATCCAATGTTACCATCATTGCGGCACAACTTCTAGCTTGCGTAAAATATAGATTGGTAGCTGTGGTACCATTTATGGTGGTTGGCACACTGGTATAGCCCCCATTTACCCAAACATAGAAACGGATATAATCCGTTGCCCGCAAGGGATGTGTCAAATCAAAAGTGATAGTTACATGGTCAATGCCATTCATATTCAACTGTGGCGACCGTAAAAAACAGCCCACGTAACCGCTCGAGGTGCCTGTTATTACTGCAGAACCAGCGGGACAGCCTTGAGCTGCTGAATATTGAAAATAAGCACCACCAGTACAGGTATTGGGCGACCACCACTTTGCCAATGTACTACTGCCATTGGCAATGGCCGTGCTGGAAGAGAATGGTTGGCTGGGAGACACTACCGTGGTCGCTCCGTTTGAGAAACTGATCGTGCCTTGCGCACCACTGGCAAATACCGTGGCACTACCATTGCTCAATCCATTGCAGGTGACATTGGTAGTACGAATTGAATCAATAGCCAAGGTACATTGGGCATACAAGCCGATTGGAAGGAACATTGCCCAAAGCAATAAGGATGCATAATACTTGCTCATATAACGGTAATTTCTGGCATCAAAGATAGTCAGGAATTGACTATTCTTTCCAAAGTGAGCGATAGAGGCCTTCATTTCATGTTTTGTGAAATTCTGCTCTTTTTTTCACGTTTCGTGAAATACCTCCTTGAGATTTGTCATATGTAGTAAAAAAACCCTTTATGGCAAAAGAGCTTTCTTAGAATGGAACAACGACAATAATTACCTGAACAAAATCTTGCCGATATAGGTGTTTCGGCCGTCGCTCAGTTTGTAGGTGTACATGCCTTTAGCTAGGTCGCCGCGCTCTATGGTTATCTTGTCCCCCACTAAGTGGTCTGCATAACGTACAGTGGCACCGTTCATCGCAAACACTTGTATGGAGAATTCACGGTTATCAGCATTGGGATATTCAATGAACACCTCATTGTCGGCAGGATTCGGATAAGTTTTCACGCTACCATATTTTGTTTCCAAAGCCTGTTCGTCAACCGCAGTGGAGATACCCAAGCTATCCAACAATTGCTGGGCGGCGGCATCCTCATCCTCTTCAGGTGCTGCAAGTGAAGCGGCGCTATCAGGAACGCTGGCTAACATATCGGGCTTGGTAATAGTGGGCATTGGTGCAGGCAAAAGGGTACTATCCATCATAATCACTACCACATCAGGTAAGTAGGATGCATAACCAGTCAATACAAAACTGCCGTCAGCCTTTTCCTGAAATTCGCGCAAGCGAGCATTCCAGCTCTTCTTCCAAAAGACCTCTCCATTCTGCTTGATTTTCATAAACACCGCTTGTGATTGGGAGCCCACCATTTCGGTACCCAACAGGGCAAAGCCACCATCCATGGTATTGGCTACTTTGAAATATGTACTACCCCCGGTAGAGCCATAAGTTTTTTCCCAAAGAATTTTACCGCTGCTGTCCAATTTCGTGAATTCCATGTGGGAAGTATATCCGAGAGTAACCATTCTGCCGTCATTGGTTACTTCCAAGCCATAGCCGTAATTATGGTACTCGTTACCGAAACGCTTGCGCCATACCGGTGTACCATCTGCTTCCAACTTCACCAAAAGATAATCGACATTATTGGTAGAATTGTCGCTATTGGTCCAACCTAGTGCCACCACTTGACCATTGGGCAATACCTTTACGCTGTGCAATTGTTCGGTAAAGTCTCCGCCAACTGTTTGTTGCCAAACAATGTCCCCAGTTAGGTTCAACTTCATTACAAAAGCATCGTATGTGGGGCTGGCAGCTATTTTGGTGGCAAAGAAACCGCTTATCAAGTATCCGTCGGCTATGGGCAATACATCAGTCACCGTATTCTTACAAGGCCCTATCATGAACTGCTTGCTCCAGATAGGTTGGCCCTGCTGGGTTGCTTTGCTAATGTAAATGGTATCATAGGCTTGGGCAGCAGTATTGCCCCCGGCAAAAATGAAGTTATCGTCACTTGTAGGACGAATCTTGCCGTTCACAGGCAGGTCGCGTTGCGCCCAAAGGGTATCGCCTTGGGCATCCAACAACAGCAGGTAACCTTTCCAGTTGGCAAGGTTGCCCGTGTTGTTGTAAGCACCTGAAACCAAGTAATTGCCATTGGGCAGTGGTAGAACGGAAACCCCTTCTTCATAAGATTGGGCTGCACCGTAATATTTTTCCACATAGGTAAATGAGCACAACAAGCTGAAAGCCATTGCCAAACAAATTCCCAAGATTCCACGTTTCCACATAAGCAAGCTCGTTTTCGTTGTTACTAACTTATACGGCCGCAACTATATTATGCTGCGTCCGTAATAATTTGTGTGAGCAGTAAGGACGCCGCAAGCGTGATTGACTAGAGGTAATATAGTGGGGACTTTTTCAAAAGTCAAGTTTTTTTTTCGAGGGGAATGTCAAAAACGCTTGCGGTAACTTTTCTTTACAGTTCATCTATCATTTCCGCAATTTCCTGAAAGGCATTTGGGTTGCCCTTCAGTACATACCTTTCCGCCCCTTTCTGAATAGTGCGGGCAGCGATACCATAACTTTCTTGGCTGGAAAGCATAATAACATGTGCATCGGGGTCCAATTCATGTATGGCCTCTAAAATCTGCAGTCCGTTTGCTGCATTTTTCGACACAGAGTTTAGGTAATAATCGAGCACGACAATGTTTAGCCCTTGATTGCCGGCCAATTTGCCCAAACATTCTTCACCTGTACCGCAGGCTTGCGGATTATAACCTTTGGTATGTAGAAAATCGATTAACATGGTGCTCAGCATGGCATCATCATCTACTACGTAAATATTCTTAACTGACTGTGACATAAGCTTAAATATGCGATAAATATAAATAGTTATTGGGAAGTTGCTTCCAACTTTCCTCTTAATTCAATGCCAATTCCATTTTTATTAGGTAAATGGATATATCCCTTATCAATTTTAACACCATCAAAAGGGTCATTGACAATTAAATAAGGCCCATCCAAATCGGCCCAGTCACATAACCCACTCAAATGCGCGGCCGCGCTTACGGCACATGAGGATTCGGACATACAGCCTACTAGTACTTTCATACCCAATTCACGGGCAAGTGCAATCATCTGCTTTGCTTCCACTACTCCCCCGCTCTTCATTAGTTTGATATTGATACCTTGGCAAGCGCCGTAGACTGTTCTTATGTCGCTAAACCGCCTCACGCTTTCATCAAGTATAATGGGTATGGGGCTATTTTCGGCAATGCGGGCAATATCATCCAACCTATGCTTAGGCAGTGGTTGTTCCAATAAGAAAGCACCTTGTTCATGCAGCCAAAATGCCATATCCGATGCTTGCCGCCAGTCGTTCCAGCCTTGGTTGACATCCACACAAAAAGGTTTATCGGTAAATTGTTTCAATGTCTTGACTGCCTTTTTATCGTCAGAACTGCCCAGTTTCAGTTTAAGCAAGGCAAAATGGTGGGCATCAGCTACCGATTGACGAATATCCGACTCATCGCCAATACCTATAGTATAAGTACTTTGTACGGGTATTACTTGCTCTATGCCCAAGCACTGGTATAAAGGCTGGTGCACTAGCTGCCCATGCAAATCCCACATGGCAAGTTCCAAAGCCGCAATCGCTGCAGGTTGGTCGCCGAGCAGTGCCTTTATTGCATGAATGGTTTTTATAGGCGGTTCATCAGATGTTTGGATGCTTATTGAGTTTTTAACCCTGGCAATTGCCGCCATTACCGATAGGGTGTTTTCCTGCAAGTAGGGAGGCAAAGCTGCCTCGCCATAACCTATCTTGCCATATTGCTCAATGCTTACGTATATGCTGTCGGTATGGGTTCGCGAACCGGCCGCAATCCGAAAAGGCCTACGAAACTGCAATCGATAAGGATAACAACGGATTGTAGCCGAACTCATATTCCTAATAGAGATAATAACGGTTAATCATGCTCTTGCTTCATAATCTACAAACTCTAAGAACTAGGGCATTCTCCCTGTAAAATTGTTCAAAAAAACTATGGGATTAGTAACTTTCTATTACTTTTGCCGTCGAAATCATTTATTCCAAATAAGGGCAATATCCTATCTTTTCCATGAAACATTTTGCATTAATCGCTGCCCTGCTTTTGGGCTTTTGCAGCATCTATGGCCAAGTAACCCCTACTGATTATACCCCCCTAAAAGCTGCCGGCAGTATTCCTTTGGATTTTATAACCCCCAGTTATGAAAAAGTAGCTGATTTGCAGTACCGCATTGCCGAAGAACAAAACAAATTGGATAAGAAAAGCAAAAAGGAATTTTTGGTTTCCAGTAATTACATCCTTAATAAGCTGCTGCTTAGTGGTAAAGTGTTGTTTAATGATCCTGTATCGAATTACTTGAACAGCGTAATGCAAAACTTGCTGAAAGATGAACCCGAACTAAAAAGTAAAATCAAAATATATGCAGTAAAATCAGCCGCTGTAAATGCTTTCGCAACCGATAATGGTATTATCCTAGTAAACGTGGGGCTGCTTGCTCAATTGGAAAACGAGGCGCAACTAGCCTTTGTATTGAGCCATGAAGTAAGCCATTATGTAAAAGGTCACGCTATGGACATGTATGTGAATAGCTCCAAAATCCAACAAAGCAAAGGTATTTACAAGGATTTTTCACTTGATGACCGACTGTTGGCAAAAAGCAATTACTCCAAAGAATTGGAAACAGTTGCTGATGAACTGGGCTTGGAGCGGTTTGTAAAAACAACCTATAGCCTAAAAGCTATCGAGGGTGCATTTGATGTATTGGAATATGCGGATATGCCCTTCGATGAAGTACCATTTGACAAAAGCTTTTTTGAATCGGAAAATCTGGTCTTCCCAAAATCTTACTTTGAGAAAAAGAAGGATGCTGACGAAGAGGAAAGAAAAGCCTCCGATGAAGAAGAGGACACTGAAGAAGGGGAAGAGGATGATGAGGGGGAAGAAGAAGCATACGATTCACACCCCAGCGTGCCCGAAAGAAGGATCAATTTGCATCCGCTTTACGATAGTTTGCCTAATGCGAATAGAGTAGATTTCATTGTTTCGGAGGTAGAGTTTAAGAAAGTAAGGGACTTATGTAGGTTTGAATGCAGCCGCATTTATCTCACTGAAATGAACTATGAACATGCTATCTACAACTCTTATCTGCTCTTAAAAAAATACCCCGATAACATTTTCCTTAAAAAGAATATCGCAAAAGCATTGCTTGCCCTTACCGTATATAATAATGAAGGGGAATTCTATAGCGTACATTATAACTATCATGACATTAAGGGAGAATCACAACAACTATTCTACTTAATGGATCAGTTAAAGGAAATCAAAAAGGAGCTGAATGCAATTGCGCTACATTATGCTTGGAAACTAAAACAACAGTATCCCAATGATCTTGATATCCAACAGACCAGCAAGCAATTATTGGAACAATTAGCCGTAAAACTGCACGTAAATCCGAAAGATTTTTCCAGAACACCTAAAACCACGGTGGATTCGCTTCAAATGAATGAATTGGTAAAAGAAGAGGAAAAAGTAAAAGATGAGGAAGAATCAAAATATTCAAAACTGAAAAAGAAGAAGAAAAAGACCTCTTCCAAAAGCAACTATTATTTCTATGCCCTAGTAGATTTATTCCAGGACAAGGATTTTGAAAAGACGTATCAGAGTCTTTATTCAGAAAGTAATAAGGACAAAACCAAAAAATCGCTCTCATATAACGAGCAGCGAAAACAACAAAAACAAATTCAGAAAAAGGGTTTGTCCCTAGGTATCGACAAAGTAGCAATGATTGACCCTGTCTATCTGAAAATAGATATGCGTAGCGGAAAAGGGATAGAGTACAATGAAAGTGAAAAGGCAGCTAGGGAATACCTACAACTTATTGACAAAAGTGCCCAAACAGCCAACTTGGATGTATCGGTAATCAGCAGCAATGATTTGAAACCGGGTGATGTAAACACTTTTAATGATTTATCAATATTGAACGAATGGCTTGATGAACAGGTAACCCATGAAGACAGCATGTTTTTCTCCGTAATTGATAAGGCAGATTTAGATTACCTAAGAAAAAAGTATGGCACTCGCTATATGATGTGGAATGGCGTGATAGCAGCAAGGAAAATGAAGACTAACTTTTTTTTAGTGATTACGACTTGTGTGTATGCTCCTATTTTACCTGTTACGATGCCTTTTATGATTCAAAGCAGGAAGGCCACCTATTATTATTCTTTAGTATTTGATATGGAAGAAAATAAATTGCTAATGGCTGAATATCAAAAAATAGTAGAAAAGGATAGAAAAGCCTTACTTGCCTCCCACTTATATTTTACTTTCAACCAGATTAAGCACAAAACCAAAAAATGACAAGGCAACCAATATTGTTTCTATTACTGTGCATTAGCATATCTAGCTATGGACAAGTGCCAGGTTTCATGGGCAAAAAATTTTACATTAAGTATGATTTTGACATACAGCCTAATATCCTAACCATAGGCAATAAAGGGAGTAGTATTTTTGATATTGACCATAATGCCGGGGTAGAATACACCATCAGTAAATCAATTGTATTAGGGCTTTCTTACGGTTATGGAAAGTATAAAACCCTTTATTCAGGTTATTATCGTGAATTTGATGGATTTAGGTATAATGATATAGATTATGATGAAGTAGGTTATGCAACTGTCCATACGGTAAGATTTGATTCAAAATTCTTTCTTAGCGGTTTAGGGCATATTGCTCCCAGAGGATTATACTTTTTAACCGGCTTATCGTTTAATAGTATTAGGCCAAGTTTGGCAGACAACTTGAACGAACTCAAATTGCCAGATGTGGATTTTTCCCGTTATTATGATGTGGCTATCCATGTGGGTCTAGGTAGGCAATTCATAGTGGGAAATAGAATAGTACTCAACTATGCTGTTGATTGTGCTATACCCTCTTTTCGGGGTGTAGGTGCCGATGATAGTGTTGAAGAACGGGGCATTCAGGCATTAACAAACGCAAACTATGGCCAGATAAGGCTTGGTATTGGTTTCTTAGCATTTTAAAGCTGTATCCTACTAATAGTTTCTTTAACCTGAGCGGGGTTCAGTATAATATCCTTTAGCTTTTGGGCAACTGCTTCAGGGGCATATAGTTTCCCCTCCCTATACAGCTCATGGAATTTGTCGCCCCTGCTAAATTGGCTGTGGTCGGTTACCCTAAGCTGGGCCTGCATACCTGTATCTACCACACCAGGGGCTATACCCAATATTATAAATGGGTAAGGCAACTTGCTAATTACCTGTTCTTCCGCCGCCACTTTAGTAAGCATATCTAGACCAGCTTTTGAACTACAGTAGGCCGACCACCCATCATAAGGACTATTGGCAGCACCGGAAGTGATATTGATAATCAACTTTTCAGCTTTCAAACTTTTGTACTTATTGATAAAAGCATTCACCAGGATACCTGGGGCTATCAAATTTACCTTGAGTACATTGGCGAAATTGTCTGGTTGTTGGTTACCCAGATGGCTCACCTCCCCTAATTGGCCGGCATTATTGATAAGGACCAATTTATCAGCTTGCTCAATGTTTGGAAATTGAAAATTGGCTGTAGCTTCCGTGTCGGTCAAATCAAGCCGAATGGGATGGAAATTGGGCGCAGGCGTTTCCGCTTTCCTGCTGATACCAAAGACCTGTGCTTGCGGCAAAGCCAGCAAAGCATCTACCAGAGCCTTTCCTAAACCCCTATTGCTTCCTGTTACAAAAAAGTACTGCATGGTGTAAAGCTAAAAAGGCCGCCTGATAACAGGCAGCCTTTTTTTCATTTCGCAGTTACTGATTACTTCTTAGTAGTATCAGCAGCAGTTGTGTCAACAGCAGCAGTTGTGTCAACTGGAGCTGGAGTTTCAACAGCTGGGGCTTCAGTTTGTGTAGCTGTAGTGTCAGCAGCTGGCTCGGTAGTTTCACCAGCACCGCCGCCGCAAGCAGCCATGATACCAACAACGAAGAATGCGAATAAGGTTTTGCTAAGCAAGTTTGTTTTCATTTTCTTTTGAATTTAGGTGCGAAGTTAAATAGTTTTTTATGAGATGATGAAATTTTTTCGTAAAAATATTTTCAATACAGGTAAATTCCTTTGGAACGATGCAAAATTGCGGGTTTCCAATCAATTAACAAAATCACTTTTACACATATTTATAAACACATTCTGCCAATTCCACTTTGCTATTCAACATACAGCACCAATCCTTTGAGATAACTCCCCTCCGGATGAAAAATGTTTACAGCATGGTCAGCGGGCTGGCCAAGACGGTGCATGATACGAATATTTCTATTGGCCTCTATTGCCGCAGACATAATCGTATTGCTAAACAGTTCCGCGTCTACTACCTGTGAGCAGGAAAAGGTGAACAAAATACCCCCTTTCTTAACTTTGGACAGGCCCATTACATTCAAGCGTTTATAGCCCTGCACGGCTTGGTGGCGGGCCGAAAGGTGCTTGGCGTATGCGGGCGGGTCCAACACCATCACTTCGAATTCCTGCTTCGTTTGCTTTAAAAACTCCTGCACATCGCTTACCACTGCCTTGTGTCGGGAAACATCAATATTGTTCAAGCCAATATTCCGCTCAGTCCAATCTATGGCCTTTTTCGAACTATCAACTGACCATACACTGCGCGCACCTGCTTTTAGGGCATATACGGAAAAGCCCCCCGAATAGCAAAAGGCATTCAGTACGTCTTTACCTTTTGCATACTTAGCGAGCAGTTGCCTATTTTCCCTTTGGTCCAAGAAAAAACCCGTCTTTTGACCTTCTTCCCAGTTAATGAAAAACGTGTTACCGTTTTCTAAAACTGTGTCATACAAAGGTTTTCCCCATAGGTATCCGTCACCACCAGCGTGCTCCTTAGCGGGATGCTTACTATAAATGGCTTGTACCCCTTCGCCCAACACATTCACCAAGGCTTGTGCAATGGACTCCTTTGTCCTTTCCATGCCCGCACTATGCGCTTGCAATACTGCCGTACCATTATATATATCTATAACCAAGCCTGGTAGGCAATCCCCTTCCGCATTAACCAAACGGTAGGCGTTTGTTCCTTTGTTTTTCAGCAAGCCTATGGACTCACGATACTTTAAGGCTGTCTTTAGCCTCTTCTCCCAAAATGTCTCATCAATGGGCATTTGCTCAAAGCTTAACACCCTTACCATAATGCTGCCCTGCTGAAAATGCCCAGTGGCTAGATACTTGCCTTGATTGCTGTACACCTCCACTATCTCGCCATCGGCCAAATTTTCATCGATGGTTTTTAGAGCACCCGAAAAAATCCAAGGATGCCGCCTTTCCACGGACGATTCCTTACCGGGCTTTAGTATCAGTCGTGGATATAGGCTCAATTTCCTGCCAATTTTAAAACTTCCTTATGCCGAAAACACCCGATTTCATGGTCGTTCACCATACCTGCTGCTTGCATAAAAGCATAGCAAATGGTAGAACCCACAAATTTAAAGCCCCTTTTGCCGAGTGCTTTGCTCATGGCATCGGATGCATCAGTACGTGGGGGGATATCTTTTATACCAGCCCTTTGGTTTTGCAAGGTCTTACCGTCAGTAAATTGCCAAATAAAGGTATCGAAACTGCCAAACTCTTCCTGCACTTTGATAAACTGTTGTGCATTGGTAACCGTGCCATATACTTTCAGTCGATTACGGATGATGCCCTCATCTTGCAGCAGGCTCTGTATTTTAGCTTCATCGTAACGGGCTATCTTTTGGTAATCGAAATCATCAAAAGCCTTTCTGAAGTTTTCCCGTTTACGAAGAATGGTAAGCCAGCTTAATCCTGCCTGAAAGGCATCGAGCACCAAAAATTCAAACAACTTCCTATCATCATGTACCGGCACGCCCCATTCAGTATCATGATATTCAGCCTCTTCCTTTGTTTTGCGCGCCCAAGTGCAGCGAACAGTTTCCATTTATTAGTATATTAGGGTGCTAACAAACATAGCAAATCCTTTCCAATACCTCTATTATGAAAAAACGCTATTGGTTTTTGGCCATCTTGTTAGTAATAGGTGCCGCATTCGCCATTGCGTCCCTTCCGCCTAGTTACCAATATGTGGAAAGGCCTTTGCCCGACAATTTCGAGACATTTTATCGACAACAACTCCTTACTAGTCAACAACATGGAGCAAGGACCAATAATGAGGAAAAATGGCTACGTTTTAGCGAGGGAAAAACACCCCTAGCATTCCTATACATTCATGGCTTTACTGCAAGCAGGGGTGAAGGCGAAATGGTGGTGGACAGTTTAGCAAAACTGTATCAAGCAAACACCTATTATTTGCGCCTGCCCGGCCACGGCACCAATCCTGATGACCATGCCCAGGCAAAGTTTAACGAATTTTTGGATTGTGCTACGGATGCACTGCGCATGATGCAAACACAGGGCGAGAAGGTAATCATCATAGGTACCAGTATGGGCGGATTGATTGCCACCTACCTTGCGGCAAATTACCCTGACATGGTAGATGGCTTAGTACTATGTTCCCCCTTTTATGATTATGCGGGCACGGAAGGCAAGGCCCTAAAAATACCCGGCATGTTAGGCTTGGTAAAGCTCCTCGATGGGCCTGACCGCACCTTTAAGCGCGACAGCCTATGGGAAAGCCAAAGAATGGATGGCTATGATAACTATTGGTATTCAAAAGTACAGCGCTACAATGCCCTGTATTCCTTGGAGAACCTAAGAAAATATGCGGCAGGGCGAACCTATTATAAAAAAGTGAAGGCCCCCGTTGCCATGTTGTATTATTACAAAGATGAAAAACACCAAGACCCTACCGCAAGTGTAAAAGCCATGCTAAATGCCTTTGATGCATTCGAATCGGGAATCAAGCAAAAATATCCTATTGCCGATGGTAACCACGTGCTTACCAGTGCTTATGTAAAGAGCGACAAGGCAGCAGTAATCAATAGTATCACACAATTTATAGCTAAGCTCAATTAGTTGATGGAATTGCGCACCATTTCGCCATACCTGCGGATAGAGCTACGAAAATCGCAGGTATTGAGTTGCATATCCCCAATCACCCATATTGCGGCCAATATGTGGGTCAATTGTTCGCCCTCGTCATCACCTTCTATTTCAATTGGCAAAGGCTCCTCATTCATTAAGGCATGTTCTGCTGCATACAATTGCTCAGGGGAATAATTTTCGACCAATTTTTTGATGGCAGGAATCTTCATCTAATTCAATTTTTGCAAAAGGCCCACCACATAATCTTCCTTACTGGCACTGCCCCCCGCCACCAACTCACCGCTTTTGAAAACGGCAAAATATGGTAGGGTATCTACTCCGGCCAACTTCCTCGCATCAGGGTTTTTCTCGGCATTGATTGCCAAAAAAGTAATGCCTTGGAAGCGCTCGTCGTCAGATAGGCGCTTATATTTGGGAGCAAACAATTTGCAGCTACCGCACCAGTCGGCATAATATTTAACAATTACCTTTGCATTGCTTTCCAATGCGGTTTTAAAATCACTATCAGTAGTAGCTATTACGCTCATATCTATTATTTGCGACTATTAACGCTGTAAAGATAAAAGTGTTCCGCATAGCTTTGGCCTAAAACTAAAATTCATCAAAACAGGGTAGTATGGACATTCAGCGTTTCAATATCAGGGTATATGGCTTGCTGCTTCATAAAGGAAACCTACTAGTAATAGATGAGCTGATTTTAGGACAAAATACAACTAAGTTTCCTGGTGGCGGCTTGGAGTTTGGCGAAGGCACACACGATTGCCTAAAGCGGGAAATGAGGGAAGAAGCCAGCATTGAAGTTAGCATAGCATCGCATTTTTACACCACCGATTTTTTCCAGCAAAGTGCATTCAATAAGGCTGACCAATTACTGAGCATTTACTATACGATAAAAAGCACTGATCTTCATTTGTTAGATGCCGCTCAAGAGCCCTATGATTTCAAGCATGGTGCAACCCACCGCTTCCGATGGATTAGATTGGACAAACTCTCCCCTGCCCTATTTACTTTCCCTATTGATCAAATTGTAGTAAAAATGCTCTTGGAACGCACTTTTACAGATTTGTATTTTTAATGAGTTGGTAATAAAAATTGATGGCCTCTTTATAGTCTGCCACACTGATTCGTTCATTAATGCCATGCAGACGAGCCATGTCCTCTTGTTTCAACTTAATGGGTTGAAATCGATAAATATTGTCAGCAACCTCAACATAATGTCTTGAATCGGTAGCGCCTACTACCAGGGATGGGGTAACTATAGTTTCAGGCCACAACTGGCGGATTGTCTTTTCAATGGACTTGTAGCCCTCGGAGTCCACACTTGAAACGGGGGAAGGCTTTTCGGCCCAGTTGGCAATGTGAACTTGCACCCTAGGGTCATCGATAGTTTTCTTTACATAGTCCAGCACCGTTTCAGGGGTTTCGCCTGGAATAATGCGAAAATTGACCAATGCGCTTGCCTCCGACGGCAGTAAGTTTTCTTTTAAACCGCTCCTGAATACGGTAGGCGCAGTTGTGGTACGGATACTAGCCGAACCAGCGGCAGATTTTTCCAAGGCTGAAACAAACAAGCCCTTGAATAGCCACATATTGGCAAAGGCCATTCTTTCCACAAACGGCATTTCAGGGCCTATATAGTTGATAAACTGTTGCGTGGCCCCCGAAATCTTAACAGGTAGTGGATGCTGCTCCAATTTTGCTACCGCTGCTGCCAATACGCCTATGTTGGTAGCCCTTTCAGGCATAGAGGAGTGACCACCATCGATGGCCGTTTTTAATTCCACCGTAAGAAAACCTTTTTCAGCTAAGCCTATGAGACCAACTGGTGGCTCTACCCCAGGAACGATGCCATCCGTAATAACTAAGCCCTCATCCAAAGCAAACTCGGCCTTTATACCTCTTTGCTGAAGAATACTAGCTATTTGTGCAGCACCTTTTTTTCCACTTACTTCCTCATCGTGCCCAAAGGCTAGATAAATAGTCCTTTTGGGTTGGTAACCTTGCTTTAGCAATAGCTCGGTAGCCTCTAGTAATGCTATAACGCTCAGTTTATCATCTAAGCTACCACGGCCCCAAATGTAACCGTCTTTTACAGCTCCGCTGAAAGCAGGTTGTGTCCACTTGGCAGCAGTTTCGGCTTCTAAAGGCACCACATCCATATGTGCGAGCAAGAGTATCGGCTTCGCCGTGGTCGCGGTTCCCTTCCAAGTGTACAGCAAGCTATATCCATTGATTACTTCACGCTGCAGCAATGAATCAGTAAGTGGGTAGTTGCGGCTTAATAAATCCAAAAAACCTTGAAAGGAAGTACTATCGAATTGGGTACTATCATCGTAAGAAATGGTGGGAATTTTTATAGCCTGCGAAAAGCGATCGATACTATTACTATCAATGGCTATCCGTTCAATGGCCGCTACTTTCAACTGCTTGCTTTTGAAAGTAATAGTACGGTATAGCACTATACCTACCAGTACAATGAGCGCTATGGTGATGGAGAGGAGTACCTTTTTTAGCATATCGAACTTTGATTCCGTAAATTAATACAATATCCTTTGGCAAAAAAAAAGAGGGGAGCCCTCCCCAGAGCTCCCCCGAACCACCAAACATGACTAGTAAAAAACTAAAAGTTACTTTGTGCTTTTGCTGCCCTTCCTTTTGGCAGGTACCACCTTCTTTTTATCATGCACTTGCGATTTTGTGTGCACCTTGGTTTTGGTGGAAGCATGGCTTACTTTCCCATTGCTCATGGTTTTTGTCTGTACTTTGGTTGAGCTGGTTTCCTGCTGTTGCGCCACTGGAGCTTGTTTAGCAGCCACCATAGGTACGGTGGTATTTCCTTTACCAACATCCAATTTTCCGGAACGGGTGGTGGCGGTTTTTCCTTGAGTGCTATCAGTAACCGAAACTTTGCTTTGAGTCTGTGCGAAAACCGTTACCGTGGTCATTATCAGCACTAGTGTAAACATTGTTGTTAGCTTTTTCATCGTTTTCATTTGCTAATAGCTAGTCAAAGCAAGTGCCTAATAAGTGGCATCGGTTGTAGTTTATTGTAAAATACTGATAAACAATTATTTGCAATCAAATCACCTTTTTAGGGCCAAAGCATTATTGTATAGTATCCTATACAAATCGACTGTTGGATACTGCATGTTTTTGACGTGGTATTAACAGGTTGTTTGCAAATATTTCCCGCTATTCATAACCTGCACCATAAATTTCAATAATTTAACCCTGTGTATCCCTATACTTCAATAGTAGTACCCGTTTACAACAGTGCGGAGTCCCTTCCCAATCTGGCCCACAGAATTGGCGAAACATTCCATTGGCTAAAATCGGAATACCAATTGGTGATGGTAGACGATTGCAGTACCGACAATAGCTGGCAGGTATTGCGCCAGTTAAAAAAGGAAAATCCGGACAGGCTAAAAATTATCCGCTTAAAAAAGAATGCCGGACAGCACAATGCGACACTTTGCGGTATACATCACAGCACAGGCAAATTAATTGTAACCATAGATGACGACCTGCAGACCCCTCCTGAAGAAATACCGAAACTCATTCATGAATATGAGCAAACGGAAGCTGACCTAGTGTATGGTATTTATCCACAGAAAAAACATGGCCTTGTAAGGAACATTGGCAGTAAACTGTTCATGGTACTTTTCAAACATTTTGGCAGTACCAATGGCAAAGGCTCCTCCTTTAGGTTAATTACCAGAGACTTGGCGGACCATCTCACGTTGCTTAACCAAAAGTATTTGTTGTTGGATGAAGTGCTTTGTTGGTACACCAATAGCATCTCCTATGTCCAGGTAGAACATAGGGAAAGGCAACAAGGACGTTCCAACTACTCCACAATAAAACTTATAGGGCTTGCCTTAAATTACATAGTGAATTATACCATTATTCCCTTGAGGCTGATGACCTACATGGGCCTCATTTTTTCCATTTTCAGCTTTGCAATGAGCCTATACTATGTTTATGACAAACTGTTCAATGCGGTTGAACTCGGCTTTACCTCACTAATTGTGGCCATTTTCTTTTCTACCAGTATTATATTATTTTGCCTTGGTATTATAGGTGAATATATCAGCCGACTGTACTCCAAAGGTGGATCGCCGCATTATATTGTGAAAGAAGTAAGATAAAATGACCATAGAAGGTTACGGGGTATGGCTAGAACCACTGGACGCCGACCATATTGAAATGGTGAGGCAATGGCGTAACTCGCAAAAGATAAATACTTATATGGAATACCGGGACTACATCAGTCCTGAGATGCAACAGGCTTGGTTTGCTAAATTAAACCCCCTTACTGACTTTTATTTTCTTATCAAGTACAATGAGCGGTACGTTGGCCTTATCCATACCTCCAATGTAGATTGGCAGGCAGGAACCGCAGAAGCTGGCTTGTTTATCTATGAAGACCATTACTTAAGTACGCCAATTCCTGTATTTGCATCACTTTCCATGGTAGATGCTTTTTTCCTGTACTTTCCTGTAAATAAGTTGTACGCAAAGGTGATGACCGGAAACGCGGTGGCCGAACAATACAACCAATCACTAGGCTTTAAACTGATGCCCAACCAAGAAGGTTTGCAGTTTAAACGCTTTGTGTTGGATAAGGCAGACTATTTTGCATCAGCAAGCCAGTTACGGTCGGCAGCTCAAATATTGGAACGGGATAGCATCAAAGTACATTTTGATTATAGCCACTATCAGGCCTTGCTAGCTATGGGTCTGCAAGTATCTGACAATTTGATAGTTAAAGAAGATGCTAAATCCGTTCAATAACGTTGCAACATCCTGAAACGTAACTCATTTATCCTGAAACGCATCCTTTCCAACCAAGTTTTACCTTCCACTTCCATGTTCAATTTAATGAAGGTACCGGGATTAAGCCCCCATTTAAGAATCTTCGCAAGCAACATCTGCTCCGCATAAGGTAAATTCTTTGACTTTATGCTAGGCTTTAGCTCTTTAATCAACTGGTTAAACTGCTTGCGGTTGTGCCAATAGTATTCCTTATCACGAGCCGGCATTACCTCCAAACCGATATGCATGGTAAGATGCATATTGCCAAATAATCTAAATCGCTCGGCATGTGCCGCTAAATTGTACATCATAGTCGCCTCGATGAAGGGTATGCCAATACAAATATTGCCCAGCAAAAACTTTGGATACAGATTTTTTTTAAAAACAAAGCAATCAAACCCGGGATGCGGACGGCCAATATCGGCATACATTAAAGGAATATCTTCCGTGGATTGGTACTTGCTGCTTAACCTTCTTCTATTGATGGCAAAGGCATCATATCCCTCTGCAATTAAGCTGGCTATACTGGTATAAAAAAAAGGCATCAGCGCAATGTCCACATTGGTGTAAATGAGATATTCCGCATCGGAGGCTTTATATAGGCTTTCCAATATATCGCCCAGCAAGGGCAGTTTCTTTTCATTCTGGAAACTGCCGACCTGCAAAACCGACCTCTCTAAATTGGGAAGTATTTGAAAACCTGGGGGAATCATGGGCTTGTCTTCTTCAAACTGAACCGTATAAAGCCCCACATCCACTATACCTTTGGCAAAAGCTTGGGCGGCAACCATAGTTTGAAAAGTAATGGGCTGGGCTATTTGCAGCTCTGAGCCAATAGGAGCCTGTACCGGATTGATGATATGTGCCAGCCTAAGCATACCGCAAAATAAAGCAATTGCGGCTCATAAGCTATACATAGGCTGCCAATGCGAACAGGGGCCATTGTACCAGCCTTTTCTGTGTGGGCTCACCCCAGACGTCCAACAAGCGTGGCGACAATAACTGCAATGGGTTACTCCCATTTTGCTTGATATACAAGTTGGTACTTGACCAAGTGCTGAAATACCCCATTAAATCGGCTAAATCCCAATTTTTGCTGATATACATCGCTGGCATCTCTACCTGCTTGAACGGAAAAGGAATGGTTAGGTAACTGTCATCTATATATTGACGTTCTTTGGGCCAATAGCCGCCCAGCAAATCATTCGAAAACCACTGGACTACTTTATCAATATTAGGCTCAATAAAATTGTCTCCATAACCAAAGGCAATAAAGAAACAGCCTGGCTTAGCAACCCTTTTTACCTCTGTGAAAAACTGATCAAAATGGAACCAATGTAAGGCTTGGCCCACGGTAATCAAATCAAAAAGTTCGTCTGCAAAACCACTTTGTTCTGCAGCTACTACTTGATACGTTACATTCTTGTATGCCATAGCAGAGGCAATCTGCTTTTCGCTAGCATCGGTAGCCACTACTTGTTCAAATCTTTCTGCCAATTTAATGGCTACCTGTCCATTGCCCGTAGCACAATCCCAAGCTTTGCCCTGATGGTGGACTTTGGAAAATATGAAATCGAAAAGCGCTGCGGGGTAATCAGGCCGATACTTCGCATAATCAATGGCTTGGGTGGAAAAGTAATCCTTAAAGTTCATGGATAATAAAGATAGCCTTTTATATAATAAAATATTTTTCCACAATTCTTAAGTAAATGTTGTTTGTGTGTTAATAATTTGTATATTTCAAGTTAAGAAGCAAGCTATAGATCATGACTTTCAAGAATTTAAACCTTGCACTTTTACATCAATTAGACAATAGAGGCAAAGCCTTGGCGGTGCTGCGCAAGGAATTTGGCACGTATAAGCACATCAGTTATGATGCCCTGAAAGATATTGCCTTCAGCGTGGCCTGTGGCATCATGGAAGAGGGTCTTCAGTATCGTGATAAGATTGCTATCATTTCCAATACCCGTGCCGAGTGGGTATTTGCTGACTTAGGCTGCTTATTGGCTGGTGCCATTAATTCAGCAGTTTACCCTACTTGCTTGGAGGACGAGACCGCATACATTATCAATGACTTACAGGCAAAGTTTGTTTTTGTTGAGAATGAGGCGCAAGCAAACAAATTACTGCGCATTAAAGAACAAATTCCTTCAGTAAAAAAAGTGTTTGTATTTGAAGGAAGTGCCATTGTACGTAATGGTTGGATAGAATCATTTAACCAACTGGTGAACAAAGGCCATTCCTGGAGAGAAAAGGAAGTAAACATCCGGTCAATATCCGAGCTCGTGGAACCCAAGGATACACTGACTATTATTTATACCAGTGGCACCACAGGGCAGCCAAAAGGGGTGGTACTCAGCCATTTTAATTATTTAATTACTATCGAAAATATGTTGAAATGCAGCCCTGCTGCCTTTCAGCAAATCGAGCGCAACTTGAGCTTCCTACCATTGGCACATGCCTTGGAACGTATTGGCGGGTACTATATTCTGTTGTATAATGGCAAAAGTATTGGCTATGCGGAAAGCATGGATAAGATTGTAGATAATCTTAAAGAAGTGAAGCCTGATTTCATTGCCGGGGTACCCCGTGTTTATGAAAAAATGTATGCCCGCATCCAGCAGGAGTTGAACGCATCATCCAATATCAAGCGGATGATATTCAATTGGGCGTTCAAGGTGGGCAAACAAGCCGCTACTTATAAATTGCAGGGCAAGCCAGTGCCTAAGAAAATGATTGTTCGCTACCAGCTTGCCAACAAACTGGTTTTCAAAAAGATCAAAGACAAGTTTGGCGGAAGGATTCGCTTTTTTATAAGTGGAGGGGCTCCTTTAAATCAAGAGATTGCCGAGTTCTTTTTCGCCCTCGACATACTCATTTTGGAAGGCTGGGGTGCTACGGAAGGCACGGCCCCTTATACTTTCAATAAAGTGGAAGAATTCAAGTTTGGTACTGTAGGCAAGGCAATACCCGGTATTGATATCAAAATAGCGGAAGATGGGGAACTGCTAGTAAAAGGGCCCAATCTATTCAAACAGTATTACAATTGCCCCGAAGAAACTGCCGCTGCATTCACAAAAGATGGCTATTTTAAAACTGGGGACCTTGGCGAAATGGATGCTGAGGGTTGGGTGAAGATTACTGGCCGCAAAAAACAACTCATCATTACCGCTGGTGGGAAAAACATAGCACCCGCTGCCATACAGTCCCTATTAGTGAATGGCGGTTTAATAGAAGCGGCCCACATACATGGCGACAAACGTAAGTATATCACCGCACTAGTGACCTTGAATAAAGACTACTTGGGCAAGCTTGCCAAAGAGGAACAGATACTTTGGGATGATTGGGAAGAATTGACCGAACATCCGGTAATTGTTGAAAGAGTACAGCAAATTATAGACAGGGCCAATGAAAAACTGGCTTCGTACATGAAAATTAAATACTTCAAAATATTGCCCGAAAGCTTCTCTATTGAAAATCGGGAAATGACGCCTACCTTAAAATTGAAGCCAGATAAAATTGAGGCCCGCTATGCAAAAATAATTCAGGGCATGTATAATGAAGAGCGGGTAGAAACGGCACTGGAAAACGCTTTTTAAAGTGTTTTTGCACTAGCGTCAAAATTTAATGACATTTTCATAAACAGGTTTTGATTAATTAGAAACATTTAATCAAAAAACACATAAGATTTACGCTTATCATTAAAATAAGGTTACAAAGGGCTAGCAAGGCTCATATAAGTGCAAACACCTATCCATCCTCTCTACTCACATTTCTAAATACCGCATTTATAGTGCATTAAAAAGGGTAGTCTTTCTAAAACAAGTCTGGCTATAAGTATTTTCGCCGATTGCGTATTAGCCTAGGTATAGGTAAATTAGAATAGATTGAAAGTGACGAAAGTTATAATCCCATGACCAAACCTCTACCCACCCTGAATGACCCAACTATTAGACTTTACCTCCAGTGGCATTTATTGTCCGTTGGCAGATGTATATATTGACCCTTGGAAGCCAGTAGATAGGGCCATTATTACGCATGCCCATGCTGACCATGCCAGAATTGGCAATAGGTACTATTTGGCTCATCATGATACGGTGCCACTACTCAAGTATAGCTTAGGCCAATACATCAATGTACAGGGACTAGCTTATGGGGAAGAACTGATAATGAATGGGGTGAAAATTTCCTTACATCCATCGGGCCACGTGGTGGGGGCAGCACAGGTACGCTTGGAATATAAGGGAGAAGTTTGGGTAGTAACAGGTGATTTCAAATTGGAAAATGATGGCATTAGTACGGCCTATGAGCCTATAAAGTGCCATGTGGTAGTATCCGATTCCACCTATGGCCTCCCCATATTTAAATGGGAAGCACAACAAAAAGTTTTTAATGATATCAACCAGTGGTGGCTCAACAACCAGAGAGAAGGTAAAACATCAGTTTTAATAGGTTACGCCTTGGGAAAAGCGCAACGGCTCATCCATCATTTGGATAAAGATATTGGACCTATTTATGCCCATCAAACTATTAAGAATGTAAACAAGGTATTACGGAACCAAGGTATCCTTATACCTAGTGTAAATACACTGGAATATTCTGCCAATATCGATTACCAAGGCAGCATTGTGTTGGCACCCAGTATTATCCTGCATTCCAGTGTAATCAAAAAAATGGAGCCTTATTCTACCGCATTCGTATCGGGCTGGATGAGCTTGCGACAACTTAAGCGCTCACGCAATATTGATAAGGGTTTCATCCTTTCCGACCATGCCGATTGGGAACAGTTGAAAACAGCCGTTTCCAATAGTGGCGCACATCGGATTTTTACCACCAGCAATGGCTATTCCTCCTCATTCTATCGCTGGCTACAGGAAAACGGCTACGAGGTAACGGAAGTAGCCAACAAATACCTTGGAGAAATACCCGAAATAGAAGACGGCGTTACCGACATACAGCCCTATTAATTCGGTAATTGATTACAGCCTCTCCAAGGTTTGTACTTTCATTTGATACATATTTAGTATTCTGTTGGAACATTTGTTGCCGAATGATTTCCACCCTGCCTGTTAGCATTAGTTAATCAAAAAAACTATCGATATGTTAGCAATGAATTTCAGGGGGCCTTTCCGTGTCCGCATTGACAAAAAACCGTATCCCAAAATCGAGCATCCCCAAGATGCGATTGTGCGCGTTACCCGCTCGTGCATATGCGGTTCCGATTTACACCTTTATCATGGCATGGTACCCGATACCAGAGTAGGTACTACATTCGGGCATGAATTCATAGGCGTGGTGGAAGAGTTGGGCTCGGGCGTAGATAATTTGAAAATTGGAGATACCGTAATTGTCCCATTTAACATTTCCTGTGGTAAATGTGCGTTCTGTAAACAAGAGCTGTATGGCAATTGCCATGAATCAAATGCTATGGCCACAGCAGTGGGCGGAATCTTTGGGTACTCCCATACTGCAGGTGGATTTGATGGGGGCCAAGCCGAGTATGTGAGGGTACCGTATGCCAATGTTGGCCCTACAGTATTGCCAGATTGGATGCATCCTGACGATGCAGTATTGTTGACCGACGTAGTGCCTACTGGCTACCAAGCAGCAGAAATGGGTGGCATTCAAGAAGGCGATACCGTGGTAGTATTTGGTGCTGGCCCCATTGGTATCATGGCTGCTAAATGCGCTTGGCTATTTGGGGCAGGCCGTGTGATAATAATTGACCAACTGGAGTATCGCCTTGAGTTTGCACAAAAATTTGCCCACTGCGAAGCATACAACTTTAGGGAAATGGATGACCCTGTAGTATTCTTGAAAAAAGCTACTGACTGGCTGGGGGCAGATGTGTGCATAGATGCGGTGGGCTGTGAAGCCGATGGCAGTAAATTGCAAACCATTACCGGGCGTAAGTTAATGCTACAGTCAGGAGCTACTACGGCACTTCAATGGGCCATCAACTCCGTCCGTAAAGGTGGAACGGTGTCCATTGTGGGTGTATATGGCCCCACTGGCAATCTGCTGCCAATAGGGAATGTATTGAATAAGGGCATCACAATCAGAGCCAATCAAGCATCGGTAAAACGCTTACTGCCAAGGCTCATAGACCATATAAAAGAAGGCCGCTTAAACCCAAAGGAGATAATTACCCATCGAATTCCATTGGAAGAAATTGCGGAAGCCTATCATATTTTTTCAAGAAAACTGGACAACTGTATCAAAACGGTGCTGTTGCCCCCATCAGCCACAAACTAAAACGATGAACATGGAACCGAAAGAATCATATAAAGACATTAAAGGTTGGGCAGTAGATACTGACCGGGAAAATGACCCTACTTACCCTATGAGAAAACGGGAAAATCCTGACGATAAGGGGCTCACCTGGGAACGTCCTCCTCAACAAGAAGCGGCAGTGGAGGTTTTGCATTCCAATGAAAGGCCCAGCGTATCGGCAGTGTTTGGTACCCCACAGCCTCCCCGAGGTTTAAGTGGCGTCATCCGCCGTTATGCTTTTCGTTATAGCGAAGGTAGTTGGGGCCACTGGATTCCTCTATTGCTGGCCGATAGGGTGGATGAAATGGAAGGAATAGTGGATGATTTAAAAAACGGCCATGTGCCCAATTTATGGAAAGAATATGGCTGGGATGCCCAATGGAAATACAACCGTAGCAACGCCATTAAAAAAGTAGCAGCCACGGTAGTGATTGCATCGGCAGTAGTGGGTGCATTGTATTTAATCGCTAGCAGAAAAAAGGACTAAATACAACCAACTATGTGTTGTAACCCCTTGCAAATGCAAGGGGTTTTTTGTTCCCCCAATTCCACAAAAATTCCACACTTCATTTGCGAAATGGAAAACGATTATGCAATAGAGCAATAAGCTAAAACGCTGCAATGGCAACTACTATAAGTGCATTTTAGCAAGAAATGTTTGGCAGATTGGCGTAACATTTGCCTACATCAGCTTAGTAAATATATGAAAAGTAAAAAAGCAAAATGATGTATAAAATAGCAACATTCCGTTGGGAATATAAATAAGAAATCTTTCTATTGGTTATCAAGTAAGATAACCAACAGGGGTTTAACCAAATTTAATTTTGTATATCACTTTGAAACATTCTTAGTATAGTACGCAAACGAGAACCGAAGAGTGAAAAACTTTAAAGGTATGGGAGCGGTTAATGATTCAGCTATGAAAGAACAGAAGGAGTTCCTTGCGCAATTAGGTAAGCGCATAAGGCAGGAGCGGATGCAAGCAAAACTATCACAACAACAATTGGCAGGTAAATGCGACTTTGAAAAATCCAACATGTCAAGGTTGGAGGCAGGAAAAGTTAATCCTAGTATTCTTACCCTGCGTAAGGTATGTTTAGGACTCAACACCAGCATTAGTGATATCACACTAGGTTTATAGGCTAATCTATCACAAGCTTGTTCGCTGTTCCATAACAATGTAGGGGTACTTAAGCAATTCGTATTACTTTTGTCAAAGTGATGCAGTTGCTTAAGGAAACTTGGCTTTTGGTTCGCAAGGACTTGTTATTGGAATGGCGGCAGAAGTATGCCCTAGCCGGTGTAATATTATACGTATTCTCAGTAGTGTATCTGGTATATACTGCATTGAGTGCCGATAATGCTTTGAAGGATATTGAGAAGAAAACCTGGAATATCCTTTTTTGGGTCACCATCTTATTCGCAGCGGTAAATGCGGTAGTAAAGAGCTTCAACCAAGAAAGCCGTGAAAGGTATATTTACTACTATACCATACTTGATGCTCGTGCGGTTATTTTAGCGAAGCTAGCCTACAATACCCTTATTATGTTGGTGCTGAGCAGCATCAGTAGCCTTATTTTCTTTTTGATGATTGGCAACCCCGTCCAGAGCCCCGTTATATTTGTGCTATCACTTGTGTTGGGTGCTATTGGGTTCTCCTTTGTTTTGACCATGCTATCAGCCATTGCTAGCAAAGCAGGGGGCAATGCCACCTTAATGGCCATTTTAAGCTTTCCCTTACTGTTGCCTACTATTATGCTGCTGCAAAAGCTTACCCGTTTTGCTTTTTTGCCTGATGTACCATACAGCAGCTACGATAACTTTTTAGTATCGATGTTGGCCTTGGATGCTGCATTGGCAGCCCTGTCGTACATATTATTTCCTTATCTTTGGCGCGACTGAAACATGTACAATTTCTTAAAACAGTGGTGGTGGAAGGTACTGGCAACGGTACTAATAATTTACACCTTGATAATGGGCTTTCTGATACCTCTGGGTACGGGTATTGTCGACATAGAGCCCTCAAAAACCAATGCAGGGGACACCGTACAAGTTAAGATTGAAGGATACAATTCCCACTTTCTTAAAGGCAATGGAAATCAGTCCTTAGGAATAAAGGCCTTCTTAAAGAATGACGAAAACCTGCTTTGTGCCGCTTCCGTAGAGGCAAAAAGTGATAGAACGTTGTGGGCTACCTTCGAAATACCCGCCGATTTAAAAATTGAGAGTAAAACCGACTTTTACAGCATAGTAGTTACCGACCCCTATGACGGTACTTTCTTTTTGGCCAATGCTTTTGGCATTAGTAGGGTCGATACATCGCTTAGCAGCAGAAATGTTAGCTGTGTAAAGGAATTGACTATTGAAAAAGGGGCTGCCACTACTTTCCCCTATCGGGAAATATTGTATGAAACCATCCGCAACTTGTTTTTCCATGTGCCTATGTGGTTCGCCATGATAGCCATGCTTATCTTTTCCTTCGGCAGCAGCATTGCCTACTTGAACAGTGGCAATAGCAGGTACGATATCTATGCCCATCAAGCAGTGATAGTAGGCGTATTCTTTGGTATACTGGGGCTGTTATCGGGTATGGTGTGGGCCAAAAACACCTGGGGCGCTTATTGGACGAACGACCCACGCCTGAATGGCGCTGCGGTAGGTGAACTGGTGTACATCGCATATCTAGTACTGCGCAATTCCTTAACCAACGATATCACTAGGTCAAAGGTATCGGCAGTGTACAATATCTTTGGCTTCGTTATTTACATCGTTTTCATTTTTGTAGTGCCCCGTATCAATGATTCCCTGCACCCCGGGCAAGGGGGCAACCCGGCTTTTAGTAATTACGACTTGGATAGCACCCTGCGTTTGGTATTTTACCCCGCTTGCATGGGCTTTATTTTATTGGCATTCTGGTTGAGTGCCATACTAATCAGGATGGAAATCATCTCCAAAGAATCCGCATTTATAGATAGCAAACCATGAAAAAAGTATTCCGCACCTTTCCCCTTTTTGGGTTAATATTAATGCACCAAGTACTTTTTGCCCAAAACCCAAGCGAAGCTCCAGCAGCCACCTTATGGACTACTGGAAAAATACATACGGTAATCATAATAGCAGCCCTTATTTTTTCGGGAATCCTTTTTTTTCTTATAGTTTTGGAAAGGAAACTTGCCAAACTGGAGAAACAGCTTCCGACAAAAATGTAAGAAACTATGGCAGAGACTAAAGACCCAAATGCCCAATTGCAGAAGTATAGCTTTATTGATAGTGTTGATAAAAACTTCGACAAGGCGGCCAAATTTACCAAGTTACCTAAAGGTTTGCTTGAGCAAATAAAAGTGTGCAACAGTGTGTACCAAATGCGTTTCCCGGTAAAGATGGGCAACGAATATCAAGTAATTGAAGCTTACCGCGTACAACATAGCCACCACAGGATGCCTACTAAAGGCGGCATACGCTACAGCGTGCATGTCAATCAAGACGAGGTAATGGCATTGGCGGCCCTAATGACGTATAAGTGCGCCTTGGTAGATGTACCTTTTGGAGGGGCTAAAGGCGGCATCAAGATTAGCCCACGGAATACCACTCCAGCCCAATTACAAAGAATTACCCGCCGCTATACGGCTGAACTGATCAAGAAAAATTTCATTGGCCCAGGTATTGATGTGCCCGCTCCAGACTATGGTAGCGGAGAGCGCGAGATGGCTTGGATATTGGATACCTACATGTCCTACAATCCCGGCCAAATTGATGGCTATGCCTGTGTAACTGGTAAGCCAGTAAGCCAAAACGGTATTCGCGGACGTACCGAAGCCACAGGCCGCGGGGTAATGTACGGGCTGAAGGAAATAGTGAGCTACAAAGATGACATGAAAGCCCTAGGGCTTACTACAGGCTTGAAAGATAAACGCGTAATTGTACAAGGGTTGGGCAACGTGGGTTATTATTCAGCCCTGTTTCTACAGCAGGAAGGCTGCAAAATAATTGCCATAGCCGAATTGGAAGGTGCGGTATACAATGCCAATGGCTTGGATATTGCCGACCTTTACAAGCACAGAAAAGAAACGGGTTCCATCTTGAATTTCCCAGGTGCAGAAAACATCCTGAATAGCAGCGAAGCAATGGAGCGTGAATGCGATATTCTGGTGCCTGCTGCCCTGGAAAACCAGATAACGGGTGCTAATGCCGACCGATTAAAGTGTAAAATCATAGCCGAAGCTGCAAACGGTCCCGTTACTCCTGATGCAGAAGACATTTTGTTGCCTAAAGGCGTAATGATTATTCCTGACATGTACTTGAATGCCGGTGGGGTGACGGTATCTTATTTTGAATGGTTGAAAAACCTTTCACACGTACGTTTTGGAAGGATGCAAAAACGTTTCGACGAAAGCGCCTACAATAACATTATCAGCTTCGTGGAAAAAGTGACTAAACAAAAAGCCAATAGCATTGAACGCAAATCAATAGTGAAGGGTGCTGATGAGATAGATATCGTAAATTCAGGCTTAGAAGAAACCATGATTTACGCTTATCGCCCCATACGCGAAATATGGAAGCGCAACCGGGCTATCAAGGATTTGCGTACGGCAGCCTTTGTAGTGGCCATTAATAAAATAGCCGATGCCTACTTGGCAATGGGTATTTTCCCTTGATGCATTTTGTTTGCTAAACCTTATAAAACATCTAGCCCCGGCCTGAGCGACCGGGGCTAGTTTTTAAGCCTGGTAAAATCACCACAAAAAACCAGGCTTCGGTTGGATTATTATCTTATTGGTAAAAAAACTTGCCAGCAAAAGTATTACCCTCACCAGTAAGCTTGTAAGTGTAAGCCCCACGCTCAAATGATGTGGAAGCAACAGCTACTTTAGCATCCATGATGTTGCTATAACTAGCTACCATCGAACCTTCGCTGTCAAACACTTCCAAGTTGTAGTATTGCGCAGTAGGGTTGTTAAAAGCAAGCATAATGTTGCTACCGCTATTAACGGTAACTTTTACTGAAGGGTATTTGGCTTCTAAAGCTGCCTCGTCAACACTAGTGCTGATGCCCATTTCCTTCAAAATAGCACTTACATCCGCATCTTTATTCTCATTAGTGCTTTCACCACCACTAGTAAAGCTGCAAAGGCTAAAAAACATCCCGAAACCCATCATCAAAGTAAATCCTAACTTCCTCATAACCAATCCGTTTTCCGCTGTTTCAAAAAATCTTTAAAAATTTTCGGTTACCCGTGTAACCTTTTTATCGAGGCTGCGTAAACGGAGGTGTATCTTCTTCTTATTGCTACCGTTTCCGCGTATCGATGACATCAATGTAATATCGATTTCAGCTAAAGTCAATAGGTTTACAAAAAATTTCTTTCCTTTCCCTTACATTTTCTCGAAATTACACTTAGCGTCATATCTTTTTTTTAGCTTTATGGCGAGATGAAAGCCCTGATTTTGTTACTGTTAGTACTACCCACCGCCCTATTTGCACAAAAATGTAAATACAGTGTGTATCAAAAGGATACAGTAAGTGGCAAAGAGATGATTGTAACCAAACCCGCCGAAATTTTTAAGGACACACGGCAAAGTAGGTACCTATATATAAAGGGCATGAAATCTGACAATGGCTATTTTTTTGAAATCAAGTTTATCAATTCCACCAAATTCCAGATTCCCAGGCAATATCCCATGGTAATAACGCTCAATGATGGCAGCACCATTACTTTAAAAACCATGGACGACAAGGGCAAAACGGTAACCGAACGCCCTGCCAACTTTTCTGCCAGTGCCTTGTATGGCATCAACGTTATCGATTTAAAGAAGCTGAAAGAGCAAGGGGCTAAATCCATCAACTTAAGTACCCGTGAAGGGAAGGTGGATTTACCGCTGAAAAAGAAACAAGGCCAATTGTTGGCTGGTCTGGCCGGCTGCATCCAGTAACTACTGGCAAATTACGATGATATCCTGTGTTCGTACGATGTTGCTGCAATGCCCAGCCCTATCGCGAATCATGATTTGATAGCTCAAGGTATCTACAGGGCCGCTCAAGCAGTTGACAGTAGCGAAAAAAGTCATATCGCCTGATATGGCCTTGGAGCTACCATTTTCAGGCACAAACGGGATACGTGACGGCTTGATGCACTTAATGCCGTTGTTGCTACGGTTGTCTAGGGCGAATAGGTTGAATCCAGGTACAGTATCTACCACTTGGCAGATGCTGTCGTAGTTCAAACCGCATGCTACAAATTCGGTACCTCCATCACTATCATCGGAGCCAATATCGCCATCACCATCCGTGAAATTAACGGTAATCAACACCGAATCTGTAACAAATTGGCTAGCATAGAGGGTATCGCGGCTAACGGAGGCAAACTCAATGACAGGCTCGTCAGGATAGTTAGGCTCATCAATGCAGCCTGCTATGCCCAACACCAACATTGCCAGAAATAGATGAATGAATTTCATGCGCTACTGTACCGTATAACTACAATATTAGTCAAATTATTGCTAACATTACCTGCATACTATGTTGGACCTGAACAGTTGGAAACAACGGCTATCAGATATGGATGGCGGGCAAATGGAAGCAATGGCTTTAGAAGCTTTCCATTATCAAGTGGGGCATAATCAAGTCTATCAGCAATATGTATCCCTTCTGGGAAGGAAAGCCAAGTCTGTATCGGCTTTGGAAGAAATTCCCTTTTTACCTATTGATTTGTTTAGGGGCCATTCGATTATCACAGGAAACAATGGGCCGCAGGCTGTTTTCAAGAGCAGTGCCACCACGGGCCAGGCCCGCTCCCATCACTATGTACTTGATGTTGGCTTGTATGAATGGAGTTTTACCCAACATTTCACCGCTCAGTTTGGCCCGCCAAGCGAATGGATAATACTCGCACTCCTGCCCAATTACCTTCAGCAGGGCGATTCATCACTGGTGTATATGGTAAAGCAATTGATCGAGATGACCGGCCAGTCTGATAGCGGTTTTTACTTGAACAACCTTGGGGAGCTGGCAGAAAAACTTGGCCATTATGCACAAACCAATCAAAAAGTTATGCTCATAGGGGTAAGCTTTGCCTTATTAGAGCTTGCCGAACGCTTTTCACAGCCATTGCATAACATTAAGATGATGGAAACAGGCGGCATGAAAGGCAGAAGGAAGGAACTGACGAGAAGGGAGTTGCACCAATCGCTTTGCCAAGCTTTCCAAATACCCAAGATCTACTCGGAGTATGGCATGACGGAACTGCTCAGTCAGGCATACACCGATGGAAGCGATTATTTTGCCCCTCCCCCATGGATGCGGGCAATGGCTAGGGACATTTATGACCCATTCACGATACTGGAAGATGGGAAAACAGGTGCTTTGAATATCATTGACCTCGCCAACATCCATTCTTGCTGCTTTATAGCTACTGACGATATTGGCAGCACTTATCCTGACAATCGATTTACTGTTCTAGGCCGAATGGACTTTTCGGCCATCAGGGGATGCAACTTGATGGTGCAGGATTGAAGCTTGCTAAAACTTAAAAAAAAATCGGTTTTTTTGTTGCCAATGTAAATTTTATGTAACTTCGTAATGCCCTTTTTTGAGGAGCCACAGGTTTGCCCTTTTCCTGTGGCTCCTTCTTTTAACCTTAAAAGGGGAATTTGACATGATTTGACCCTCCTATAACGGAGTAGTTATAAAGATGCCCTTTTTTTAGAGCCGTAGGTTATGCCCTTTTCCTACGGCTCTTCTTTTTTCCTACTTATCTGAGCTTAATGTAAGTCGAAAGAATTGACCAAGTCGCGGTTGGTATTGCCGCTATGGCAACCGGTACAGCCGCTCCCTTTATTATCCACGCCATAATGTACCGATCCATCGGGGTTCATCTCGTTCCATAACCAGCCCCTTGCGGAATTGGAAGCATTGGATTTTTTCATGATGGCAATAAGGTCCAAATCGTTGCCGCTATAAACTTCTTTTACTACCAAGGCCCCTTCTGGAAAAGTGGCACCTACCGGCAACCGGCCATCGGGTCCTAAAGCATCCCAAGCTATTTGATTGAACCGCAGCTTAAAACTTCCATGTGGGCTATTGCCTTCAGCATCCAGTATCACATTATTGCTTTGGTAATAATACAGGTTAGGGTCTGTAGCTGCTTCATACAATTCTTGGTCTTCTGGGGTCAATGTTTCGTGCTTGCAGCTTTCTGCCAAGAAGATGATGGTCATTGCCACCATGGCGGAGATAATTATTCTTTTCATATAGGTAAGATAAGGAAGTGTCTTCAGAAAAACTACTGTTGCCCATTCTTTTGCCGCAGCTCGCGCAATTTTACCAATAAGGTAACGAAGCCGATGGCCACCCCTAGCAGCAATGCGAGGTACTGTAAATAGGGCGTGGAAGTATCCATAAATGCCTGCATGGAGGCCAATAACGCCGAAGCCATACCGAAGAACGGATGCTCGCGCAGAAAATCAGAAAATTTATGCATAAAATACGTTAATGTTCCTTGGCGGCCACTTGCGCCAATCGCTCTTTGATAAACGCCGCAAACTTGCGGTGGCCGGAGTTAAAATTCATATATATCAAGCAATAATACCTGAGAATAACTATAAGCTCTCTTGAAAAGAATAAAGTTTTCACCGTTTCCAGACACGGTAACTTCACTCATCCCAACAGGTAGTTTAATCAGACTGTCAGCTTCTGAAATTGTAATTGAAGTATAATTCATTGGCCTGATAATGAAACTTTCAGGGGCAAAACCTAAATTGGTAAAACCATTTAAATTACCTGAATTGGTTGTAATTAAAACACCTGAAAAATTTACATCTGAACTATTGAAATCAATTATCCCTGTTGAATCTAATGTTACATATGCAGTATAATTACTAATGACTTCATTAATGTTAACGTTAATCAACGGGTTTAAAAATCTTATTTCCTTATTAGGGGTTGTTACATTAACATTATACAAAGGAGAGTTAGAATTGGACACATTGAGAGTTGTGTTATCACTCAAATAAATTGAGTCCTGAGTAAATGAACTTCCCTCAGAAATAAGTTTTGAGTTGTTGATGAGAGTAACTCTATTCAAACTTTGACCATGAAAAGCATGGGCTTGTATTTCTGAATCTTGCTCTAAAATTAGAGTGTATAAATCTGCCGAACTTTCGGAAGCAACAACTAATGATTTGTTAACCCTATTCTGATCAATTTGCCCAGAGGCGTTGGAGGCTTCGAAGGTAGAGCCTTGTAGTTGATTGTCTTTGAAACCGATACCGCTATAGTTATCAAGTACGACCGTGGATGACTCGGCACGGTTGTTTTTAATGGGACCAATAGCGTTTGATGCGGAAAATTGGCCATCCATGATGTAATTGCCCGTGAAATCGGCCTGCATGCCTTGCAATTCCAAGCTGGTGTTCAGCAACTCGTTCTCCTCGAAATTCCCATTAAATCCTAAAGCATTGACGGTAACTCCGCTAAAATGGTTGTGGCTAATGTGGGCAGCGGATTGCTTGAAAAATAGAGCCGATTTCCCATCAATCCTGTTGTAAGAGCAACCATGGTCTATTAAGGCTGCCGACTCCAAATTCAGTTCCGATGAACGGATTTCGTTCTCCTGCATACCCGGTCCACTTGACCCTTGTGCATTTATGAAGCTGTTCGAACAATGATTGTGGTTAAAGTTTACGAATTGGCTATGAGATAACCCGACCACGGTATTGAACAATGTGTTTCCGCTTACATTGCTTTCGCAACTATCCAAATACAGGGTACTGTTTTCCACTTTGTTGCCAAAAAAGAAGGCACCTTTAAACCCGTTGATGGCCACTTTTCCGCCAGCACTTATTTGGTTATTGACAATAAGCCCAGTGGCACGGCAAGCCATTAGTGCGCCATTGATAAGGGTATTGTTGGCCACATTGGTATTCTGCCAGGGAAATATCTCGTGCGGGTCGGCCTGCAAATAGGCTAATAGTCCTGCATTATATTGAACCACATTACCCCTATCATCAGCCAAACTGCTGAAAAAATCAGCCTGTATATCATACTGCGCCCTGAACCAATAGGCGCCGATATCGACCCCATTGGCCATGCTTGCCGTTTCCATTACCATGCCCGTGGTGGTTGCTGTCAAGGCATAGCCATTGCAGGCACTCCCTACATCGGTAGCTGGTAGTATTACCAAGCGGCTACCAGTTAAGTAGGCCTTATAGCCCGATAACAGGGAGCGGGCATTAATGGCAACCTCCAAGGCGGCAATGGTATCATCAGTTGAGGTAGTGTAAGGCACTGGTGTTTCAATTAGTGGTAAACCATTTACTGTTAAGGCATCAATACTGGCCCCATCTGCCCCGCTGATAATTTCAATATAGCCGTCAGCTTTCAGGGCACGGGTATGGTCGCCTTCCAGCGATAACTGATGGCTGCTAATGGCAGTGAGGAAAATACTCCTGTCGCTTATCCAGTAACGCATACCGGTTTGCAAACCATTGTTGGCTATTAGGGCGAGCATTTCCGAGCGGCTTTTGCTTTCATAGTACGTTCCGCTTCCACTCCCCTCTTCTTTTTTTAGCCACTGGCTACCATCATAATACCATTGTTTTCCATCGGTACGGCTGTGGCAACAATACCCTTCCATAGGCGGTGTAGCCACCCATCTATTCACCACATTGCCATCTTTGGAATGGCTGAAATACTCCACAATGTCATTGAACGACACATCGCCCCAAGTGGGGTGCAGGCATACGCCAGGCACCTGCAGCACCTCATAGCCGGTAGTTTCTACTATGATGGTTTGATAGGCCGCCGTACTGCCCAGCGCAGTGCCCTCTAGCACGGTTGTGCTTACGCTACTTACAATAGCCACCGTGCCGGTAACAATCACATTGCCCAATGCCGTACTACAAATAGCGGTGGTGCCCATGTTCAATAGCAGGTACCTATCGCCTGCATTTGCGCTCAATGGGGGGAGGCTAGCGTTTACGGCATTTACTACAGGAGCCTGCCAATAGTTGGGCTTCCATGCAATTTCGCCCAGTTCGTTTTTATTCAAAAAAGTCCCCTCGCCAGCAAGGGAAAAATCTTTTGGCGGGTGAAGTTCGCTATTGTCCAAAAAAGCGTGTACGTTGCTATAGTTAGGCATCAGTATAGGAATGGAAGGTGATTGGATGATTGGGTATCGGTACACTTGAAATCGGGAAAGGCAGGGGCATTTGCTTTTAGGTAGACCAGCATTTCCTGCAATAGCGTTTCCGCATCCGATAAAAACTTGTTGCGCAGCATGGCAAAATCGGTATTGGATATGGGCACCGCATAATCAGTATGTGCAGTCTGTAGGCCGTTGGCGGTAACTTCCGCCTTTATCATAGGCAGTGCCTCATATACCACATAGCGGGCAAGGCAGGGCTTGAGATAACTGGTATGCAAGTATTGATTAAGGCCTAGATATTGCCCTGAAGCCGCTTGTGCTTGCAAAGCATCAAAAAATGGTTTCCCGAGGGCTTTGCTCATGTATTTTAGCTCCGCCAAAGGAATACTGGGTGAGAGCAGGGCACTATCCATGTTTTTATTGGGCAATGCCAAATTGATTACTTCTTGTGCGGTTATCAGCATGTTATAAGGTTTTGATGGCTTGATTTTCCTTGCTGGGCAATGGTTCCAGGCCTAATTGTTCCCTTGCTTCATTTACTTGTATCACCGCATTGATATCTATTTGCCCCAAGAAGGTGACGGGCATTACATTGCTAATACTTAAGCGATAATCGCCGAAACCGGCATAGCGAAGCAAGTCGTTAATCGGTTTGAGCAGGGCATTCTGGTAATTGACGATAACCGTATTCATGTATATCTCGAAAATGGTTCTTATCTCCGCACTGTTGCTTAGCTTGCCCGTGGTTTCAATCAACAGGGCAGGGTGTGTTCGGTGCGCCCTTAAAAGATTTTGCACGGTAAGCTCCTGCAGTTCGCGAAAGATGCCTTCTGGTTCATCGTTTAGGGCAATATACTTAGGCTCTTGGGTGGCATTGGTAACCAGTTGAGTTATCAGTTTGGAGTTGTTGCCCTCTCCGGTAAATCGGTCCAAAAACTCGCGCAGGTATTGTTCGGCGCTTTTTCCTTCAGGTGGTTCGCCTATCAAGGTAAGAAGCCCTGAGGGGATAAATTTATTGTCAATCCTATCTAGGTTGTAGGCTGGTATTTTGTATTCAATATGAATCCATTTCATACCGCCTAGGGTATAATAGTCTGGAAGGCCATAGTATTTGCGCATGGGCCTATAATCGCGGGCGTAAAGTAGGGCGTGGTCTTGAGCTTCCGTAAAGGAAAAAATAGCTACTTCCTTTACTTCTTGCTTATCACTGGGGCTTAATCGGTTGCCGATATCTTCCCAAAAGTCGCTAATGTAGGCCTTTTTGATGCCTTGGTTACCCGCTTTGCCCAGCCGTACTTCGGTAATATCCCTATGGTACAAGTTGAGCCGGCCCCCTTCTTCTGCGGTTTCTATGGCAAAATTGCCGGTAAGGATATAGTCCAATGCCCAGCGGTGGAACAGCTCATATAGGCTTTCGCCTTCTGCATTTACTTCCTTTAGGTACTGCTCCAGCTTTTCATTGTGTTCATAAGCCTTACCGTCCGTGCGGTTCACTACAAAACCATCGCCCACGGTATATACCAGCTTAGTATTGATAGCGGTACGGTGGGTACTGCTGCGCTCGTAAAAGTTGACCAATTGATGGATAAAGGTGTTGCCTGAATCTTCAAAGAAAGGTATCCACTTGCTCCTTACGTCGGCTGTTGGGCTTTCCCTTGGTGGCCGCCTGCCGATGGAATCTATGGCTTGGCTGCCCAATATTTTAATTGCGTTCCGTACGCTGATCTTTTTCTGCATTGCGATAGTTGGAAATAAGAATAAAAAACCTGGCAGCTAGGCTTACGGGCACTAGGCTGCCAGGCCAAACAAAAATGCTAGAAGCTTACGGTAGTACCCACAGTGGTAACAATGGCTCCGGTAAACTCACGAGGGATATCGGAACCACGGCCTTCCAAACGGAATTCATAGCCATTGCGGTCCTTTAGGTCGGCACCTGTTTCTCCGTTTACACCGGCCCTTAAAGCGGCACTGTTTTTCAAGCGCTCATCATAGCCATACACAAAAGCTTCACCTTGGTTGTTCTCCACAATGGCAATCAACTTGCAAGATTTTATTGCTTTTTGCAGCTTTTCGGCTTTTGCTTTTTCCTGGCGGGGAATAAAACCGCTGATTTTGGCCGTGATGAAATTGGTGCCGTTATCTTCCAAAGAATTTTCGAAAGTGGCGTTGAGGGTATTGTCCAAAAATTCGAATTCATGGAAACGGCTGGTCACGTCGGTCCAGTCATCTACATCTACTGCCGTGTATTCATGGTCGGCTGTAGATGCGGTAAAATTCAATACTTTTTCCCTATTGATAAGGAACAGGCGGCGCACGCCGCCAATGGTGCTTTCATCTTCGCAGGTAAGGCTGTACCCGCTGTCAAGTAATGCCATATAGGTGTTGGTTTTGGTTTTAAGAATGAAAAATGAAGGTTGTAAATGGAGTGAAGGAGTGGTAAACTTGGTGACCAGCAAAAAGGAATAGAAAGGGATAAGCGGCACTTAGCGTACCACTCCCGTCACTGGATACTATTTGGCGTACACAATGTATTCATCAAACAAATACTGTACACCGAGGTCGAAATTGGCTTTGAAGTAGAACTTCTCGGTCAGCTCGTCCAGGAACAATTTGGCATCGCTGCCCGGGCGTTTGATATCGGTACCTATCAGCAGATTCTCCCGCTTGGTATATACCGCTCTATGGGGATTGCTCAGATTTTGTGCGGCTATGGAAACGTCCCAAGTCAACTGCGGTTCTACCGGTATACCACGGAAAGTGACTGGCGCATCTTCGGCCAAGCGAGCCAAGCCACTATCCAAAGCGGTGCCTTCAAAGGTTTCCAGCAGGTTGTTGTACAGGCTGTCGGTCACCAAAAACACCTTTTCCGAAGGCTTCACGCTACGTAAGGGGTTGGAGGCTAGGTACATTTCTTTCAAAATGTCCACTGCATCGCCGCTGTTCAAGGCCGTGGAGCCGATGGTGACGGTGTTTACATGGCCATTGAACAGTTTGAACCAACCATCGAAGGTTTTATAGAAAGTGGTGCTGTGGGCGGTGTTGCCAAACCAGCACAGCTCGAAAATATCGTTGCGCAAGGCATTGGTCACGTTTTCTATCATCACTTTTTCCATCACGGTACCGCCCAGGTCATAAATGTCGGAACCGCGTTTTAGATTTTGTTTGAAAACGGTATCATAAAACTCCGATGCACATTGTTCCAGATTAACGGCACATGGCTGTGTGGAGATGGTCTTTTCGCCAAGGGCAAAAGAACCACTCGGACTGAAACCACAATCGGTTTTTAGCTGTAGGATATGGTTCAGTGATGCCGCCAGCGAAATGGTTTTTGAGCGGTTCACAGTAGGATCAATAGCATAGGTGCTTACAATATCCTCCGCCGTGAAAATGGGCTTCAGGAATATTTCGGCCATATGCTCGGTGGTCCAAGTAGAAACCACGGTAATAGCATTGCTCATAAATAGTGGGTTGTTTTTAAAGGTTAATGAAGTGGGGAAAGATTAACGGAAATGGTTTTGCAGGTAGCTGGAAACGTAGTTCCATCCTTTGCGGCTGGCAGCTTCCGCACCGGTAGGGTCAGCATCGGTACTGCGCTGGCGGTTCTCCAGCCTTTTGGCTTTAATGCGTGCCAGTTCTTCCCGAAGGCCCTGAATAGTGGCATCCTTTTTTTGCATTTCCTGTTCTTTGCCTTGCTCCTTGGCGGGGTCTTCCGGGGGTGCTTCCTCGCCCGAAAGTTCTTGCAACAATGCCGTTAGCTGGTTGATGAGTTCTTCCAGTTTTGCTTGTAGCTCTTTGGTGTCGTCCATGTTGTTAATGATTGGTTTAATTGATGAAAAAATCGGTTTGCGTGTTTTGAAAGATGTCAACTTACTTTTTAATACTTCCAAAAAATCGCCTACAGATTTAATTGAAGCACTTGTATTCAACTTACTGATTAATATACTATTTGTATTCTGATTTACTAAATTGTTTAGTTTTTCAAACCCTCGCTTTTGCAGTTTTAAAGCAGCTACTTTTGCCTCTTTCGAAATACCGTCCACAAAGCCCCATTCCAAGGCTTCGGAAGCACTTAACAGGGTTTCGTCGTCCATCATTTTCGAAAGCAGGCTATGGGCTATGCCTGTTTTCTTATGATAGATATCCAGCAAGTCGTTCTTCATTTTTTGCAAGTCCGCCTTGGGGCCATTGCTCGCTGCGTAATAAGGATTATGGATAAAGAAATAGCTATGCTCGCCGATATATACCTCCTTGGCGGCCGAACTAATAACCGTGGCGGCGCTGGCAGCTATGCCGCTTATGTAAGCTACCACTTCATAGCCCTTCAGCTTAATGAAGTCATAAATGGCAAAGGCATCGATAAGGCTACCACCGGGGCTATTAATGTGCAGTTTTACCAGCTTAGCGTCATTGGCTCTTAGCTCGTTTAAAAATGTCCTTGCCGGAATACCGAATTCCCCTATCTCATTGTCGATAAAGATTTCGGTGATGCCCAACTCCTTTTGGGCGCGGATGGTGTACCAGGTGTTCATACTTACAATGGTAGGTGCTTAAGCAAATTTTTTAACGCAATGGGAGGAAATGAGCCGCATTTACATGGCTAATTGATTGATAATGAACAAACCTGCGCTTCCCAACTTTTTCCGCAATATGCGGGCGGCTTTGGTAGTTATAAGGGTAGGAAGTGTTAATCATCGTCATTTGGTTATCTTTGCAGCGAATATTGTTGGATGGGAAATTTTCTGAAACTTATAGTGCCGTTATTGCTGATTTCAAACCAGTTATGGAGCCAGCAGAACGATTGCCAAATCATTACTGACAAAAAGACAGAAGCAGGTTATCTGCGTTCTACCAAGCGGGTTCCCGTTATCGATATGCCCGATGTGGCCTTTGGTATTTTCATGCAAAACTTCAGCGGTACTTACAAAATGCTGATTGATTGGTCACTGAACGCCTCCAGGGTAAAAACCAAATTGAATACGGATACTCCGGCCAAAATCACCTTTAACTTGGCCGACGGCAGTATCGTCAGTTTCAATATCATCGAGTCAAGCCCTGGCCGTGGCAGCATGCGCTCATCTTGGAATACTTACGAGTTGGGTGGTATCATCGTTATTCCCCCAGCTCAGTTGCAGCAATTGCAAGCGTCCCCTATCAAAAGTATCGCCCTAACCTTCTATAACCAGCCTGTTGAGACCTTTGATGCCATCAAGGCTCCTGACTACTTTGTTAAAACCATACCCTGCCTGGGCCAATAACTTTTCTATCTCTTCTTGCGCTGCTTGTAAAGGATGTTTTGCACCTGCCTTTCAGACAACTCATATTTTATAGCCAACTGGTAAGTAGTATCCATGTATCGATGATCATTTTTTTCCAAGCATTCCGGAAACTCTTTCACGATCAAGTAATTGCGCAACCTTTCCTGATCCAGCAAGTCTTCGCTGATTAAGTGTATCACCACTACCTTCAACATATCATAGGTTGCCGTACTGGAAAACCGCAGGCAGAATTCATGGATCAGTTCATCGTTTGTTGGGGTTGCCATTGTCCTATTTGTTGTTGCCAATAATTGAAAATATACTGCACGCACGAGGGGCATCCCATATCGCGGGGGCTTTTGTACACATATTCGTGGTACTTGGTAAAAAGGAAACGGATATCTTCCTTAGCCACGCCCAAGCGGTTGCGTTCCCAGCGGTGGAATGCATCCATCACCGCTGCCTTATCGTTATCAGTTATGTGTTGTATGCCCTTTGCCATTGTCATGCTCTTTTCCTACCAAATCAGGATTGTGTTGCCAAGTGAAACGCCTGTGCTCGCAGATAATGCCCATGTGCACCCAGGGCCTTATGCCCAATTTATTGCTGTCCATGTGCCAAAAACTATCACTAAAGGCAAATGGGTTGTTTGCCTCCACCCGGTAACGAACCCGCTCCACCAAACGCCTGCTGAAGAGCGAACAGCCAAAAGAGGGTGCATAGAAGTATTTCACCTTGCCATCAAACTCGGCCACACTGTCGGCAGGAGCCAATACCTTATTGGCGCACCAGCCCCCATAATTGATTACCGACTTCTGCACGCCCAAGGTGGTATGATGGTCTTTCTTTAGAAAGTAGGGGATGTTGAAATTGTCGACCTTATAGCCCAACATGAGTTCTATGATATCCAGCGGAGGGAAGTTATCGCACTCCAAGCTGAACAGATAGTCATAGCCTTCCTTTAAAAAGTAATCGCGCAGCATGTTTTGGCTGTCAGCTATGTATTCTGGTGCCCGCTTGTTGCCTGGTGGGCAGTATAAGCACTGAAAGCCCTTATCCCAAAGCGATTGGTGGTAGTGCTCATCATGGCTATTGTCCACTAGCAAAATATCATAAGCTGGATAGCTGAATTGCCTGATATGTTGTAGCCATTCATCGAGCACATAGGCTTTTTTGTTAGATACCGGGGCCGCCAGTAATATTCTTTTCAAAGAGTGAGGCATATTTTTAGCTATCTTTAATATTAATACCTTCAAAAAGCACCATTGTATGTATCCTGATTTGCTAACCAATGCCCAAATGAGCCAAGAACTGTTGCAGAAAATGATTTTGAACCAAGCTTATTTGGCTACCATTTTGAAAGCCCAGGCTCAAATTATTGCCCTATTGGAAGCTAAGGAATTCAATGGCGTGTACAAGGATATGAACGAGCAAATCAATCAAACGGTAAAAGGCTTGCACCTGTTGATGGAGGAAAAATACAAGGGTTGATTTACCATTGCCCCCGTGGACAATGCATATCCTGTAGCTTTGTTTTTGCCCTCAAGAAACAACCGCACACTCCGCATCGGGCAAATAAAGCGGTAAAAAATTTAAAAAACATTTTATTTTTATAGTGCTTACAATTTTTGCATTTTGTAAGCCGATATTGCTGCTCTATCTTAGAGGAGAGAATTGCCATAATTGATTGAATGCTTATCAGGTAACTTTTATAAATAAGCATAGTTAAGGCAATGATTGCAATACCCGAAGATTTATAAACCGCTTGTAACCCAATAAAGCTTTAATAATGAAAGCGCTACAACTCCTTATTCTTTTACTGGTATTTTCCATTCCCACAGTTCATGGCCAAAATTGCTTTACACAAGTAGGCGATTCAGCAACCACGGATTGGATAGATTTGGTAAATGATGGCAAGAACACAATACAAATAAAAAAAACGGTACTTATCCCCGATGATGGCGATATTTTAAAGGCCGGAGGCACCATTGAGTTTAAGGTAGCTATACCAAAGCCCAAGAACATTAATATCAATAACCTTCGCACAGGTATTGAGATGATTTGCAAGCCCCATAGTCTGAGTATGAGTTTTTTAGAATTTATTAAGGCTAATGAAAACAATGGACAACTGCAAGTATATATGAGCTGTAGGGAAATACATGCTATAAAAGACGAATACCAATATAGTTGCCCAAAAATCCAGCTTGAACTCGGCTATGACTTTAAAAAAGAATTCCCACTTATAGATCCTGATTTCGCCATAAAGCTTTATCAGTGTATGATGACCCAAAAGTTTCCCGCAAAGCAAAAACCGCAACCTACTAGCATTCAAAAAGAAGCACCCATTGAAAAGCCCATCCCTTTTGCCGATGGCAGTACTTACTTAAATTTTAAGTTAGGCATGAACAAAGCCACTTTTTTACAACATGCCACAAACCTGAAGGAAGCGGGTGTTATAGATGTAATTGAAGAAAAAGGGGACAGCATCAAGCTATATTTTGAGGATACCTTACGCACTAAAGACAATTCGAAGGTAAATGTAATGGCAATTCCTACTTTTAAAAATGACCAGCTCGATAAGCTGTTATTTATCTATTTTACTTTTACAGCTACTGAAAATGGCAAACCCAGCAATTACTATGATAGGATAATGATAACGTTACTTTTGGAATGGAGGGGAGATGACGTGGATGCCACCGAGTATGAAAATGGTCACTTTTATACATTGCAAAGAAGAGAGCATTCCATAATTAAATTACATGATGAAGGGGAAATGGTTTTTTGGGAATTCATAAAAACCAACTAAAAACTATTGTCCACCTGCTGATTGACCAAGCGGCTTTGTTGGGCACTGGTATCCACTACGTTGTTCACTACTTTAATACTCCCTACTTCTTGGGAAATCACTCCCCGCAGACCATCCACCAATTCTTGGCTGCTAAATGCCTTTAGATTGGCGCTCCCAGCTTGCTGGGTGGAAAAGATAGGTGCTGGTACTATACCCCCACTGGCAAAAAAGCGCTTGCCACCGGTATGGGCATTCATGTCCGATATGGCCCTTACGAAATCAGGCCGTTGCCATATTTTGCGATTAACAATCAGCTCCCCTCCTTCCGCTTCCATCAGCCTGCCATTGCTTAAAAATGACACACCGCCCTGGGCATGGCTAGGCCCTTGTACCATACCGCCCGATTGAAACGGTATGAAGCCACCCCTGGCAAACTTTTGCTTACTGATAACCGCAATTTGCGCAGCCGTATTGGCCACAATGCCCGCCGTAGCAATGGCGCCACCAATGGGGCCCAGTTGGGCAAATGCTTGGGTAATGGCCAAGGCTCCATTCACGATGGCTTGAATAATGTCCTGCTTTTTCTTTTTGTCAAAGGCTTTCTTCTCGATATCCTTTTTCTTTTTTTCGTACTCCTCTTGACTGATCAGCCCCAAATCCAATTGCTTTTGCAGGGCATCCAGCTTATGCTGCTTTTCCCTTTCTGCATCATTGGCCTGTATCTCAAAAATGGCATCGGAAGTGGTTTGGGCTATCTGAAAGGCAACTTCCATGGCTTGCTGGCCATATTCTTGCTTTTTCTGCTGCTTTTCGGCTTCCATCTGCAGCTCGGCATCATTCAGGGCCTTTAACGAATCAAGGTATTCTTTGCTCTCTGCTCCAAATATTGCCTTTCTATACTCTGCTTCTGAACGCAAAATTGCTATTTTGTCCTTCGAAAGCGCAGCTTCTGCGTCCTTAATTCTCCTGGTATACTCTTTATGGCTTAACTCTTGATTTCTTAGCGATTCGTTAAGTTGATGAACCTCTTCCTGATAAGCGGCCTCCCTATCTGTCTTTTCGGAGTCATAAAGTTGCAATTGCAATTGGTATGCTTCTTCTTCAAGCCGCTTTTTCTCTTCTTCTGCTTTCCGCTTAGCCTCCACTTCCTTTTGATTTGCCACTTCTGCTAGCCTTAACTTCTCTGCCTCGGTTTGTTGCTTAATGTAAATGCTTTTATTGGCTATCTCCAATTCTATATCCGTAGTATCCTTTCCAAACTGCTGGGCCAAGCTAAGCCTCCATTGCAAGGATGCCATTTCACGCTTGGCCAACTCTTCCAACATCTGTTCTTTACTCAACAGTCCATTTTCATAATCCTGCTTGATTCTCAGCTCATTTTCCCTTTCATACTCCATTTTATCCTCTAACATTTTTTTATAAGGATCGATGGATGGGACTTTGTCAAATATGCTTTCTGCATTTCTTATCTGCTCATTAATGCTATGGTATTGGTTAAGCGTTTTAGAAAGCTCTTTGGTAATTTCGTTGTATTCACTTGAACCTTTCTTCAGTTCCACTTGCTTTAGCTTCAATTCCAAAGCTTGGTCCTTCAATTTCGTCTGTTGCTGTTTCAAACCATCTAATGGCTTTATTGCATCATTAACTGTTTCAGTGAAGATGGATAAATCCAAACCGTCAAAAGCTCCCTTTAAATTCTCTTTTATCTGGTTGAATTGATCAGGCAGCTTTTCGAATGCCGCATTTAAATCGTTTACATCCCCTGTTAAGCTATTTACATCTGAGGCATTTTGGAAATTGACCAGCCCTTCTTGCGCATCCTTAAAACTAACCGGCATGCCCGACAATGACGACAAGGCCGCACCGGCATAGGAAAGAAAAGATTCCCAAGTGGATGCATTACCCTTCTCCAAATCTTCGTTGGCTTTGTTCAGCTCAAGTTGCTTATCGACAATTTTACCCAATAACTCATTGGCTTTTTCCTGAAACTGACGGGCAATTACATTCTGAAGTATAGCAGCGTTTACTTGCTTTTGTGCGGCCTCAATGTCTTCCAAGCTACTTTTCTCAGTCAATAGATTGTCCATGTAATCACCATAATGGCCATTGAGGGTTACCAATGCACGGTTTCTTTCTTCACGGGTACTGTTTTCCTTCTTCAACGCATTGAACAAAGCAGCTGCATTGCCTATCTCCTTACTGGTTTCTTCCGCAGCAGCCCTTTGCAAATCATTAAATTGCTTTTGCTCCTCCGCAGCTTTATCTATTTTCGAAGCAAATGTGGCATAAGCCGCCACTGCGCCGGCAATAAGGCCTACTATCAAGCCAATTGGGTTTGCCTTTTGCGCCAGGTTGAAAAGTTCCTGCGCTACTGTCGCTATTTTGATTTTGCCGGTGGCTACGCCTACTACTGTTTCCCAAGCAGCCGCTATGCCGTTTGCTATTTTCATGGTGATACCCATAGCCTGCGTACCTTTTTCCGCTGCTTCCAAGGCGGCTGTCAAGTTCTCCACAGCCTGGCTTCCTTCCCCAAAGTGGTTCTCTGCCAAAATACCTTTTAAGCCCTGCAAAGCCTCCATACTGGCCACAATTCCCTCCTCCAATGATTTAAAGGTACTTCCTGTATCTTGCTGTCCTTCTAAAGCATCGCCCGCCTGCTTAGCCGCGTTGCCCATATTGGCTAAATTGAGGGCGGTTGTTTGCAATTGGGCCTGTAATTCCTGGTAGCGTACCTTATTGGATTCAATGGATAAATCAAGGCCATTGGCCTCAGTTACCATTTGCTGCATGGAGCCTTCCAAAGCCGCCATTTCTTTTGCGGTATCGGCCGAGCCCTGCCCTAAGCCTTCCATTGAGTTTCCTAAATTATCCAAACCCTTGGCAGCGCTATTGCTAGTTGACAATAGGCTTTGTAAACTCGCTATAATCTGTTTTTGCGCATCGGCCCACTTCTTCATTTCTTGTGAAATAGGGGTAACGCTGCCGCTAAATTGCTTGGCAGATGCACTGGCCTTATCCAATAATGCTTGGGTTTGCCCCAATTGGACCAACAAGGTCTCGATACCATCTATTTTCAGACGGAAGAATATTTCTGTTGCCATAATATGTAAGTTTTTACTTTGCCAATTCCTTTGGCGGATGAATGGTTATTGGTCGCCGCGTAAGTGCAATTTATCAAAGCGGGTGGGCTGCCCCTTTTCGTTTTTTTCGGCTACATATAATATTTCTTGCCCTTCGCTATTGTACAGTTGTCCTCCATGCACTAAAAATTGCCCCTCTTTGGTAAAGCTCAACGCCTTGTAACGATGCTGATGAGAGCTGCCCCCACCTACTTGGAAAAGATCATTTTCGGAGGGCACGTTGTATTTGCCCAAAACCAATTGCTGTGAGCCGGTGGCTATGAGCCCCTCTCCCATCACCACCGATGCACTGCCCTTTACGGCCCAGTTGCCGGAGCCGTTGTTCAAAACGGTAGCCGGATACCTCCCAGTTGTAGATGCGGCCAAACCCTCCGTTTTGCCCGTCCCCTGCCCCAAGGTGGGGTCGCTGAGCAAAGGATTGGCCGTCTTCTGCACTCCAGTGTCGGGAGGCAAAGCGGCTGCCTGGACAATTTTTATAAGCTCTACCTTGGTACTGATATTTTTCAGCGGTTGGTAATCAATTATTTTGTTGATATAATAATACCCATGTAGGTTGTGGTGCGATATAAATACTGGCTTTCGCAGGTCGATATTCATCATATCGGCGGCTTTCAGATAAAACCAAGCAATAATGATACGCCCATCCTTAATGGCAGCCACGTCGGTTTTATAATAGGTTTCCGCTAGGCCATTAACGCCAGAATAATCGAGCTCAAGGCCGCAGGAAGCATAGGGTATCTTTTGCTGTATGTTACTTTTTTGCTTCCAAGCCCAAGAGGTATTGCCATTGATACCGATTTGGAATAGGTTGCCCCTATATAGTAAAATTCGGGGTTCATAATCATACACCGCTTCTTCAGGATACTTGCTATCCTTCCAAAATACGGGCAGTATAGGGCCATTATCTTTGTTTAGGTGCAGCACTTCGTTAACCGCCTCGGCCGTATAGGCGAAAAACTTGGTGCCCAACTCCTGCTTGCCAGCTTTGAAACGCTCGGGTAGTACCACCGTTCTTGCACCGGGCGTACGACCTAGTTGCTTGGCCAATTCTTGTACATACTTGTCCTTACTATCATTTTTGAAAGTGAATACAAGGTTGCGGTTGTAGCTGTCAATGAAATCGGTAGCGATGCCTTTGGAAATATCGAGCTTATAGGTCCAATCAACGGAATCGGATACCGGCTTGTAAAACTGTTCCCTAGGCTCGCAATATACTGTTTTAGCCACCGCATCTGTACGATAATAAAGGTTGAACATGTTGTTCAGCCCGGCTAGTATGTCCAGCACATTCCAATCAGGGAACACAGTAGCAATATGATATTTGTCGCCCTCTAATAGCACATTGTCCACCTCACAATAAAATTCCAGTTGCTGCGCCCAAATGACAGCTTTGCTTTTAAACAAACCTGCATGTCTCACCCAGCTTGTGACTTTTACACCCACTCGATGGCCAGCAGCTAGTACGTCTTTACCCGAGGTTATCTGAAAGGGCACTTCCCATTCATTTATCCCCTCTATCTCTTCATGCTCTTCCGATACCAGCACCGCCCCATTGGTAAAATCTATAATCTCTATCAACAGCTTGTCCACGTGCCCATTTATTCCTTTGATAAGGCCACTAGCGGTAAAGGACACATAAATTTTCTTGCTGGGCGACGTATAAAAGGACCTTAACTGCCTGTTGTTCGTCACATAACTGGTAGTAAAGTGATTGCCGTTGTCAAAAAAATCGGGCGAAGGACTTTCGACGTCGTACTGCAAGTAATGGTAATTTTTAGTGACATTGCCCGGCCCTCCAGGGTCTTGGATATCATAAAAGTGCTGCAAGCCACCGCTCTTCACTTTAAAGGAAGCATCTGTAGCAATCTGTCCCTCGCGGAGAAAGTTGTTGCCCACAAAAGGGATAATTAGCTTTTTTCCCAAATTGCCCGACAAAAAGTTACTTTGGAAGGTATAGCCTATTTTGGCAAAGGCTCTATTGATTACCGCCAATACATATACGTCGGGTCGCATATCGTCCACCAAAACATATCGAGGGGCAAACTGGGTGTCAAGACTATTGCCCCGCCATCCGCCATAACTTTTTAGCGAATACACGTAATCCCATACTGGATAAGCACCATTCCAACTAGCCTCAATGGTTGCTGCATCGAAAACCTGTTGATGGGCATCGGCTTGGCCAGGGCTTACAAAATCCAAATCGCGGATGCTCAATAATTTCAACTGTTCAACCCAATCCAAGTTGTCTCCGGTCAGTTCCAGTTCATATGCCTCAGGACTTTGGTATTGGGTAAGGCCCTTTACTTTTAAATTGCCCGTAAACACGGCAATGCCATTCACCATTACACGGGCTTTGCGCACGGGCAGGTAGGTGCTGCTCACATTGACATTATAAATGTGCGATAGCAGCTTGTTATTGTTTTTGGTAGCCGGTACTGAAAAGGTTTTGCTGCTGGCACCGGTGCGTTTGGTGATATCCTTTAGGTCTGCCAGGGAATGGCTGATAGCCAAGGGAAAATCGGTATTATCTGTAATGTCCAATGAACCCAGCACTTGGTACTGGCTATCCATAATCGTTAATTCTACTTGGGGCATCGGTCGTTATTAATTTCTTTGAAGCACTACCTCTTTGGCCATTTCGAATTCCACTATCAGTCTTTGAAAGTTTTTATCGGTATTCATCGTCTCAAAGCTGCCATTGGCTATCACCACGGGTATATACTCCATGTTTCGCTGAATGAAGATGGCAGGACTGGTAAGCAACTCTTCCAACCAGGCTATTTCTTCTGGCCTAAGGGCATCGGTACTGCACTTGAATACTTCCGATGCCTGTACGGACTGTACATCTCTTCCCCTTGCCTCCTTGGTGAAATAGCCTGCTAGGTTTTTATCATAAACATTCGATTTGGTCTTCAGTGTTTTTTTCTCCAGGCCAGTAAAAGTATAGCTATCAAAAGCTCCCAAGCGGTTGAGGAAATGGACCCGGGTGGGCATTTCATGGCATTGGTGGTCAAGTACATAAGTACGGCTTTCCGATACTGGCCGAAAAGCAACTATGCTGATATCGTCAATGTAAACATTGCTGTTCAGTAAACCATTGCCGCTAGTAATGGCCATTAGCACCAGTTTGATGGGAAAATTGGATTGCTGGTTATCGGTTTCAATAATAGAACTTACCTGTAGCCATTTTCCAAATAGATTTCCTTCACTCAAGTCGGGTTTTGATACAGGTCTTATGCTAAGGCCATTGGGGGTTGTTTCGGTCAATAACAAAATAGAAAGCCCTGCTGGGGCACTAAAACCGGTCAAGGGTTGGATATATACAAAGGCGGTTGCCAAGTAGCTACCATTCGGTTGCAAAACGATAGGTGTAGCATGGCTCAACAACGGATAAAAGCCAAATACAGGGGTACTGCCTCGTTGCTTCAAAGAGTAGGCGCCACTATGCCTAAAAGTACTTGAAGGGCTTGGATTTGGGTCTTTTGGGGTAGTAAGGCCAATGATACTTGTATCCATGGTGCCATTGCTGCCATCAGGGAATAGATTACCATTTTCGGCTACTATCTTCACTTCGTAGCGCTGTGTCTGTTCATTAATTAGTCCTGCTGCAAGGGCGTTGATATTGGCAGGGCCCGTACCTATATCGAAACGCACAAAGTTGTTGGCTTGGCTGATGGAAAACTTATACAGCTTTTCATCACCGTTCATTCTCTTCCGCAGTACATATACATACCAACCGCTTGCATTGCCCCCTTTTGCCATCAGGGAAAGGAATTCGCTTTCATACAAGGCAACCTGCTTTTCCCGAGGCGCATTGGTCATAAACCTGGCGATGTTGTTACTGGGAGTCATGCCCAGCACATAGTGGTTCAGGTAAGTGTGAAATTGGCCGTACTGTAAAGCAGCATTCACAGCATACAACTTGCCACCGCTGCTTGGCTGACTAATCAAGCCTAAGGGATAACCATTGCTATCGTAGCCTAATACCAACAAACTAAACTCCTGCAACGCTTTAGGGGCGGGTACTATGCCACTTTGGTTAATGGGCGGCACTTGATAGCCAATATAGTCTTGCAGGATATCGTGAATATCGAAGGTAATGGTCTTAATGTTTCCAAATACGGAAACGAAATCCAATTCTTGTTGTAGGCTTATGCTCTTGTTGCCAATAACCAGGTACAATACCGCACTTTTCAATTGATTGGCAGTAGGTTCGGCCACTATTATTTTTATGGGTTGGGTAACAGCCACAAAAGGATTGGGCAAGGCTATGGGGGGTATGCTGAATGCCATAAATTAAGGGGATTATAATTGCGATTGAATATAATTGGCCAACTGCTGCTCCAGCTCCTGAGCAAGTTGCGCTTCATTGGGATAGGCAAGTGAAAGGAAGGGTTTGCGCCTATCCAAATTCACTCCATAAGCTTCCATACTGCCTTCCACCGTCCATGTATTGCCGTTTTTTACCAGTTCGGTATTCACCGATAAAAGAAGCCGACCCGTACGAACATGTCCTGCAGCGTTTATTTGTTTGCGTACATTATGCGCCAATTGCTGGGCAGTACCTTCCAATAATTCTTCCAGAATAGTCATTGCTGATAAATTAGCACTCGCCTTGGCTGCGCACTTTTAGCGTATAGGTCAATTCTATCAGTTTATCAAAATGCTTATTGAAAGCCCATTGGCCATTTAATGCGTCCTCGTTTTCTAATTTCCAGGGCTTGCCTGCCGCACGATACCGTTCCCTGAAACGCTGTAAAAAATCCTCGGCTATCGACTCGATATCATATTGCTTTAGCTCATTACCAGTGCTGGCCAAGGTGACCCTATCATATTGGTCATAAAAGTGCAGTTTCAGCGTATATACCCGCTGGCGGTTTTTAAGGTTTAGGTTCTCAATGGCTACCGTTCTTTCCGCCAACAACAAAGGATATTGCTTATCGCGCTGGGTATTGATATCCGCAGCGTCGGCATATAGGAAGGTTTCCAAATCGGGTTGCAGGGCAGCTATTTGCGCCAGTTCGTCAATCAGTTGTTGTATGGTAGCCATACCTCAATGGTAGGTACTCAAGGCAGGTATTTCTAGCAATCACTGGAAATGAAGAACATTCTTCCCGCTAAAGCCAAATGTTTCAGGTGTTTGCGTTTCCACAATTTCAAAGCCTCTGAAATTAATGGGCTCGTCGCCCAGTTTCCAAGATTCGAATCGCCTTACCAAATCATTCAAGTTTTTAAAATTTACCCTAGCACTGCTGTTTTCTAGTTTTGCCCGAATATCTTTCCGCACATAGCTGAAGTGGTGCATCACCAATTCTTCTTCCGTGAAAGCATAAAAATGCGCTACTGGTAAGGTACCCCTTGTTGGGTCGGCATACACAGGGAAGCCTTGGCCAAATCGCTGCCCTTCCTTGATTTTGCAAATAAAAGGCACCCAATAGTTTTCTAAAGGACTTAATCGGTAAATAGGCGAATGGTAGTAGGTGTACAACCTACAGGCAGTGGCATCAAAGCACTGTTGGGCAATCCTATTTTTTGCCAAAGCAAATGCCTCAGGTTCGTAATATTCATCATTGTCAATAAACAAATAATGGCTGCATTGTAATTGTTTGGCCCTTTCCACGCCCCAGGTTCTTTTACGCAGTTCGTTATAAGCGGCAGCTAGGGTTAGGTCAGGATAGTATTTCAGCAAACACACTTTCGGATAGCGACTTTGCAAACCCAACAAAAATGCCGAAAGCAAAGGATGGTCTTGCCCAATATTGCTGCGCTCCTGCCAAACGATGATGACCTCATCGCAGTGGGGATAAATTTGTTTCAAGCTGCCTTCCAATAGCTCCTCGCCATCAAAGGTGTTGTATATAGCGGCTAGTTTCATTGATAGTTTGTTTACTATCAATGGACGGCACTTAAGGCGAGAAAAGCAAGGATTGGTAAATATTTTGCTATCTTTATAATAATGAAAACCAAAGAAAGGCTATATGAAGTAATGGCCGAACTGTTGGCAGCAGTGCATCAAATGCGGGTGCAGTTTAATGACAACATGGAGGGATTGAGTAAAGATGTAAATGATTTGCGTAAAGATGTGGCCGTATTACAAAGCCACCAAGCAAAAACCAATCTTGAGCTTTCTGAAATTAGACTTTCCCTGATGAAATTGGCTGACGAATCGGAAAAGTATAAGCAACACGATGAACGCATCAGCCGCTTGGAACTGGAAGTTTTCAAAAAAGCTTCTTAGGCTTTTTGGGCCACCAAGGAATAAATGAATTGGTGCGCCGCTGATAATCAGCATATTCCATATCGCCCCTGTATTTTTTCTCCAGCATCGCTACCCCTGATACTTTTATTAAGAAGAAAGTGAGCAACACTGGGCTTATCAAACTGATATACCAATAACTGCTTCCAAGGGAAAGAAGGAAAACACCCCACCACATTAAGCTTTCGCCAAAGTAATTGGGGTGGCGGGTATAAGCCCACAGGCCAGTCATAATGGTTTTGCCCTTGTTGGCCGGATTGGTTTTGAAACGGTACTTCTGCCAATCGCCCACTGCTTCAAAATAAAAGCCTACTAGCCAAATTCCCAGTCCAAGCCAATGGTACCATGCCATAGCCGAAGCCGTACTGGCAAGGCAGACCATGATTGGCAGTGCCACTGCCCACATGATGGTGCCCTGCAGCATAAATATTTGGAAAAATGCCCGTAGGTTGAAGTACTTCCAATCCCTTCTCCATTGGGCGTAGCGGTAATCTTCGCCAACTCCTCTGTTTCTAATAAAAAGATAAAAGGCCAAACGAAGCCCCCAGATAGTTACCAAGCTTAATAGAAACAATTGCTTAGTGCCAGTATTGCCCGTGAACCATATATTGGCATAAGCTACCACTATGAATCCCAAGCCCCAGGCAATATCAATAATACTATTGTCCTTTTTGATAAGGCCCAATAGATACCAAACTACCATATAGATAAAGATAGTAGTGCCACTTAGAAACAAGAGCTGTAGAAACATATTAAACAAACCAACAAATTACAGGGTAGTTTGTTCAGCTATGCATCCAACTTTGCAAGCTTTGCATTAAGAAAATGGTCGGCTATTACGAGGGCGGCCATGGCCTCCACAATGGGTACTGCACGGGGCAACACACAAGGGTCATGCCTGCCTTTGCCTTCAATGGTCACGCTTTCGCCTTGTTGGTTGATACCTTCTTGGTCGCGCATAATGGTGGCAATAGGTTTAAAGGCCACTTTGAAATCAATATCCATTCCATTGGAAATACCGCCCTGTATGCCCCCTGAATGATTGGTACGAGTGCTCACTTTATCCCCCTGCTGCTCGAAAATATCGTTGTGCTCCGATCCTTTGAGCAGGGTGCCAGCAAATCCGCTGCCATATTCAAAACCTTTGGCGGCATTGATGCTGAGCATGGCTTTGCCCAAATCGGCATGCAGCTTGTCAAAAACGGGCTCTCCCAGGCCTGCCGGGCAATGTTTCACTATCCCCCCAATAATGCCCCCCACGGTATCGCCCTGTTTACGGATACCTTCAATGTAGGCAATCATTTCCGCTGCCTTGGCGGGGTCAGGGCAACGCACGATATTGCTTTCCGTTAGGCTAAGGTCCAAAGCTTCCACCGGCTGCTCCAAATGGATAGGCCCCACCGCATGCACCCAAGCGAATACCTGTATGCCATGATGCGCCAAAAGGGCTTTAGCAACTGCCCCAGCGGCTACCCTTGCCACGGTCTCCCTAGCTGAAGAGCGGCCGCCGCCCCTATAATCGCGGGTGCCATACTTGGCCTGGTAGGTAAAATCGGCATGCGAAGGGCGGTATTTATCCCGTAGATGGCTATAATCCTTCGGTTTTTGGTCTTCGTTGTACACCAGTAGGGCAATGGGGGTGCCCATCGTTTTGCCTTCAAAGACGCCCGAAAGAATCGTTACGGTATCGCTCTCCTTTCTTTGGGTGGTTATGTGGCTTTGCCCTGGCCTGCGGCGGTCCAGTTCCTTTTGTATGTCGGCAACGTCTATTGGCAGGCCCGCCGGGCACCCGTCAATCACCACGCCCACCGCCACGCCGTGCGATTCGCCAAAAGTACTGATACGGAATGCCTTGCCCCAAATACTGCCAGCCATAGTGTGAAGATAAGGCAGAAATGATAGAAGATGAAGTAGGGGTCATAGTCCCTCTCCCCTGCGTGGGAATGTGCGTAGGCTGGGAGAGGTTAAGCTTGTCCCGCTTATTGCGGGAGTGAGGGCACTTTTGCAGAATGGAGGACATTTTTCAAAGCATACCTCAATTCCGCTCCCCAAAAACCCCTCAAAACTACTTTATCCCATTCAAAATCAATTGTTTCCAAACATTGCGTAAGATTTTTGTACTAAGTGCTTTTATTTGTTTGGATGAGAGATTTGAGATTTGAGATTTGAGATTTGAGACACAAGACACAAGACACAAGACACAAGAAAAGGTACGAGGTACAAGGTAAGCCTGTCCCGCTTATTGCGGGAAGGTACAATGCCGAGCTTATTGGGTAAGAAAAACAGAAAAATCATACTGCTATTAAACAAACAACTGATAACCAATCAGTTAATACAAACTGAAACACCCCTGAAGTACTACTGAAGTATCACTGAAGCACTACTGAGATACTACCGAAGTACTACCGAAGCATCACTGAAGTACTACTGAAACACCACTGAAACTTTACAATTATTTCTTAATAACCCGATTACAATTATGGTACGAAAAACCCTTCCCACTGTAACCCAATTGAGGCAAGCCGTGGAAACTTTCAAAACAATGCATCAAGAGCCTATTAGCCTTTTGCCGTTAGACATTTCCGATATGTTGGTCATTATCAACCGTTCATTGCCACGGAGGCATAAACTACAGATAAGCACTTGGTTGAACTATTTGAACCGTGACCTAACCGCAAAGGAATTGCCCTTAAATCCCGTGCTGATGGACTTCGAAGAATTCATCCACCTGCAACTCATTGAAATGAAAAAATTGCTGATGGATAATATCAAAGATGGCGATGCCAAGTGGCAACGCTACACCTGGCTGCTGGAGCGCCGCTTCAACGAATGGAGCCGCAACCCCCAACGCAAAACAGGCAACCCAAAACCTACTTATTCCAAAATCAAATACAAAGCAGTATGAGCGTTCAAAAAACACTTGTCCCAGTGGGGGACTTTTTCGTCAATCAAGGAATTGAAGCACCAGTTGCCCCTAAAAAGCTGCAAGAATTGGGCATGAACAAAAAATTCCTTGCCTTGCTGGGCGACCACCACCGTTACTTGGTGCTGTATGGTGGGGCGGGTAGCGGCAAAAGCCATTTCGTGGCACAAAAACTATTGCAGCGCATCATCAATGAGCCTAACCACCGCATCCTCATTTGCCGCAAAGTGGCACGCACCATCCGCAACAGCCAGTATCTATTGTTCAAGGATTTGGTCAGCCAAATGGGCAAGGAAGACGAGTTTACCTTCAACGATAGCCGCTTGGACATTACCCACCGCAACGGCAACCAAATTATCAGTACAGGTATTGACGACCGCGAGAAACTGAAGTCATTGGCGCGGCCTACCAGCATTTGGGTGGAAGAAGCCACCGAGCTTGACCAGCAAGATTTTCGCCAACTTGACCTAAGGTTGAGGGCGGTGCACGACAACTATATGCAGATAGTGCTTACGTTCAACCCCATTACCAAGGCACATTGGCTGTACCAACAATTTGTAACACGGGAAAAACAAAATGCCCATATCGTGCACAGCACCTGGCACGACAATGAATTTTTGGATGATGATTACAAAGGAGTATTGGAGTCATTGGCCCTTGAAGACCCGAATTATTACAAAGTTTATAGCCAAGGCGAATGGGGCGATTATGCGGAAGGCCTTATATACCGTTACTCGATAGTAGAAGCGGTGCCCATGGCGGAGCAAATCATATACGGCCTCGATTTCGGCTACCACCACCCCACGGCTTTGGTGCGCATCCACATCAAGGAAAGGAACGCCTATATTGAAGAGGTACTGTACAAAAAGGGCCTGTTGAATAGCGAATTGGCCGATATGCTGCCAAACATGGTTTACCCTAAAGGGGCGGAAATATATGCCGATGCGGCTGAACCTGATAGAATTGAAGAAATCTATAGAAAGGGGTTGAACATAAGGCCCGCGGCCAAAGAAGTACTGCAGGGCATTGACCAAGTGAAGCGGTTCAAGCTGCATGTGCTAAAGGGCAGCCAAAACTTGATTAGGGAAATGGACGGCTATCAATGGAAAAGCGACAACAAAGGCTACCCCTTGGAAATGCCCAGCAAAACCGACGACCATGCCATGGATGCCCTGCGCTATGCCCTGCACAGCCACTTCGGCAAACGTAGAGCAATTATACATGGGTTTGTGTAGCAAAATCCATGTTGTTAGTAATAATTGACGGGGAATGAAGTTTGTGATTTAAAAAGATTGAAAGATTACTATTGTGTAAATACAAGCTTATTGGGATATTTGAGAAAAATCTGAACATGAAAGGGCTACTGATTCATTTACTTTTGATGCTTTCCATACTGTGCTCTGCACAAAAGAATGCCTTAATCTTGGGCAATCTAGTTTTAGTTGATGGCACCCATTCCAAACTTAGGAAAGCCATATTTACTACGGCAAAAGTAGGAACATACAAGTTCCATAATACGGTGGGTGGTGTGTCTTTTGAACAAACAGCCCAGCCAGATGCAAGTCTTGAAAACAAAAAACCCTTTCTAAGTTATAATGCTGCTGCTCCGGATGGTGAAAGATTGACAGTCAGTTTTTCGGGCATCAAAGGCTCTTACAAAGTGCCATTGCCTGATTGGCAGATGATACCCACCGCTTTTTTTGCACAAAGCGGCAACAATGCCGTTGTATCCATTTTTGGTCAAAACATTGACACTACCTATGCGCCCATCGTCTACGATACGGCTCTTCTTAATACGTTACTTGGTCTCAGAATATTTGAAGCTGACTTATTGTATACAGGTAGGATTAATTATTGGGATTTACCAAAAAATGCAGAAGGCAAAACCATTTTGGCTAAAAGCGAAACAAAGTTTGCCCCAGAATCTATTCCCGATTCCTTAAAAGAATATGCTGCTAGTGTATTGGACGGTACCTTGGGAAACATACAGAACACCATTGAAGCGTATGATTCTTACATTTTGACAGATCATGACATGCCAGTATTTGTAAGTTTGGTTAATGAAGACCTATCCATTTCAGGCGAGCCGTATTATCTGTTTACCAAATTCAGTATCGATTTTTTGGACTATGCGCAGCAATTCAGTAAAATAATAAAGGCTCGTCCTCTTTCACCGCTTCCTGATTCACTTAAGCATATTGAAAAAATGATCAAAGAGCTTTCGGATATTGAATATTCATGGCAAGGAAAAAATTTAATGGTATCCATTAACCAACTTGCTTTTCCCTATCAAGAAGCTGATTCGGCCGATGTTCCCCCAGTATTGATGCAGTTGTTTCTTGCCAGCTATGAGGCCATAGAAGCTTCAAGAAAAAATGTAGTTTTTAATAAGTTAACAACAGGGATTATGGAGCAGCTTACTCCCTATATGTATGTTATTAACCCTGCCGTGGTAACAGCATTTGTTAATACCATGCGGTATGCTGCATTTTTCAGGTACGTTAAGCAAAACAACCCGCAAAACTGGCTGACCTTCTTGACCTCCATCAAAGGGAAAGAAAAAAACGATGGCATCAAAGATATCTATACACCCATTGACCATCAGCGCCAAGAATAAATGATAGCTTTTCGTAATTTTGTTGCATGCATCTCGTTCGGATGTTGTTGTTTTATTGTTGCTGCCTTCCTTTGGTAGTTTGTGCCCAGTGCGTCCCTGGTCAAACGGTAGTATCAATCGTTAAAAATTGCGCTGATTGCCCCGAAATAAAAGTGGCAACTACCCATAATGGCCAATGCAAACCAATTGCAATAGAGCGCAGCCGGGAAGGAAAGCTGGAAGGTGAACGGGAAATTTATGACAGCAACGGTATCATCAAAAGAATAGAAACTTATGTACAAGGAGAATTGAGGTATGCCCAATATTACGACAGTATTGGCAGGCTTAGCTCGGAAGGCGGGTATGAAAACGGAAAGTACAGCGGCTGTTGGATATTTTACTATGCCGATGGCAAAGTGTTGAAGAAGGGCAACTATTATCAGGGTAAGTTGGTAGATATTTGGGAGTTTTTTGATAAAGACGGCTGCCGGTTTTCAACCATTCTTTACCAGGAGGACCGCATGATAAAGCACATCTTTATTGCCCCGGAATTGTTGAACTGAGCAGATGGATATTGATTTGAAGAAAAACTATACTTGTTGCGATGCCATTATAGCCGGGGAAAAACTACTGCTGCATCCTTTAAAAGCCATCTGGTGGGAAAGGGTGAAAACGTTACTGATAGCCGACTTGCATCTAGGCAAACAAGGGCACTTCCGGAAAGAGGGCATTCCGGTACCTGAAACGGTGGCCGAAAAAAATTGGGCCCATTTGCGGTACCTGTTGGATGAATTCCAACCCGAAACGGTCATCTTTTTGGGCGACCTGTTCCACAGCCATATGACCCAGGAATGGGGCGATATGGAGTTGCTGGTAAAAATATACCCGCATATCCGCTTTGAACTGGTGATAGGCAACCATGACAAGATGCCCGAATTCATTTATCGCCAAGCGGGAATAGGCATCCATGCCCAGCACTTAATACTGCCGCCCTTTATCATCAGCCATGAGCCGCTCGAAACGGCTGACGAGCAATATTACAATCTAGCTGGTCATATCCATCCAGCAGTACGCTTGGCCGGAAAAGGGTACCAATTTCATCGGGCAGCCTGTTTTTGGTTCAAGGAACGTTGCGGCGTGTTGCCCGCTTTCGGCCAATTTACGGGTCTGTATTCCGTCCATCCCAAGGCTACTGATAAAATATATGTGGTGGTGCAGCAGATTGTGCTGCATATGTAGGGCAATGTTTTTGTGAACGTCTTGTATTAAAATTTTAACTGAAGCTTGACTTTTTGTAAAGATTGGCGTTTCTTGCCTTACATATCATTTCTGCTTTTCATAAAACGCTTCCATGAAAAATACCTTGTATTTACTGCTATTGATGCTATTGTGCTTCTCTGCACAAGCACAAGTCCCGCAGGGCATCAAGTACCAAGCCGTTGCTCGAGATGCATCAGGCCAAGTGCTGGTCACACAAAACATTAATGTAAGGGTCAGCATTATCGATAGCTCGAATAACGGGGCGATGGCCTATCAGGAAACATTCAAGACAGGTACTAACCAATACGGTCTTTTTACCTTAACCTTAGGTGAAGGTATTGTTGACTTAGGGAGTTTCAGCTCCATACCCTGGTCAACCGGCGAAAAGTGGGTAAAAATTGAAATGGATCCCACAGGGGGCACCAACTTCACGGAAATTAGTTTGACCAAGCTTTACTCCGTACCCTATGCATTGTTTGCACAAAGTGCAGGCAGTGATGGAGACAACAATTCCGGAAATGAAACCATCGGCAGTGTGTCTTTCAATCCGACTACCAATGAACTCACTATAGTGGAAGCAGGCAACTCATTTGTGGTGACTATTGATTACAAAGCAGACGACTTAGGGGATAATGTGTTGAATGATTTGTTGGATGTAAATGCCACGCCCGTTGCAGGGGAAATCTTGAAATGGAACGGTACCCAATGGGTAGCAGCCCCTGATGATGTCAACAACCAGACCTTGGCGGTAATCAACAATCAGCTAGTCATTTCATCAGGAAACAGTATTGACTTGAGTCCTTATTTGGACAATACGGATAATCAAACCTTAAGCTCGCAAGTGGTGGGTAATAATGTAGAGCTTACCATTAGCAATGGCAATACCATTACCATTCCTGGAACGGTAGGGCCACAAGGGCCAGTAGGACCCACAGGGCCACAAGGAGCCCAAGGGCCGCAAGGTTTGCAGGGCATACCCGGTGCGGCAGGACCGCAAGGTCCACAAGGCCCCCAAGGGCCACAGGGCCTTCAGGGTTTACAAGGACCGCAAGGAGTAGCTGGCCCACAAGGCCCACAAGGACCGCAAGGTTTGCAGGGCGCTCAAGGCTTAACCGGTCCCACGGGCGCCACAGGTGCTACAGGGGCACAAGGTCCACAGGGTGTCCAGGGGCCACAAGGTTTGACAGGTGCTACTGGGGCTACTGGTAACACAGGTGCTACTGGACCACAAGGCCCGCAAGGGGCGGTAGGTGCTACCGGTATTCAAGGTCCGACAGGAGCTACTGGTGTACAAGGCCCTCAAGGTTTGCAGGGTCCGCAAGGTATTCAAGGTTTGACGGGTGCCACTGGTGCCACTGGTGCCCAAGGGCCGCAAGGTCCACAAGGTGTACAGGGCGCAACTGGTCCTCAGGGTCAGCAAGGTTTAACTGGGGCAACGGGACTTCAAGGTATTCAAGGAGCTACTGGGGCTACTGGAGCACAAGGTGTTACTGGTCCGCAAGGCCCAACAGGAGCAACGGGTGCCGATGGTGCGGTAGGCCCACAAGGTCCGACTGGTGCAACCGGTGCCGATGGTGCAGTAGGCCCACAAGGTATTCAAGGTTTGACTGGTGCCACAGGCGCAACCGGTGCTGATGGTGTCGCAGGTCCACAAGGCCCGACTGGCGCCACTGGTGCCGATGGTGCTGTAGGCCCTCAAGGCCCAACGGGTGTAACGGGTGCTGATGGTGCAGTGGGCCCACAAGGTATTCAAGGTTTGACTGGCGCAACGGGTGCTGATGGTGCTGCAGGTCCGACTGGCGCCACAGGTGCTGATGGTGCGGTAGGCCCGCAAGGTATTCAAGGTTTGACGGGTGCCACTGGCGCAACGGGTGCAGACGGTGCAATTGGCCCACAAGGTATTCAGGGTTTGACAGGGGCCACTGGCGCAACGGGAGCTGATGGAGCAACCGGTGCTCAAGGACCAACGGGTGCCACTGGTGCCGATGGTGCGGTAGGCCCGCAAGGCCCGACTGGAGCGACAGGAGCAGACGGTGCAGCAGGACCACAAGGCCCCACTGGCGCCACAGGTGCTGACGGTGCAGTCGGACCACAAGGTCCAACAGGCGCAACGGGTGCCGATGGTGCGGTAGGTCCACAAGGTCCAACAGGCGCCGACGGTGCGGTAGGTCCACAAGGTCCGACTGGAGCAACAGGTGCCGATGGTGCGGTAGGTCCGCAAGGTCCAGCTGGTGCCACAGGTGCAGACGGTGCGGTAGGCCCACAAGGTCCAACAGGTGCTGATGGTGCAGTAGGCCCACAAGGTCCAACCGGAGCAACCGGTGCCGATGGTACAGTAGGTCCGCAAGGTCCGACAGGTGCCACAGGTGCTGATGGTGCGGTAGGCCCACAAGGTCCGACAGGAGCCACGGGAGCAGACGGTGCGGTAGGCCCACAAGGCCCAACAGGAGCGACAGGAGCAGATGGTGCGGTAGGTCCACAAGGTCCAGCTGGTGCTACAGGTGCTGACGGGGCAACCGGTGCTCAAGGTCCCACTGGCGCCACGGGTGCCGATGGTGCGGTAGGCCCGCAAGGCCCAACGGGTGCCACAGGTGCTGACGGTGCTGTAGGTCCACAGGGTCCAACGGGCGCAACTGGTGCCGATGGTGCTGTAGGTCCACAAGGTCCGACTGGTGCCACGGGTGCTGACGGTGCTGTAGGCCCTCAAGGCCCGACTGGTGCCACAGGTGCAGATGGTGCTGTAGGGCCACAAGGCCCCACTGGCGCAACAGGTGCTGACGGTGCGGTAGGGCCACAAGGCCCCACTGGCGCAACAGGTGCTGACGGTGCTGTAGGTCCGCAAGGTCCAACGGGTGCAACTGGTGCTGATGGAGCAGTAGGTCCGCAAGGTCCAACGGGTGCAACTGGTGCTGATGGTTCGGTAGGTCCACAAGGTCCAACGGGAGCCACAGGTGCTGACGGTGCGGTAGGTCCACAAGGTATTCAAGGTTTGACTGGTGCCACAGGTGCAACCGGTGCTGATGGTGCAGCAGGACCACAAGGTCCAACCGGAGCAACAGGTGCCGATGGTGCGGTAGGTCCACAAGGCCTAACCGGAGCAACAGGTGCGGTAGGTCCACAAGGTCCGACTGGTGCAACGGGTGCCGATGGTGCGGTAGGTCCACAAGGTCCAACCGGAGCAACAGGTGCCGACGGTGCGGTAGGTCCACAAGGCCCAACAGGAGCGACAGGTGCTGATGGTGCAACCGGTGCTCAAGGACCACAAGGTATTCAAGGTTTGACAGGAGCCACTGGCGCAACGGGTGCTGATGGTGCAACCGGAGCACAAGGTCCTATCGGCCCCACTGGTGCTCAAGGCCCACAAGGTATACAAGGTTTGACGGGTGCTACGGGCGCTACGGGTGCCGATGGGGCAATCGGAGCACAAGGTCCTATTGGCCCTACTGGTTCACAGGGTCCACAAGGTATTCAAGGTTTGACTGGAGCAACCGGCGCAACGGGTGCCGATGGAGCAACTGGAGCTCAAGGACCAATCGGCCCTACTGGGGCACAAGGCCCGCAAGGTATTCAAGGTTTGACAGGAGCCACTGGTGCCACAGGTGCTGATGGAGCAACTGGAGCACAAGGTCCACAAGGCTCCACAGGAGCAACGGGTGCTGATGGTGCTACCGGTGCAGCAGGACCACAAGGTCCAACTGGAGCAACAGGTGCTGACGGAGCCACTGGAGCACAAGGTCCCATCGGTCCTACTGGGGCACAAGGCCCGCAAGGTATACAAGGTTTGACGGGGGCTACTGGCGCCACTGGTGCTGATGGTGCAACTGGAGCACAAGGTCCTATCGGCCCTACTGGGGCACAAGGCCCGCAAGGTATACAAGGTTTGACGGGTGCCACTGGCGCTGATGGGGCAACCGGTGCTCAAGGACCCATTGGTCCTACTGGGGCACAAGGCCCACAAGGTATTCAAGGCTTGACGGGTGCCACTGGCCCACAAGGTCCTGCAGGTGCTACAGGAAATACAGGCAACACCGGTGCAACGGGTGCTCAAGGACCCATTGGCCCAACTGGGGCACAAGGCCCGCAAGGTATCCAAGGTTTGACGGGTGCCACTGGCCCACAAGGTCCTGCTGGTCCTACAGGAAATACAGGCAACACCGGTGCAACGGGTGCTCAAGGTCCTATTGGCCCAACTGGGGCACAAGGTCCGCAAGGTATCCAGGGTTTGACAGGTGCTACTGGCCCACAAGGTCCTGCTGGTTCCCAAGGGGCTACTGGTGCAACGGGCGCTGCCAATATTAATGGTACCACCAATTATGTAATCAAATTTACCAGTGCCACCACCGGAGGTAATTCAATTATGTACGATAATGGTACAGGTGTGGGTATAGGTATTACAGGCCCTACCTACCCATTGCATATAGTTTCCGGCAGTAGTATTTCTGCTTTTGCTGAAAATACAGTGAACGTCAATGATGCTATATGGGGTTTCAATACAGCAGCATCTGGCACTGGTGACGGTGCGGGCGTTGTGGGTGTTAGTATCCAAGCTGGAGCACTGGCAGCTGGGATATGGGCACAAAACAATAATACTAGCGGTACCGGTATAGTTGGTGCTGGTAATAACGGTGGGGCATCCGTTTTAACAGCGGGTAGTGGCGGTGCATTTACAGGCACCGCAACGGGTGCTTACGCCAGATCTACCACAGGGGGTGTAGGCCAGGCACTTTATACCGATCAATTCTCTACTATCGTTCGGGTCAATTATTGGAGCGGTGCACTCCAATATAAAATACTGGGTAGTGGAACAGTCTCCACGGTAGTAAAAGATACCAGTGGCCGCGAAGTGGTGATGCACGCACCTGAAACACCGGAAATATATTTTCAGGACTATGGACAAGGACGATTGGTAAATGGGTATGCCCATATTGAACTCGACCCTAATTTCAGCAAAAATATTCTTGTTGATGCGCAGCACCCTTTGAGGGCTTTCGTACAGTTGGAAGGCGACTGCAAAGGCGTTTTCATTACCAATAAAACCGCCACTGGCTTTGATGTGGTGGAATTGGATAACGGTACTTCTACTGTCGATTTCCAATGGACAGTTACTTGTAACAGGGCCGATGAAAAAATGGATAACGGTAGGGTATCAAAAAATGCCGACGCCAGATTTGAACTACTTGAGCCTAATTTGCCTAGCACAAACCCTGCAAAAAAGGAGTTAGAAACTAAGAAAAAGTAAATTGTAGCAAAGCATCAATAAAAAAAAGCGCCACTCGATTGGGTGGCGCTCTTTTTTGCTGGTGCCTTTAACTCGTTTACAAATGGGCTTTCAATTTCTCTTCCAAAACGCTCTTTGGCACGGCGCCTACTTGTTTGTCAACCACCTGGCCATTCTTGATAAACAATACCGTTGGGATATTGCGGATACCATATTTGGAACTTACTTCTGAGTTGTCGTCCACATTCACTTTGCCCACAATGGCCTTGCCTTCATATTCTTTGGCAAGTTCTTCAATGGAGGGGGCAATTACTCGGCAAGGTCCGCACCATTCGGCCCAAAAGTCAATTACGGATACTTTGTCTGATTTCAGCACTTCGGTCTCGAAGTTCGCATCGGTGAGTTGTACAGCCATTATTTTAATTTTTATGTTGATGGTTATTGTTACAATGTCCTTAACGCTAATGGTTGGGGAAAGTTCAAATCTAAAAAGAAACGGGCTTGTGACAAAGTGATAAAAAAATGCCCCCACCTTGCGGTGGGGGTACTCTCCCGAAATGAAACCAGAAACAGTAGAATTCTCTTTCCGTCTCAATGTATTAACAGCGCAATAGGCATTTTGTTTAAGCAATATTTGCGAGGAAAAACAAAATACTCAATAGCAAGCAGTTAATAACTGCTATTTATATTACACTCCTTTTGGTATTGATAATAATAAGTTGAGTTTATACTTTTATTGAAACGCAACTTAGATGATGCTCGATATTCAACAGATAACTATTGGCCAATACCTTAATTATTGCCATTTGATAAAAGAATGGCAACCCACATTGGAAGCGCAATTCCCCAACAAAGAGGATATCTCCTATTTGGAGATACTGAACAAGTGCCCTGAATACATAGAAGCCATCGTAAAATTCTGGACTGGTTGGGAGACCATTCGCGATAAAGATGCCGATATGGTTTTCGGCTTGTTTGTGGCAATAGAAAAATTGAACATAATACCCGAACCGGTGCCCTTAAAGGCCTTCGAATTGGAAGGTGAATGGTACCATGCACCAACCGATGTACAACTGTTGGAAAAAACGGTGCCTATGGGCAACGCTACTTTTGGACAAGCATTGGAAGCACTGCAAACAGAACAATTGATGCAAGGGAACATGGATTTGGTACCCCATGTGTTGGCCACCATCTTTTTGAAGGAAGGGGAAACAATCGACGATGTGCCCCTATCAGAAAGGGCTGCGAGCATGAGACGGCTCCCCTTAGTTAAAGCCATGAATGCATATTTTTTTTTAGCTCGTTCCGCCAGTACTTGGTTGAAACGCATCAACCGCTATTTAGAGGCGACCATGATGCCCGAAGCCAGCGTGCAGGCATAGGCCGCTTGGGCAACTTTGGTTGGTACAACTTACTGTGGGCAGCTGCAGAAGGCCAACTGGTCCATTTCGATTACATAAAAAGCTTAAATGTATTGACCGTTTTCCAATACCTCGTCCGAAGAAAAGAAGAAAACGATTTTCAGCACCGCTTGGCAAAAACAAACCATTAACTCCGCCCCGTACCAGCCATTACCCTTATGGGTGCCCGCCTGCATTGGCTGGTACGGGGTTCTATTTTCAAAAAACCTAAGAAATGCAAAGACTCGATTTACCAAAAGCCCTGGACGATATCAGGCATAAGATACAATTGATAGAAGCCCGGCTGGAGCTGATTAAAGAAGGCATAGAGTTGTACCTGGGGCTTGCAAGTACGGAACAACAGCCCGAACAGCGCTTCCTGTACAAAGAGCTATGGATGAAAAAGCAGGAGGAGCAAATAATGTATACGGAACAATTGCATTCGCAACAAGTGTATTTGAGCGAATTTGAACTGGACCTGCGCAAACAACAGGAAATGCGCAAAACGCAATTGGCGCAAATAGAAGAGCATCTTGGCAATATGCTGGCCGCCGCAAAAGATGCCATAGAAGGACAGCAAGCATCGCCGCAAGAGAAAGCAGTTTTGAAAGCAATCTGTACCAAGTTTACCGAACAAGGGATGAACAGCGATGATGAGCGCATTAGCCTATTCCGGGAAATGGTGAATATCCTTCAAAAACTGGCCAAGCAATGAGCATACAATATTTTACGGGCTGGTATCAGGACAAGGTTCGCCGCAGGCAAAAGGAATACCTTTACTGCCTACAGAAAAACTTGGACAATCCGTTGATAGACAAGGTCCACCTATTGATGGAAACGGCATTGACGGTGCCCAAACACCCTAAGCTGAATGCCATAAATTGGACTAAAAGGCCTACTTACAACGACTTTTTCCTGGTGGCTAATGATAGTGATGCCACTATCTGCCTTATCGGCAATACCGATATCTATTTTGATGAAACATTGACATTGGCTACTTGCATCAAAGAAAACGAATGCTTTGCCCTCACCCGTTGGGATGTATACCATGAAGGAGAAATACATCTATACTCAGGGGCAGCATGCAGCCAAGATACTTGGATATTCCGCAGGCCTATAAGAAACATTGCAGGCGATTTCTACTTGGGCAAGCCAGGCTGCGACAATCGCATAGCATATGAAATAGCTAGTGCAGGTTATCATGTTACCAACCCTAGCAAGAGCATCCGCAGTATCCATTGGCATGCCAGCGGCATCAGGAATTATGCCCGGTTTACGGTTGATTCGATATCACCACCTTACAAAACCATTCCCCCATCCTTTTTATGAATATACTACATATAGCATTGGGCAGTCATCAACGAGCACAAGCCAAAGCATTGGCCACATTAGGCAGCGTCTATACCATCGATTGGACCAAAGATAGAGCCAACCTGGACCAGCATATCCTTCGGGCTTTAACAGTTTTCCAGCCGCAGCTTACCTTTATGCAGTTGCAAAGCCCTGGATTGGTGACTAAAGAAACCCTACTTGCCATACCAGGCATAAAGGTAAACTGGACAGGCGATGTACGGCATCCAATCCCGCAATGGTACATCGATCTTGCCCCTTATTTCTCCGTTACGCTCTTCAACAATATGACCGATGTACATACCATGAGGAGCCAAGACTTAAAGGCCGACTACCTAAACATAGGTTTCGAAAACGACGTTTATATCCCTAATGGGCCTACCATATCATGCGCCGATATTGTTTTTATGGGCAATAATTACAAAGGCTATTTCCCATTGTCGAATTACCGAAAAAAGATGGTGGCTCATCTGAAGAAACGGTATGATGCCAACTTTGCGGTATATGGTACTGGTTGGGGCGAAGGTGTTGAAGACCTGAACCATCAGCCGCAAAGCGAAGCCATGGTGTATAGAAGCTGTAAAATTGCCATCAGCCTGAGCCATTTCAATTATGAAAGGTACACTAGCGCAAGACCATTGAGAATAATGGGCAGTGGTGCTTTCTGCCTAAGCCATGCCTATCAGGGTATTGAAAAAGACTTTACACCCGAACAGCATTTGGATGTGTTCCATGATTTGGACCATTTAACCGAGCAGATAGATTACTATTTGGCCTGTGACGGCATTAGGAAAACCATTGCGGAAGCTGGCTGCCAAAGGGTGCATGAGCAGTTTACCTGGCAAAAACGGATAGAAGATTTATTAAGAATTATTGCGACTTAACAAAGGGCAAGCGGATATAGCCACTTTCTGTTTGTACTACCAATTGATAAACAGCCGGCTCTAACTCAGGCAATGCTACTTTTATTAAACTACTAGCTGCAACCTCCCAATCCACTTTATAGGTGCGTCCTAGGGCATCGACCACGAATACTTTTTCAGGCCCTATTCCTGTAGCAACTGTCAGCCAGTTTTCCGCTGGATTAGGATACAATGATAAGGGTTCATATTTTTCTTCCCCTAAGGACGTAGCCAATACAAATACAGTAAGCGATTTGGATGCGGAACAGCCAGCATTGCTGGTTGCAGTAAGGGTAATAGTATAACTGCCAGTTGCATTATACGTATGAGTTGGGTTGGCTTGCTGAGAGGTATCGCCATCGCCAAAATCCCATAGCCATGAATTTGCCCCCATGCTCGAATTGGAAAAGCTCAAAGTAGCTCCGTTAGGATTAACCGAAAAATCAGGGGTAGGCATTGAGTCAACGTACACCAGCACGGAATCTTTGCCCACACAACCATCATCGCTCAAGGAATATGCTTCATAATAGGTATTCTGCATCGGTGCTACGCTTATGCGACCAATTCCAACAGTAGCAATAAAACCCGATTGGCCTTGAGTCCATTGGTAATTATTGGTATTACTGGTCATTGCCAGTTCAATGGTATCACCTTCACAAATCGCAGTGTCTTCAGGCAATAGCAATAGCGGCAAATAATTGATTAGCATATCTACTCTGTAGGCATCGCTTGGCACCCCTAAACTGTTGACCGCAGTAACTTTGAACCAAGCAAAACCAGCAGTATCCCATCGAATCAATAAAGAATCATGTAGAATGCTATAACTTGCTGACGGGAATGTTTCGATGCAATAGTCCCAGTCCATACTTGGCAAAAGGAATACGGTCTCACTGCCAATGCAAGCTTCCCTGCTACCCACAATGGTATCAAAGGAGGGCTTCATTTGGCGGTAAAGGAAATTGGTAATCAGGGCATGGATGGTATCCCAATACTGGTTAGGCCCTTGCCCGTTGAGCCAATAGCCATTAGTAGTGCCATAAAATTCATGATTAATGGTAGCCGGTGGCAAATCAAAAGGATAAAATTCATGGTCCATACCAAGGTTGGCCATACGCCGGTGCAACGGTAAAGAACCATACATATCAGGAAACCATAGACCTAAATTGGCGAATGGCTTTCCTTTATCAAAAGGTACAATTTGGTCGTCGGTGCCATGTATGAGCAAAGCAGGAATTTCAGAGGCATTCACCATATAAGTGGTGTCATCCAAGCCGCCCCACATGGAGACAACCGCTTTAATGCTGGCAGTATTGGTATAGCTGTTGGTGCTACAATCGAGGCAGCCCATGTCATTGCCTATCCCAAAGCCCCCATAGGTGCTTGCCGGGCGTTCGCTCTCTTGGTCAACATATGCTAGTGCCAAGCCCGTAACCCCGCCCGCACTACTGCCGGCAAAGAAAATATAATTGGTATCGATGCCATACAATTGGTAATTGGCCTTTAAAAACCGCACCAATGCCCTAGCATCTTGCCCTGCCCGATAAACCGCCCGTTCCACTTGGTTTTGAAACCCTAAATAACCGCGACGATAGTCCATGGACATGGTAACAAAACCCTTATGCGCGAAAGAGTCTGCAAAGGCCTGCATATCGTTTACACTCTTGTCGTTGATTAAATCAATAAAAGCCCCAGCATGTGCCCATATAATGGCTGGTCTGTAAGGAAGTGTATCCCCTCCTGGCATAAAAAGGTCAACCTTTAAATCGATATTGCTGCCATCATACTTATCGGCATTACCATACTGTATGTCGCGCTGTACGATGATATTCTGGAAAACCCTTTCCTTGTAACGGGTGCTTTGGCAGTTTTGCCCAAAAACGTAGGATGAAAAGAAAATGAAAACTAAGGTAAGAAAACACTTCATAAGCTAATGGGATGCTTAATGAAGATAGCAAATTATTACATCATCCGCTCGCGCTTAAGCAAGTAGGGTTGCAGCACCTGGGCAAAATCGTGGCTAATATCGGCCTCCACGAAATCAATCTTATACTGGCCGCAGCGCAGCTTCAGTTCTTTCTTATATTTCTCCATCTGCTCAATGTAAAAGGGCTTTACTTGGTTGCTTTGCAATTTTACCCGCTCACCCGTTTCTACGTCCACAAATTCATAGGGGCGGTTTTCGAATTCAAAGTCCAGTTCGCTTTTTTTATCGTTCACATCAAAGAGTACCACCTCGTGCTTGTTATATTTCAGGTGCTGCAGGGCAGAAAACAATTCCTCGGTGTTTTGGGCATTGTCCATCATATCGCTGAAAATAACCACCAATGAGCGTTTGGAAATATTTTCCGCTATCTGGTGTAGGCTGGCGGCTGCCGAAGTTTTCTTGTTTCGGTTTTGCTGGGCATATAGCCTTTCCAAATGCGAAAGCAGCAGTTTGTGGTGTACTTGGGTGGAACGTGCACCCGTGTGCAAGTCTACTTGGTCAGAAAATACCGTCAGGCCAAAGGCGTCGCGCTGGCGCTTCATCAGGTACATGATGGCAGCAGCGCAAAAGATGGAAAACTTGATTTTGTTATTGGGCTGCCCTTCAGGATAGTACATGCTCGATGAGGCATCTATCACTACTTGGCAACGGAGGTTGGTTTCTTCCTCGAATCGTTTGGTGTACAACCTATCAGTACGGGCATACACTTTCCAATCAATGTTGCGCACCGAATCACCGGGGTTGTAAAGGCGGTGCTCTGCAAACTCAACCGAAAAACCATGGAATGGGCTTTTGTGCAAACCTATGATAAAACCCTCCACTACTTGCCGGGCTATCAGTTCCAGATTGTCCAGTTGCCGCAGTTCCGCCAGTTCCCTTGCCGTCAATTCCATATTGGGTAAAGTTAGGTATTAATAACGTTTGCTGGCAAATGATTGTTATTTTCCAAAGGGCTTGATTCAGTTGATTTTACTCAACTATCCAGCCATTGTTTAAACGAGGCTGCCTTCTCCCTGCTTACAATTACTTCATGTTTTTCGGCATGCAGCACATCCAGCTTTAGCCTGCCATTGAAGTAGTGGTGTATTTTTTTAATAGCATCGTGCCTAATAATATATGTTCTATTGATTCGGAAAAAAACCAAGGGGTCAATACTGGCTTCCAGTGCTTCCATGGTATGGTCAACCGCATGCTTTTTGCCGTCTCGCCCCACTAAAAAAACCATTCCCTCTTCTGCAAAAGCATACAATATTTCCGAAGTGGGTATGTAATACAGTTGCTGACCTGTCTTTACCAGAAAGCGTTCTTTATACTTATGCTGCTTTACTGCTTGTAGCAGTTCATTGAACATGCTCTTGTCAAATGCATTTGCCGGTTGTAAATTTTTGAATTTTTGAAGTGCTTGCTTCAGCTCAGTAGGGTCAATAGGTTTTAACAAATAATCAATGCTATTTACCTTGAACGCCTTGAGTGTATATTGGTCGAATGCAGTGGTAAAGATAACCGGGGCCGATACATTGGTCTGCAAAAAAATGTCAAAACTTAAGCCATCTGCAAGTTGTATATCCATAAAAACCAACTGCGGAGGGGGGAAATTTTGAAACCACTTTACGGTATTTTCAACACTGTCCAAAACATCCAGTATATGTACATCGGGTTCATATTCCATGAGCATCCTGGTCAATTGGCGAGCCGCAGGTTGCTCATCTTCAACTATCAATATGCGCATGGGTTCCTGCTTTTATCAGTGGCAATATCACAATGAAGTGGGTAGCGGTAACAATTTTCTCAATTTGGCGGCCTGTAGCGAAAGCATAACGATTGCTGATATTTTTCAGACCAGTGCCAGTAGAGTCTTGTACCTGTTGCCGCAATTGTAAATTGTTGCGTACGGAAAGGTGGGCGTCTTTAATAGTCTCCAACTGTAGGTATAAAGGTTTTTCTGCGGAAACGATATTGTGCTTAATCGCATTCTCCAGCAATAATTGTAACGATAAGGGCACTACCTCCGTTTTAAGCAATTGGCTCGGTATATTTAGGTCAATTTGTAGGTTTTCACCAAAGCGTATTTTTTGTAGGAAAATGTAGGACTTTAAGAATTCAAGCTCCTCCTCCAAAGTGATCAACTCTTTGTCCTTTATCTCCAATATGTATCGATACACCTTTGACATATTGCGTACAAAGTCAACAGCCACATCGGGGTTATCGGGTATTATGGATACCAGTGTATTTAGGCTATTGAACAAAAAATGTGGATTCACCTGGCTTTTCAAAGTCTCCAGCTGCGATTGTACTATTTCCCGTCTCAATTGTTCAGCTTCCAATGAAGAGTGCCTATAACGTTGAAAAAAATACGCTGCCTCATATACGCTTACTACCAATGCGCTATTCATTAAAGCCGCTGCATAGTCGGCAATCAAGTAAATAGGCTTGAAATTATCTGGTCCATTTTTGATGAAACAAGCAATAGGGCTTAACAAGGTACTGGTGGTGGCCGCTACTACCAATATGAGCACACTTTGAATGATTATACGCTTGCGCTCTTGCAGTATACCAGGATATTTCTTGCGTGAAAAGATGAGCAAAAACCTTACCTCGTGCCAATAAATCAAAGTATAAATAGATGATACGGAAAAGCTGGCCAATATTTTTGCCATTCCATCATGGAGGCCAAGGTCATAGAAAATAAATGGGGTGATGAAAGCAATGATGGGTATGCCAATGATACGGACGGCAACATCATTGAATCCTAATGTATGTTTTGAACTTTGCATCACCCCGAAATTTACGATTTTGAATTAGAAAAGAATACGATACTGCACATCAGGGAAGAAACCGATTTGATAAGTGGTTTCCGTTTCGCGCGTACGGGTATTATAGGTTTGGCTGAAAATGTTTTGCTGGAAAGTTACGTTTTGCAAGTCTACATAGAATTTCTGGGTGGTGCGCTTCCCCTCAAAAGTATATCCCAACTTAACGTCCCATCTAACGTACGCCTTATACTGCTCACTGAAAGCACGACTGTCGTATCTTACCTCTTGACCTACAAGGTCAGAAGTTGCATAATCAATGGGGCTGTAACGTTGCCCACCACTTATAGCAACTTTTGTATCCAATGATATAATGTGCTTGTTCTTAATTCTAAATTCCTTACCTCCCAAAACATTAAATACATAATTGCTATTGAACGCCGTACTACGCCATACTTTATCGCTACCCTGATATTGCGATTGGAAAAGACTTGCCGTAACCAAGAAGTAATACCCTTTACTGAAGAATTTTTCCAAAGTCAACTCCAATCCATAGTTATAGCCCTTACCATTATTCACCAAAAACTGTTTCTCAGGAATTACAAAGTCAGCACCACTATTCAGTAAGCTGAACGAACTTGGGATACTTTCTACACCGGCATTGCTCAGGTATTGCCCATATACTTCTGCTTTCAGGCGCATATTGTTGTTGATTCGGTAATCATAGCCCGCCACCAAGTGCACGCTGCGCAATAAATCTAAATCCTCATTGCTGCGTACCGTGGAGCCATCAGCTTGTTGTGCCTCATAGAAATACACTTGCAATGGCTGCATCTGGCTATACAATCCTGTGCCAAAACTTAGTGCATGCTTAGGTTTAAATTGATAGCGGATATTTGCCCTTGGTTCTACCATCCACGTATTGTTGAAGAAAAAGTGCTGATGGTGTATCCCAGTGTTTAGCGTTACTGCGTCGTTGAAACGATGCTGCCATTGTACATATGTTTGTAACAAAGGTGCTATTCCCTTATAGTATGTTAAGTTGATTAATCGGTAATCGCCTCCCAGTATTTGTTGGTTCAGTTTCAATTGGTAAATGTCATTCGTGAATCCAGCAGACAAAGTGTTTTTAGCATTGAACTTCTTATTGATGCTATAGCCAATAGTATATTTTACTTGATCATTTCGCACAACATCTGTTCTCAATGGGCTACCATCAAGGGTGCTCAAGGAATCTTCATCGTATGAATTTTTCCAAATGGAACCTGCAAGAATTAGTTTGCCTGACGTGTTGTTATTGAAAAAGTAAGTGTGGGTTAATCCTACTATTCCTTTGTCGGAACGAACATAGCTGTCAGTGCCATCGCCGCTATAAAAGTCATCTTCTTCACTTTCACTATCAAGAAACTCTATGTAGCTCAATCCACCAAGACCAAAGAGGGTAAACTTTCCTGCTTTTTCAGTAGGCACGTTGATTTTAAAAGTTAAATCTTGATACTGTGGTATTGCTGCGCCAGTACCAAAATTAACGCCTATAGCGCTTAGTAATCCTAAAGTAGAATAACGATAGTTGATGATGTAAGAGGCTGGGCTCTTACGGCTGAATGGTCCTTCTGCTCCAAGTTCAAAGCCGTTAAATCCTACTTGGCCAAGAAACTCATGTTTCTTGTTGTTCCCATTTTTCATTTGCAGGTCGAATACACCTGAGGTTGCATTCCCGTACTCAGCTGACCAAGCACTGGTCAAAAAATCGGAGTTCTTCAGGTTGTTGGTGTTTAATATGGTTACGGGGCCACCAGTGGTACCCAAAGTGCCAAAGTGATTCGGGTTTGGGATGTCAATCCCCTCCAGCCTCCATAATACACCGGTAGGCGAATTGCCCCTGATGATGATATCATTGCGGTCGTCGCTGGCACCGCTCACCCCTGCAAAGTTTTGTGCCATACGGCTTGGGTCGCTTCGTGTACCAGAATACTTTACTGCTTCTACCATGCTAAGGGTTCTTGAACTTACCGTCACCATTTCGTTCTTGGTACGGTCTTTCTCACCGCTGGCACTCACTACCACTTCATCCAATTTGGTAACTTGCTCATTTAAAGGAATGTCAAGTATTAGTTCTTTAGCGGAATTCAGTTCTAAATTTGGTATGCTTACAGGTTCATATCCAACATAGGATGCCTGTATGGTAATTCTACCGACTGGAACTGCCTCCAATTTAAAAATGCCCTCAGCATCTGTTACAGTACCTATTATTGGGTTAGTACCGGCAATTATTACGGTTACGCCCGGCAGTGGGCTCTTTGACTGTCCATCGGTAATTGTTCCTCGGATAGTCTGTGTGTTTTGAGCATGAGCTATCTTAGCCAAGCAAAAAAACAGTAAGGTGATAATGAAGTTTTTCATGACAGCTATTTATGTGTTTGCTACAAATGTGCGCTGCCACAGCAATTAACAAAAGCTATTTAGCATGAACTGTAGATTGCCATACATGAACCGTAATAATTGATAATTGAACAGCAATAGGTTTCCATACACTTATCAGGTACCAACTGTCCATTGCATCCCATTTAGCAAAAATTGGCGTAATATTGTCTTAACCAATCCGACTATACCGTATGAGAACGCGCAAGTTCTATTATATCCACGATGAGCAATATGTGAAGGCGGATGATACCGCTACTGGCTTGACCAGAGATACTTTTACCTTCAAAATGGATGAGGTGATTGTACCTACCGAAGACCAGTTTGACGAAAGCTTGGTATTGTTGGTGTTCCCCATTGGTACGCTGTTCCATATTGATAGCGTGTTGCGCATGTTCAACTTAAAGGATGATGTGTTTTACTTCTTCCAGCAATGTAAGGATGTGATAGCCGTACCCGAAGAGCATCAGGACGACAAGGGCAATGGCAAAATGAATTTCCAGAGCTTTTTCCATAATGTGCCTTACTCCATGTATGCAGGCAACCCCAACGCATTGGTGATAGTAGCCCTTGACCCAGAAGAAGAGGGCGGCGAAGGCCCTCGGCATTACCATTTGGGAGGCTATATGCACCTGAACCGCTTTAAGTTTCAACCCGACCCATTGACCGGTGATTTAGAACCAGCCTTCTATTTCAATATGCTACGCATCAGCCAACGGATGCAGGATGGTCAAGAAGTATATAGGCGGAAAAAGCTGTTCTCGCTGTTTTTTTCCATTTCGCACAGGCTCTGTGAGCATGCAGGCATTAATTACATTTATGCCTCTATGGGCAATGAGAACGTAAAAATCAAAGAAGCCCTGCACCGTTGTGGCGAAGTGTTCGGTGTGCCTTATGAGCGTTTGCCCTTTAAAATTTTTGGCAAAGTCAATTATTTCAGCGAAAGCAAAAGTGCATCCAAGCACCTTATAGATATTACGCAGGATAAGGAAATGCTGAAAAAGTATTATGACCGATTGGTGGAAAGCAGTGCCAACTTCATCTTTTGGCCTTACCAAACCTTTGATTTGTTCATGGATATGGTACAAAAAGTAACCAGTTACTCCAAAAGTAGCCGTATATGGATGGTAAAAGATGAGCAAGGGGGTATTGGCGCAGCTACTTTTGCCATGAACTGGGGCGATTTCTTTGCCTTCCTGATGCAAAACCCCAAAGGCATATTTAAGCTGCTGGCAGCACTAAAGCTTACGGAAAAAATATTGTATTTCAAGCTCACAATAGGCAAACCTGAGTATTACAAAACCTTGCAAAAAGGCTTGCTTTATCATTATCGCCATCATCATGGGGTGAAGTTGAGCTTCCTTCCCTCTTATACCGGCGACCCTTACTACAAATACAAAAAGAGCTTGTTGGCCGACGAATATGTGTTCTTTGTAATGACCCACAAGCCTGAACGTTGGCAGCACTTTAAAGAGCTATCTACCGATGCAAACGGTCACTTGCAAGTGTTTATTGACCAACCAATTGTTTAGTAGCTAGTAGCAAGATGATGAAAGGTAAGAGGGAAAAGGTACAAAGAGATTTATAATATGCGCTGCTCATAGTAGCAGGAGAGGAAATTTGTTTCCCTAAAAACTTACATTTTCAAATCTTCCAATTGACTCATTGCCAAACTGAATCTTATACCTTCCTAGAAGAACCATTCTACCTTGCCATCAATGGGCTTCCGGTGACCTTCAGGACGAGGACCTTCATATTTGCCGAGGTAAAAGAATCCCATCAGTTTATCCGTTTCTTCTAAGCCAAAATGGGCTTTTGCGGTGGGGATATTGGTCACACCTCCCGTACTCCAAAAACCACCTACGCCTTCATAGGCAGATATGGTGAGGTACATATTCTGTACGGCACATGCCACGGCCGCTATTTCTTCAAACTCGGGCAACTTATCAGCATGACGCTTTAGACCAATAGCAATGGCATGTGATGAACGCAAGGGATTGTTTCTCATCTTCTCAATTTTGCTTTCATCAATCACCACACTTGAATTGGCAGTTCGGTAGATATTTTCAAACAAATCTGCCAGTTGTTGTAGGGCAGTGCCAGTATATACCCTGAAACGCCATGGCTCGGTAAGGTGATGGTTGGGTGCCCAGTTGGCATTTTCCAGCATTTGCTTCACGATGGCATCATCTACCTTTTCGCCAGGAATAAATTGTTTGGGATATATTGACCGCCTTTGGCGGATGTAGTCATCTATTTTCATACTGAGGCGTTATTAATAGTTACTCCCATAGCCTTTGCCAATGCATCGGCATTTACTTCATGCTTGCCCTCAAACCAGTGCTCGGTAAATTGGATACCCGAATCGTTCAGTTTGTTTTTGGTTATGGTTACTTGTTCAGGTTGTATTAGCGGGTCGTTTGTGCCATTAATCAAATGCAATGCTTTTCCCTCTAATATGCCCTTCAATTTCAACCAATCAATATCAGTGGGCAAATCCCCACCTATCAAATACATGCCTGAAAAATTGGGTGCGCTATATTGTACCCATCGGCTGATGGTGGCACAGCCTTGAGAAAAACCCACCAAATGTACTGCTGCCTGAGGCATAAGGGCAATCAAATGGCTATAAAAAGTATCCAAATAGCCAATGTAATCTTCTATTTCATGTTCACGGTCTTCTTTGGTCATCCAAGTAGCCCCTACCTTTCCAAAGAATCCATCGGTATAAAACCGTGACAAAGCCTCCGGAGCGGCAATAACAGTGCTATTATCCAATAAAGGGTCAAAGTTCCTGACAAAGTACCTAGCCAATTGGGCATAGCCATGGCAAGCGATGATTAGCTTTTCGGTACGCTCGCTGGGGTCGCCTAGTAATACAAAGCGTGCCGTACGCTTTACTTGCAAATAATGCTCGGTCACTGGCTAATTTTTAATGATTCGATGATTTTGTCGGCCTTATCCCACTCCGCTTGGCCAGGAGTACCAAACAAAGAGACGGAAAAGCTGTAAAGATTACTGTCAACTACTATAAAGGCTTTTTTACTCATGCCATTTGGTACGTTTTGCTGCTTGGTGATATAGCTGATTATGCCCGCTTTTTGACCATTGATAGTGGTCGTTTTAGCATCTTTCAGCTCCATATCCGGATATTGGGAAATTACCCTTTCCCAACCTTTCACCAATGAATCAATGCCGCTGCCCTTATTATTGTTCACGCCATAGGCAAGGCTGATGTAGCTGGTACTGTCTTTTGCGCTTAAGTAACGGTAAGCCTTGTATCCTGCTGCCGTCACCACGTTTTGTGTTACAGTAGTATCCATTAAAATACTGAATTCCTCAGGAGCAATAAATTTTATTCTACCTTGTTCCAATTGAAGCTGTACATACCCCGGAGGGATAGAATGGCAAGAGCCACAGAAAAGCAACAAATAAAAAAAGAGGAGTGGAATCGAAAACTTCGCACGAAAATTCATTCCCCAAATTAAAGCGAATTGTGGAACAAGGGCAACATTGGATAGTAAGTTTCACATACAGCAACTGCGCTTTTAACAGATTTAGGCATTAATAATCAAGACGCTGCTTATGTATAGACGTTTTACTTATACATAGGCATAGTATTTGATACAAATGAATGAATTACCCACTTTTGTTGATTAATTTTAATAACCGGTTGGAGATTTGTTCTTGAAAAGTGGCACTTGCCATTGCCAGCATAAATTTTCCCGATTAAAAAAACTCCCGAACCTATTTGTATGGAAGCTACTGTGCCCAGTATTGAGCAACAAGAGGCTATAAATTTTGCCTTAGAAGCTTCCGGCATGGGGGCATGGATTTTTTACCCGTTGAACCGCACGGTATATTGGGATGCCCGTGGGCGCGAACTTTTCGGTATTGAAAAGGGTGGGGCACACACTTACGAAGAAGCCTTAAGCCGCATACATCCTGATGATTTAGAAAGGGTGACGCGAGCTGTTGAGGCGTCCATTGACCCAGCCAAAAAGGCACCTTATAATATAGAGTATCGAGTAATCCCAAATGGCCATATTGTTTGGCTGCGCTGCAAAGGAAAGGCCTACTTCAACGAAGGCAATGTTGCTTATCGCTTTGCCGGAGTTTGCCAAGACATTACCGAGGAGGTAATGCGGGAGGCTGCTTTATGGGAGTATGAACAAAAGTTCACAGCGGCATTCAAAATGGCATCTGTCGGGATGATAATCACCAATCGTGACGGGAAGTTTATCATGGTGAACGACACGGTTGCTAAAATGCTGGATTACACTGTTGAAGAATTAATGGGTAAGGACTCTTACTTTATCTCGTTTGAAGATGACTTCACCTTACTACAAAATATCTATAAGGAGTTGTTTGAAAACAATTTGCACTCTGTTTCCCTTGACAGAAAATTCAAATCGAAAAGCGGAAAAGTGGTATGGGCCAAGAATGATGCTTCACTTATTAAAAATCCCGATGGCACCGTAAATGGTGCCATTGCCATTATCAAGGATATTTCTGATGAAATCGCTCTCCGCAAACAACAACAACATTTAAAAATTTTGGCCGATAATAGTGTTGACCTCATGTCCATTCTCTCCATGGATGGCACCAACACCTATATCAATAAAGCGGGGAAAAAGTTGCTGGGCTTGCCAACTGATGCCGATGAGTCAAAAATTCCGATAAGCAGCTTCCATACCCCTGATCAGATACGCTTTGTAGAAACCGAAATTTTGCCCAAAGCAATGGAGCATGGGCGGTGGTCAGGTAGGTTTGCCATTAAGCAACTGGGCACCAATGAAATTATTCCGCTCGAAAACAATTGCATCCGCATAGATGACCCGTTAACGGGCCAACCGATTGGAATAGGTGCCGTGATGCGCGACTTGAGGCCTGAATTATTGGCCAACAAAGCTTTAATGGATAGCGAACAACGCTTTCGTACCATGGTTGAGCAGGCACCAGTTGCGATTGCTATATTTCATGGCCCTGATATGTTGATTGAGTCTGCCAACCCTATGATGCTGGAAATATGGGGAAAAGGTGCACAAATCCTAGGTTTACCATTTGCCGAAGTATTGCCTGAAGCAAAGGGTCAATGGCAAATAGAAAATTTGTTGGAGGTGTTCCAAAACGGCAAGAGGGTATCCGGCTTCGAAAACCAGTTGGTACTATTCAAAAACAACGGCGCTCAGCAGTATTACTTCAACTATATTTTTGACCCGCTCCGTGACCCTAACGATGAGATTATAGGGGCAATATTGGTAATGACTGATGTGACGGAGCAAGTACTTGCCAAGCAGGAACTGGAATCTATAGAGCTGCGCTTCCGCAATTTGATCTTAGAAGCGCCCATGCCGACAGCTCTTTATGTTGGCAGGGAATTGGTCATAGAATTGGCCAACGAGGCTATGATTAAGCTGTGGGGCAAGGATGCTACTGTAATTAGTAAGCCATTGGCAGAGGCATTACCGGAGTTGGATGGGCAGCCATTTTTGGAGATTCTGGATAAAGTATTCACTACTGGAGAAACCTATCATGCCGATGAGCAAAGTGCGGATTTGATAGTGGATGGAGTACTGCAGACCTTTTGGTTCAATTTTACCTATAAGCCACTCTTTGATAAAGATGGTAAAGTGTATGCTGTCCTCAATATGGCTTTGGATATCTCTCAGCATGTGCACCTAAAACGCCAAAAGGATGAATTCTTGGGCATTGCCAGCCATGAGTTGAAAACCCCTGTTACCAGTATTAAAGCCTATGCACAGGTATTGGAACAACATTTCCGCAATAAAGGGGATATGCAGGAAGCTTCCATGCTTAGCCGCATGGGCACCCAAGTGAACAAACTGAGCAAACTGATAGAAGACCTACTGGATGTTACCAAAATACAAGCAGGCAAGCTGCTCTTTAATGAAAGCTATTATGAATTGAATGATTTGGCAGCCGAGATAGTAGAAGAGGTACAGCGTACATCAGACAAGCATAAGATTTTTTTACATAGGGCCACCTCTATCACCATTTATGGCGACCGAGACAGAATAGGCCAGGTAATCACCAATTTGTTGACCAACGCTATCAAATACAGCTATGGGGCTGATAAGGTAATTGTAAGAATCACCAACCAGGGTTCAAGTGCCCTGCTTAGCGTAGAAGACTTTGGAATAGGTATTGCCAAGGAAAAACTGCCAAGGGTTTTCGAACAGTTCTACCAAGTGGGAAATTTGGGAGGTACCGTCAGTCCTGGACTGGGATTGGGGCTTTATATCTCTTCTGAAATCATCAGAAGACAAGGGGGACAAATATGGGCTGAAAGCCAAGAAGGCACTGGCTCTACTTTTACTTTCGCCCTTCCAATTGATTATCGGCAAATAGCGAAGGGGGATTAAATTACCTACTCACTTTTATTCCTCTGATTAATCTACTAATAGCATTCTTTTTAGGTTAATTAAACTTTAGGTATTTTGGTATATCTAACGCTTATGAAAACCTTACTGCTACTTATTAGCCTAATCTCCGCCATATTTGTTTTTGGCCAAGAAACGAATGTTGGCGTATCCAATGGATTCGTATTCGATGGTGAGCCTGATATGACGGTCAATCCCAACGACCCTAACCATATCGTGGTAGCTTGGATGGGGTATTCATTAAGTGCCCAGCGCATCAGCATCAAAAGCAAGGTGAGCACCGATGGAGGCCGCAATTGGAGCAACACCTATGAGTTTCCGCATTTCTACAACTACAATTCGGCTGACCCCACGTTTGCTTGGGATAAGAATGGGACTTTGTATTTCATTTATATCGATTTCAAGTCCAATTCCGATACGGGTACCATCCACCTTTTTGCTTCTACTGACGGCGGCTATAACTGGTTGGATAAGGGGGAAGTGTGGAATGCCAGTGAAGACCCGGTAAAAGTGCCCCTTGATAGACCTTGGTTGGCTATTGACAATAGCAATGGCCCCCGCCAAGGTACGCTGTACCTCACTACTAAGCCAGCCCCTTGGATACTGCCCCCCAACAGGGCTTATTTAAAAATATCTACTGATGGGGGAGACAATTGGTCGCAGTATAAGTATTTGGATACTAGCGGTGCATTGATAGGCAATCTCATCAAACAGCCCATGGCTTATCCATTGGTGCTTTCCAATGGAGCCTTATGTATCACTTATCCCAGTTATGAGATTAGCCAAAACATAGTACCACAGGTATTTTTGGCAAAGAGCCTTGATGGAGGTGCCGTATTCGATTATTATTCCATCTGGGCAGCTAATCCTGGTGTACAAGACACCAACTATAAGCTAGGTAATAGGTTGGTAGCGCATCCTACCGATAGCAACAAACTGGTTTTCGTAACTGCCAATGGTACGAATGGAGACATGGATATACTCCTTTTGCATTCTGAAGATGGCGGAATTACCTGGAACGGTCCTGTACGCGTAAATGATGACCCGCTAGGCAATGGGGTTGCGCAAGATTTAGTATATGCTACCTATCAACCCGATGGGAAGTTGGCCGTTACTTGGCGCGATCGGAGAAATGGCAGTGGTACAGGCTTCCAACAACCGGTTTCCATATATGGCGCAATCAGTGAAGACAATGGAGCTACTTTCGATACCAACTTCGTTATCAGCGATACTGTAGTCGCCTTTAGCCAAATATTATATGAAAGCGGCAACGATTTCCATGCGAGCTCATTGTTTAACGATACCTTGCGCAGCATATGGGGCGATACCCGGGATGGAAAAATGAACATCTATTTCGCCAGAACCCCAATTCTAACAACGGATACTAGTATCACTGATATTAGCGTAGTGGTCAGCGAGGCATTAAGCCCTCTTTTGGTTTATCCTAATCCCGCAGAGGCTTATGTGAATATTAAGGTGGAAACTCCAGGCACTTTGAGCATTATTGACAATCAAGGAAAAACAGTGTACCAGCAGCAGGTGAAGGTTTCTACTTATCGGCTTGAAATCAGTAATTGGCAAAAAGGCAACTACTTTATCACCCTACAGTATGGGAAACAAACCTATACACAACAATTGCTAGTTAAATAGCTGGAGCTATATTAGGGCACCAATTCTTGTCGTTTATCGTATTTTTACCTAATGACTAGCGTACTTAATGCTTTGCCCTTAATGGAGCATTTCTATACCATTCAAGGTGAAGGCTATTATCAAGGAAAAGCGGCCTATTTTATAAGGCTTGCGGGTTGTGATGTGGGTTGTGTGTGGTGCGATGTGAAAGAATCATGGGATGCTTCTGGTTATCCGGTAGTAACTGTGGAGCAAATGGCATTGTGGGTGGCTGAAAGCCATGCGCCGATGGTGGTAGTAACGGGCGGGGAACCGCTGATGTATCAATTGGATGGCTTGACAGGGGCATTAAAAGCCAAAGGACTGCAAACCAATATTGAAACTTCAGGTGCCTGGCCATTGTCAGGGCAGTGGGACTGGATATGCCTCTCGCCCAAGAAATTCAAAAAACCGCTGCCTGAAATTTGCCAACATGCGAATGAACTGAAAATCATCGTTTATAATAAAAGTGATTTCGAATGGGGGGAACAGTATGCACAACAGGTTGGGCCTAACTGCAAGCTGTATTTACAACCTGAATGGAGCGTGGAAAAAAAGATACTGCCCATGATCATTGAATATGTGAAGCAACACCCCCAATGGGAAGTATCGTTACAGATACATAAATACATGGATATTCCTTGAAGCACTTAAAGCCATATTATCTTATTCTTGTTATCGCCGTTCTTTTTGGCATCAACCCTGCTTGGGCGCAAGGGAACTTGTCTAAAAAAGCGCAAAAGTACTTTGATGAAGCGGCCGAACACCTTAACTGGGATAGATTTAACGAAGCGGAGGCGGCACTCAAGAAAGCAGTAGATGACCAACCGGATTATATTCAAGCCTGGGAAAAACTTGGCTATCTGTATATCAAAACCCGTAGGTATGAACAAGCCTATCAGGCATTAAGAACTGTAAGCACGCTGTCATCAGTATATTCAAAAGAGGTTTATTATCATTTGGCTAATATGGCTTTGGCAACCCTGCGCATTGATTCTGCAGGCCTATTCTTGGAACACTACAAAAATGTTGGGGCTATTAATGATAAAAGAAAACAAGAAGTAGCGCAATTGGAAAGCAACATTCTTTTTGTAAAGAATGCGCCTAAGCATGTTGGGCAACTGAACCCTCTGCCTTTGGATAGTAATATCAATACCCCTGACAACGAGTATTACCCATCATTGACAGCAGATAATGAATACCTCTATTTTACCCGCCAGCACCGCAATGCGCAAACAAAAATGAGCAATGAGGACATTTATTACAGTAAATTTATTGAAGGCCATTGGGGAACTGCCCTAGGACTTTCCAGCATTAACACGGTGCCTTTCAATGAAGGGGCCCACAGTATTTCCGCTGACGGCCGCTCCCTTTATTTTACCCAATGCGAAATGCCTGGAGGCTTTGGGAGCTGTGATATTTTTCGGGTAAAGAAGGAAGGCAATACTTGGGGCAAGCCCCAAAATTTAGGGGCTGTTATCAATACCTCGGCGAAAGAAACCCAACCTTGTATTTCTGCAGATGGGCTAAAGTTGTATTTCGTCAGTTCACGTAGTGGGGGTATGGGGCAATTGGATATTTGGGTCAGCTTGTTGCAGCCCGATGGCAGTTGGGGCACTCCCCAAAACTTGGGGCCCCATATCAATTCCACTGGGATTGATGAACGGCCATTTATCCATCCCGATGGACAGACTATGTATTTTGCCAGTGATGGCCGGCCAGGCTATGGTGATGCCGATATTTTTTATAGTCGCATGAGCGAACAAGGTCAATGGCAAAAAGCCGAGAACATAGGTGCGCCTATCAACACCTTTAGTTATGAAGGAGGGATTTTCGTAACCCGCGATGGAAGTTCCGCTTATTTTGCTACCGACCGTTACAGCAAAGGAGGCGATTTGGATATTTACAGTTTCCCAATGCCAGAATCGGCAAAGCCTCGTCTGGTGACCTATGTAAAGGGAAAAGTGGTGGACAATAACCGACAACAACCCTTGAATGCGGATATTGAAGTAATTGATTTGGAAAGCCAGCATATTATAGCGAGGGTAAGTACCAATAAAGCCGATGGCATTTTTCTGATTACCATGCCCCTAGGGCACAATTATGCCTTTATCGCTAGAAAAAAAGGCTATCTATTGAAGTCGCTCAACTATTCGTTGCAAAACGCACAAGCTGATTCTACTTACGAGTTAGTAATAGCTTTGGATAGTTTGAAGAAGGATTTATCAGTAGTGCTCAACAACATTTTCTTCGAAGTCAACTCCTTCCAACTTAAAGATGCCTCCAAAACAGAGCTGGGATATGTTACCCAACTACTCAATGAAAACCCTACCCTGCAAATAGAAGTAAGCGGCCATACTGACAATACGGGAACGGAAGCTTATAACCAGCAATTGAGCCAGCAAAGGGCTGAATCGGTAGTGGCGTATTTGGTGAAAGCGGGTATTGATATCAAAAGGTTAAAGGCCAAAGGATATGGAAGCAGCCAGCCCGTTGCGCCCAACGACTCCGAAGTCAATAAAGCCAGAAACCGCAGAACGGAGTTTAAGGTAATTGCACAATAGCATTTTCCGATGATTTGGAAATACACTTCCTATTGTCCTCCTTTCTTTTCCTGTACCTTCCCAATCTCTTGCTACTCAATACCAGCTACTTGCTACTATAAATGGCAAACCAAAAGCAAATTGCGTATGTTTATGTAGCAAAATCAATTAGCCATGCCCGTTGCTCTGCACAATGCCACTGCCCATGCACTTGAGTTGGATGAACAATATGTAGCCCACAACTACCATCCCCTGCCTGTGGTCTTGTCTCGTGGTGAGGGGGTATATGTTTGGGATATGGAGGGGAAACGGTATTACGATTTTCTTTCCGCCTATTCCGCAGTGAGCCAAGGGCATTGCCATCCGAAAATTGTGGCCGCATTGGTAGAACAAGCACAAAAACTAACCCTTACTTCCAGGGCATTTTATAACGAGGTTCTGGGCGAATATGCCCAGTACATTAGCCAATACTTTGGCTATGAAAAACTGTTGCCCATGAACAGCGGTGCCGAAGCGGTGGAAAGTGCATTGAAAGTTGCCCGCAAGTGGGGCTACGAACGCAAGGGGATTGCTGCTGACCAAGCCAAGATTGTTGTTTGCGGGCACAATTTCCATGGACGCACCATTACCATTATTTCCGCATCGAGCGACCCTGATGCCCGAACTAATTTCGGGCCGCATACTTCCGGGTTTATCAGTATTCCTTACAATGATTTAGCAGCACTTAAAGAAGCCCTAAAAGACAACAACGTTGCCGCTTTTTTGGTGGAGCCTATACAAGGCGAAGCGGGAGTGATTGTACCTTCTGAAGGCTATCTTTCACAAGCCTATGCTACCTGTAAGGCCGCCAATGTGCTGTTTATTGCCGATGAGGTACAAACCGGTATTGCCCGTACGGGAAAAATGCTGGCCTGCGACCATGAAGGCGTACGTCCTGACGTGGTAATATTAGGCAAAGCTTTATCAGGGGGCATGTTGCCCGTTTCTGCCTTGCTGGCCGATGATGCGGTAATGGGCGTTATTACTCCTGGCGTGCATGGCTCCACCTTTGGGGGAAATCCCTTGGCGTGCAAAGTGGCCATAGCCGCACTGGAAGTGGTGAAAGAGGAAAGGTTGATGGAAAATGCCGAAAAAATGGGCATCCTGTTGAGAAAGGAACTGGTTGGCCTTAATAGCCCATTGATAAAAGCCGTAAGAGGCAAAGGCCTTCTGAACGCCATCGAAATCAATAGCGACGACCCACAAATGGGCTGGAACATTTGCCTGCGTTTTATGGAGAACGGCTTACTGGCAAAACCTACCCACGGTGATAAAATCCGCTTTGCCCCGCCATTGGTCATCAACGAAAGCCAGTTGCTGGAATGTGTGGATATTATCCGCCGCTCTTTGGCTGATTTCGAATAAGGTCAATCAGGCTCTTTGCGGTCAACCCTTACCAGAAGGGTCAGTGTCTGTATGTAGCCGTTAGCGGTAAAAGTGATAGTGGCATTGTCCGTGGCTTGATTAATGTCCACTTCCAAATCAAGCCAAATGGTATCCTTTCTAGCAGGGAAAATGGTAAAGTCCTGCTTGGAGGGCAATTTACTGGTTAAAACAGGGGGAAAATGCATTTCCAATACCCCATTTACTTGGTATCCCGTAAAGTTGTCGAAAGTTAAAGGAACCTTGATATGCTTGGTCACCTCCGTCAACACAGGCAACTCGGCCTTTACCCCATAAGGCAAAATAGTTTTGAACTGGGCATTGGCTTGCCCCGTTTGGCCTTCATCGTCAATGCCCTCCACGGAAACGATATAATTGCTTAAATCGTCACCAGCAAAAAACTCAATTAGCGCTTCCCCATTCTCGTCCAGATGCACATCACCGTTCCAATACAGCGTGGCCCTGAAATCACTAGGCTTTGTAACCCGCTCCTTGGTGCCATATACCGTGGGCTTAAAATCGGCCGACTGATGGTAGATGAGCTTAAAGCTGGAAGGAATGCTCTTGTCATTAGCTGGGTAGGAAAGCTCTTCCATCAACCTTGTATCCAATAAGCCCAACCTCGCCTCTTCTGCCTGTTGGGTATTGGCATATCTTGCCGATAGCCCATTCTCCATACCCATTTGTTTCAGGCTTCTGAATGACAGGGTATAAGGCTCGTTGGCTTTGATTTTATTGCCCTTCAAGTAATATGATTGGGCAGATACGGAATCCATCTGCCTGAAGAAGTCTAACAGGGCCGCCTTATTTTCTTCAGGTGCTGCTTTCAACAGGCTAGCTTTATCTTTAGCCGCTATCCATCTCAGCTCAGGTTTTAAGAAACCGTAGCGCTGGTTGGGCGATATTTTTCTATGCTGTAAACTGATAGGGGCAACATTCACCTTCAAGGGCAATTGGATATCTAATATAGCAGCATCGCCTTTTTTGAAAACTAGGTTCGATTTTTGGCTTTCATAACCTTGGGCATCCACCATTACTTCATATTGACCAACACCCAAATCGGTGAAGGTATAAAAGCCCCTACCATCGCAAGTGGCTTGGTACACCTTAGTATAGTTGTTGACGGATACATGTGCAAAAGGTACAGGCATACCGTGCAAATCGGTCACTTGGCCCAGCAATACACCGCCCTCAGAAATGGGTGTGCCGCCCGCAATTACAGGATGGAATGCCGAATTGATGCTGGGCTGGAAAAGCCTGCGATTATCGCCGCTGAATGGTATCAGCAAATCTTCTTCATAACGGTTGATAACAAAGGTCATCAAGCCCAATTTATAGCTCAGGCTTAGTTCTCTGCTATTGCTTAAGTCAATGCCATTTAAGGTGAACCTGCCCTTGGCATCGGTGGTGGTTTTACCTTTGGTACCGTTTACTGTTATGGCCACGCCCTTTAGGGGTTGGCCGCTAAGCTCGTCTATGATTATACCGGAAAACACTTTTCTGGCGGGGCGATACAATGTTAAGCCCTGCTGAGCATTGCCCCCTACAGATAAATGCTGGCTTGATTGGTAGGTCAATACGGATTGTATATCCTTGGTTTCATTGCCCAGCATTTGCGAGAGGGGCTTATTATCGGTTACGCTTACCACATATCGGCCTTGTGAAGGGTTGCCCTTTGCATCTTTTACGCTCACTTGCAGCTTCACTTTCTCGCGTATATGGTATTGCAGCTTGTTAAAGCTTAAGTTGATTTGTAAGCCCTTGGCTGCATTGACAGGTACCTGCCGGGTGGATATTGCCTCCCCCAATGGATTAAACAAAGTAAACAGCGCATTGCCTGTAGGAAAGGATTTAAGCGCCACTTCAATGGTATTGATTCCTGGTTTTAGGTCAATTATTTTGTTATAATAGATTTGCCCCCTTACTTGCCCAAAAAGGATGGCTTTGGTTTCCAAGGTGGAATGTATTTTCAATTCCGCTACCGTGGAACCTACCTCAATTTGGTCAATCTGCAAATCGTGGTTAAGGGTAGTGTTTACAGGCTCAGTAAGGAGAGTATTACCGCTAAGGGCGGTTATTTGGCTGCTATCGAATGAGGAATAGTGGATAGGTTCGGCCAGCAGGATATTCTTGCTAAAAAGCGATTGCGAAGCTTGGTTCAGTTGCCAGTCGGTATGTGCGGTAAGTTGATACAAGCCTTCTGGCAACGCATTGGCGAGTGAAAGGTGCGCTTTCGCAAAGCCATTTTCCAATACCACCTGGGTAGCGATGATTGGCTTTTTATTGGCATCCAGCAACTGCAGTTTCACAATTTCACTGATGGGTGAAGGCTTTAGGCTAGCTTCATCCCTTACAAAAATGGATAGGTACATATCGTCACCGGGCTGATATACGTCCCTATCTGTTTTTACATACACGATTTCCGACTTTACCTTTTGAAGGTACCCATAATGGTCGGCCAGCAGATGTTGCATTAGGCCGCGCATACTTTCCGAAACGCTAATAGTGGCTAAGTGATTAAGGGGTGCCGGCACTTGGATGGTGGAATTGTTAAGTGGCATGTCAGGCGGGCGGGGAATCCAGAGGATGGTCTGGCCATTATCAGAAATGGAATCGCCCAAGGTAGGGGCACCGGGGCTGAAAGGAGCCTTTTCAAAGTATTCTGGCTGCGAGGGCGATTCCTCTATGCTGGCTACCTGCTTGTCATTTTGGGAAGGAATGAACAGATAACCACATATGCCGATAAGCAACACGGCGGAAAGCACCATTAAGCCCTTTGCCCAATTGAACGGCGCTTTTCTTTCATAAGGAAAGGCATTTTGTAGTTTTCCCAACAGTTCTTGCTCCTTGGCTGCGGATGGCAATACGCTGGCTTCTTCGCTGAAAATGAATTCGGCATGTGCCTCCAAAGCCTCGTCGGCAAGCCGGTCGCGCTCGGCTTCCAACAAGTACTGCTTCAGTAGCTTGTCCAGTTCATCGTTATTATATGGCAAGTCAGGTTGTTCCATTCAGGTTAGGTTTTAGCACCATTTTTCCGCTTAGGCGCTTCATTATCTTTTCCTTCAGCCTTTGGTAATACACCTTCAATTGTCCCTCGGGCTTTTCTATATGTTTTGAAATTTCGCTGTACGGCATGTCCTGGCTGCGCAACAGTAGCAAGATACGCTCCCAGTCCTGCAGCTTGTCCAACTCTTCTTTCAGTGCTGCCAATGCAGGGTTCTCCGATGTTTCGGCCATTTCTTCTTTCAAGCTTTCCTTGGCTATTTTTTGCTTTACCTCTTTATCAGAATTGGCCAGTCGTCCTTGCTCGCCTGATTCAAATTCGCTCTCGTGGAAATTGACGAAGCTCAACTGTTCTGCCACCCGCTTTTGATCCCGGTAATGGTTGCGCAGGTAGTTGACAAATATTTTGAAAGTGAATGAGCCGAATTTCTTTTCGCTTTCAAATTGGTACTTGCCGTACGTTTCCAGAATTTTATAAAGGGTTTTGTACACCAAGTCCCAGCTCTCGTCTTCACTCAACTGCCAGTGGACGATGCCATAGCTATACAATTTGCGGCCATAACGACTGTAGAGGACGGATAGCCCATCCTTTGTATCCAGTAGGTGATATGTTTCCCTTTCTGCCAAAAGCCTAAAAAGTTATGTTGACCGGTCAGCAATGATAACACAATAAGGTAACAACTAATTGCCAAGGTACCTTCAGAATTGGCAGCAAAATTGCTTGCGTCTTTAAGGATTGATAACACCATCAATTCTTTAGCAAAGAAAATCATGAAAATTGCAGTATTGTCGTGTGAGCCAAAGGCTTACTCCACCAGCCGATTGGTGAAGGAAGGCGAACAAAGGGGGCATCAGATAAGGGTAGTCAATCCTGCTTGTTGCAATCTGGTCATCGAACAAAAAAAACCTTTCATTTATTACCAGGGAAAACGGCTGCCTAAGCTGGATGCCATTATACCCAGAATAGGTACTTCTGCCACCTTTTTCTCCTCGGCGGTTATCAGGCAGTTTGAAGTAATGAAGACACTTACCACCCTTTCCTCGGTATCGCTCATCCGCACCAGAGACCATTTGGCCTGCATACAAGCTTTGACCAAGGCGGGCCTTGACATGCCCCGCACGGTGTTTACCAACTACTCCAATGATATACAAGGTATGATGGATGCCGTTGGTGGGCCGCCAGTAATCATTAAGCTATTGTCGGATAACCTGAAAGTGGAAGGGGTGTTGGCGGAAAGTGCCAAGTCTGCGGCATCGGTGATTGAAGCATTCAATGACTTGAGGGCAAGAATGATTGTACAGGAATACGTGAACGAGGCCGCCGGTGAAGAGCTGATTGTATTTGTGGTGAGCGGTAAGGTGGTGGGCTCCATCCAACGGCAGGGAAAGGTATCGTACGGTAAGGCGCATTTTATCAAAAAAGTCCTTTCAAAAAAGGTAGCGCTCAGTAAAGAGGAAGAGGATGCGGCCGTGAGGGCGGCAGCCGCCTTGAAGTTAAATGTTGCCAGCATCAACATGCTCCGTTCGTTCAGGGGGCCACTGATTAACCAAATCAACTCATCGCCAAGCCTAAGATCTATTGAACTGGTAACTGGGGAAAACATTGCAGGGGCCATATTTGATTATATCGAGAACAAGGGCCGCCTAACCGCAATTGAACCTTTAAAAATAAGGGCATGATAGAGCGAACTGGATTTGTCACCGGGGCGGAACTGCTGCTCGCTACGGAAATTGCCATAGCCGGATTTATCTTTACCCGAATCCTTACACAACCCGGGCACATTTTCGACTGGTACGGACGCTGGATTATCAAACTGCGGAGCAAAATCCCTAAACTGGCAGACCCTATCGGGTATTGCCCCTTGTGCTTTACAGGCCAAATCGCCTTTTGGACTTTTCTTTACAACAATTGGGGCGACTATCATGTACTAAGGCATGTATTGTTCACCTCCTTTGCCATCTTTATGGTAGCCGTGGTGGGAAAAATATATGGCATACTGAAAAAACAGAACGCACGCATGCGCGAAGCACCAAGAAAGGACTACTGAACTAGACTATCGGCTGATATCTGTTCCATGCGCTTTTGTAGACTCATCACGTCAGTACCCGGTTTCGCCGGTATGTGGTCCATAGTATATTCGCTCAATGCCGTTATGGTCAACGATGGGTTCACCCCTAGGTTACAGGGCATAATGGAGCCATCCAATATATACATATTGGGATAACCGTGTACCCTAAAAAACTCGTCCACTACGCCCTCCTTTGCGGTAGCTCCCATTACGCAGCCTCCCAATATATGGGCAGTACTGGCCAAGTTGAACACCACTTCGCTAAAGGCATTCATCGGCACGCCGTTTACTTTTTCGGCGTAGCGGTACAGGGCTTCCTGGCCTATGGGAATGTAGGTGGGTACTCGTTGACCACTATTGTTTACCATGGATAAACTGGCACCGAACCATCCCTTTTTTACCTTCATCTGCATGGCGTTTTCCAAAGTCTGCATAATCAGGAAAATCACTCCGGTCCTAGCAGGATTGAATGAGAACAGACTGCGCATGAACTGAATGGGGTGCTTAATGATATTGCCAAACATTTTGGCTGTGCGCAAGGCGGGCGAACCATTGCCTGCCGCCATTACGCCCAATCGGGTCATGGCACCGCTCCCATCAGGAAACTTCACCACCTCAATATTGGTATGCTCATCAGGTGAGAACACCCTGGAAATGGCCAGCCCATTGTTCAGTTTTCTATCAGCGGCCATAACGCCACTCAACATTTCCGAATTAGTCAAAATATTGTTGCCCAATTGCTCCGAAAGGTGAGGCAAGGTACCATACACGTATTTTTGCTTTAGCAATAAGTCCATCGTGCCCAATACGCCGCCACTTACCACTAAGCCCTTTGTTTTCCATACGCTCTTCTGCTTGTTCAGTATGTTGGTAGCACTCACCGTATGGATGAGATACTCATCATGTACATATTCAATGCGCTCCACTAAGGTTTCCGCCAAGAGGTCGGCGCCAAAAAGGTTTTCGGCAAACCACAAATAGTTTTTGTCAAGGGTGTTTTTGGCACCATGCCTACAGCCCACCATACAACCCGCACAATGCGTGCAACCCTTTCGTAAAGGGCCCAAGCCTTTGAAAAAGGGGTCCTTCTCCACATGGGGGTTTCCCAGATAAACGCCTACCCCGTCTACCGGCTTAAAGGAATCGCCCCTGCCCATGTCATTGGCCACCTCCCTCAGCACTTGGTCTTCTTCATGTTCGGGCGCATAATTACTGGTGCCCAACATGAATTTTGCCCGGTCAAAATAAGGTGCCAAGGTAGTTTTCCAATCTTTGAAGTGCGACCATATTTTATTGGTATAGAAGCTTTCCTTTGGCATCATGTGCGTATTGGCGTAAACCAATGAGCCGCCTCCTACCCCTACCCCGCTAATAACAAACACCTCTTTGAAAAAGGTGAGTTTCTGAAAGCCAAACCATCTTAAGGCAGGCAGCCACAGATACTTCCTAAGGTTCCAATTCGTTTTGGGAAAATCTTCCTTTTTCCAGCGTTTGCCCTTTTCTATCACCAGTACCTTATAACCTTTTTCCGAAAGGCGCATGGCACTTACGCTGCCACCAAAACCGGAGCCAATGACTATGTAATCGTAAACTTTCTCCTGGGCTGAGTTGTCCATACTTAGTGCAGCTAAATTTAGAAAAAATTAAATTGATTGGAGGCCAGGGCCTTCTAAAGAACTCCATTTAAAACCCATAATTTTGCCCACATGTTCAAGCGCAATCCATGGATGTTTTACAGCGTGATGGTCGCTTGCTTTTTTATTGCTGGTTACTTTCTTCTGCAAACCCATTTACCATCAGCAACGGGGAGCTCTGGAGCCAATGAACCACCAACTGGTGCCGTGGATAGCTGGAGCAATTTTCAGCAACAAATGTTAAAGAATGCCACACATTCCTTGGGCATTACCCTGCTTCAAATAATCGCCATCATTTTTGTATCAAGAGTTTTTGGCTTTATTTTCAAAAAAATCCACCAGCCTACCGTAATCGCCGAAATACTGGCAGGCATAGTGCTTGGGCCTTCCTTGTTGGGCTGGTTAATGCCCGAAGCCTCTGCTTTTCTTTTCCCGCCATTTTCCCTGCCCAACCTGCAAATATTGAGTCAAGTTGGCCTAGTGCTGTTTATGTTCGTAATCGGGATGGAGCTTGATATCGATTTTTTGCGCAGTAATGCCAAAGAAGCTATTATTATTAGCCACGCCAGTATTGTATTTCCTTTTCTAATGGGCATCGCATTATCGGCCACGCTCTATCCAGAGTTTGGCAATATGGAGTTGGGCTTTCCTGCCTTTGCGCTTTTTATTGGCGTTTCCTTAAGTATTACCGCTTTTCCTGTGCTGGCACGTATTGTTCAAGAAAGGGGTTTATCAAAAACTGCACTTGGCTCCATGGCACTTACCACCGCAGCAATAGGCGATATTACCGCATGGTGCATACTTGCTGTAGTGATTGCTATTGTTCAAGCGGGCAGCATTGTTACATCTGGCATTACCATTCTGTTGGCAGCTATATTCGTCGTTTTTATGTTATTCGTGGTACATCCTATTTTAAACAGGGCCGGCACCATCTATAGCTCCAAAGAAAACTTGAGCAGGGGCATTATTGCCATTATACTGCTTATTCTATTGGTATCTTCCTTTGTAGCGGAAACCATAGGTATACATGCGCTGTTTGGGGCTTTTTTGGCGGGCGTTATCATGCCCAACAGGGGCCAGTTCAAAAAGATATTGGCCGAAAAAATAGAAGATATCAGCTTGGTTTTCTTACTTCCACTGTTCTTTGTGTTTACGGGGCTGCGTATTCAAATAGGCCTGCTGAACGAAGCCCAGTTATGGTGGATATGTGCGCTGGTGGTGGCAGTAGCTGTAGCAGGCAAATTAATTGGAACGGCATTGGTGGCTCGGCTGTTCGGTCAAAAATGGCGGCATGCCCTAGCACTGGGTACCTTAATGAACACCCGAGGGCTGATGGAAATAATAGTATTGAACATTGGCTACGACCTAGGCGTATTGAGCCCCCAATTGTTCGTTATTATGGTGCTTATGGCATTGGCCACTACTTTCATGACAGGCCCCGCCTTGCAGCTAATCGATTGGCTGTTCGGAAAGGAAAAGGATGAGGTAGATGCCCTCCGAAAGTACGATAAGAGCATACTCATGTCATTTGGCCGCTTTTCCATGGGCAGCTCCCTTTTACGGTTGGCAAGGTTACTTAGTTTTCAACAAAACCAAGTGATTCGTTACACGGCTATGCACATTACCCCTAGTTCCGATATTACTGCACAAGAGGCATTACAGTACGAACAAGAGGCGTTCAAGGATGTATCTGAAACTGCTAGGGAATTAAGTATTCCCTTACAGACTTATTATAAAGCTTCCGACCAAGTGGGGCAGGAGATTGTGAACAAAGCCAACAAAGAACATTTCGACCTATTGCTAGTAGGGGCCGCACAATCAGTTTTCAACGAGAATATTCTGGGAGGAAAAATCCGCTCCATTATTGACCATGCCCACTGCGACGTGGCTGTATTTTCAGAACGCGGTTTGAACAAAATGGATAACATGTTGCTGATAGTGGCCGATAGCAACGACCATTTTCTTTTGGAGCATGCCAAGCACATGATGGTGAACACTACTTCCACCCTTCTTACCGTACTCGACTTGAATGACTTACAAGCCAAGCAGCCTTTAATGTTTCAGTTGGATGAGATGGGCGAAAGGGTAAGGATTAGCCACCATAAGGTATTTGATAAACAGTTTTTGGAACAATTCGATTTGCTGCTGGTAAGTATTGGCTATTGGCACCAAGTAATCGCGAGCCGAAGTATATGGACGGATAACGCTCCTTCAGCCCTCATCTTGAAAAAAGGAGAGCGCCGTACTAACTAGCCAATACCACATCATTATCTTCAATATTTGGTTGCCCCTTATATTTCAAAAGCAATCTAGCAGTGGTCACCACGTCTTTCTGGCAATAAACTCTAATCCTATCCAGATTATCTTCTTCCCAAAATACTCGGCCCACATCACTGCCATCAATATCGTCTTTGGGCGTAGGTATTCCAAAAACCGCCGCTAACAAGCGCAGGGAAGTATATCCCTTATAATCGCCAAATTTCCAGCACTGCATGGTATCCACATGCAACACCTCCCAAGGCTTCAAGCCACCAATATCCAGCAGCTTCGGCAATTCAATACCATTGATCAACATCCGCCTGCACAGGTAGGGAATATCGAACTCCCTAATGTTGTGACCACATAGAAAATGGATTTTAGTATTGTTGAAGTAGGCGGTGAGCAATTCACAAAACTGCTGCAGCACTATTTTTTCCTCCCTATCGGCAAAAGAACGTACACGTAAGCTCAGCTTGCCCGTGGTATTGTCGCGTTTGAAAAAGCCTACTGAAATGCACACCACTTTCCCGAACTCCGCATAAATACCGGCATTGTTCTGGTAATTTTCTTCTAGTGTTTCCCCTTCTTTAAAGAGATTTTGCTTTAGGGCTTTGATTTCCCAAAGCTTCCTGAATTCTTCATTTAATTCATTGAATTTAGCTACCCCCGGCACCGTTTCAATATCGAATACCAAGGCATTTTCCAGCAGTACTTGTTCCAGCATGTTATTTCTTTTTCAACTCTATCCACAGTTCACGCCCAGCACGAGGGGGAATAGAATCCGTGCAAGGTTCCATTTTCAGCACCTTAAACCATGGCTCAAAAATAAGGAGATAATCTGCCAAATGTCCTCCAAAAGGTGGGTGGTCGGTGTTCAGTGCATCATCGAACAGTAGGCCCACCAATAAACCACCATCATTCAACAGGCGGTGCATGTGTTGGGCATAGTCACTTCGTAAGGAAGGGTTAAGCGCACAAAAGAAAGTTTGTTCAATGATTAGGTCATAATTTCCTTGGTGCTTGAAAAAATCATCCTGTAGAAGGTTCTCCACAGGAAATTGAGGATTTGCAGTATGAAAATTATGTAGTGCGCTGGCTGCCCAATCGAGCAGAAACACTTGCTGGAAGCCGTTTTTGTGCAGATAAGCAGCCTCATGCCCATTACCCCCGCCGGGTATTAGAATTTTGGCTTGCTTGTTGGAAAGCTTGTTAACAAATTTAACAATTGCTGGGGAAGCATATCCAATATCCCACTGGGTTTCATCGTTTAGGTAACGTTGATTCCAATAATCGGGTGTCAGCTCCATGCTATTGTAAATTTAGGAAAAATAAATTGTTAGTTTTGTTTGAGTAGTTTTTTAAGTTTTTATTCATTTTTAAAAGCAAATTCACTATGTCCACTGTAGAATATAAAAACGAGAACACGAATAATGGAGGCGGCAAGAAGACCGTGTACATTGTCATCATAGCTTTACTGGTACTGTTAAATGTATTTTTTATCTGGAAAAGCTATTCCACCGGCCAGCAAGTGGTGGTAAAGGAACAGCAGTATGACGAATTGCGCGGCCAGTACGAAAAATTGAACGCTGACCTTGATGCGCAAATCAAGCGATATGAGGAAATGAAGGGCGATAATGCTGCTCTTGACAGTGTGCTGAGCGCTAAAATTGCCGAACTTGAAGTTGAAAAGCAAAATGCCCAAAAGGCTTTGAAGCAATCATCATGGTCAGATTCACAGCGTAAAAAACTGGAGAAGCAGTATAAAGAAGCTTCTAGTAAACTGACTGCTTCTTATGCAACCATCGACTCCTTGCAGAATGAGTTGGGCTTGGCCAAGGTGCAAATAGATACCTTGAACCGTAACCTGACCTATAAAACAGCTGAAGGTGAGAAGATGAAAGGTGTTATCAGTGCCCAACAACAAAAAATCGATATCGCCTCCCTCTTAAGGCCGCAAAACGTTAAAATCAGCGGCGTGCGGTACAAAGGTAGCGGCAAAGAGTTAGAAACCACTTCAGCCAAAAAAGTTGAGAAACTGAAGTTTTGCTTTGATGTGCCTGAAAATGAAGTAGCAGAAGCAGGCGAAAAAACCCTTTATGTAAAATTGATGAATCCTAAAGGTGAAACCATCTCAGTAGAATCGTTGGGTTCAGGATCTTTTGATATGGCCAATGGCAGCGGTACCCAAAAATACACTACCAAAGCCACTTTCGATTATAGCCAAAAGCAAAAGAATATTTGTGTATTCTGGAGCCAAAGTGCAGCTTACTCTGAAGGCATTTATAAAGCCGAGTTCTATCAAAATGGTACTTTGGTTGGCAAAAGCCAGTTTGAACTGAAGTAACACTTCCAACAATCTTCTAGGAAAAGCTCTCCAATCGGAGAGCTTTTTATTGCCCCAACGTAGGCATGACAATTTTCGACTTGAAAAGCTAACTTTACTATAAATAGTTAGTTTTATGGCAATCCGCATATTTGTTACGGGAGGCACATTTGATAAAGAGTACGATATGATTACCGGCAGGCTGTACTTTAAGGACACCCACCTGCCAGAGATTTTCAAGCTTGGCCGATGCTCGCTGGATATCAATATTCGCACCCTCATGATGATAGATAGCCTTGAGATGACGGAAGCCGACCGTGAAATCGTCGTACGCAATTGCCGCATGTGCGATGAAAGCCAAATAGTAATCACCCACGGTACCGATACTATGGTGGATACCGCCAAGGTACTTGAAGCAGCGGGCATTGGGAAAACCATTATCCTCACAGGGGCCATGATACCTTACAAGTTTGGCAGCAGTGATGGCTTTTTCAATCTGGGCAATGCATTGGCTTTTGCGCAAGCCTTGCCACAAGGCGTATATATTGCCATGAACGGAAAATATTTTAAGGCAGATAACGTCTACAAAAATCAGAAGACGGGTTTCTTTGAGGAACTAAAGCCTGTAAACGGGCAATTGTAGCTAACATGCAAATGGAACAATACTTAAGGCCTACGAAACTGGTAGATAGTGACCACCCAGAGGTGGTGGCTTTTGCCAAGGCCGCCGTGGGAGATAGCACCGAACCTGTGGAAATGGCGGTGAAACTGTATTATGCCATCCGCGACCGCTTTCCTTATAACCCCTTTCATGTTGATTTGAGCGATGAGGGCCTTAAGGCTAGCACCTTAGTGAAAAAAGGATATGGGTATTGCGTAGAGAAGGCCAATTTGTTGGGAGCCGCGGCCAGGGCTGTGGGCATTCCGAGCCGCTTTGGTTTTGCCGATGTTATCAATCATGTGGGCACCGGACGCCTGCGGGAGGTACTTCGTAGCGATGTTTTCGCTTTTCATGGCTATACGGAATTATTCTTAAATGGGCGCTGGGTTAAGGCCACCCCTGCATTCAACAAAGAACTTTGCGAAAAGCTGGGCGTGAAGCCTTTGGAATTTAATGGCGAGGAGGATTCCATATTTCAGGAAAATGACGGCCCGACGGGTAAGTTTATGGAATACCTTTATGACCACGGTACTTTTGACGACATACCCCAACAATACATGTACGAAACACTAAAAAAGCATTATCCGCATCTATTTGAATCGGATTCAAGAATCATGCAGGCCGATTTGGCTAAGATATAAAATAGCAAATGCCCAATAGCGACTGTAGCATACCAATCCCGATAAAACAATACTACACCCAATCGGTGGTAGCTACAGCCCTGCCTGAAATGCGCATCTACCATTCCATACAAGAAATAAGCCCTTATGTATGGGAACAATTGGCCCCTTCCAGCAAAATGCTGTTGAGTATTGATTACCTAAAAGCGTTTGAAAACAGTTTATCTGCCAATGTGGAGTTTAGGTACATCGTGTTTTCGATGAATGGCTCGCCAATCGGTTTTGCCATCTTCCAGATATTGAGGTTCGATGGGGCCAATATCGGTCTGGAAGAAGGGGCAGAAAATGCCTCTTGGAGCAAGCGGATGCTTACCAAGCTGGTCAACCGGTTTTCCATGTGCATTTTGGTATGCGGCAATGCATTTATGACTGGGGAATATGGCATCCACTTCCTCAATACGGTTTCGGCCGATGAAAAATTCCGCTTCCTGGATTTCGGGATACAGCAAATTATAAAGGCACAGCGCAAAGTGAGGCCCATCAGTGCAGTAGTGCTGAAGGACTTTTTTGTAGGCCATGAGCAAGCGGTGAAGCCTTTTGTCGAGAAGGGCTATCTCGAGTTCAAGGTGCAACCCGATATGATATTGCCCATACATGCCGAATGGAAAACCTTTGATGGTTACCTGAATGCCATGACATCCAAATACCGGGTGCGGGCCCGAAAGGCCATAAAAATGGCAGCAGATATAATAGTGCGCGAAATGTCGCTGGAAGATATTGAAATGGCCATGCCCTTGATGGATAATCTGTACCATCAAATTATTGACCGTAGTTCGTTCAAGCTGGCAACTTTCGACCTGCGCCATATACCCGCTCTGAAGGCCGCCTTTCCCGATAGATTGGTATGCTTGGGTTTTTATCTAAACGGTCAATTGTGCGCCTTTATCAGCCTGTATGAGCAGCCCGATGGCGAAATGATAGCAGGTATGCTAGGAATGGACCGCAGCTTGCAGAAAAGCCACGACCTTTACCTCAATATCTTATACACTGTTGCCAAAACTGCCATAGAAAAAGGCGCTAACAAGGTTGTGATGGGCCGTACAGCCATGGAAATAAAAAGCAGCTTGGGAGCAGAACCACATGACATGTATGTGTATGCCCGGCACGTATCGAATTGGAAAAACGTTTTGCTGAGACCCATTATGCGCCGCCTTACGGAAACAAAGCCCTGGCACCAGCGTACCCCATTCAAGGATTAACGGCCAATGACAGCAATTGCCGGTGGATATCGGCCACCTGCGCCGCTACATCATGCTTGCCATCATTGAGGATGACATAGTCCGCCCGCTTTTCTTTTTCTTCTTGAGACCATTGGTTAGCCATACGCGCTTTTACATCTTCCTCAGTGAAGCCATCCCTTGCCATCACTCTTTCCAAACGGGTTTCCAAAGGCGCACTTACCACAATAATTTTGTCTAAAATCTGCCAAGATCCTGATTCGTACAATAATGCCGCTTCCTTTATGGTATAGGGTACATGTGCATGCTGGGCAGTCCAATTAGCGGTATCTCGAAAAACGGCTGGGTGTACTAGAGCATTGAGCTTTTCCAGAGCCACCTTATCATTAAATACTTTAGAAGCAAGAAAAGGTCTATCCAAAAGTCCATTTTTGTAGGTATCCTTACCGAAAGCTTGCATGATACCCTCTTTCAGTTCGGGGTCTTCGTTCATGATGGCCTTGGCACGGTCATCAGCATAATAAACTGGTATTCCCAGCTTTTCAAAAAAGCGGCAAACGTAGGTTTTGCCTGTACCAATACCACCTGTAATACCTACCTGCAGCATTATTTGTCGTAAATGATATATTCCACTGCCGTGGGCGATAAGGAAACGTTCTTTACATTGGCCGGCGCCTTGTTCAATTCCACGTACACCTTTTGCTGCGCACTTAAGTCTACATTGGTAAAATTGGCTACTACCTCAAAGGCATCGTCGCTTACGGTTTGATAACTGCTTAAAGGCACTTGGAAAGTAACGGCCACTTTTTTTGGATAGGTGGTGATATCCATATTGTTTGGAAGGTTGGTTAAGCGCACCTCTACTTCCACTGTTTGCTCCGTATATTCTTCGATAGCTGCATGATAATTTACCTTTTTTGCATTCAAATCAATCACCTCAGGGCCTTTAGCCAAATCAATCTGACCATCCATATCGCTCTTAACATCCTTCATTTTCAGCTTCTTGGTTGGCCAAGAGTGGATGGTATCAAGCAAGCTTTTAGGGCCGGTAAGCTTCACACTATCGGGGCTGATAATGATAGAATCCTTCATTCCGTACTGCTTTTGGAAAGCAATATCCCAAAGCAAACGGATAGGTACGGTTTTGGTCACCCTTTCGTCAAAGTAGAGGAATAAGGTGTCCGGCTTTATGTCCTTCAACTTAATTTCATTGGGCAAGTTGTCGGCAAACTTTTTCTTCAAATCTTCCGTAAGCACATAGCTGGTGTAGCGGTAGTCGTCATAGTCAATATCCAACACCGTGCGGCTAAAACCGAATTTGGCTAGCAGCAGTTTGAAGCCGGTAGTTTCTACATATAGCTTTAGTTTGGTGTCCAAGCCCTTCACCATCACTTTATTATCTGGCATATTGATGTAACGCAAATGGGCGGTAACAGTACCCGAATAGACCCCTGATAACCTTACCATCAGCCATAAAAAAGAAGCGACAAACAGGCATGCCATGAACAATGCCGTATTGCTGGGCCCACGCCTATCAACCACCTTTTTCTTTCGGTTGGGCTTGTTGCTTGATTGTTCCTCTTGACTTGGCTTGTTGGAATCTTCCATCTCTTCCAAAATTAAAAAATGCCGCCCTTAATAGAGCGGCATTTTTTAACATATTGTGGTAGCCACATTACTTAGTGGCCGCTACTTCTTCTTTCTTGCCCGTTTCAGCGTTCAGGCGTTTGGTATTATCATAGGAAATAGCACTGCGCTCAATTTTCAGCTTCACATTGGTGTCCACTTCAACTAAAAAGGTTTCGCCTTCTTCTTTCAAAATGCGGCCATGGATGCCGGCATTGGTCACTACCCTATCGCCTTTCTGTAGCTTGGCCACGAAATCGTTCTGTTCCTTCATTTTCTTTTGTTGTGGCCTTATGAAAAAGAAGTACATCACCACGAACATTAGTCCGAATAGGATGAAAGTGGGCAGCATATCGCCACCTGCAGCTTGTAGCAAAATCATATCAGTATTTACCATGCCTTATTTTTCCACCTCGCTGTTTATGGTAAGCACGGTGGTAACAGGGTCGGTATTAGCAGTTAAAGTAACAGTTTTGCTCTGTTTGCCGGTTTTTCCTTTACTGTTGAATTGTACTTTGATTTCACCGCTTTTGCCTGGAGCAATCGGTTCCTTGGGATAATATGGCACGGTGCAACCGCATGAACCTTGAGCATTGCTGATAATCAGGTTATGATCGCCCGTATTGGTAAATACAAAGGTATGCTCCACTTGGTCGCCTTCTTTGATTTTACCGAAATCGTACTCCTTTTCTTTGAATTCGATTTTGGTAGCAGGTTCTGATGGGGCAGGATTGGTGTTGCCATTATTGGTACCGGCAGCAGGCATACCGTTAGGAGCAGTGCTGGTGCCAGTTTGGTTTGGTGTACCGGTGGTTTCAGTACCTGCTGGTTTTTGTTCAGAAGCATTGTTGCAGGAGGCAATGAACATCCCCACTGACAAGAGTGCAATCGCTATTTTTTTCATATCAATCGGTGTTTTATTTGGAAGGCAAAAATACAAAGAAATAGGAGATTTATTATTAGCCTAGGAGAATTCGTTACTTATTCCCCGCCTTGCTAAGCCAACCACCTAAAGCAAGCTACCTCCTCTGTCCGTTGACGGATAAAATGGCTTCAATTCGTACCGAAAACATACCCAATTCGTACCCAAAACATACCGAAAACAACCTAATTCGTACTCAAAAAAATCAAATAACGTCTTAAACTTAGCGGTGTAAAGCAGTAAGTCTATCAACTAGTTATGAAAATAATTTACCTTTTTTGTGCTCATATTTTGTACCTTGTTCCATATACCTTTTTTCGAACCTCGTACCTTGTACCTTTCTTGTGTGTTGTGTCTTGTGCCTCACATCCCAAATCTAATAGTAAGCACTTAGCAGCACATTTTTACGAAATGTTTGGAAACAATTGATTTTGAAAGCAATAGGTGGCAGATGACAATTGGGAGGATGCTTAGCAGTTCCCTTAATCAGATAATATCACGGATTGCATTTATGAGTGTTGAACTTACAATATTTGAAAGAAAAGTCAGCCTCTCCCTTGCCGCATAGCGGCATAAAAGGGAAAGGCACTTTGGATAGATTACCTAGCAATGGTGAACCGCTCTTGCAATTGCTCTCCATTTTCGGTAACAATTTGCAGGATGTAAACTCCCTGCTCAAAGGAATGGATATCCATTCCATAGGCTATTTCTGCAATTTCAGGGCTGCGCAATACTTGTCCAAGCAGGTTCAATATGGACACTTTCTTGACTTGCATTTTGCCGTTTTGCATATATAACCTGTCATTGGCAGGATTAGGGTAAACCTTCAATTGCTGCGCCAGCGGCTCTTTGATACCTACCGTGCTATCAACCACCACCACGGTGATACTGCTATCGGTATTGATGAGCACTTCGCTGCCGTCAGCAAGAATGGCTTTCACATCGGTGAAGCTCAAAGTGAGCGGAACGGCGATTTCGTCCTTGCCCGAAATGTCGTCCTTCATGGTATAATGAATGGTGGCAATCTGCCCAAATCCGCCAACATTTACCCTGTCTTTTCGGGAAACGGCAGCAGCGGTTTTTGATTGCGGATACAAGTCCTTACGGAAACTGAATAGGTCAATACCCGAAGTACCCAACCATGAATTACTGATATCGACATAAGCGGTATTACTATCTACCAATCCATTATGAATGATATGGAAACTGATACCATATATATTGGTAACCGGTATGGCCGAAGTGCCCAAATATACAGGGACGGCTATAGGCTGCCCCGCAGCCACGGTATCGTCAGGGAACACAAAGTACAAGGCCGGATCATTGGGGCCACCTTTTGGTTCTGCCTTTGGATGGCTCAGGCCATAGTTAAGGCTTACCGCTAGGGTATCGTCTTCATTGATTAAGCCATTGCCGTCGGTATCAACGTGCTTGTAATTGCTGCCTGATAATAAAGTATCTGCCCAATCTGTTGCAGGTTGCGCTTGCCACACTAAGCTGGCATTGCTACGTAGAGGCCCCGCAATGCCATAACCAATACCTATAGGCAGTACATCATCTGCATCTACTAGGCCATTGTAATCTGCATCGCCTGGCCATACACAACCACTATCGCAAAACACCCCAACGAGCCCTGAGGTACCTATAACACAACCATTCCCATCTAATACGGTCAATGCATATGAACCAGGTAAAAGGTTCGATAATTGTGAAGTTTGCGAATTGGGTGGAGACCAGTTGTAGACATAAGGTAGCGCACCACCTGACACATAAGCCAAAACCGCACCATCGGCACAAGTTTGGCAAGAGGCATCTATTACAGAATCAGTTACTACCAATAGAGGAGGTTCTGTCAATTCTATCGTATCGATAGAACTTTGCCCTAGGCTGTCCGTTATGGTGACATAGTAGATACCGGCACATAGATTGGTGATGGTATCAGTTATAGCATTGTTGCTCCAATGGTAGGTATACGGCGGTACTCCCCCCGTAACTTGCGCATTGAGCACGCCATTGCAATTGCCATGGCAATCTATATTGTAATTATTGTTAATTACGGGCCCCCAAATGTACACATTAGGTACGCTATTGATAGCTTGCACTTCAAAGCTATCTAACTTAGCACAACCGTTGGCGTCGGTAATGGTGACATTGTAGGTGGCGGCCATTAGACTAAGTTGGTGCTGTGTAATATCGGCCGTTGACCATGAATAGCTATATGGTGGCACCCCACCACTGGGGTTTAAAGTAATGCTGCCATCGGTACAAGTTTGGCACGAGGCATCTATCACTTGCGCATTGGGATTAATCGAATCAGGGAATTGCAAGAGAATGGTATCACTGCCTATACAACCCTGATTGTCAGTTACCGTAACTCCAAAAATGGCGGTTGCATTACTCTGAGAAGGGTTCCAATAATCAATCCAGGAAAAAAGACGTGCTACACCGTTGCTCCATTGATAATCGACAATAGAATCAGGGCTTGAATGGCTAGCCGTTAAAGTAACCGTATCATGGCTGCATAGAATAGGCGTTGATAAGATTTCAACTGAGAACGAACAAGGAATAGCAATGCTTTTAATTATTGAACAATTGGTAGAATCGGTGATAGTTACCGAGTAGTTATCAGGGCAAAGATTATTGATTCCGTGTAAAGTATCATTTGTTTGAAACACAACGCCATTGCTCCAAGTATAGGAATATGGTGGTACCCCCCCTGACACATGAACCATTATCGAAGCATCGCAACAGCTACTGCACGACGCAAAAGTGCTGTCCATGGTTGCCGTCATTAAATTTGGACTTAAATTGACAGAAAGCGTCACCGAGCAGGCATTCGCATCAACAGCGGTATAACTATAACTGCCAGCAGATAAATTGGTAATCTGTGCCCCGGTGCCGCCATTTGACCAGGTATAAGAATAAGGAGGAATTCCACCAGTAGGCTGGGCTTCAATAGCACCATTGCTTATACAGGTGGGAGCCATAAAGTCGGCATAGGGCGTAAAAATATTATAGGAAAAGATAAAAGCACTATCGAATCTACAACCAATGGAGTCCGTAAAGTAAATATATGCAACGTTATTAGGTGGTGAGGTTATTAAAGTATCGGTACTCGACCTATTGCCTCCACTATACCAATAATAATCAACGCTTCCAATTGCACCTGCCACATTGGCTTTGAATGTTTTGCCAGTGCAATTGGGCAATTCAACAATAGTTGCATTAAAATATACACTATCGACAATAAAAACACCAGATTGATATAACCAAGTACTGCTATGGCCAACAGTATCATTATGTAATATTAAGGTATCATTAGGTGCCTTATTTACTACGAGGTTTGGCATGCCGGAAAACTTGCACGATAACCCATTGCCAAAATCGTAAATATGCGAAGTGCCAGACCCATCAAATATGAATTTGGTAGTACCCCGCCGCCATATTCTATCATTAGGCCCATAACCATAATAGTTGCCCTTAACATGAATTTCGCCATTGGTAAAAACTGGATACGTCATGTTAGAAAAGTAGGTTAAATTCCCAAGGACTTCTACCACGCTTAAGCTGTCAAGAATCATACTGGGCGGAGCACCTGGATTGAGGGGTAAATTAAATAACAAATTGTTAAAGGTAACTTGTCCTGTTAAATATTTATCAGCACCATCTAAGAGGAAGTATACCGTTCCATTATTATGTAAAAAAGTGCCCCCAATCACCTTCAGTGTTGATGCTGCTAAAGTATCGGATGTACTAATAAAAGTACCCCCCTCAATAATCATATCCTCCACATATGCGCTAAATTGACCCATACTGACTGTGCCCGTATAAGTCGAATCTAGTTCTATTGTCCTGACGCTCGTTGTATTTAATATGTCTATTCTACAATCATCGCCACTAGTAGCATCATAAACAACAGTATCATTGTAGGTCGGCACGCCAATTGGCGTCCAATTGAGGGAATCGCTCCATAAACCCGTCCCATTACCATTAGTCCATTTCCTGATGGCAGCTTGGGTATGTAGCCCCCATAAGGCAAGTAAGACGAAAACAATGGCTCTCATCATTACCAATTTCGAAATTTCCCTTTTCGTTTTCATATAGTTAGGTTTAAATTTAAGTCAAATTGTTAAGCTATCTACCCGCTCTTTCTTTTTCACGCTACTAAAGTATCCTGACATTTTCTCTGAAAAAAGTACAGATTTTGGGATTTTTGGGATAGAAAATTGAAGATTCCAGATTGAAAATTGAAGACTTTCTTACAGAAAAGCTTTACTGTAAAGGTTTTTGAAAGTTTTTATTTTTTAGCAGATACTACAAATTTTGGAATTACACCCTCATTTAAGTAACTTGTATCAGCCAATATTTAACTGATTTACCGTGCAGGATAGCAAATTGCTAAAAGCCCTACAGCAGCTTGACCCAAAGGAGCGCAAGCTTTTCCATGAATTTGTATGGTCGCCCTATTTCAATAAACATGAAAAGGTTTGCCAGTTGGCGGATATACTGATAGTTGCCCTGCAGAACATGGACAAGGAGCCATTGACCAAATCATCATTGTTTGCACGCTTGTTTCCCAAAGAAGCTTACCATGAGCAGAAGCTGGCCGACTTGTTTACCTATCTATATCGCCTACTGGAACGCTTCTTGGCACAATTGGCGCATGAGGAGGCTATGGAAGGTTCCCCGATACCGCTTTTATCCCAATTGCGTAAGCATCAACTGAACCCTACGTTTGAAAAGAGACTGGACAAGGCAAAGAATCTACGGCCCAATTTGGAAAGCGATGAATTGCAATGGTATTACTATACCTTGGAAAAGGAGGCCGACCATTACTTTACCGCCTTGGATAGCCGCACCCACGATAAAAGTGTCGAGCGAAAGGCCTTGGCGCTGGACAGGTTTTACTTACTAAGCAAGCTGCGCGCCTGTTGCGAAATGGTGAACCGCCAAAACATTATCAAGCAACAATACCGCATTGATTTGCTTCGGGAAACCATGGATATCGCCAAACGGCATTCGGCTCAATATGCCGATGTGCCCCAAATTGGCATTTACCTTACCATTTTAAAATGCCTATTGCATCCTAATGAGGAAATGCATTACCAAGCATTGATAAAACAGTTAAAGAGCGCAGAAACAGACACCCGCCCTGAAGAGTTGAGGGCCATGTATGACCAGGCGCAAAACTACTGCATCAAAAAAATCAACACAGGCAAGAGGGAATATTTAAGGGAGATATTCGAACTGTACCGCACCTTGTTGGGCAATGGGCTGATATTCATTAATAGTCAACTATCGCAATGGGACTATAAGAATATAGTGACCACAGGTAGCCGCTTGGGCGAATATGATTGGACGGAACAATTCATACACCAATACAAAGAAAAGCTGCCTGAAGCGGAAAGGGAAAATGCCTATGCCTTCAATTTGGCCACCTTTCTCTACACCAAGAAAGACTATGGTAAGGCATTGCGCCTGCTACAGTCCGTTGAGTTTACTGACCTTTACTACGGCTTAGGGGCCCGCTCGCTACTGCTTAAAGTATATTATGAAGCGGACGATTTTGACCCACTTTATTCCTTGTGTAATGCTTTCAAAATATACCTGCGGCGCAATCAATTGGTGAGTGAGTACCAATACCGTGCGCACATGAACCTGGTAAAACTTACGAAGCAATTGACGGATATTCGTATTAAATCCATTTCATCAAGAAAAGAAACCCTGGTGAAAGATTTGGGCAAACTACGCCACCGGATGAAGGTGGCAGGCGACATAACCAATGCAGCTTGGTTGGAAGAACAAGTAGCCGCTTTGGCCACTAGCAGGCAATTGGAAATGGTATAGTAACAGTATTGTTGAGCAGGGCCGAGCTCATCCCATTAGCTACCCAACAAATTATAACAATACACCGTTTCCACGGCGAAGAAAAGGTGGGCAATGAAGATAGCGATGAGGTAGGCGCGTAGCTCCACCGCTGGAGGCCGGGAATGGATAAAGAAAAAGCTACGCCACACTACAATGGCCACTAAGCCGCTCACGATACCGAATAAAATACTGCTCAGTAGCGTTGGGGAGCCGATACCCAATTTCCATAAGCCCAGATAAGCCAAGGAAAAAACCACTCCTACTGAAAAGTGGGCAATGATACCCACCAGAATACTGGGAAAAGTGTAGCTAAGCTGTCCGTTTTGCCGTGTTTTACCCGTGAGCATGGTGCCCAAAATATCCACCACTTTTAGCCGCTTGTTCATTATCAGGCTGGCCAAGTACATAAAGGCGGTCATCAATACGGTACCCCCCAGCCCTGCCAATACTGCCCTCCAAAAGTCCGTCATGGCTAGGCACGTTTACGTATCATGCTGCTCAGCTTTTGATAGGTACCTTCCCTATGCATGGCCTTTAAGTGCGCATGAAGGTTAAAAATAATGACCGGATAGGCGAAAGTACGGCTGCTACGGAGGCTGTTCGCATGAAGGCCGGTCACTAAAAAGCCTTTGCCGCCAAAACTAAAGCCGTTGTTCTGCGCCGTAGGTATTTGGCTTACGGAGTGGTCCCATGCAAAGTGTTCTTTATCCAGTTGGTGCAGCTTGTACAATTGTTGCCACATGAGTATGGAAAATTCGCGCTCCGAGAACTGGTTTTTGCCCAGAAAGGTGGCGATAAATGAGACAAATTGATCTTTGCCGCTATGGTCTTGCACATGCTGCATCAAATCGTGCGCAAGGCCCGCAGTGGCATTGTCAGAGCTAATATGCTCATACACCCCTAAGCGGTAACAATTGCTATGGTAGGACGAGTTTACTCCCAAGGCATAGTGGTTTTTAGATGCTACATAGCGGAAAACCTCGTTGTGGGGGCGATAAACCAATTGATCGGTCAATATACTGCGCAGGCTATTGTTTTTTACTTGCCCGTTTTCGATAGCATAGTATTTGCTATTTTTCAGATGCTGTTTGCTGCGGAAGGGATTTTCGATATACATAGTTAGAGGTTGCGTGTATTATAATTTGAGCACCATTGTGTTCAACAATGGTGCTCAGGGTGTGTTTGTCTTTCACTGCCGGATTTTTTGACCATCAATGGATTTATTTTCCAGTGTATAAAAGACTAAACGCTTTATGGTGATTTATATAGAAGCTTCCTTACGGGGAAACCGGACTGCCTTATAAATAATGTTGTTGCGCCTGCTCTTCAGGGCTGTGCCTGCCTTCCGCAAACTCCTCTAGCATTTTGCCGCAGAATGCGGGCAGGTCATCAGGCTTTCTGCTGGTTACCAGCCCATTGTCCACAACCACCTCCTCATCTACCCAATGTGCCCCGGCATTGATCAAATCCGTCTTTAACGATGGGTACGAGGTTACTCTCCTGCCTTCCGCAATTCCGGCGTCAATTAGAATCCAAGGGCCATGGCATATCGCCGCTATGGGCTTTCCTTTCTCTCCAAATCCTCTCACAAATGCCACAGCCTCTTGGTTCATCCTCAGTTTGTCCGGATTCATTACTCCTCCTGGCAGCACCAGTCCATCATAGTCATCCACACTCACTGCTGCCAACGCCTTATCTGCTTCATACTCTCCGCCCCAGTCTTTCTTATTCCAAGCCCTCACCTTTTCTCCGTCTGGTGTTACCACTGTTAGTTCAGCACCTGCCTCTTCTAGTTGCGTCCTCGGTTCAGTAAATTCTACCTCCTCAAACCCGTTCGTCACCAATATTGCTATTCTCTTGTGCTGAAGCTGCTTTTCCATTCCCATCGTTTGATAAGCATAATGAAAAAGCTGTGCCAATTTTTAATAGTGCCTATATGCTGAGGCCACTTAGAAAGTCATTTTCCTTTTTTCTGTTGATAATATACTGATTGTCAATAGGTATAATTTTGATGACAGTGACGATATATTCCATAATATGTTTAACTTGCATCTATAAAATACTCATCAATGGAAGGGCAACACACTAACACAGAAACTACATCCACACCTGAACAAGAAAGTACAGTCAGCCATTCATATATAGCAGCCAATGATCAACAAATGGTGGGCAATATTGCGGTTAACCAAGGTAGTATTGCAAAGGCTGTTATATTAGGGCTCTTAGCAAGTGTAGGCAGTGCCGTCATTTGGGCTCTGATAACCGTGGCAACTGAATATCAAATCGGCTATATGGCTTTGGCATTGGGTTTTGCTGTAGGTTTTGCGGTTAGGTTTGGTGGAAAAGGACAAACTCCTATTTTCGGGGTCATAGGAGCTATATTGGCAGTATTAGGCTGTTTTTTAGGAAACTATTTCTCCGTACTTGGCTTTATCGCTAAGCAGCTTGAGGTGGGAGTTTTTCAAGCGTTGCAATATGCGCCACCGAACTTAGTAGTTGAAACCATCTTTGACACGGCTGGGCCCATTGATTTACTGTTCTATGCCTTAGCCGGATATGAGGGCTTTAAATTCGGCATAATGCCGCAACCCGAACCGGACTTAGTGGAAGTAGACCCACCTGTAGCTCCTAACAGCCAACCTTGAATCTCTCTAGCGATTATTGCAAATTGACAAATATTGGCTATCGCCTTATCTTTAGGCAGCCCGCTTAAACTTAACATTAGCGGTGATAGTTGATGGTTTTTAAAAGCTAGCATAGTCAATTTGATAATTCCACCATGATTTTAAAAGAACTTACCACATTTCTGGAAAGTGCTGTCCCTTTGGCCTATCAGGAAAGCTATGATAATTGTGGACTGATAGTGGGCGACCCCAATATGGAAATCAAGGGGATACTACTTTGCTTGGACTCTACGGAAGCGGTGGTGGAAGAAGCGCTACAAAAAGGCTGCAATGTGGTATTGGCGCACCACCCTATTCTATTCAGCGGCCTAAAACGACTTACGGGCAGCAATTATATTGAAAGGACCTTGCTAAAAGCCATCAAGCATGACGTAGCCATATATGCCATGCACACTAACCTTGACCATGTGCAGGCAGGGGTTAACGCCAAAATAGCGGAGAAGCTAGGTCTAAGGAATACCCGTATACTTGCGCCCAAGCGAGGCATCAACCGCAAACTAGTAACCTTTGTGCCACATGGCGATGCGGAAAAGGTGCGGCAAGCTATTTTTAAGGCCGGTGCAGGACACATTGGCAATTACAGCGAAACCAGCTACAACCTACAAGGGCTAGGAACCTTTAAAGCGGAGGCAGGCGCAAACCCCACCATCGGCGAAATCGGGGAGCGGCACCAGGAACCGGAGACCAGAATCGATACCATTTTTCCCGCCCATTTGGAAAGGCAGGTTATCCAAGCTTTGATTGCTGCGCACCCATACGAAGAAGCCGCTTACGACATTGTTCCATTGGAGAACGAGGAAAAGACCGTAGGTGCCGGCATGATAGGCGATCTTGCAGTACCTGCTGACGAAACTGCTTTTCTGCAAACCATTAAAGAAAGCATGCGTGCCAAGGTGCTGCGCTATACCCCGCTAAGGGGCAAGCCTATCCATAAAGTGGCGGTATGCGGTGGCTCCGGTAGTTTTCTGTTGAAAGATGCCATCAGGGCAGGGGCTGATATATTTATTACTGCGGATTTAAAATACCACCAGTTTTTCGATGCTGAAGGGAGAATTATGATAGCTGATATTGGCCACTATGAAAGCGAGCAATTCACGCCCGAAATTTTCCATAGCATCTTAACCGAAAAATTTCGTAATTTTGTGGTCATTTTTTCTGAGATTAACACTAACCCCATAAATTACTTCTAGCAAATGGCTACCGTCAAAGAACTTACCGTAGAGGAAAAATTGAAAGCACTTTACAAGCTGCAAAAGATAGACAGCCAGATAGATGAAATAAAAGTATTGAGAGGGGAGCTACCGATAGAAGTGCGCGATTTGGAAGATGAATTGGCAGGATTGGAAACCCGGATTGGTAAAATACATGAAGAGATAGCGGAAATTAACGAAGAGATTGCCAACCGTAAAAACAGTATTAAGGCTGCTGAAACCTTGATTGCCCGTTATAAGGAGCAACAGAACAACGTAAAGAACAACAGGGAGTACGAAGCCCTATCGAAAGAGATAGAACTGCAAAACTTGGAGATACAGTTGGCAGAAAAGAAAATCAAGGAAGGCTATGCCGGCATCGAGGCCAAAAACCAGTACTTGGAGCAGTCTAAAGAGCATATTGAGAACAAGAAGAACGACCTAAACGCCAAAAGGCAAGAGCTGGAAAAAATCATCCAAGAGACCGAAGTAGAGGAAAAACAGCTTCAGGGCGAATCGGACAATGCCAAGAAAGATATCGAAGAGCGTTTGTTGAAAGCCTATGAGCGCATCCGCCACAACTACTTCAATGGGTTGGCAGTAGTTACCATTGAGCGTAACTCTTGCGGTGGTTGCTTCAATAAAATTCCGCCACAACGCCAATCAGAAATTAGCCAACGCAAAAAAGTCATCGTATGCGAACATTGCGGTCGTATATTGATTGACAATGCCATGGCTTCAGAAGTGGAATAAGCCACCAAGTCGTGAAAGCAGGTGCAGGGCTGTTGTTCATTTTCATCTTGCTTTGCAGTACCGCAACGGCGGGTAACCAGTTCCAGTTCAGCAACAATTGTGTAAGTGCCTACAATGCCATCACCTCCCTTCGCTTAAAGGAAGGAGAGACCTTTTTGGCGAAAGAACGGCTAGCCAATCCCGGCAATACCATTCCTTATTTATTGGAGAATTATATCGATTTTTTCAGGGTGTACCTGCACAATGACAGAGACCTATATGAGGCATTTGTGAGCCGTGCCGATAAGCGCATCAATGCCATAAAATCGGTATCTGAACGCTCGGCATGGGGCAAATATATGCAGGCCGAAATAGGCATACATAAGGCTTTCATTGAATTAGGGTTTAAGGATTATACTTCAGCTTTGTGGAATATTAGGCGTTCCTATAAATTGCTGGAAGAGAACATAGCTGTGTATCCCGACTTTCAACCCAACAAAAAGAGCATGGCCTTGCTGAAGGCGCTTTTGGGCATTATCCCTAGCAAATACCACTGGGGCTTGCAATTGTTGGGCATGGACGGCAACCTGCACCAAGGCATGAACGAACTGAAGGCCCTCTGCAAAAGCGATTATATCTTTTGGAAGGAAACCGTGATGGTGTATGCCATGCTACAAATGCACCTGGAGTCGAAACCGCAGGCGGCTTGGCAAACGGTACAGGATAACGGCCTACCATTCGTAAACGATGCGTTCAGTTATTTTATAGCGGGCAATATTGCCCTGTACAGCAAGCATACCGATAAAGCGATTGCCTATTTCGGCGCACGGCCATCGGGGCAAGAATTTGAAAGCTTTCCCTATATCGATTACCTCACTGGTGTGGCATTCCTTAATAAGTTGGATGCCAAGGCCGAAGGCTATTTTCTGCAGTTTCTAAAAAGCAGCAAGGGAAGTTTCATAAAGGCTAGTTATCAAAAATTGGCTTGGCTGGCATTGGCAAAAAACAACCAGCAGGCATATTGGGCCTATATCACTAAGGCAAAAAAGGAAGGTACTGCCGATACCGATGCAGATAAGGATGCCCTAAAGGAAGCTGAAAGCGGGCAAATGCCCAATATCAACCTCCTAAAAGCGAGGCTATTGTTCGATGGGGGCTATTATGATAAAGCACAGGAGGCACTTTCAGCTGTCAAGCCCCAGGAATTGAGCAAGGAACGGCAACTGGAGTGGCAATACCGCAAGGCTAGGATTTATGACGAATCGGGTAAGGACAGTTTGGCCATTGTAAACTATAAGGCCACGGTGTCACAAGGGAAATCGCAGCCCTTGTTTTATGCCGCCAACGCTGCCTTGCAAATAGCATTGATTTATGAAAGGTTGGGCGACCGAAAGAGTGCCCGCTATTGGTTCAGCCAATGTTTGGAACTGGACGGCTACGAATACGAGAATAGCATCCACCAAAAAGCGCGGGCTGGCCTGCAAAGGGTAAAATAAGGCTTGTATTCTTTAATTTTGCGGCAATGCAGGTGCTACAGAATGTTTCCCTAAAGCCTTACAATACCTTTGGAATAGACGTCCGGGCTACCTACTTAACAGAGGTATTTACTATAGAAGAACTGCGGCAAATCATCCTGAACAATGAATGGGAACGGGTGCCCAAATTGATATTGGGGGGCGGCAGCAATATCCTGTTTACCAAAGATTTTGAGGGGCTGGTTATCCTAAACCGCATGAAGGGCATTCAGGTAAGGGAAGAAACGGATAAACACGTATGGTTGCGCATCATGGGTGGAGAGGTTTGGCATGAATTGGTGGTGTATGCCATACAGCATGGCTGGGGCGGCATTGAGAACTTATCCCTTATCCCAGGATTAGTGGGAGCAGCCCCCATGCAGAATATCGGTGCTTATGGGGTGGAACTGGAGAAAGTATTCGATAGCCTGGAGGCGGTGGATATGGAAACCGCGGATATCAAAACCTTTAGCAAAGCGGAATGCGCATTTGGCTATCGGGAAAGTGTATTCAAAAAGGAGTTAAAGGGCAGATACTTCATCTTGTCGGTCACGCTGCGCTTGGACAAGCAGCCCGTACTGAATACCAGTTATGGGGATATCAAACAAACCCTTGCCGATATGCGGGTGCATGAACCCAATATCCATTCGGTGAGCGAGGCGGTGATTAAGATAAGGAGCAGCAAGTTGCCCAATCCAGCAGAAATAGGGAATGCGGGCAGTTTTTTCAAGAATCCCGAAATCAGCAAGGAGCAATTCGAAAGCCTGGTAGCCCAGTATCCGGTGATGCCTTCCTACCCTTTGCCCAACGGCAACCTGAAAATACCGGCAGGCTGGCTAATTGAGCAATGTGGTTGGAAAGGCAAGCAAGTGGGCCATACCGGCTCGCATGCCAAGCAAGCACTGGTGTTGGTCAATTATGGTGGGGCTAGCGGCAATGAAGTAAAGGCACTGGCCGATGATATCCGTCAATCGGTGCAAGACCGTTTCGGTATCGATATTGTACCAGAGGTGAATATTGTTTAAAAAGTAAAGCCAAAGGTAACGGCCACATTGTCCACCTTAATGTCGTTGGTGGCTTGTACTTGGCTGGCAAATTGGCTGGCGGTGTTCCATGCGGTGCGTGAGTAGGTGATATCGGTATAGAACCAACTGCCCCTATAGCCTAGGCCACCGGAATAGGTCATAGAACTATAGTCGCCGTCACCAATTACAACTGACTTGTCCAAGGGCGACGTGGTGTAAGCATAACCGCCTCGCAGCCTAAATTTTTCCAAAGCTACTTCCAAGCCCGCCCTAATGGTATGTGTGGGCACCAGTACTGTAGTTATTTGTTGATTTAGGCTGTTTTCTTGGGAAAGATATTCTGTATCAAAACGGTACTTGGTGCGGCCATAATCGGCAAACTCATAGTCCACGGACAAGAAGCCGTACTTTTGGAAAAATACAGCCAAACTGCCCACAGCCCTAAAGGGAGAATTGAGGCTATAATCGAAACTGCCATTGTTCCGCGCACTACTGCTGAAAGTGGAGTCAAAATCAGATTGTGTTTCGGTACTATAATCATCCTTAATGGCCATAAAGTTAGGCGAATGGATGGCAGCCCCCAGTCGGAGCCAAGTAACGGGCCTTACAATAATCCCGAATTTGGTATTGATGCCGATGCCTGAAGTATTCAGGTTATTTTGTTGGGTAAAGCCGTTGAAATTGATGATGCTGTCAAACAAATCACTTTCCTTCATTACGATTTCTTCCTCATAAAAAAGGAAAGGGATACCGATGGAGCCACCAAAATAGAACTTGTTGTCATAGTTGGCACCCAGGTTAAAAGCCAATTCATGCGCCGCGCCACGCGTCAATACCCTCACCTGTTGATCAACAGGCGCGCCGTCAGTGATGGCCCAGTATTGCGTGGAAGTGGAATCGCCCACAGGGTTTACCAGATAGGTGTCCCATGCGGATGCGGTACCAAAGCTCACCGTGCTGCCATTAATATTGCCTTGGCCGATACTGGCAGCATTCAATTCGTCCCTATAGTCGGCCAAGATGGAATTGCTGGTATTGCTGTCTTGATAGAACCTTCTGCCATGGTAATTTGCCAAGCGGTTGTAGTTGAACCCAAAATTGACGCTCACCCATTTGCCACGCCCACGGTTGCCCCTGCTGTCTTCGTACACTCGGCTGAAAACGAAGCCAGCATTGGGTAAGTTGAAGTTGTATTTATCGTCGCGGGTAAGGTTACCGTTCAGTTGGCTTTCTGTTTGCGCATGTGCCAAACTTAAGGTAAAGGATGCTTCAGAGCGGCGGTAGATACCGATACCCGCTGGATTGATGGTCAATGCTGCTTGGTCACCTCCAATGGCCCCTAAGGCACCAGAAAGGCCCATTCCCCTAGCCGTACTGATACCAGGCTTCAGCGACGAGTACCTTAAACCTTCTATAGGGGTTTGCGCCCAAGTGGCCGCTGCACCTCCCATTATCGCCAATATCAAGATTATCCTTTTCAAAATTTACGATTTACGATTTACAATTTACTCCTCTATAAAACCATCCCTTGCACATACGCACACCGCAAGTAAGCCCCCCAAAGGGGGTAAGCTTAATTGCCAAATTTTCAAATTACCGAATCTTCAAATTAACTAAGGTCGCTTTTGCATTGGCGCCGACATGCCGCCACCCCTGCTACCCCCACCGTTCATTTTGGGCGAACTGCTTGGAGGCGATACGCTTTTGGGGCTTGACATGCCACCACCATTACCCCAATTACCCTTGGGCTGTACGGGTTTGGAATAGCTATTGTTGGGCTGCACCGGCTTAGAGTAACCACCACCATTATTTTTAGGTTGTGGGCTCACAGGCTTCTGTACAGGAGGCGAATAGTTGTTATTACTCCCGTTGTTTTTAGGCTGTGAATAATTTGGCTTACTTACAGGCGCTTGTGGGCTTAAATATCCACCTCTATTATAATTGCCTCCGTTATTCGACTTCGGTTGTACGTTCGAAGGTTGTGATGGTTTGCTATAATTGGTATTTGGCCTCGGTTGTGCGTTCGAAGGTTGTGAAGGCTTGTTGTAATTAGTGTTAGGCGCAGGCTTCACATTAGGCGTAGTATTGGGCTGGTTGTAACCAGGATTAACGGGCTTGGTACTAGGCGCGGTGGGCTGGCTTGGCTGCGGGCTTACAGGCTTCGTGTTAGGCTGGTTGTATCCTGGATTTACCGGCTTGGTATTAGGCTGATTATAGCTTGGGTTCACTGGCTTGGTAGTGGGCGCTGTAGGCTGGCTTGGCTGTGGGCTCACAGGCTTCGTGTTAGGCTGATTGTACCCAGGGTTTACCGGCTTTGTAACAGGTTCGTTATATCCTGGGTTTACAGGCTTGGTTGGCGTGGTGGGTTTTGAATAACTGTCCACGTTTTTGTTAGGTGTGTAAGGAGTCACAGGTTTTCCGCTTACAGGAGCTGTAGGCTTTGTAGTAGTGCTACCTACATTAGGCCTTCCACCTGTAGGCACTTTATTATCGTTGCTTATGCCAACCGGAGTTTTACTGCTAGTAAGGCTGGAAGGGTAACGCGTCATCACTTTGTTATCACTAGCAACAGTTTTGCCTGCACCGTAAATATTTCCATTCGGCCTGCCCGTATTTACATCGCTGCTGCTATTGTTGGGCTGAACGGTTTGGTAGCGTGGACCATAGTAGTTGTTTCCATAGTTGTAGTTATAGCCATATTGTCCGTATCCGTAGCCATAATAGCCGTCATTGTATCCGTCCCAATATCCATTATTGTATCCATTCCAGTATCCATTGTTCCAACCGTTATTCCAACCCCAGTTGTTCCATCCATTGTTCCAACCCCAATTATTATATACCCCCCAGTTCCAGCCCCAACTATATCTCCAAGTTGGGTAACAAGTGGTGTAACCCCATGTCCAACTCGGTCCGCACCAGCCATTTCCCACATATATGGTACTGCCAAAAAAGAATGGGTCATAATCATACCAATATCTATCCACATATACCCCGCTATACCAGCCAAAACCTGGCACAGGGTCGTACCATCTCCTTAGCCTCGAGGTATAATAGTAGTCATAGTCATCATCGTCATAATAATTATTGGTAATGTAAGTATTGCCGCTACTATCCTGATACTGGCTAGAAAAGTTGTCGGTATCCTGTGCATCATAACTATAGGCATCTTGATTGCTCTGGTTGCCAGAATTGTACTGTTGCTCATAATTGGGTTCCGATGGCTGATAATAGACGTCATCGTAGTTTTGGGCGAAAGCGGGCACCGCCATCACTAGGAAAATGCTTATGTAGGTAAAGATTTTCATGACAGGGATAATTTATGGGTTTGACAAGGTTAAAGGGCATTGGGTTTAAAGTACAAAATTAATATTTACTAACTTCGTTTCTTTCCAACAAACAAAGCATATACCAAGTTCTACAATGAGCAATAAAATAGCCTCGAGAAGCGATGATTATAGTCAGTGGTACAACGACCTAGTGATAAAAGGCGGTCTGGCAGAGCATTCCTCGGTAAGGGGGTGTATGGTGATTCGACCGTACGGCTATGCCATATGGGAAAATATGAAAGAAATATTGGACAGCATGTTCAAGAAAACTGGTCATGTCAATGCCTATTTCCCACTGTTTATACCAAAGAGTTTTTTGAGCAAGGAAGCAGCCCACGTGGAGGGCTTCGCAAAAGAATGTGCAGTAGTAACCCATTACCGCCTAAAGAACGACCCTGATGGTAAAGGAGTGATAGTAGACCCCGATGCCAAGCTGGAAGAGGAACTGATTATTAGGCCTACTTCGGAAACCATTATCTGGAACACCTATAAAAATTGGGTACGCTCCTACCGCGACCTCCCCATTCTAATTAACCAATGGGCCAATGTGGTACGCTGGGAAATGCGCACGCGACTATTTTTGCGGACAGCCGAATTTTTATGGCAAGAAGGCCATACCGCCCATGCTACCGATAAGGAAGCTATTGAAGAGGCCGAAAGGATGCTGGAGGTGTATGCTGACTTTGCCGAAAATTTTATGGCACTTCCGGTAATAAAAGGAGTTAAATCGCCCAGCGAGCGATTTGCCGGGGCGGTGGAAACCTATTGTATAGAGGCATTGATGCAGGATGGCAAGGCCCTTCAAGCAGGCACTTCCCACTTTCTAGGACAGAATTTCGCCAAAGCATTCGACGTAAAATATGCCAGCAAAGAGGGGGTGGAAGAGTACGTATGGGCCACCTCTTGGGGCGTATCTACCAGATTGATTGGCGCACTATTGATGGCCCATTCCGATGACGAGGGCTTGGTATTGCCTCCGCGTTTAGCACCCCTACAAGTAGTGATTGTGCCTATTTATAGGAGCGAGGAAGAACTGGCAACCATTTCGGCCAAAGTAGCGGAGATAATGGCTTCATTGAGGGAACTGAATATCAGCGTGAAATTCGATGATGACGACCAATCGCGCCCTGGTTTCAAATTTGCCCAGTATGAATTGGAAGGAGTACCCGTGCGCATCGCCATCGGCCCCCGCGACTTACAGAACAATGTGGTGGAAATAGCCCGTAGGGATACCAAGGAAAAATCGTCGCAAAGTATAGACGGCTTGGCACTATATATCCAACAACTACTGGAAGACATACAACAGCAAATTTACCGCAAAGCACTACAATTCAGGGAAACCATGAGCTATAAGGTAGATACGTACGAGGAGTTTCAAAAGGCACTGGACGAAAAAGGTGGATTTATCTATGCCCACTGGGACGGTACTGCCGAAACTGAAGAGCGTATCAAAAAAGAAACAAAGGCCACCATCCGTTGTATTCCTTTGAACAATGAGCAAGAGGAAGGCAAGTGTATTCTTACCGGCAAGCCTTCCAAGCAAAGGGTAATCTTTGCGAGGGCTTATTGATAAGGGTTGTTGCCTTTTTTGAGGAATCCGATTTTTTGACCTTGTAAACGGCCTTGCCTACAGGGTGGTCAAGCTCAAAAAACGCATAATGAATGTACAATAAAATTAATGGATTGCATCACTCGAAGGTAATTTCTTCTCTATTATTGTCTATAGAAATCTTGCCGAATTTTTCTAATGCAGATTGCCCAAAAAGTAACGGTGCTATTTGATTGTGAACAACTGATGCATTAATGTTCCTTAGTATCCTATCTCCAATTTGCACTGTTTTTAGAACGATGATTGTCCCCTCCGAAATGTCACCATTTGCATCATAATACTCTGCCGTCCCTTTTATATCTTCAGCTGTAAGATTGCCTTGCTTGTATAAAAAGGTTGCCTCAGTTTCAGAAATAGATATGACGGATGCTCCAGTATCGAAAATGAAAAACATTTTTACCCCATTTACCAAAACTGGAATCTGATAGATGCCATCAACCTTTTTTATTTTCACCACGGTTTTTTTACTGGAACCCCCGACGGTCTCTATAACACCTTCTGTTGTAGCAGTATTATGATTAGTATTTCTTCTACCCGATTGTGAGCACCCAAAAGTGCTAAAGAGTATTATTAGCAAGCTAAGAGCGGTGGCAATGCATTTATTTTTCATTCTATTTTTATTTCCCCAATTTTCGGAACGATTTGAATAAGGATTCTTTGATTTTTCTTTTCCTCATAACTTGAAAACCTCCCAATACCGCCTGTGCCAGATCCAGCAATCTGAATTTCACAAACAGATTGATCTGGCATTGCTGCCCTTTGTTGCCATAGTTTCAGCACTGCCAATGCCCTTTTATAGCTTAAAGGGAAATTATCGGGATAGTTATCTTTAGATGCCATACCTTCAATGATGATTACATACTTTATGTCTTGATTTTGATAAGTGTATTTCAATTTTGTAATAAGCTCGCGAATAGACCTACCCACGCCAAGCAAGTATTGGATGTCGTTACGGCTAATAACGTCACTTCTTGGTTCGAATTCAATGTTTTTTACTAAAGAGAATCGCTTGTAAATAGAGTCATATTGAAAATATTGCCTTGGCAATTCTTTTACCGCCGCTTGAATCTCTTTGATTTTGTTGAGCTGAAGTTCAGTAGCTCTCTGTTGGTTGGTCAGTTTAATATAAGTAAGTACATACAACACTAACATAATGAAAAACAAACTTGTCATTAAGTCGGTGAAACTTGGCCAAAAGAAGTCAGAACCTTTAGTTTTCATTAATCTTGTTTTTTTTCCCAATTTCTTTCAAGGAACTTACTTTCTTTTTATAGGAGAAGTAGAAATAGAATACATGTAAAAATGTAACTGCCGACATTGATATGAAAAACAAAATTTTGTAATATTTATCGAATCCATAAAAAAATAAATAGCAATAGTTTTTCAGTACCCCAGAGCCTTCACATATTACCAAAATGGCAAATAACCCTCCTGCAAGGGAAATTGATAGGCGCTTCCGATTATAATATGGTTCATGTGAGCACCAAAGGCAGACTATATAGTAAGCTATCAACGATGTAATGGACACAAAAAACAACGCATAAAGGTAAACAAGATAGATGCATGAAGTAGCGGGCAAAACCTCCCTTAAGATTATCGGCTTACTGACCTTAAAGGTACTTCCTGGCTTAGATAACTCAATACTATAATTAGTGTTATAGGTATTATCGGTAGTTAGATTAATCTTAATGGGTTTATGGTTGTCAAGGGGCATTAAAGTTGATGTGAATGGATAGATTTTGGTCTTTAGCCCATTTAAAAGCATGTAACCTGAATAATTGTCGTATGAGTTTGGTTCAACTTTATCCCTTAAGCCAATCAATATATTAGGTGTAGTGGTTGAGGATGCTATTAATGTTACTTCGGTCATGAAGTCATACCTACTCAGCATTTCATCCCATAAATAGTAAAAATAGGCTTGTTGCTCTTTAGTATCATAAGTTGTGGAGGAAAATACCGATGAAATTGCTTGAATAGGATTTTGCTCGAAATAAGTTTTTTCTTCGTTAAACTCAAAAAAGTAGAGATGGTTAAAATTTTGTCTGATTAAATTCAAAGTAGTATTAACTTTATCTGATTTATTGTCTTTTCCTTTAACCTTAATGAGGTTTATTTGTTTTACTGTAATGTCTCCTGCATTATTGAATGAGTGCAAATTATCGTTCAATTCAGCAAAAGTAGCACCAGATTCTTCTTCGTGTTCAAAATCGCTTATAATGAACAGGTTGGAGAAAATGTTTCGATTGTTTACGCCCATCCATTTTGGCTTTTTAAGTTCCTTAACTAGGGCATTAAAATTTGTGTACTTTCCTTTTTTTGAACCCAGTATTTTATTGTCGAAGAATTCTAAGAAGGTTTTTATGGATTCACATAACACTTGTTTTGTTATTATGATGTCTACATCATAAGGGGATAGGAATGTCGAGTCGCCAAGATAATATAGGACTTCAATCATTGCTTTTGAGCTTGTATCTATTGCCAATTGCTTCATTGCGGTTAAAACGAACAAATCTTCAATCTTCAAGCTGTCAAGATTAAGGGGATTCTGGCTTATACTACCTTGCAATTCCGCTTTAAGATTGGTTTTTAGTTTTGCTGAGATTTCTTCAGTAAAAGCACTTGGTTCAATAGATGGGGTTTTGTCAATTACAATAGTATATTTTCTGTCATAATTATTACTAAAGCAAGAATCTAAGTTTATTTGGTTTTCAGGAAATTTTCTTTGATTGATAAGATACTGTTCTACAGGAAACCGGACAATATCAGCAGGATTAAACCAATTATATGATTTACTTAGATTATTGTTAAGTCTATCATAACTTGAATAAATATCGGCATGAATTCCAAAAATAAAGGCTATAATAGCTAGTAATACTAGTGCAAATGCACCTGTAAATTTTGGAAATGGGTGTTTAGATATTTTGTAAATATAATCAGTTTTCCAACATATTAAAACTGTAGTGGAAACTATAAAGGCAACTAGGACTGTGAAACATACAAGTTCCATAACCATTATCTTTTTGCGTTAATCCAGTCGTAGATTTTTTTCAGCTTAGCAGTAGTAGATCTTCCATTAATGGTAGTATCTATTTTTTTTAAGTTGGAATTAATACTGCTTAGTTCATAATTAGTACTATCTATATGGGCTTTCAACCTTTCCAACTGTGAGGCAGAACTCATCTTGAATTGTGAGACATCCGTGCTTATGGTTGATAGATGCTGAAGATTGCTTAAATTGGTTTTACTTTCCGATAAAGCTGTTTTAAGTAAATCCAATTCTTTGATGGTGAATTCCTTCACCGCATCACTTGAATTTTGAATGTGTGCTTTTAACTCGGCAAACGTACTTGATATAGAGTGTCCCACATCTGCTACGGCATTAGCCGTATACACTTTGTGTTCTTCCAACTTGTTGAAATGGCCGTATAGAAAATCCAAAAGCATTTGGCTTTGCCTCAATCGGCTATCGAGATTTTCCGCAATTACTTGGAAATTATCGGTACGCTTCAATAACTCGTTGGTTTGACTTACTATTTGTTTCGAATTGTCCAGGAATAATGTAATATTGGTCAGATAGTGGTTGAATTTTTCAAATTGGCCCACCGACATGTCTAGCTGCTGCAGCACTTTTACATTGTAGCGGGTCATTTCAGAAACCTTTGTTTTGTCAATGGAGTCCAATAATTCTTTCTGTGCAATGATTGCTTTCGTATTCGAATCAAAAATGCCATCCAATTGCCTAAGGTTGGTAGTAAATTCACTGTTGAACTTCAACAGGTTCCGCTGTAATGATTCCAGTGTAGAAGCTAGACCTTGGTTGATAATTGGAAGCAGCTCAATTTGGATAAAGGTGTAGAATTCATTTTTCCTTTTTTCAACCAAGCTTTTTGAGCCTTTAAAGTTCCAGCCTGAGTTAAAGATGGTGAGCAATAAGCCGACAAAACTGGCAATCATCGCAACCTTGACCCCTCCTATCAATGACGAAATGCCATCGTTAAGCAATATGTCCTTCGCTTTTGAATCAACTACCACTGCCAAATCGGGCATACTGAAGAGCCCAATAACAATTCCTATCATTGTTCCCATTAAGCCAAGATATAATGGGATACCTATCGATAGATTTATATCCTCTTCGACAGCATTCGTATTTCTTTCTACAATGTCTTTTATCAAATTAAAATCAGAAGCTGCGCCCCTGTTACGAATGAGATAATTGTTTACGGAAAATAGAATACTATCAAAAACATGGTTCGTTTTGACATTAGACTCAATCACATTCACTTCTGCTTTCTCCACATGATTTTCTTGCTCGACATATGTAAACAAGTCAGTAGTATCGCCATCGCCAAAATCTCCAGCAAATGCCTTGTTGATCGGAACTACTTTAAGCGCCTCCTTGTAACGATGGATGTTGCGTAGGATATCGGTAGGCGTGAGTTGCTCCAAGTCTTTTATCGGAACGAGTACTTTAGAAATCTTTAAGGACGGTATTTGAGGAATAACAGTACGGAGTAGGACGATGTTCTTATACGTTTGCATAAACAGGTACAACTGCACGCCAACAATGACACATACCAGCAATATCTCAATCGACTCAACTTTCATAAGTAATCTCTGCTTTAGCGGTTACTTTCCATTTATCGCCGATGAGTTCAGCTTTCCCAGGAGTTTTTGTGTAAATGCTTCTCGCCTTTGGATTGTATGCATTGAACGCTTCGCATACCCGTTCAATATTACTTTCTAGATATTGTAAGGCAAGTCTGATAGATGCTTCCCTTTCATCAATTGTGAAAGTAGCTTTGTTGTCATTTGTTTTTGTGAAGCGATAAATAGATGCACCTTCTTTATAATCGGGAGATGCCGAAGAAACGTTAAAACTTCCATCGGCATTAGGGGTGGATAAGTAAAAAACCTCCGCTTTTGCTTCTGGTTGCCTGTCTAATGGATTAACTGGAGCTTCATTGCCTGGGGCATTGTACTCAAATGGAGCGCTTTTATTCTGAATCGTTGTCTTTAGAAACTTAATGTCATTTTCTAAAGACCCTATACGCCTGCTAAAATCATCACGGCTGTTCTGCCAATCACGAATTGCAGATTCAAGATTTCCCAATTTTTTTTGGATTTTATCTTCATCGCTTCTTTGGCCTGAATCATCGTCTTTGTTAAGCTGATTTTTTCGAACAAAAAACAAATTAACCATCAATAGGGCAAGAATGACAGAGAAAATTACCGAAATGATGATTGGTAAAAAAAAATTTCGAAATGAAAAAATTTCTTTCCCTTCTGACCCATCTGAACTGCTAGGTATTGTATCTTTTCCTTTATCTCCATTTAATCTTTGGGCTGTATCAGATGTAGTCGAACTATCGCCAACGGGATTACTGACAGCGAAAATTTTCTTCAGGGTATCTATTATACTATCTTTCAGTTCCTTAAAATCATCATTGTCTTTTCTCTTTTTTGCAAATGCATAAAGTTTAGGATAGGCCTTCGAATCATTGAATATAGAATCGGTCAAAAAACGTATTGCACGTGTTGCATCAAACGTTTGGGAATCATACTTGGATTTTAGGGAGTCTATTTCCTTAGCAAGTTCCAACGTTACATTTTCATTTGTAACACATTTTATTATCAAATCAAATTCTGGCTGGGTTTCACAATTGCACTTTTTTTGGAGAGAATATTCTACATATTTACAGTTAACATAATTAACTGCTTGGTTAAATTGCTCTTGCTCTTTACTTATCTGTGCCTGAACCGCCGTACTCAGCATGAGCGTGGCAACTATGTATAGTTTCGATACTTTCATTTATACTTAGTGGTTTACGGGTGTTAACTGTGATAAGTGTGCTATTAAGTTATTGATAGTGCCAGTAAGCGGGTAAAAGAACAGTGTTTCTTCCACTTCCTTATCATCGGAGGTTATCTCGTCCAATCGCTTATTGTGCTCCAGCCCTTCTTCTAGGTAGTCCCTTAAGTGCTTATTCAGTTCGTCCTTAAAAATTTCAAATGAATTTGGTGAAACATTAAAGTAGTCGCTGAAGCTCAATTGGGCATCCAATTGTAGGAAAAACTTATTAAAGTCCCCTACATAATTTGTAATTGCTGCTTTATTCTCATCATTCAGCATGGTGTAGGTAAGTTTATCGACCCCATTGATACAACTGAAAGTTGATTTAATAGCACTTATATCAATTGCTAAATCTTCAGGATTAGACATTAAGCCACCTTTACAGGTCACTTCTTTGGGCATGTCTTTTTCAGTTTCGACTGTTAAGCCATCTGCATCAAATTTTTGATTGTAAACCCCCTCAAATATTTTTCTAGAAAGCGAAGACAGAATTTTTGTATCCGAAGTTATTATGTTCAAAATTTTTGAACCGGTTCCGCTAAAAATCAAGTGCTTGGGCAGTTCAATTTGTTGCTTTTTCATCACTTCAGCTACATGGAAAATGATAGCAGCATAGAAATAAATAAAAATGATTTTCAAATCCTCATCATTTGACAATAGCGAGTTGTAGGAAAAAAGTTGTTTGTCCTTTATCTTTCTATTGTTTTCGATAGAAAAGAAAAAAGCATTCACGTCTTCTGTTTTATTCTTGCCCTTAATAGAGGAGAGTACTTTTGACAAATCGAACAATCGGTTTGTATTTAATATATTTTCGTAGTATTGGTAGTACTTATTGATTAAGCCATTAGAATTAGCTGCCCCGTACTCACTAAAGCCATCCCCGAAAATGGTATTGGCTGCAAACTTAAAGGAGCTAACTAATAAAGGTTTATTTTGCTTAATCACCACTATATCGGTTGTTCCGCCACCTATATCAATGGATACTACCGGCTTGTATGCCCCACCTTGTAATCTGTTGGCTCCTTTAAAGTAATAAAAGGGAGCCAACGACTCAGTAATGCCAATAGGTGGCTTAACCGGGTTGAAATATTGCTGGAACAGCTGGACCCAAGTTGTTTCCAGGGATGATTTGCGGGCGGGTTTCATACTGGAAGGATAAAACCAAACCAATCGAGTTTGTGATAAATCGCCCTTATTAAACAGCACCTTATTGCGCAGCAGGATAATTAACTTTTCAAAGTAGGCCCGTAAACGCTTATCGTTTCCTTTTTCCTTTTTCGCCCACTTTAAATTGGATTGGATTTTGTCTTTTTCTACTCTTTTTTCATAAAAAAAGGGAATGTTAAAGTCGGCAATGGCAAATGTTTCAGTTTCAATATTGAGGGAATGGTTTTCCGCCAATACCGTTCTATGGGGAAATTTATATTCCGATGCTCCACCTAATAGCTGCGGGACGAATTCATTGTCAATTAGTTCCCGTATGGCAATAGCGCCTGTACCTCCAAAGTCTTCTGTAGTTTTGCTAGGATGAAACAAGGTGGCTATTTGTACATCTTCAGTCGTTATATCAAATGGTCTAGGGGAGCCGCCGCCCACTTTGTACTCGATATGGGTATTGGTAGTGCCAAAGTCAATAGCGAAACTAAATACTTCATTGCCAGCCTGATAGATAGGCCAGTGTGGTATGATGATACCCGATGCGCCATATGCCATTACATTGCTTACTTGGATATAATCAAACTCGTTATGCAACACGTAATATTGTGATGTGGCAGTATTAACTGCATCGGGTATTTTATAGCTACGTTTCTTTTTTGCCCTAACCTCAACTGCATTATCATTATTATTTGTATAAAATTTTAAGTCAAAATCGGCATTTTTCAATATGCCGACTACATCCCTGTCAATCAACTGCACCCTATAAAATGCCCCTAAATCAGCATTATTGGTTTTGATAAAAGGAAACAAAGTAATACCTAGCTGATGCTCTACTACGACACCTTTATTGTTTTCCTCGTCGGGTTTGGATAGCTGATTTTCCGATGTTTGATAATAGATACGCTCGAAGGAAATGTATTCACCTTCTTTTGCAATGGGAATGCTCAAAATAACTTTTACTGAACCCGCAGCACCCTGAATCATTTCAATTTTGGGGCTGCCAGGTTTGGTATCCAACAAATCGCTAGATGTAAAATAGTCAAAGAATTTTTTCTTCAGAGGGAGGAGGAACCCTTTGGAATCGTCCCCTACTTCAGCCTTCACATTCCCATCAAAAAACTTTTCCTTGTTGATGGGGTAAACCAAACGAATAAGGTAAGGCTCTAAAAAATCACTTACCGTAAGGTAAGGATATTGAATCCGCACACCCGGTAACCAGCGTTTTTCCAAGACTGATTCCTTATCCATATAAGGCACCTTGATAGCTTTGTCCCATGCATCATTTGTATAAAGGAACGTTTTGTTTAGGCCGTTTTGAAGTACAAGCGGCATTAAATCACTCATGTGCTTTGTAGATTGAATAACAAAGTCACTCTTCTTAATGGCCGTTTGGATATCTTGAGATTTACGTTTGCGCAGAGGAACTCCTATCACTTCTATTACGTTACCTGTCACCCCGGTATCCAATTCTGAATAGTTGTTACGAAAGCTGTCAACCTCAAGATTTTTTATTTCTTCGTACAGCGAGTGATTAAGTTTGTCCAGTACCTTTAAATTACATTCCAAATAATTATTCACTACTGTAAGTCGCTGCGATAGCAAAGGGTTTGCTTTGAAAAGTAAATACAAGTATTTCTGAAACTCCGCATCCCTATCATAAAGGCTTGCGTAGTGCTCGTCAAACATTACATCATTCTTTGTGAGCTTGATTTGCGCATGGCTTAAGTTATTGGCTGTTGCGAAAAATAAGGTAGCTGGCGAAGTACAACCAATGATTTTGTGGTTAAACTCTATCAGATAAAGCTGTTTCAACAACCCGAAATTGTAGGTCTCCTTATCTTGGTCCAAATACAACTCCAGTGTTTCGGCCAGCCTCCTGTGCATAGGGGAACTGTTTTTCAATTTTGCCAGCTCCGCTTCCTTATCCCAAACTATAATTCTGACTTTGTCTTTTATGCTATCGATGTTGAACATCATTTCGGCCAGGTCAAGACAATCCGATACCAGCTTCTCATCTTCCTTACTCGCCACCACATTGCCATCTTTGGTATATGCTTTCAGGTTAGGCGATTTAGCCATATTTCTAAATGCGGTTTTAACCAAATCCATTCTTGCGAATGGACTGGGTATAGCCGTAGGCAAAGAAATTTCACTTCCGCCTTCAGGATCTTTAATATATTCAATTTCTTTGTCATTATAGGCATCAGAGACAAACCAGTGTTTACCGCCTTTGTTTGAATAGCCAAATACTTTGTTCATATTTTATTTATTTAACCCGAATTTTGAGATAAGGATATCCTCTGTGGTTTCGAAAAACAGTTTGAACAATTTTACGGGAGCACTACTGTAGGTCTGGCCTTTAGCATGGCTACTGAGCTTATCGTCAAACAGAGAAAAATCGATTTTACTAGAGAAAAAACCTTTTTTAACCGATTTATCAGCAATAAGCGAATCTAAAGTTGAATTTAGAATGAATGGGGCAAATCCCCTTCTATTATCCGACATTTCTTTCAGCCATTCTCCATACGATGTCATAAACTCAGAAACGTTTGTCCGGTAAAAAGTATCGTCTGCAAATCTTTTGTTGATTTCGGGCTTGTCATTGCTCCACGCTTCTTTTTCTATTGCTGATTTGAAATGTTCGCTCAGATACTTTCTGAATAAAGCAAACTGTGATAGCCGCAAACTAATTTTCCGCTCTGTGTAATCTTCCAAATCTGAGAATTTAATCGCTGCCGAATCGTTTTTAATACCAAATTCCTTATAAATGGGCTTATTGGCTTTGCCTCCTGAGCAATGCAATTCTCTATCTGGGGTCTCCAAGAAATCAATAATTGCTAATGCAGAGGCTAATTCAATAAAATGTGCATCATTCTTTTGTCCGTTATCACCGGGATCGTTTTGATAGGGCTTGCCACTGTAGTCATCTGCAATGTAGTACAATGCGTTTATGGAATTGTTGCCAGTAACATTATCTTTATAATAATACAATGCTGCTTTTGTTTTACCAATAAAATCTGATTTTTGGATAGGGCTGTCCTTGTCTTTTTCAATATTGAAGTAAGGCAATACTGTAATGGCACCAATTTTTGCATCTTGCAGAAATCCCTTGCCATCAATATTGGTATTATTCATTGCATCCCTTATGTTTTTTAAAATGGTTGGAAAACCCGCCGCTCCCGTACCGCCAAAAATTGAACTGATGATAAATATTCTATCTTCTTCATTAAAATTCGAAGCAAACTCCTTGAATTCCTCTGAATCTTTGAATTGATTTAAGACAACACTTCCAATATTTGGATTGCCCACAAATCCGATGTCCATTTCAATGTCAAGCAAGTCAACTTCCTCCCCTCTTTTATTGATGGACTTTCCGGAAAACAGAATGTCTGCCAGTGCCTTGCTTGGCGGTTCTAATTGGTTGAAGTCAATGTATTCTTTAAAACGAGTATTTGCAACTTCCTGTAAATTGAAGGTAAAACTTCCAGAAACTCGGTTTTGGGATTTCACTAGATTATCGAGTGTGGTTATTTTCGTGTTGAAGAAACCGTTTTCAGAACCGATTTCGTTTGAAATCGTCTGATAATTGCCAAGAAGTCTCTCGGTTCGTTTAAGATCCTCATTTGATTTGTGGGGATCAATAATAATGGGAACAATTTCAAAGTCTCTCTCTCCATTTGGATGAACACCAGCTGCCAGAAGCATGGTAAGAGACTTTAAAACCCTTGAACCGGTTCCGCCAATTGCGAAAATGAATAAACGGGCCATGTTAGTTGTTTAATTAAGGTTTCCAAAAAGTTGTATGTCTACAGTTCGTGCTAAATCTCCTAATGAAGGGAACTGTACTGGTAATTAGCAATAGAATAAAACTCCAAAGGGCATTTGAGATTCCAAAACCAATGCTGTCAGAAACAGATAGGGTTAACTCAGTGCAATAATCACCTGTCTGAATAATATTGAAGGTGATGGAAAAGGCAATAAGGAAATTGGTAATTACAATCAAAGCCGCAAAAAACCACCAATGCTTTCGTTTATTATATTTTGAACTGTCAATGATATGATATTGTAATGCATAAGTAAAAGCAGTTAGAATAATCATTATCCAGCCGATATATACATACCATGGTGTAGCAATATAGTCGGTACAAGTAATATCCCAACCACGTAGCAGGTCGCCCATATCTGTAGAATAAAGAGGGATGATTCCAAACCATTCGTATATAGAAGCAAAAATTTCTTTCATGGACGTTATTTTTTAATAGTTACGCTGATAATGTTTACAGGATTAGAATTTGCCTTAGGATAGAACGCATCACATATGCCTTCCATAAGAAACTTGAATCCGAATGTTTTTTCTTTTTCATTGTTGTCATGCACAATATTGGAATCGTCAATGGAACTTGAGGAATACACCCAACTTGGTGTCTTTCCGACAACTTCAATCTTTAGTGTGCCTTCTCGTAAATCATTAGTTTTCATTTTGAGCAGGTGGGTAAATCCTGATAAAGAAGGGTTTGATTTATCGCTAATGGTATCAATCTGTATACTATAAGCCATATCGCTTAGCTTATAATTTGATGAATCTAGATAGTATTTAGCATCTTGCATTTCACTGCCAAAATCAACTGCTATATTAAATCCGAACACTCCCTTATTTTGCTTGCCTTGTGATGTAGCGGCATCAGAAATAATTTTCCTGTTCAATTCTTTTGCGCTAAAGCTGCCGATTCTTGGATTGTAAAGTATTTTGTAATTCGGTTCTTTTGTTTGTTTTGATGGTTGTAGAACAATTCTATTTATATAACCCCCTTTAATAAAATCGAGAATTTTTTGGTTTAATATCGTCCTTATTTGATCTGTGCTACCTAAAACCCAAATGTAGTATGGCCTTTTGCAGTTGATTTTGATTGGTTTATCCGTTCTATCGTAGTACACACCATTGAAATCTGATTGTAACTGGATAACCACTGCAGACAAATCAAATTCTTTTAATTTTTCAGCAAAAGATATTTTTATCCCTACTCCTTGATTGTTTAAATAGTCCTCCGCATCCTTATTCGTACCTGGACTAAAAACAAAATCAGAGATCAAGATGGCTGCGTTTTTGTCATTTACCGTACTAAGAACGGTTTGCAAAACATTACTTATGTCAGAAGTACTTCTATCGCCCCCCCGTTGTCTAAAGGAAGAGGGTTCTAGTTTTTCAATGAAATCTTCAATATCGGCCCTTAAAGCATTATGCTTAGTAAAAGTAATGCTCTTATTAATGTAATTAAGATTTAAACTATCGCAAATGCCACTAATTTTGAAATCACCAAGCATATTGTAAATGGCAGTTTCAAAATCTGTAACTCCGTTTACATAACCATCCATACTTGCCGAGTTTTCTAAGTAAACATTGATGTTGAACAAATTTCCCTTGGCTACTTTTTGCTCTGGCTGCCAAATATCAGCTGCTGCTATTTCAATTTTTTTCGCTTTCAAGTATTTTAGCAAATAGATTACTACTTTTTGGTTATCTACTTTTCCTTTATCATTCTTGAATTGCTGAAATCCCATTTCCTCTGATTCGGTAATTTGCTCAATCAACTTATTGTATTCTTTCTCATTGATTCTTTTATCTGATGCAAACGCATACGCTTCATTGTTAAAATGTTCAAATTCAGATTTGCATCCAAAAAGAAAATTGATATAAAATAAATATATCAATAATTTATATTTTCTCATACATTACGACTTTATAAGCACAGGGATTATACTTCATTTTCATTTGCATAACCCATATTTTAGTATATTCCAAGTTTTATATTTCAAACATGGGCTCGAATGTATGAATTATTTTCCAAAAAATACAAGTTATTTCTCAAGGAATATTTTTGAAGGCTCTAACCCACCGAACATACTCTGAAGTACTATTGAAAAAAAACAATTACTTAAATAGCGATTTGACAATGGTTGCTATCAATTTAGCAATTGGGTAATTCAGAAACAGAGCAATTTAGCCGTTCAGGAGTAAAACCATTTAACCATTAGCCATCTATCAATGATGCAAAATAGCTAGGCGCAAGCAATAACCTGCTGCCATACCAAGAAAACATTTCGCCATCTACCAACACTACTTTCGCCTTGGGGCAAATAGCTTGGATTTCATGCAGGTGCTTTTCCTTGAATGGATAGGGCTCAGACGATAATAAAACCAGTTCAGTAGCAGCCTGATGCAGTTGTTCGGGTGTTATTTCTGGATAGCGTCCTAAATGGCCAAATACATTATGCCATCCGCAACGTTGAAGCATATCGTTGATGAAAGTGCCCTTTGCTGCCACCATATAAGGCCTGCGCCAAATAAGGTAAGCCACTTTTTTAGCCCCGTTGGGTACTAAGTTCTCAAAGGCCGTTTTGATTTGTTTCACCAATTGCTGGCACTTTTCATCAGTGCCTGTCAACCCACCAATAGTACCAATCATTTCCAAAGCATCCTCCAAATTGGCAATATCGCTGATCCAAACTTTATATTGTTGCATCAACTGTTCTATTTGCTCTTTCTCGTTCTCTTCTTTATTGCCAATAATCAGGTCCGGTCGCAGTGATTGGATGATGCCTAAATCCAGTTTCTTGGTTCCGCCCACCTTAGGCACTTGCGGTACCTTATCGGCAGGGTGTACACAAAATTTAGTGATGCCTACTATCCTATCCTGCAAACCCAGGTAGAACAGCAATTCCGTTTGCGAAGGCACCAAGGATACAATACGCTGTGGCAATGATGGATTAGGCAATAGTATTAGAATTTCCTTGCTACTTAATACTTGCTACTCTATAGTAAATATGAGCTACTTAATGATGGTTCCTTCTTCGGTTTCGCCGATTACCTTAAACTCGGTGCGGCGGTTTACTTGGTGTTGCTCTTCCGTACATTTGGCAGCATCGCCGCAGTTGTTCAATAGTTTTTCTTCGCCATAGCCTTTGGCCACCATGCGGTTGGTCGTAATACCTTTGCTGATCAGGTAATTCACACAACTTTCCGCCCTTTCTTGCGAAAGCTTCTGGTTGTATTCCGTACCCCCACGGCTATCGGTATGCGAGCTAAGCTCAATCACTATATTGGGGTTGTTTTCCAATAATAATAGCAGGGTATCCAATACGGCTTTTGAACTATCGCGTAGGTTGGCACTTTTATAGTCGTAATAAATGTTCTGCAGGGTATATACCTTGTCCTTGTTGATGCGCTCCAATGCAAACACCAGTTCTTGGCGGCCTTGTGCAGCTTCTATGTCCTGTGCCGAAACGTATTTGGTATCCGTTAGGTATTTGTCTTTTGAAGCAACAATTTTATAGTCGCTATTACCCTTTAGGTTCAGCAGCCAATTATTGTCATCGGCAGCTTGGGGCACGAAATCGCTGGCGGCTTCATATTTCCCTGTCTTCGGGTTTTTGACAGATACTGCCAGCTTTACTCCTGCCAAAGGGGTTTGATTGGTATCGCCGGTTTGGTAGGCGAAATTGTTGTACAGCACTACCTTCTTCACTTTGAAAGAAAACACATCCTCGCTCGTTGACTCGCTGCGTAAAGACAAGGCTCCCGGCCTGTTGGATGCGAAATAACCCGTTTGTCTATCATTGCCAAAGGTGTAGCCCAAGTCGTCAGCAAAGCTGTTGTAGGGCAGGCCAAGGTTCTCTGCCTCTTTGGCTTGGCCATTATTATAAGCGGCTTTAAAAATATCGAAACCGCCTATACTGGGCTTCCCATTCGAGCTGAAATACAACAATTGCTCTTGGCTATCGAAGAAAGGATAAACTTCGTCCTCACTAGTGTTGATGGCCGTGCCTGCATTTACTGGGCTTTTGAAAGCTAGGTTTTCATCAAAAGCAGCTACCCATATATCCTTACCCCCTTTACCCCCTTGCCTATCGGACGAAAAGTATAGGAACAGATTATCATCGGCATCCATACCTACACTAGGTTGAGTATTGCTTACTTGGCCGTTATTGATTTGTGGGGGCAGCTTGATGGGTGCTTCAAATACCCCATTATGGTAGCGGCTCACAAACAAGTCGCAATGTACGTTCAACAACTTGTCATAGCTGCATTTACTGAAGAAGAACAAGCTACGGTCAGGGGAAAATGAACCATTGGCGGCGTTTAGGCTATCATTGATAAAATCTGGTAAAAGGGTCGATTCGTTCCAAGTGTCGCCATTCTGTTTGGCAAGGTACAAGCGCGACAATGCCGCAGCATTCCAGAACTTAGCCGTATCGGTAATCAATATGGGGGTATCGGTTTTAATGGAGGCGTAAACCAATTCATCCGCCGACAAGGGGAAAGGAGCAAAATCAGGCCCATAACTGTTTACCTTGTTATCCAAATGCCGCACTTTTACATCAGGGTTGCTTTTCAAGGTTTTTGCCAAGTCGCATCCTTGCTTTTCAATTTGTGCCCTTTGGGCAAATGCAGGGTTCACCTTTTCGCTGGCTAAATATTGGTCAAACTGGGGGGCGGCCTCATCGCACCTGCCCGTTTGCTTCAACATCAAAGCATAGTAGTAGCGTGCATCAGGAAACTTTTTTGCGTCCAACTCCAATAGGTGCTTGTAGTTTTCAGCCGCATTGAAATAATCGCGGTACATCCTTTGCGACTGGGCTAGCTTGAAGAGATAATCAACATTATCGGGTTTTACCTTAAGCACCTTTTGATAATAGTCGGCAGCATTGTAGAAGCTATTGCGGCTATACAGGTCGTCAGCAATTCTCAGATTGGTTTTCCAATCATACTCCTTCTGCTCCTGGGCATAGGCAGCCAAGGAAACACAACAGGCCATTAACAGGATAAAACAGTAACGCATTGCCGATTAAAATCTTGGGTTATAAATGACTGAAGGAACAAAGGGGGTCTTTTTGAAAGGCATTACATAGAATACCGATATTTCATACCCCCCTTGGGAATTGCTCACGTTGTTCAGCGAGGAAGTATTTACATCATAGCTGAAGGCCATGTTCAGGCCCTTCACTTCAAAACCCACCATGGGAATGACCGCATCTTGCAGGCGATAATAGGCGCCGATTGTAGCCCTGATATCTTCCTTAAATGCCACACGGATACCACTACCCACATTGATTTCATTGTTGCCCGCTTGGTTCATATAGATAAAGGAAGGCAAGATGGAAACCATTTTACCAATGCCGATATCCATACTGGCGTGGCCCACGTAGCGGCTGGGTAAGCGCTCTCCACTTCCCAATACACTCTCTTTCGGCTGGCTTACGTGGAACATGCTGCCACCTATGTATAAATTACTGCGCTTGCCAAATTTGGCACTGTAGCCCAAGCCGATATTCAATTCCTCATGGTTTGAAGTCCCTAAATTGGCTGCATCGCCTGAGCCACCGATGTTCGTGAGGGTATTGTCCACTTGGTCAGCAAAAATGGCTTCGCTCATATCAATTCTACGCTGGGTAAAGCCCACTTGCACCCCCATTGACAACACATGGCTTTTGTTAACGCCCAAAGGCTTATGATAGGCCGCTGAAGCTACTATATTGATATTGCTCAGGCCTACGGTACCTGTCTTGTCATGGAAAGCCATTAAGCCTACTCCGAACACATCGCCCTTCTTAAGCCGATGAATGCCCAAATCAAAAGAGGCGGAAATGGTTTTAAAGGGCGAACCCACACTTTTCCATTGGTTGCGATAAATGGCCCCTACCCTGAATTTGCCATCTATATTACCCGTTAAAGCTGGATTGAGCGTCAAGGGCGAATTATAGAACTGCGAGAAATGGATATCCTGCGCCCATGCTGGCAGCAGGCATACCGTAAATGATAGTATAGCGAGTAGCTTTTTCATCGGCTTATCTTAATAAGGTTACGTCACCCTTAATGATGATTTGCTCACCGGTAGGGCTCTTAATCACTCCTTCGTACACAAAAGTGCTGGTAGGCTGCTCTTTGCCTTCCACCAAACCATCCCAAGGGATGTCGGTACGGTCGAATACTAGCTTGCCCCAACGATTGTAGATGCGCAATTCCATCAACTGATAATCCTCTCGTATCAGTACTTGGAATTGGTCGTTCAGGTTGTCGCCATTAGGGCTGAACACGTTGGGGATGACATACTCATTCGAAACCACAATCCTTACGGAATCGAGTGCCGTACAGCCAGAATTTGGGTCTGTTACCTGCAGCACGTAAGTGGTGGTTTGGGCAGGCTGTGCCTTTACTTCCAGCTCGCTAGCAGTATTCAGTCCGTCAGCTGGCGTCCAAGTATAGTCCCAATTGCCCTCACGGTTCAAGGTAGGGTTTAGGTCCACGGAGCCATTTGGTTCCAGTATCACATTATCCTGACCGATTTCCACTTCCAAATCTGCCAGTTCAGTGATAATGAAATCATCACTGGCTGTACAACCGTTGGCATCGGTTACGCTCAGGCTATAATTGCCGGCACTTAGGTTGCCATTAGTGGGGCCCGGCGATATCGGACTATTGCTCCAGGCATAGTTATAGGGCTGGTTACCGCCTGTAACAGTGGCTACCGCACTCCCATTTTGGGCAGTAGAACAGCTTTTATCATTGATCACAATGGATAGATTAAAAGTACCAATGGTACCGATGGTGTAAGAACTGGTACCCGAACAGCCATTGGCATCGGTGACGGTTAGGCTATAATTGCCGGGTAGCAAGTCAGCATTTACCGGACCTTGTAAGGCAGGATTGTTGCTCCATTCATAGGTAAACGGCTGTGCGCCCCCCGTAATATTGACCGATGCCCGACCATTTTGTGCACCAGCACAGGAGATGCCCACGGGGGTTACGGACAGGCCAAACGATCCTGTAGTAGCAATGGTAACACTTGTGGTGCTGAAACAGCCTTGCGCATCAGTAACGATGACGCTATAAGTACCTGGCGATAAATTGGTAGCCGTGGCTGTGGTTTGTACCGGGGTCGTGTTCCAAGAATAGCTGTAGGGTGAAGTACCACCTACTACGAAAACCTCGGCAGAACCTTTGCCGCCACTGGTACAGCTGGCATTTGTGCTATTGGTGGCCAAAGCAAGGCTATCAGGCTGACCTACCGTAAAGCTAGCAGTGCCCGTGCAACTAAAAGCATCGAACACCGTTACCGAATAAGTACCCGCAGTAACATTCGACAAAGTTGGCCCTGAACCCGGCACACTCCATTGGTAGGTGTAAGGCGTAACTCCACCTATGGCGGTAACGGTCAATACGCCATCGTTATCGCCATTGCAAGAAACATCTTTAATGCTACTGGTAAAAGTAAGTGCTGCGTTCTGGGTAATGGTGCCGTTTGCCCCTATAGTGCATCCATTGGCATCAGTAACGGTAACATCATAGTTGCCAGCCGCTAAACCCGCTATGTCCTGTAAGGTACTATTTGTGTTCCAGAGGTAGGTATACGGAGGGGTGCCGCCGCTTACCGTTAGATCTAGTTCTCCATCATTGCTTCCGTTACACAGCACGTTGCTGACAACAGCTATATTAGCAAACAATGGTGAAGGTTCCGAAACAATAGTTTGGGCAGTAGCCCTACAGTTATTGCTATTGGTAACTGTCAGGAAATAAGTACCCGGTGCAATACCCGTTAAGTCTTCTTGGCTGTATCCCCCAGACCAGAAATAAGTGAAGGGAGGTGAATCGCCGGAAGGCGTGGTATAAATACGGGCAGTCGCAGTGCCATTGCACAAGGCATTGAAGCTGCTATCAATTGTCACCGAAACCGCACTAACCGTTACTGCTACTGTGTCAGAGGCGGTACAGCCATTGCCATTGGTAATGGTGACGGTATAATCGGTAGTAGCAAATGGGCTTACAAAAATATTGGCACCTGATTGTCCTGTACTCCAACTGAAAGTGCCGCCACTGCCTGTAGCTGATAAAGCTACGGTATCGCCCGCACATACCAGTTTATCGATGCCTGCATTTACGGAAGGATTAGGGTTAAAAGAAACCTGCTGAAACACCGGGGCCGACCAGCCACAACATTCGGTATATGTCCTTAAGCGAACATAATAATTGCCCAAGGGGAAGCTTTGGGTTACCCCCGGATTCTGTTGGTTGGATGCATACAAAGGGCTAGCTGGGCTACCCCCGTTTACTTCATACACCCTCCAATCATAATCTGAAGCGATATCGGTAGTGCTAAGATTTAAAGTTTGGCCACTGCACAAAACGGTATTATTGACCGTAATGGCTGGTGGTGTTCTGTTCGAATTGATATTAATAAAATTGTTGAACGAGCCTGCAGTTAGGTTCAAATCATAAGGGCCAACATTAGCAAAAGTAATGACAGCCGTGGACGAAGCATTGTTGTAGCTGGAAGTAGTGGGTGTAAGGTCATTTACAAAAGAAGCCCCTGTCGGTAATGACCAAGTACCCGTCACTTTACTAATGGTGATTTCCGAATTGGTGCAAGCAGAAGTGTTTTGGTAATTCACCGTCACCACCGCTGGGCTAGGTACAATACTCCCGATGGAAATGCCCGCTATATTGTCGTAAATAGGGATACTTGTTCCAGGAGAGCCATTTCCGCCATTTCCACCGAAACCGCCTTTGCCACCATTACCTCCGCGACCGCCATCGCCTGTTTCATTATTGCCCTGCCCACATGCGTTCAAGCCAGGATTGCCGCCTTGGCCGCCATCACCGCCGGTACCACCTGCACCTCCCGTGCCCCCTGCACCAGCCACCCCCTGCAATACGTTACAATCAGTAATGCTGCCCGTGCTACCAAACAAATATATCCCTATAGAAGAACCACCGCCGTAAGCCCCCAGGCCCCCTACTCCGCCTTGGCCGCCACCGCCGCCGCCGCCGCCTGCTCCTGAACCATCAGTTACAAAAGAACCGCCCTGTCCGCCGCCGCCGCCTGCTCCTGAACCGCCGCCGCCTCCACCGCCATCGCTACCATCAGTACCTTTTCCGCCAGGTACCCAAAATTCATCCAAAATACCGGCACTGCCCTGTACGCCGTTTGCGCCGTTTACTCCTGTGCTACCAGTGGCACCTGAATTACCATCAAATCCACAGCTATTGGCATTGAACGAACCGCAGTTATACAAACCACCACCATTGCCACCACTGCCGCCAGGTTGGCCACCGCCCCCTTGTCCTCCTTGGCCACCATTGCCTCCTGAACGTGCCTCACTACCGCCAGCTCCGCCGGCACCGCCGCCGCCGCCGGCCCTGTTGTTGGCACCACCGCTACCACCTTGGCCTGATGGGGCATTGCTAAACGAGGCAAAATTGGTTTGGGAGGCACCACTGCCTCCACCTGTGCCACCACCATTGCCACCTGCACCACCGTTGCCATTATATTGTTGCCCAAAGGAACCGCTGTAATTGCCATCATTCAGGTCGTCATCGTCGCAGGCACCGCCGCCGCCGGCATTGCCATTAGCACCGTTAAATCCATCATAAGGGTCGTTATTGGGGTCAAGTCCTGGAGTGGAGCCAGCACCATTGGCACCGGCACTGCCCGCACCCGTAAAAATGATGCAGCGCGATATCGTATAACCCGTGCAATTTTTTGCATAGACCCCATATACTGATTTACCCCTGTTATCCGCCGTGCCCGAAGCAGCGGCCACATTGATGGTCAAATCTTGCAATGACCAGTTATTGACCCCTACTGCTTTGAAACCAATATTGTGGCCTACGTTGAGGTTATAGGGGGCACCCAAAAAAATCTGCTCCGTACCGCTCATGTTCAGTGAGGTAATGGCATCGCTACGCTTTATCCAAACACCATTTCCATCAATACGGTAGCCGCCGTCAATTACTACATTAGTGGGCAAATTGATGATGGTATTGATATTGTAAGTGCCCTCTTGCATGCGGATATACTGTCGCGTACCTGCTACTAAGGTGATGGCATGGGGCAGGTTGGTAGGGTCAGTTGGCGAACCCACCGCATTGGCCACATTAGGCGCCACATAAATGATATCGCAAGGCTGTTGTGAATAGACGATTTGAAAACCAATCAGGGCAATAAACAATAGAAACGCTTTTAAGCCTAATCGGGGGAAAGGAAGGGGGAAGCTCATACCTCGGTCGCTTTGTGCGCACCAAGATACTTATCTTCCACAGAAATTTATATCAGGGAAAAATTAAAATTTGGTTGTCGTTTGGCTTCATGTGGATGGCCCTTCAGTTTTCTTTTAGAACCAATGTTTGCAGCATTTTTTGGAAATCCTCGTAATATTTAGGATATGTCAGTTCTGACCTTTCTCTAATCCCTATTGTAATTAACATGCTATGATATAAAAACATAACTCCTGCACGCCATTCGCCCTTGTGCTTTTGACCAGCAATGGGTTTAAAACATAAACCTGCATGATTTTGAATGGTAATCTTAGTTACTTCTAAGTAATCAGAGACAATAAGTTTATGCTCAATACTGCTGTCTACTTTATTAATATATTCATAAAAAATTTCAAAATCATAATTATCCCTAGCAGAATCAAATCCTGTGGAATCCGCTACATTAATCTCCACACAAGCAATAGGCCTTTTGCTGGAATCTTCTGAAAATATGCAAAGCGCAGGAAAGGTGGGATGCCCAAATGGGTCAGGTTCGCTTGGAAACAGGGTCCAAGTGTCTGGATACTGCATAGTAAACTCTTCCAGGTCAATAGAAAGCATGTTTTGCGCCTGGGCTACATTGACCATTAGTAGCAATAGCATAACATTCAGTGAAAGCCACTTTATCATTTTATTGCGTTGTTGATATTTATCTTAAAAATAACCATTTTACTTAAAGCACAATTATAAACTGAGCTTTAACCTATCTACCACTAACTTTGCAGCGATAAAGCTATCCTTGAATCTTCAGCAAATACTACAGCAATATTGGGGCTACAGTAGCTTCCGACCCTTGCAGGAAGACATTATCTGCTCCGTACTGAATGGGGAAGATACCTTGGCACTGCTGCCCACGGGCGGTGGCAAGAGTATTTGCTACCAAGTGCCCGGGCTGGCAAAGGAGGGGGTATGTGTGGTCATCTCCCCCCTAATAGCACTGATGAAGGACCAAGTGGGCCAGTTGCGAAAGCGGGGCATCAAGGCGGCAGCCGTTTTCAGCGGCATGGGGAAAACGGAGATAGATATTGTATTGGACAACTGCATTTACGGCAACTACAAGTTTCTGTACCTGTCACCGGAAAGGCTGGGCACGGAAATCGTACAGGCACGGCTGGAAAAGATGAACGTAAACCTGCTGGCGGTGGATGAGGCCCACTGTATCAGCCAATGGGGTTATGACTTCCGCCCATCGTACCTGAAAATAGCGGAAATAAGACCTTTGTTGCACGGTGCACCGCTATTGGCACTGACTGCAACCGCTACCGCAACGGTAAAAAAGGATATACAGGAAAGATTGTTGTTTCCCCAGGAGCATCTTTTTCAAGCTAGTTTTGAAAGGAAAAACATCAGCTATGTGGTGCGCACCGCTGAAGACAAGCTGAATAAAACGCTCACCATCTTTAAAAAGACCAAAGGCACTGGCATTGTATATGTACGTTCCAGAAGGCGCACACAGGAAATAGCGGAATACCTGATCCGAAACGGCATCTCGGCAGATTTCTACCATGCGGGCATGGATATGGAAAGCCGCAGTACAAAACAAGACCAATGGCTGGCTGGCCGCTTTAGGGTAATGGTGGCCACCAATGCCTTTGGTATGGGCATCGATAAGCCCGACGTGAGGGTAGTAGCGCATTTGGATATGCCCGAAAATGTGGAGGCCTACTATCAGGAAGCGGGCAGGGCTGGCAGGGACGGCAATAGAAGCTATGCCGTACTGGTGTATAATGTTTCTGATAAGTTGGAAGCCGAATACCGCTTGGAACATCATTTTCCATCAGCACAAGAGGTAGTGCATATCTACAATGCCATCGGAAACCAGTTTCAATTGGCCATCGGTTCCGGATTGGAGGAAAGCTTCTCATTCGATTTGAACGGTTTCTGCAAGACTTTCAAACTGGAGCCCAGCAAGGTGGGGCATGCCCTCAAGATATTGGAAAACCAAGGCCTGATAGCCGCTACGGAGGCAGTTTACTTGCCCTCGCGCATCAAGTTCTTGGCCAGCAAGGAAGACCTTTACCGCTTCCAAGTGGAGCAGGCCGCCTATGATACTTTTGTGAAATACCTGTTGCGCAGCTTCGGCGGGCTTTTCGATGAATTTTCCCCCATCAACGAACTGGAAATAGCCAAAGCGACCAACCAAAGCCGTGAGGAGGTGATGAAAAAGCTACGCTACTTGAAAAGCGCTGGCATCATTGCCTATGAAGCAAAAAGCCACCAACCGCGCATTACGTTTTTACAGGCACGTGCTCCAGAACGCAGCCTGCAACTGAACAAAACCCATATAGAGCAGCGCAAAGCCCTTTACGAGCACAATATCAAAAGCATGCTGGGCTATGCAGCCAATAAAACCTTATGCCGAAGCCGATACTTGCTCAATTACTTCGGCGAGACGGACAACCACCGTTGCGGCTCTTGCGATATCTGTCTGGAATTGAACAAAATGGGCCTTTCCGAACTGGAACATGAAACCATACAGCAAGAAATAAAAAGCCTTTTAGCTTCACAAGGGATGGATATCCGATCCTTGGTGCAAGCATTGCCCCGCTTCAAAGAAGACAAGGTTTTGACGGTGGTGCGCTGGCTAATGGAACATAACCAAATAGCCAACCAGGAAGGCAAGCTGATTTGGATAGGGCAATAATAATTTACCTTCTATCTTTGTTTTCATCCATTATCCTTATCGCCCATTGAAAACCATCATTTTTACCGTTACCAACGACCTTAGCTATGACAGGCGCATGCAGCGCATTTGCGGCAGTTTGGTGAGGGCGGGGTTTAAGGTAACCTTAGTAGGCAGGCAATTAAGGGAAAGTAAGCCTTTGGAAGTTGCCGGATATGCCCAAAAGCGTTTGATTTGTTGGTTTCGAAAAGGAAAGTTGTTCTATCTGGAATTCAATATCCGGTTGTTTTGGTACCTTTTGTTCCAACAGGCGGATATATATGGTGCCATTGATTTGGACACGTTGGTACCCAATGTGTGGGTAGGTAAATGGAAGGGCAAAAAAGTGGTGTACGATGCCCATGAATACTTTAGTGAAGTGCCCGAGGTGGTGCATCGGCCCACCGTCAAGAAAATATGGGAATGGGTGGCCAGCACCTTTATCCCTAAGGTAGATGCCGCCTATACAATTGGGCCTGCATTGGCCAAAATTTTCCAGGAACGGTACGGCCTCCCATTTGAAACCATTATGAACGTGCCGTCCTTGCAGCCCGATGTACAGCCACAGGGCAAATACCTGCTTTACCAAGGGGCGCTCAACAAAGGACGTGGATTGGAAGCACTGATAATGGCCATGCACCAGATTGATAAGCCATTGAAAATTGCAGGAGAGGGAGACTTATCTGCCAATCTAAGAGCAATGGTACAATCTGAAGGCTTGGAGCAAAAAATTGAATTTTTGGGTTTTGTAAAGCCTGCGGACTTACCTGCGCTTACCCAAGGTGCCTGGCTAGGCTTCAACCTATTGGAAAACATGGGCTTGAGTTATTACTATTCCTTGGCCAACAAGTGCTTTGATTACATTCAGGCAGGGGTGCCGACTCTGAACATGGATTTCCCCGAATACAAAGCTTTGAACCAGCAATTTGAAATTGGCCTCTTGCTGGATAATTTGGACAGCTCAACTATTGTAAAGGCAGTAACCGACCTGGAAGCCAGGCCTGAATTGTATCATCGATTAAGCCAAAATTGTTTTTTGGCAAAAAAACAGCTTAACTGGCAGGCCGAGGAGCAGAAATTGGTTAACTTGTATCTAAGTGTCTGAAGAACGGCATATCCATATTGTTGCGTTTAATGTGCCTTACCCGCCTAACTATGGGGGTGTTATCGACGTGTTTTTTAAAATAAAGGCATTATCGCATTTAGGCATCAAGGTACATTTGCATACCTTTCATTATGGCCGCGATAAATCTAGCGAACTGGAAAAGCTATGCGCCAGTGTGCATTACTACCCAAGGCAAAAGTTCTACCAAGCTATTTATAGTAGCGTGCCTTACATAGTCGGCTCCAGGCAGAGCGGCGATTTATTGGCGCAACTTTCCGCAGATGATCATCCGGTATTGTTCGAGGGCCTCCACACTTGTCTGTACTTGGAACACCCAGCTTTGGCACATAAACTGAAGGCCGTGCGCATGCACAACATTGAGTGGGACTATTACAAAAGCTTGGGAAAGGTTGAAGTCAATTTCTTCCGGAAGTTCTATTTCTTTTCCGAATCTAGAAAATTGAAAAAGTATGAGGAAGTGTTAAAGGGAGCCAATCTTATCCTTGCTATATCGCCTAATGATACTACTTACCTAAAGGGAAAATTTGAACGGGTGCATTTACTGCCCGCTTTCCATGCCAATGAACAAATAAACATTAAAGAAGGCGGGGGCGAGTATGCCCTTTATCATGGCAACTTGGGCATTCAAGAAAACAATCAGGCAGCCATCTACTTATGCAGCAAAGTTTTCAAAGGACTGCCACAAAAGTTAGTGATTGCAGGCAGGGAGCCTTTGGAATCGTTAACCAAATTGGTAAAGAAACTGCCCAACATTGAATTAGTGGCCAACCCCGATGATGCTACCATGCAGCAATTGATAGCCAATGCACATGTTCATGTGCTGCCTACCTTTCAGGCAACGGGCATTAAATTGAAACTAATTAATGCGCTGTTCAATGGGCGTTTCTGTTTAGTGAACCGCAAAATGGTAGAAAATACCGGCTTGGAAAACCTCTGCATCATAGCCGATAGTGCCGAAGAAATGCAAGCCGAAATTGGGCAGTTGTTCAATAGCAGTATGACACCAGCAGCTATTGAAAGCAGGAAACGCCTATTGCAAAGCCAGTTCAGCAACCAAGCCAATGCACAGCGTTTGGCTGGCTTGATATGGTAGGAGCCCAAATATAAAATAAACACTACCTTTGAAAGTTCTAAAAAAAATAATGCTGCATGAGTGAAGAAAGCAAAGGCCCTGGCTTACAAAAGTCTTTGGGGCTTTTTACGGTTATCTTGGTCGTAATTAGTTCTATCATCGGTTCGGGTGTATTTAAGAAGGTGGCACCTATGTCACTTGAACTGGGCTCGCCTGAATTGGTACTGGCCTGCTGGTTTTTGGCAGGCTTGGTAACGCTGCTAGGCTCGCTAACTAATGCCGAAGTGGCAGGCTTAATAGCAGAACCAGGGGGGCAATATGTATATTTCAAACACATGTACGGTAAGTTTTTCGCCTATCTATATGGATGGGCTTCCTTTGCCGTCATTCAATGCGCTACTACTGCGGCAGTATCTTATGTATTTTCACAATCCTTGGACGGGCTGTTGTTTTCACAAACTGGTGCCCATTTACCTACGCTTACGGGGCCAATAACCGAATGGAGCTTTTGGGGTATGACTCCCTTTGCCAATTTTGGCGTAAAACTGCTTACCATTGGTCTTATCACCATACTCACGGTGGTCAATTACAGGGGAGTTAAGTATGGGGGCTTTATTACCAATTTGTTCGCATCCACGGTAGTGATAGCCATTTTTGGTATCATCTTCCTCGGGCTGTTCCTTAGCCAAGGCAGTATGGCCAATATCACCTCTTCGGTAGCTTCGTCTTCCATTGCGGAAAAGGGCTTGTTTGCGGCCATGTTTGCCGCTATGGTAAGTGCATTTTGGGCTTATGAAGGCTGGAACAATGTTGGTTTCTTGGGCGGGGAGGTAATTAATCCAAAACGGAATATTCCCTTGGCATTTATCATTGGGGTGCTATTAGTTATCTTACTGTATCTGTTGGTCAATCTTACTTATCTATTTGTATTGCCCATCGACCAAATTATAAGTAACCATTTGGCTGATGATAACAGCATTACGGCTGTAGAGGTAATGCGGCATATTTTGGGAAATACTGGTGCAATACTAATTTCCATTTTGATACTGGTTGCAACTTTCAACTGTGTAAACAGTTCCATCCTTACTGCACCGCGTATTTATTATGCCATGGCAAAGGACAAATTATTCTTCCCCGCAGTGGCTAAGGTGCATCCTACATTCCATACGCCACATATTGCTTTGATTGTATCTGGGATATGGTCGTCCATTTTGGTGCTTTCGGGAAGTTTCGACCAATTGACGGATATGCTGGTGTTTGCAGCTTTTATCTTCTATGGAGCGGGCGCTTTCGGGGTGTTTGTATTGCGCAGAAAAATGCCCGATGCGGAAAGGCCCTATAAGGTAATCGGCTATCCTGTGGTGCCAGCACTGTTCATCTTATTTTGCATTACTTTAGTTATCATGACTTTGATAAACGACCCTGGCAATGCAGGTAAGGGTCTTATACTGATTTTGATTGGTGTGCCGTTCTATTTCCTGTGGAACAATTCCAATAAACCAGTTAAAGAATAGTCCAATGCACCTGATTAGCTCTCTTCTTTTGTTTTTTGTTTTTAGCCCTATGTTGGCCTATTGCCAGGCCCCATTCAGCGGGGAACAATGGATAACCCTATTGGGTAAGCGCCAAGCTACTGCAGAGGCATCGAAACTGCTTTCTTTTATTGGTGATAATGGCAACCCTAAAGGTATCAAGGCAATCATTCAGGACCAAGTGATTACCCGTATCGAGTTTTATAATGACGATAATCCTTGGGGCGATGATATACAGCAATTCAAGGGCATGTTGCCCAAGGGATTGAGCATTACTGGTACCATTGCCGACGCAAAGAAAAAGCTGGGCGATGGTTTTGAAGCCGAGGGCGAGGTAAGTGAAATATATATTCTGCACAAAAACTTTGAACTAACCAACGTTGATGCCTACCAAGTGAGCATGGAGTTTCGCTCTGGAAGGTTAACGGTGGTTACCCTGATTTATCTGCCAGGCGAAGCCGCCAAATTCGATCAACAGGGCAATGAAGTGAAGCAAGGGTTATCAGGAGAAGATATGATTGACTTGATAAAGAAAAACCAGTATAGCAAGATTCTTGAAGATTTGACCAATGCTATTGGGCCAGCCAACCATGAAGAACGCTATTTGAAAGTGTTTGCGGCTTCAGGAGTTGAGGTGGCTTTTGGTCAAGATATGAATATTTCAAGGGTAGTTTTTTATTCGGGTGGGCAAGCTACTCCCAAAGGCCATGTGCCCAATTATGGAAAGTTTGTGCTGCAATTGCCGTATGGTATCAAGTTCGGCGATTCGCAGGCCGACGTGGTGAGCAAGGCTGGCCCTGCTGCTGGTGAAGAAAACGGGACAATGTACTACAACGACAGCTATACCCGCATTTTTGTCCATTTTGACGGGGGGAAAGTCAGCAAGGTGGAGTTGGCAGAAAACAAAGACTTCAAAATCTTAATACCGGAAAGCAAGCCCAAACAACCGGTGAAAAAGCCCAATTGACAAGAAGCACCTTAGTTGTTATAAGTAGATTCGAACCGCAGCGAGGATGGTCGTGCAAGAAGCGGGGCAGGCTGGTACGGCTTCGCATTCTCAAAATTCTACCTAGGCCATTTCAATTTGTCCTTTAGTGCTTTTTCTGCTTCCTTCTTGGCTTTCTCTTCCGCTTCTTTTTTCAAGCGTTCCGCTTCCTTTTTGGCTTTTTCCTCTGCTGCCTTCTTTTGCTTTTCCAATTCGGCTTTCGCTTTTGCTTCTGCCTCGTTCTTTAGGCGCTCGGCCTCTGCTTTTGCCTTGGCAGCCTCCTCTTCCAGCTTTTGTTTGGCGGCATCCACTTGCTGTTGGGCCAAGTCCTTGGCTGTACTGCCACTGCCAGAAACCAGATTAATGGCAATTTTTGGGTCATCGGTTTTTCCTGTCAGGCCTACCTTGAACTTCATGTTCTGGGGCAGATTGGCGGCACTAACGCCCGGTATAGGGCTCTTCGACAACAATCCGGACACCAGACTATTAGCAGGGCCCAATAGCTGGCTGGGCACATCCATTAGCATGGTATAATCCATACTGTTGGTTAAGCTATGTGAACCAAAAATGTTCATTTTCATACCGTTTACCATTACATCAAAGGGCTTTACGAATATTTTCCCGTCAATTAACTCTACTACCGTCCATGCATTGGGTACTTTCAAGGTTTTCAGCTGCGGTATTTTGAATTGGTCGGCCAATTTGTTCATTACCTTGTTGCCGCTCAGTTCTATCTCCATAAGATCCACCCTGCCATTTGCCAGTAGGGAGTTCAGGTCAGGTGATAGGTCCTCATTCAAGTTGCCTTTCATATCGAAAGTAGTGCTGAAGGTCCCTTTCATTTGCTTGGCCAGTGGCAATATCTTTTCGGTGGTGCTGAATGCCTTTACCGCATCGGGTATGCTCAGTTTATCAATGGCGACCTGCATGTTTACTTTGGGCACCTCGGTCATAAAAGTGGAATAGGTGCCATTGAAAGCGATAGTGCCATTGAAAACCCTCCCTTTCAGGTACTCCAATTGCACCGTTTCGTCTTTGATATTGATTTTACCCGCCACGGTGTTCATTACCACATTGTCATACAAAAGCTTGGCAATGCTGGCATCCATACTGAAATTGATATTGGCGGGCACCTGCATAGCCGTGCTTTCCGTACTGGTTTTGGTACCTTGTGCCGTGGTGGTTTGCTGGGTTTTGGTACTGGTTTCCTCGGTCATGAACTCGTTAAGGTCAAGGGTATTACATTTCAGGCTGAAGCTACCCTTCAGCATATCGCCCGCGAAAAGGTAGTTCAGGAAATTGTCCATACGGCCTTGCGCATTGAAATCGCTTTTGCCTAGTGTTGCTACCAAGTTATCCAAGCTTACATATTGGGGCGTGAAACTAAGCTTGAGGCTTTGCAGATTGACCTTTTGCGGCAAATCCTTACTTTGATATACCATACCGGAAACCGCAATATTGCCTGCAGCTTGAAAATCACCGTAGCGTTCTTGTTCTATGGCACTTAGCTTTCCCTTTGCCGTTACGTTCATATCCAACAATCCCGAAAGGCTTTCGCCCTGTTGCAGTGGGTAGTAATTCTTTACATTAGCTAAATTGACCTTGCCAATTAATGCCGCATCAATCAGTGGGTCTACTATCGGGGTCTGTACATTAAGTCGCAGGTTGAATGGGTCGCCGCCCAGTTTCATGGCACATTTGGGCACATCTATTACCATTTTGTTCAAATCACCCCCAGGGTGTTTGGCGTTCAGGTCAATATTGATATCCGTAACGGAGGCGGGCAGGCCTGGATACTGAAAAGATGCATTACCCACCTTTAAATCAATGCCAAAGGCTGGGTAACTTTCCCCGGCGTAAGTACCTTTGGCATATCCATTCAGGGCCAGTGTACCACTGGTTTTTACATCACTGAATTGTTGTGTGTAAATACCAGGCACCAATGATAAAATGCTCTTGAACTCCGTTTGCGCCGCTTTGAACTGTAAATCCATATCTATGGCCTCGGGCTTAGCCATGGTCACAAAACCATTGAGCGATAGCTTTAAATCGTTTAGTTGGATGGTGTTATCTTTTAGCGTGTATTTGCTGTTGGCTTGGTCAATATCCAAGTCCAGCTTCAAGTCGGCCTTTACTTTATTCAAGTAAGCTACCCCAGCGGAAACTACAGTCGTCTTTTCACAAGTGGTTTTGGTGTCGAGCATAAAACGGCTTTGGGTAAAATCGCCTTTCAGCATGTTATTGAATTGGTCCAGTTCGGCATATAAATCCGATGCTTTATCATCATAGGAGATAAAGGCATCGCTAATACTGAATTGCTGCAATTTGAGGTTAAAACTCCCGCTGGTGGTATCAGGTGCTTTTTTAGCGGTATCGGGCAGTGCAATGTCATAATTGGCCGTTCCGTCTTTTAACACTTTCACTTTAATTATAGGCTTTTCAATGCTAATGCCTTTAATATCGACAACGTCACCTTTGATAACGCTCATGATATCGGCACTGACCGAAAAAGCAGCCAACTTTGCCAAGGTATCTCCCGCAAAAGGAGCTTTATTGACTATTGAAAATTCCTTTAGGCTTAAGGTGATATTCGGAAAATCAGAAAAAATGGAAACCCCTACCGACTTCCAATCTACCGTGGCATTGATTTGCTGATTGATTTCCTTTTTGGCTATAGCTGCCAACTTATCTTTGAAAAGAAAAGGCAAGGCTATCAATGCCCCAAAAAGCAATACAAGAATGATTGCAAAAGCGATGAAAATTTTCCTGAGCATAATAAATTCGTTGTTCCCAAAATTATCTGAAATACAACGAATTTACTTATTACGCATTACATTCAGTCATTAAAAAAGCTTCCGCATCTTGTTCCACCACCTTGCGACTATATGGGGGCGATCCTCTCCATGCTGAGGCAATAATAAATCTCCGTTTACTTGCCCTTGCTGGTTCAGCGGTGTTTCGCTATATCCGGCCTTATTGGGCATCTTACCATTCTCCAATGACATAAGCCTGGTTTTATAAAGGTTTGTTCCTTTCAGTGCCATCTACTGGGTCGTCCTTACTGAAATTGGCATTAGGGTCAATAAACTCCTCATGAGGCTCAATATCTTCCGGATTTTGCTTGATAGTAGGCTCCGTTTCTTTAATGGGCTGCTTTTGATTGCCCAAATCATCGCCCCGGCTATCGCCGCCTTTCAGCACGTCGTCATTATAATCGTCCCTACCTTGTAGTGGATTCCCCTTTTCGTTTTTTATTTCGCCCGAACCGGAATTGCCGATTTTCATGGCGGTATTGTCTTTCTCTGTAGGCATACAATTTCTTTTGACAACTTAGATAAAAAAGCATGCCAATTTGATTTCGTACTTTTGGTCGATGCCCGAGCAGGTGTTCCGCTTCAAGCAATTTGCAGTAAAACAGGCCAACAGTGCTATGAAGATTGGTACCGATGGCATCTTATTGGGCGCTTGGGCGGAACTGGGGGCTGCTGCCACTATTTTGGATATCGGCACCGGTACCGGTGTTGTAGCATTGATGCTAGCTCAACGCAGCAAGCAGACCCGGATAGATGCCATTGAAATAGAAGCGGCTGCCGCTAAAGAAGCCTCCGACAACTTTGCTGCTTCACCCTGGGCTGATAGGTTGGGGGCATACCATACTTCGCTTCAGGATTATCATCCTCCAAATAATTATGATTTGATTGTAAGCAATCCACCCTACTTCCAACAGCCGTTAAATAAAAAGCTTACAGAAAGGGGCCTTGCGCGCCATTGGGCATCATTGACATTTGGCGAACTAATGGGTAACTGTATGCGGCTTTTTAGCCCCAATGCCTCATTGGCTATTATCATCCCGGCTCAGGAATTTGCTAAGGTACAACTACTAGCACTAGAGCATGGACTACATCTATATAGAAAAACCAATGTACTGCCAACCCCAAATACCGCCCCAAAACGCTGCCTTTTGCAATATAGCCGACAAATGCTTCCACATTTAGAAGATAATTTGGTAATCGAATGGGAAAGGCATCAATACACCCCAGCTTATCAAGCATTGACAAGGGATTTTTATTTGAAAATGTAATTTCCCAATTTTATAAATATGAGACCGACCACAACCGAGTATCCGCCCTATTACGAACACTATATTAGCCAGGCACTTGGCAGTGACGTTGCACTTGCATTCGAACTTTCACAACAGTTAATGTTCCCATTGTTGGAAAACATAACGGAAGAAAAGGGAAGCCACAGTTATGCTTCGGGCAAATGGACCATTAAAGAACTGCTGCAACATGTGCTGGACTCGGAAAGAATTTTTGCATACCGTGCTTTGTGTATAGCCAGAGGGGAAACTTTGCCCTTGCCCGGATTTGACGAGGACCTGTATGCGGCTAATGCGCCTACTGCCCACCGCAAATTGAGTATGGTGGTAGAAGAATTATCTATTACCCGCCAATCAACAAAAATGCTATTCGATAGTTTTACAACGGAACATTTGGCTAAGCAGGGCATTGCTAACGGACAAATGGTTTCAGTGAATGCGCTAGGTTTCATTTTATTGGGCCATGCCAACCACCATATCCATATTTTGAAAGAAAGGTACCTTACCGGTACCATAGCATAACTTTGATTCCATGCAGCAATTTGACGCTATCAACCATAAATCCAGTAGGCTTTTCGTTTTTCTAGCAGGCTTTTTTGTGGCCAATACCATGATTGCAGAGTTTATCGGCGTCAAGATTTTTTCCCTGGAGCGCAGCTTAGGCTTCCAGCCATTGGATATGACTATCTTCGGTATCGACCACCTGTCATTTAGCCTTACTTGTGGCGTACTGCTTTGGCCTTTTGTGTTCGTAATGACGGATATCATCAATGAATACTATGGCATAAAAGGGGTAAGGATGTTGTCATTGATGACCGTGGGACTGATTACTTATGCTTTCTTAATGTTCTTTATTGGCATAAACCTAGCACCTGCTGACTTCTGGATAGGCCTGAAGCAGGATAAAGGTATCGCTAATTATAACGACGCCTTTGGGGCAGTATTCGGTCAGGGCAACAATATCATACTCGGTTCTATTGTGGCGTTCTTGATAGCACAATTCCTAGACGTTTTCATTTTCCATAAAATAAAGGAGATGACGGGAGAGCGGAATATTTGGCTCAGGGCGACGGGTTCTACCATCATTTCACAATTGGTTGATTCTTTCGTGGTGCTATATATAGCTTTTCACTTAGGAGCTGGCCTCAGTATGAAATGGGTATTGGCAGTGATGACCGTTAATTATATTTACAAATTTTTGGTGGCTTTGCTTATGACACCGGTAATTTATGCCGTACATGGAATCATTGAAAGATATTTGGGTGATGAACTTGCCACTGAAATGAAGCAGCGTGCAATGGGTAGTGGAAAATAAGTTGAAAGGATTATCGAACTAGCTGATTAACTTTGCAATCGATGGAAATATTTATAGATACTACCAAGCAGTTGCTAAATGACCTAGCCACAGTGTTGGAACAGTTGGATAATGAGGCTTATAGCGCTGGCCGTGAACTATTTTCAGGATCCTCTATAGGCCAACATACCCGCCATATCTTAGAATTCTATCAATGCCTGCTTTCACAATTGCCGACTGGTACAATTGACTATGACCTCAGGAAAAGGAACATAGAGATAGAATGTTCGGTACAAAAGGCCCTTGAGGTAATACAAACACTTATTGAAACGTTGCCTGAAAACAATGCTACTTTATGGCTGAACGTGCATTTGAGCAACCCTGACCTGAACCATCCTGCCTCTGTGGCAAGCAATTACCAACGGGAGCTATTGTATAATATTGAGCATGCCATACACCACATGGCTATTATCAAAATCGGTATTAAACATTATTTGCCCAGCATTGCAATTGAAGAAAGTTTTGGTGTGGCCCCATCCACGCTAAGATATAGAGAGGCATGTGCACATTGACTTACCTACCGCTGGGTAAAGGATGGTTGTTAACTTCCAATAGGGACGAATCACCCTTAAGACCCACTTTGCCCCCCAGCAAGCACCAGCTTTCGCCTGGGACTAACCTAGTTTATCCTCAAGATAGCGTAGCAGGCGGCACTTGGATAGCTATGGCTGAGAATGGCAATGCGGCTTGCTTATTGAACGGGGCATTTGTAAGGCACGAACGCAAATTACCATACCGCCTTAGTAGAGGCGTGGTGTTTCTTGATTTTTTTAAACAAGTGAGTGTTCATAGCTTCTATGAAAATTATCCGCTCGATAACATTGAACCTTTTACCTTAATTGCCATTCAAAATGGCAAGATATACGAGTTAAGATGGGACGGAATTGACAGACATTTAAAAACAATAGATGAAACCCAACCTCATCTTTGGGCATCTTCCACATTGTATACCCAAGAATATATCGAGAAAAGGAACCATTGGTTCCAAGATTGGCTCAATGCCCATCCTGCATATAGTCAACAGCAAATCGTGGACTTTCACCAGCAGGGAGGAGAAGGTGATAAATACAACGACATGCTCATGAACAGAATGAATGTAGTACGTACTATCAGTATCACCAGTATCGAAAGCAAAGGGGGCAACTATAGTATGTACTACCTTGATTTACTCACCCAAAAGAGTGTGTTGGTCGATTTTAACCACTTTTAATTTGTCATTCCCCTATTAAAGACTATATTTAAATCTATTTTTCGATATCAATTAAATATCAATTGACATACATATATGGGCAGCGAAACTGTGCCCTTTTAAAGATTCGGCGTGGGTAGATTAGGGCATTTGTGCAAGCTGTTAGTTCCCGAGGCTACCCACGCAGAATCCCAAATTTTATACGTATTTAAGCGTAGAAGTTTCACTTACATTTAAACACTACAGCCTCATTGTGCAATGTATCATTTTTTTTCTTTCTATCTAAGCATCATAGTCGATTAAATTAAATTTGCTATTCATTGACACATGCTTTATTTTGGCAGGCATGAAACGGATTAACATATACCTAGCCTTACTATTGGTTGTTTTTAGCATCTCTTCTTGTAAAAAAGATGAGCAAGAAGTGGTAACAAGCGATAGCCCCACTACTTTTGACGGGGAGTTTACCCGTCAGTGGATCAATCTTGAATGTACCATTGTAAAAACTACTGGCGGCTTCTTGCCACCCCAAGCTGCAAGAGCTTATGGATATACGGGTATAGCCCTTTATGAAAGCATTGTACAAGGTTGGCCCGAGGCAAAAAGCCTTGCTGGGCAAATCAATGGTTTGACGGAAGATATGTTGCCCAAAATTGAGGAAAACAAGGAATACAACTGGGCACTATCTGCCAATGCAGCTATGGCAGAAATTATCAGAAAAATGTACGAAAAGAAAATTTCTGCAGATAACCTGGCTGAAGTGAACACGCTGGAAAACAATTGGCAAAGTACCCTTTCTTACAGGGTGAGCGAAGAGGTTGCTGAACGCTCCATTGCATACGGAAAATCAGTAGCCAATGCCATTTATGAGTATTCGAAAACCGACGGCGGCCATGAAAGCTACATGGATCCATTCCAATTGCCTTACACTTGGCCTGCTATTACCGGTGCATGGATACCTACCGGTGCTACCGCTAACCCTATTGCTCCGAAGTGGGGAAGCAATAGACCTTTTCTAGCATCCAATCTCACCAATATTGTTCCGGTTGCCCATCCTGCATATTCTACCGATCCAGCTTCTCCTTTTTACCAAGAAGCCATGAATGTGTACAATACGGTAACCAACGCAAGTGAAGAGCAAAAAACCATCGCCCGCTATTGGGCCGATGACCCCATGAATACCTGTACGCCAACAGGCCATACTTTCAATATCATGATGCAGTTGCTGGAAGAAAATGATGCCAATCTTGCCATGAGTGCCGTGGCTTTTGCGAAGCTGGGAATAGCGGAAAACGATGCATTTATCTGTTGCTGGAAATGTAAGTACGACTACTTTTTGATAAGGCCGGTAACCTATATTAAGCAAAACATCGACCCAAATTTTGCCACCGTAATAGGTACTCCCGCATTTCCAGCATATACTTCTGGCCACGCCACGGAGGCCGCTGCTGGTACCGAGATTTTTAAGAATATGTTCGCAAATGGAAATGCCAACTATAACTTTACCGACAGAAGCCAAGTGCGTTACGGATTTTCAACCAGAACATTTACCAACTTTGATGATATGGCTTTGGAATGCGCCAACTCTAGATTATATGGGGGCATCCACTACAACTTTGATAACATGAAAGGATTGGAAATGGGACGCACAGTAGGTGAAAATGTCATCAATTCCATCGACTGGCCGACAACTTTCTAAGGTAAAAATGAACAAGGTAATATTGGTATTGGTAGCTACACTATTGATATGTAGTTGTCAAAAAAAACAGCACAATATGCAGGGCGATGCCGAGTATTTGGCAAAACTGCAATGCAGTGCTAAAGCCATACAGAACGAACGCTTTCAGTTGGCGGACGATATCCGCTTTGCTGAAGACTCTAGTATCATGTTCAGAAATGATTCCGTTAAGGCCGCCTATTACATTGCCAAGCGAGATTCATTTAGCGCACAACTGCCCATATTGCTTAACCGTACCAAAGCACTTGCCGATACGGTGGAAATGGTAGTTGATAGCTTCTACAACCACCTTTACACTGATAGTTTGCAAAAAAGGCAGTTGGATTCATTGCTGAAGGCCGCCTACGAAAAGGACTGCCCAGCAGATATAAGGGCAGTGAGGTAATTATTCTTCCGTATCCACTTCCATTTCTTTTTGCACAATACGCACCGCATAAGAGGCAGGACGTATGTGTTTGCCATAAAAGCGGGCATACACATAAGTAAATTGCGCCCCGAAAAAAAAGATGACAGAGGTATAAAACACCCATACCAATATGACCAGCACCGAACCTGCGGCATCATAAATAGTGGCAACATTGCTACTGCCCACATAATAGCCAATCAACAGCTTGCCCACGGAAAACAAGAGGGCGGTTACAAATGCGCCCACTAAAGTATCCTTCCAGCGGATTTTCACATCCGGCAACCATTTGAAAATCATGGCAAACAGAAGGGTGGTAATCACAAATGGCAGCAAAAAGGAAGTGGTGAGCGCAACCAGAATATCCAACCTAGGGAATGCCCGCTCAATTAAACCACTGAAATACCTTATCAATGCTTCTAAAATAAGCGATACCAAAAGGATGAAGGCAACCCCCAAAATCATGGCAAATGACAATGCCCTGTCGCGAATCAGCTTTATATAACCCTTCCTAGGTTTAGGCTTCACCCGAAAAATGCTGTTCAGGGTATTTTGTATGGTTATGAATACGGTAGTTGCGGTGAAAAATAGGGTAATCAATCCCAAAGAAGCACTCCAAAAGCTCTGCTTCAATATCCCCACATCATGTATGGTGGCTTCCAATTGCCTAGCCCCATCCTGGCCTACCAATTCCCCTACTTCTTTTACGATATCTTCCCGCACACTATTTTCAGCATAAAACAAGCCGGCTGTATGTATAACGATGATAAGAATAGGCGGAAGCGAAAATATAGTATAGTAAGCCAAGGCGGCGGCATGGTTCATGGTATCCTCCTCACTAAACTTGTGAAAGGTACCTTTTATCAATTCCCAAAGTTTTCTCGCACGCGCCTGTAATGCCATAGCTAATATTCAACAGGCAAATTTCGAAATAGAAATTAATTACCTTCTAAATATGCCAATAAAATTCTTGCCCTTCCGGTACATTCGGTAAAGTTTAATGCCCACTATCAAGCTAAAAGGCAAGTAGCGCATCACCGGCGAATGGGCAATACGGTGAAACCAAGTCCCTTCAGCCGTGTATTGCTCTGATAAGTGGCGAATTCGGGTGCTCCATCCCCCCGTCAACTTATCCATGGCCAATAGCAGTAGGTTTCTTGGCTTCATGAATTCTTTGGCATAATACCAGTCGACATGCAGCTTTCCCAGTATCAGTTTTCTTTCGGCCTTTAGTCTGCGTTTTTCTATAGCAACATCATCCATAGTACGCAATTCACTAAGCCTTTGGTTGCTCCAGTTCATCATCGTCGTCTTTCTTATCCTCAAATAACTCCTTCAGAAACACTCTTAGTAATGGTTCGGCAATCATTTTTTTGCGCATCCACAAAACCCAACCTGCTAATGCCAGGTGGATAACAGCCCCAAAAAAGAAAGCCAGCGGATAATTATCCATTGCCCTGCCCAAAAGCAGTACTACAGCCACCGTAGCAAATCCCAGCACCAACGCCAGCATAATCGCCAATAAAAAATTGGTAATAATCCACGAACTGATTTTGGCCAATTTCTCGGCAGTAGTCAGTTTAATATGGTCAAGCTGCACATTTACATATGCTCTGGCATTTTCTGTAGCCTCGGATATGATATCGGAAATGCTGGGATCTGTCATGGTTTGGTGGGTTGTGGTGATTGTTTAGTGCTTATCCTTGGTGTCCTTGGGCCCCTTCTTGTTGACCACCGCCTTGGTTATGGTCGCCTGTGACATTACTGGCCATATCACCGAATTTTTCACTGAAGGTTTCCACAGTATCCTTTATCTTATCGTTCAGGCCTGAAAAACGTTCACTCAATTGCTCGCGCAATTCTTTTCCTGCATCAGAGGCCAGGTAAATACCTACACCTACTCCTACCGCAGCACCAGCCAAAAAGGTAAAAAAGGATTTGCCATTGATAAAGCTGGATTTGTGATGGCCATTCAAATGTTCTTCAGCCATATGCTTTGCTTCGTTAATCATTTCTTTGGTTTTCATATTTATGGTCAGTTTTATGGGTTACTTTTTATCTTTCCCTTTTTCTCGGGCTTCCTCTTTACCGCCGGCAAACGGGGTAAGTCCATTGGTCTTAATTTTCACTTTTACCTTTTCCGCCTGCTCAATGGGCAATATCAAATTCATATTACCCGTAACGATATACTCCAATTCCTCTTTATCGAATAGAAATTTCCATGCCGTTTTTACAATCTTCAGCTCATTTATTTCCACTGGAATACTTATTCGGCTGGAGTCTTTAGCTTTAATTTCTATTGTATCGGTATGGATGATATTGCCTTCCAGGCATCCTGGGATGCTCATGAACAGTTTCAGGCTATCGGTTTTAAAGGCAATATTGTTTTTGTTGATGAGCATGATATCGGCCCTCACGCCGAATTCCTTGCCTATCAGTTGAAACTTCGTTAAGTCAACGTTTACCACTTTCACTTCTGGGCGTATCAGTGACGGCATTCGTACCGCTACTTCCATGGGCACCTCATAAGCGCCTATGATAGGCAATCGAAAATGACTGAGGAAAGTTATCCTCAAATCGGTGCTGTCTTTCCGCTTAAAACTTTCAAAAGCGGCATCTAATTTATCGAAGGACATACTCAGGGGCAATGTCAAGGTATCATTCCCATCTTTGTCATAGTGCTTATCAAACTTTTGCGAACCGCTGGAAAACTCAATCGTATCGAAATACACTTTATAACTCACACTGTCCAGTAAGGCTTCTACTGGGCCATCATTGATTACTGCTATTTTATATTTCATAGTGGCCTTGTCAGGATACACTATCATATCTACCACCTCAATTTGCTGCACCTTTGGAATGTACGCTGCAAACAATTTGTGCGGAATAGTGAAAAATAGCACGGCACCAATCGCAATAGCGATTGCCAATACCAATAAGATAATATGCTGTGCCTTCATCAGTTTTTCTTCCGTTTTTCTTGCCTTGTCTCCCGCTTCGACTTTTCTTCAGGGTTTTTCACATTTACCCCCTCAATAGGCTTTTCTGCCAGGCTATTCGAACCAATTTCGTTATCTAGATGCGGCCTTAGTGCCTGTATAAAGGCATTTTTAAGCAAAGCTCCAATAGTTGGCCACACCTTGACTTTTGGGTCATCCAACCTACCGTAAAAAGGAATTTTGGTAGCCACTTGGTCATTGGGCAAATTCTCTACTGCCTTTACGAACAAGCCTGCAATGCCTTGCCATAACATGCTGAAAAAGCCTTCATCTTTATCATTGGGAATACTCAGCAGTTTAATGTCTTTAATTAGCGGCTTGGCATAACCCTCAAAGGCACCTTGCTTAGCTTGCATTTCCGCATATAAACTGAATGTCCCTTTCTCTGCATCGGCTTTTATGTATGCCTTCATAAAATCGTTCAGCTTAACGATTTGCAAATCCTGCAGGGTAAGGTCTACATTAAATGTACCTTTGCTATCGTAGGGGTCTAGCTTACAGCGTAGGGAAAATGGAGCTTGGTTCATTACCATGGCCTTTGCGTCAATAGTAGCTACCAATGATTCTGATACATCCAAGCTATTGGTAAGATTGGTGGCCACCACATACAATCTGTTGGCATATACATCCACTTTTGGACTACTACCCCTATCCAGATAATGCACCGAACCATTTTGTATCTCAAAACGATTGATTTTAAGCGGCACCAAGTCTTTGACTGGTTGCCGCCAGTCAACCCCCTCACCGGTTACGGCTTCACTGGTATCAGTGGCTGCGGCAAATTTCACCACTGGGTTTACAACAATGATTTCACCCACTATCGAACCTTGTAATAAGGCTTTCCAGTGTATAGAAATATCGATTTGGCCAATATCTACAAACGGTGTGCGGACACCATTGGAATCTACCTGATGCAAATTGATACCTTCAATTAGGTAAGCCCCTCTGTAGAGATTCATGTCCACATCTTCCACATGGCCGGTGTATCCGTCAAGCCCAGCCAAGGTTTTGTTTACATATTTCAGTACCACAAACGGCAAGGCTATGCGAATGGCGATAATCAATACTACCACACCCAATACAGTATACAGGGCCCAACGGGGCATTCTACGCAGACGTTCTCGGAATTTCATACTCAGTGTTCGTTATGTTTGATATTCCCGATATGCTTGAAGAACTCAGAAACCTTAGCACTACTATAAGTTCCGAACATATCAATTAAAATACCCTTGGTTCCATCAGTCAATTGAAGAGCGTACACAATGGACATGTCCCCTGGGTCGGACATCCCTTCAAAACGATGGAATTCAACTACTTCTACCTCCTCAGCAAGAAAATGCTTTTCCTTGTTGTCCGTTACATACAGTCCTTCTTCATCAATATTGAAATCACCTAAAAACCCCTTGGCTTTTAAGCCATTCACTGCATCCACCATAGTACCATACTGATTGATTTCCATAGAATTAATGATTATTATTGATACAGAAATGTGTTCATCCCAATAATCAGCAGGGATAGGAATCAATGATGCCTATCCCTGCCTCTTCCCCTACCTATCTATCTTTGATTTCTTTGTGTGGCTAGGTATCCAGTTTATACCACTTCACGTCCGCGAATCAAACGTAGTACAATTGCAATAACTGCTATTACCAGCAATACGTGGATCAAACCACCAGCGCTGTAAGCAAAAAAACCAACTGCCCATCCTATAATTAGCAGCACGGCTATTAAATAAAGTAAGTTGCTCATAACTTATTTTTTAAGGTTTCAAACATTTCGTAGCTGTTAAACCAGTATAGCAAAAGCATGCCAAGCAGTTTGGCATCCTTACCTATCATGAAGCTATAATCTAGTGCTGCCGTAGTTTCTGGCACTTTAACCTTCTTATCTATTTAGATGGAAACGAAACAATTGAGGTTAGCTAACCCCATATTTTGGGGAACTAGGCAACACATGTAGGTAAAATACCCCTGTTGGTCGAAAGAGTTAGGAGTATGCAGCAAAAACCGTAATTTCGACATCACAAAAATTGACATAATGAACAGAATAGCCGTATTGCTCGGATTTTTGTTAATGGCAAGTTGCTCATTGCATGCGCAAAACAAATTGCCTGCGAATTTCCACCTTACCAAATTGGAGAACGGATTGGAGGTACTGGTCATAGAAGACCCATCGGTGCCACTGGCCACAATAGAAATTTGCGTAAAAAATGGCAGTTACACCGAAAGTCCAGAGTATAATGGCCTATCGCACCTTTATGAACACATGTTCTTCAAAGCCAATAAAGAACTTCCCTCTCAAGAAGCATTTATGCAAAGGGTACAAGAACTAGGTATTAGTTTCAACGGGACTACCAGCAACGAACGGGTAAACTACTTTGTGACACTGAGCACTGCAAAAGTGGAAGATGGGCTGCGTTTCATGAATTCGGCCATCCGTTACCCATTGTTTTTAGAAGAAGAAATGAAGAACGAAAACCCAGTAGTAGATGGAGAGTTTCAACGTTCGGAATCAGACCCCACCCACTTTTTGTTTGATGACATGGCCAAAGCTATGTGGGGCGATTTGTACAGCCGTAAGAATGTAATTGGCAACCATGATATCATTTTAACGGCGACTACCGAAAAGATGCGCACCATTCAAAACAAGTATTATTATCCGAATAACTCTATACTAGTGGTAGCCGGCGATGTAAAGCATATGGACATCTTTGCCAAGGCAAAAGCCATTTACGGCGATTGGAAACCGGCAGATTTCGACCCTTTCCAAAAATGGCCAGTACCGGAGTTTACGCCCTTGGAAAAGACAAGCTCTTTTATCACTATAAACCAAAACAGCCAAGTGCCCATTATTTTGCTTGGATATCATGGGCCCGATACCCGTTCAGATGTGAAGGCTACTTTTGCTGCCGATGTATTGTCGTATATCCTGCAACAGACATCTTCCAAACTTCAACAAGAACTTGTAGATGCTGGACTGGCCTACCAAGTACAGGTAAGCTACCAAACTTGCAAATATGTGGGGCCAATCAATATCATTTTGGTTCCCAATCCTCAGAAGCTGACCGAAGCCTATGAAGTACTGTTGAAGAACATTGAACAGTGGGACAGTGACTCCTACTTTACCGATGAGCAACTGGAGACGGCGAAAAACTTACTAGCCATACAAGATGCTTATAGTAAGGAAAGCACTAGCGATTTTGTGCATACCGTTACTTACTGGTGGGCATCGGCCAATATCGATTATTACACCAATTATGTGGACAATATCAAAAAAGTAACTCGCCAAGATATTAAGGATTATGTACAAAAGTACATTAAGGGTAAGCCCCACGTTAATGGGTTGCTGATATCGCCAGCCATGAAAGAAATGCTGAAAGTTGACACATTTGAATCTATCACTAAAAAATAATTACGGCCATGACTGCTATTATCACCTATCACCGTTCAATGATTGCTGTTTTTCTGTTATGCTTCATTGCCGTTGGCGCTTTTGCACAAACCAAGGAGTTTACCGTTGATGGACTCAAAGTAATTCTAAAAAACACTCCTAAGGAAGTAATCAGTGCCCGTCTTTTTGTGGAAGGCGGTACGGCTAACTATCCTAAAGCCAAGGAGGGCATTGAATCATTGGCCTTCAATATTGCCATGACAGGGGGTACGACCAAACTGAACAAGGTAGATTTCAACACTCAAGCAGAAAAGATTGGGACCAGTTTTGGTTCAGAAAGTACATATGATTTTGGTTCGATGAGCATGACTTGCATTAAAATGTTTTGGGACAAATCATGGGAGTTGTACACTGATGCTATTATGAACCCAGCTTTCGACCCTAAAGAGTTTAAATTGACTCAAGAACAAATGATTACTGCGGCGAAAGAGGCAATATCAAACCCTGATGCTTACCTACGCCAATTGGCAATGAAAAACGCATTTGCGGGTACTAACTATGAAAAAGTCCCTAATGGTTCGCCTGAAAGTTTGGCAAAAATCACATTGGACGACGTGAAACAATATTATAAAAATACTATTGGTAAACAACGGGTATTTTTGGTGGTAGTAGGCAACATTACAGAAGCTGACCTTACCGCTAAAATCAAAAAATCCCTTTCGAAACTAGCTTTGGGCACCCCTGCCACCTTCGAAAAGCGCACATTGATAACTACTGGAGGCGATTTTATTGAAGATCGCGACATTGCCACCAATTACATTCGTGGCGTAATGAGCGCACCTACTTGGAACGAAGCGGACGGCATTCCCATGCGTGTGGCCATGTCTATTATGAACGACCGCTTTTTCCTTGAACTGCGTACTAAACGTAGCCTAAGTTATGCTCCTGCAGCATTTTACTCATCTGGAGTCATTAAAAATCCATACAATGCCATCTATATTACCACTACCGATCCCAAACAATCCATGAGCGTGATGGTAGAAATTATTGATTCCGTAAAAAAGTATGGTTTTAAAGAGGGAGAATTGGTTAATACCAAACAAGGCTTCTTGACCGATTATTTTATGGGTCAAGAATCTTCATCATCACAATCGCAAACCTTGGGAATGGCCGAAATAGCAGGTGATTGGACATTGGCTGAAACGTTTACGGAAAAGGTTAATGCGGTGACCCTAAAAGACCTGAACCGGGTTTTTGATAAATACAGTAAAGCCATTAAATGGACTTATTTGGGCAAGCAGTCAGCGGTGAACAAGGCCGACTTCAAACAAGCCGACAATAAGCCCAAAGAAAACAGACCGTATTAGTTTTTGGTAAGGGAGTGCGCTTATAGTAACAAACTACTATAAGTCATTTAATGGTATCTCCGTTTTTACGATAAAAGCGTTAGGGTATAGAAGGTTCACTCGGGTCAAATCGCGGTAAGCCTCCATTCGATTACGGTAAGTACCTATACGCAGCTTGAAATTAGGTGCCTGATACTCAATAAAAGGCCTGATATCCGGAAATTGGGCATAGAACTTATCTTTCTGTGCCTGTGCTTCAGAGCGGCTGCTGCTAGAAAAAAGCTGGATTCGATAGCCCATAACAACAGGCGATTTCGAATCCTCTTTATGGTACAGGTCCATTAGCTCATCCAACCTGCTATCGGCTACAATCTCTATATTGCCCGAATTTTGACTTACTGCGAACATCGAAACAAGCAAGCAGCAAACTGTCAATAGCTGCTTCATTCCAATAATTTTACTCCTGAAGAAGAGCCTATGCGGTCAGCGCCCGCCTCAACCATTTCCATTGCCTGGGCATGGGTTTTAATGCCGCCTGAGGCTTTGATTTTGACCTTTGCGGGCAATAGCTTACGCATCATTTTGATATGTTCGGTGCTTGCACCGGCAGCAGCAAACCCAGTAGAAGTTTTTACAAAGTCAACTCCAGCTTCAGCACATATTTCACAAGCCTTATTGATTTCCTTTTCCGACAGTATACCCGATTCGATAATTACCTTCACCACCTTATCCTGCATATGCGCTATGGTAGTAACACTTTCTATATCATTCTTCACTTGGTTGAAGTCGCCGCTTTTGAAAGCAGCGATGTTCATTACCATGTCCACCTCATGAGCCCCCCTTTCAAAAGCCTTTTTTGCCTCCTCTACTTTCACCGAAATGGGATTATATCCGAGAGGGAAACCCACTACACTAATTACTTTGGGCTTTGCTCCATTTAAAAACTTTACGGCGGCCTCTACAAAGTAGGGTGGAACGCACACACCATAAAAACCATGCTCCACCGCTTCCGCACAAAGTTGCTCTACTTCACTCAGGGTGGCCTCCTGCTTTAAAAGGGTATGTTCAATGTACTGTTTTAAATCAATCTCCTTATTCGTCTTTTCCATGGCAATTTTTAAACTTCTTTCCACTTCCGCATGGGCAAGGCTCGTTCCTGCCCACTTTTTTCTCTACTCTTATGGGTTCCAGTTTGCGCTGTTCAGGTTCATCGTACTCACCATTGCCTTGTGATGGTAGTGCCCCTCCCCCATTAAGCAAAGGATTATCGTCTTCACGGGCAGCCTTCATACGGCTCATATCGGTACGTTGCGGTTCACGGGCCTCCCTTACTTCACCCTGCTGATTATTGAAAGGCACATTGCCTTTAAACAAGAACGAAACCACTTCCTTATTCATGCCCGTCACCATCACCTTGAAAAGATTGTAGGCTTCCAGTTTATAAATCAATAATGGGTCTTTCTGCTCAAATACCGCATTTTGGACGGATTGCTTCAGCTCGTCCATTTCCCTTAAATGTTCTTTCCAAGATTCATCAATGATACCAAGGGTAACATTTTTCTCAAAGGAAAGCACCAACTCTCGCCCACGGGTATCCATTACCTTTTGTAGGTTGCTTACCACGTTCAGGGTTTTCTTCCCATCGGAAAAGGGAACCATTACGTTTAAAATATTGGCACCCCGGGTTTGGTACAGATTTTCCATTACGGGATAAGATGCTTTCACAATGTTTTCCACTTTGCGATGGTAGGCATCTTGCACTTCATCAAACAGTGTATCAACTAATGTTGATGCAGGTTGGCTAAGAAATTCTTGTTCTGAAATTTGGGTATCGGCAGAAAAGTTGCGGATTACATCCAGCTTGAAACCTTCAAAATCCCTTATCTCTTGATTGCTGGCTATCACTTCCTCACAGAGTGAATACACCATATTGTTAATGTCAACTGATAATCGCTCACCGAACAAGGCGTGCCTCCTGCGTGTATAAATAACCTCCCGCTGCGAGTTCATTACGTCATCGTATTCCAACAAGCGCTTACGGATACCGAAGTTGTTTTCTTCCACCTTTTTCTGCGCCCGTTCTATGGATTTGGATACCATGCTGTGCTGTATCACCTCCCCTTCCTTATAACCCATACGGTCCATGAGGCTAGCTATACGGTCGGAACCGAACATACGCATCAGGTTATCTTCCAAGGAAACAAAAAATTGCGATGAACCCGTATCCCCCTGGCGGCCAGCACGGCCCCTCAACTGGCGGTCAACCCTTCTAGATTCGTGCCTTTCGGTACCAACAATGGCCAAACCGCCTGCTTCCCTTACCCCTGGCCCTAGCTTAATGTCCGTACCACGACCCGCCATGTTGGTAGCTATGGTAACGGTGCCCGCTTTACCCGCCTCGGCAACGATTTCCGCCTCCCGTTGATGCTGCTTGGCGTTCAACACGTTATGCTTAATGTTTTTCAGCTTCAGCAAACGGCTAATTAATTCCGATACTTCTACGGAGGTGGTACCTACCAACACAGGGCGCCCCGCTTGGGTAAGCTCTACTATATGGTCAATTACCGCATTGTACTTTTCCCTTTTGGTCTTATAAACCAAATCCTCCATATCCTTGCGCACAATGGGCTTATTGGTTGGTATTACCACTACGTCCAACTTGTATATTTCCCAAAACTCGCCCGCCTCTGTTTCGGCAGTTCCCGTCATACCAGCCAACTTATGGTACATCCGGAAGTAATTTTGCAAAGTAATAGTGGCAAAGGTTTGGGTAGCCGCTTCCACTTTTACGTTCTCCTTAGCTTCAATAGCTTGGTGCAACCCATCGGAATAACGGCGGCCTTCCATGATACGGCCGGTGTTTTCATCCACAATTTTCACCTTGCCGTCCATTACCACATACTCAACATCCTTTTCAAACAAAGTATAGGCTTTCAAAAGCTGGGTTACGGAGTGGATACGCTCCGACTTAATGGCAAAATCTTGCAGCAGTTGATCTTTCAAATTACGCTTTTCTTCTTCAGAAACGGTATTACGTTCAATTTCCGCAATACCAGCACCTACATCAGGCACTATGAAAAAGTCATGGTCTTCACCAGCTCCGGTAATCAAATCAATTCCCTTTTCGGTCAGTTCTACGCTATTGTGTTTTTCGTCAATTACAAAAAACAGTTCGGCATCCACCGTGGGCATTTCCTTCTGCTGATCAGCCAAGTAATGGTTTTCCGTTTTTTGCAGCACTTGCCTCATGCCGGTTTCGCTCAAAAACTTGATAAGGGGTCCCGCTTTGGGCAAACCTCTATGGGCACGCAATAGAGCCAAGCCACCATCTTTTTCCCCAGCTTTGCCGCTCTCTATTTGTCGCTTGGCTTCGGTTAAAAAACCATTCACTGCCCTTTTTTGTGCCTCATACAATTTTACGATTCTTGGTTTCAGGGCTTCAAACTCCTGCTCCTCCCCTTTAGGCACTGGCCCAGATATAATCAAAGGCGTACGCGCATCATCAATCAATACGGAGTCCACCTCGTCTACCATGGCGAAATGGTGCTTGCGCTGAACCAGTTCGCTTGGGTTGCGGGCCATATTATCCCTCAGGTAATCAAAGCCGAATTCGTTGTTGGTACCATAGGTAATGTCTGCCAAATAAGCTTGCTTGCGTTCTTCCGAATTGGGCTGGTACTTATCGATACAATCAACGGTTAAGCCCAAGAATTGGAAAATAGGGGCCATCCATTCACTGTCCCTTCTGGCCAAGTAATCGTTTACCGTAACCAAATGTACCCCCTGACCCGATAGTCCATTGAGATATGCAGGCAAGGTGGCTACCAAAGTTTTACCCTCACCCGTGGCCATCTCAGCTATTTTACCCTGATGCAATGCCACACCACCTATCAATTGTACATCGTAATGTACCATATCCCAAGTGACCATATTGCCAGCGGCCATCCATGAATTGTCATATTCAACAGTGTTGCCCACTATACGGATATGGGGTCGTGTAACCGCCAATTCCCTATCCAATTCAGTAGCCGCACAACGAATAACGTTGTTTCCCCTAAACCGGGAAGCTGTTTCCTTTACCACAGCGAAAGCTTCTGGTAAGATTTCCAGCAGCACTTCTTCCAACTTTTGGTCACGGTCTTTTCTTAATTTATCCAGTTGATTGTACTCCCTTTCCTTACTTTCGGCATCCATTTCTACGTCTTCTTCAACCCGAACGGTTATTTCCGTTATCTGTGTATCAATATCCGCTAAGTAATCCTGTATGCGCTGCCTGAAAATGGTAGTCTTATTCCTCAATTCGTCATGACTGATACCTTTCAGCTTTTCAAACTCTTCAAGACTCCGCTCCACATAGGGCATTATCTCTTTAATATCTTTATCTGATTTGCTGCCGAATAGTTTAGAAACAGCCTTTGTAATAAAATCAAACATTGTTTTCTTTTTGATTTGTAAGCCAAGGGGGATTTAATGCCCCTTAGCATTCTCTTTAGCTTTCGCCTGTAGCTGGGCTTACTCCCCCTAACAATCAGGCGAACAAAAATAACATTAAATAAATTGCCCCCTTGCTAAAAAAGTCAACATTTTCATGACATTACCGGATAGCCATAAGAACGATGATTTGTTAACTTTAGCCTTAAATAATCACAACCGATGAAAATTTTATTATTGGGCTCCGGCGGAAGGGAACATGCATTAGCTTGGAAAATGGCGCAAAGCAATAAATGCAAGGCCCTATACATAGCCCCGGGCAATGGCGGAACGCGGAATGCCGGCACCAATGTTAATTTAGATACTACTGACTTTAATGCCATTAAAGCATTCGTACTTGACAAGGATATCAATTTAGTGGTGGTGGGGCCGGAAGGTCCATTGGTGGCAGGTATTGCCAATTTCTTTTCAGTTGATAAAGAGTTAAAGCACATTACGGTAATAGGCCCTGTAAAAGAAGGGGCTGAATTAGAAGGGAGCAAATCATTTGCCAAAGCATTCATGGTTCGCTATGGTATCCCTACGGCAGCTTACCTGGAAGTAAATGAAACTAGCTTGGAGCAAGGGAAAGCGTTTATTGATGAACAAAAATTGCCCATTGTTTTAAAAGCTGACGGATTGGCAGCAGGCAAAGGGGTGCTCATCATAAATGATAAAGAGGAAGCCAAAAAGTCATTGGCAGAAATGCTGGAGGGAATGTTTGGGGAGGCCAGCAAAAAGGTAGTTATCGAGCAGTTTCTCCAAGGCATTGAGTTTTCCGTATTTGTATTGACGGATGGCAAGAGTTACCAATTGTTGCCAGTGGCCAAAGACTATAAGCGCATAGGCGAAGGGGATACAGGCCTGAACACGGGCGGTATGGGAGCGGTAAGCCCATTGCCTTTTGTAAGCAAAGACTTGATGAAAAAAGTGAAAAAAGAGATCATCGCTCCTACCTTGGAAGGCTTGCAAAAGGAGGGCATCGATTATAAAGGCTTCATCTATTTCGGATTGATGAAAGTAGGCGATGAGCCTTTTGTGATTGAATACAACTGCCGCATGGGCGACCCCGAAACCCAAGCCGTTATACCAAGGATAAAGAGTGACTTAGTAGAGCTGTTCAAAGCCGTTGGCAAGGGCGAACTGGATAAAGCGGAACTTAAAATAAAGAAAAAGGCGTGTGCGGCTGTCGTATTGGCTTCTGGCGGCTATCCAGGTGAGTATGAAAAAGGCCTTTTGATACAGGGGGCCGATGATATTGATGGCAGTTTGGTATTCCATTCAGGCACCCATATCAAGCATGGGGAACTATATACAGCTGGCGGAAGGGTGATTACTGTGAGCACCTTGGGCGAAAATTTACAAGACGCAATTAAAAACTCATTAGAAACTGCTTCTAGAATAGACTTCGAAGGAAAATACTTTAGGAAAGATATTGGGCAAGACGTAAGCACCAAGAAAACATTGAAACACTTGCAAGACAAGGAAAGCGTAAAGGTAGATTGATTTTTGGCATTCACAATCTATTGTCGTACACGACATTAAATACATTTTTAACAAATTTAAATGTATTAATAAGCCCTATTATTATTGGCAATCCTCGTATTTTCACGCCACAATGAGTCGCAAGGTTTACATTGACTTGCTTCCTGGGCTTTTACTGAGCCTGTTATTGGTGGCCGCTATTAGCTATTTCTATGTGCGCACTAATAAGGATTTCCAATTGGCTTATAAAAAGCTGGAAAACACCCAAAACCGCATGCTGCTGTTAGAGAACATCTATTCAGCTATGATGGATGCTGAAACTGGCCAAAGGGGTTATTTGCTTACCGGTAATGAAATTTATTTGGAAACTTATACCAATGCCCCCGATTCTGTAAACATGTATTTGTCCGCCTTCGATTCATTGGATAGGCTAGGCAGCAAACCACATACTGACCTATCACAACTAAAGGCCTTGATTAAAGAACGTTTTGCATTGATGCAAGGTAGTATCGATATCATGAAATCAGAAGGTCGGGAGGTTGCAGAAAATCGTATCAGGGCAGGGCAAGGACGAAGGGTAATGGTGGAAATACGTAGGGTGATTAGGGATATCAACCACATAGAAACAACAAATCTACATAAACACTATGCTGAAGTTGAAGAAGCTTCAAGAATGAACTATTACTCCATGTTAATGGCCGTGGCCCTCACCAGCTTGGTTTTAGGTTTCTGGTTGCGAAAACTGCTATTGAACAATAGAACATTGTATAAGCAAAATGAATCATTAATAAGTGCCAGAGCCGAATTGGAGCATAAAAACCATCAATTGAAACAAGCTCAGGACGAATTGAAATTGATTAATGATAACTTGGAACGGATAGTTGAGGAACGCACTTTGGCCTTGTACGAAAGCGAGGAAAGACTAGAGTTTTTGGCCGATTTTATGCCGCAATTGGTGTGGCGTACGGAGCCCAATGGCGACCATGATTATTTCAACAAACGCTGGTATGAATACACTGGCCTTTCTTATGAAGAAACCAAGGACAAAGGCTGGTCATTAGTGTTGCATCCCGATGATTATGAACGGACCCTTAAGGTATGGCACCATTCATTAGAAACGGGTGAGCCTTACGACATTGAATATCGCTTTAGAAGGTTTGATGGGGTTTACCGTTGGTTTATTGGCAGGGCTTTGCCACTTCGCAATGAACAGGGAAATATTGTGAAATGGTTTGGTACCTGTACGGATATACATGACCAAAAAACCTCCAAGAATAAACTGGAACTACTGATCAATGAGCGCACGAAGGATTTGTTGAAGGCCAACGAAGAGTTGACCCGTTCGAATTCAGAACTGGAGCAATTTGCTTATGTGGCATCGCATGATTTGCAAGAACCTTTACGCAAGATTCAGGCTTTTGGCGATCGGCTATCACAAAAGTACGTGATGCAACTGCCCGCAGAAGGGCAAGATTACATTAGCCGAATGCAAAACGCCTCGGCAAGGATGCAGATATTAATCAACGATTTATTGAATTTTTCCAGGGCTTCACGCTCGCGCAATGAATTTGTGAAAGTCGATTTGAATAATGTGTTAAAGGAAGCAATAGCCAATGTGGAAGCTAGTATCACGGAAAGTCAAGCGGAGATATCTATTGACCGTATGCCTGAATTGATGGGTGATGCCAGACAGTTGACCCAACTGTTCCAGAACTTGATAAGCAACAGTATTAAATTTAGAAAAGAAGAGGTACAGCCGAAAATCTCCATCACCTGCCAAATGGCCGATAAGCAAGAAATAGCGGAAAGGGGCCTAGATAACCACGATAATTACTTCTTAATTAAGGTAACGGATAACGGTATTGGCTTTGAAAACAAGCATGCTGAAAAGATTTTTACCATCTTCCAAAGGCTGCATGGACGTACTGAGTATGAAGGTACTGGCATAGGACTGGCCATTTGCAGAAAGGTAGTAGAAAACCACCGAGGCAAAATATATGTAGAAAGTACGCTTAATGTTGGTACAACTTTCTTTATTCTGCTGCCTGAAACGGCCAAAGTGGTTAATGACGGTCAGATTTTTATAAACAAACTAGCATAAAGCGACCAATTCATTACGCTGCGGTTATCGCGGTGCGTTATTCGCCATATCGAATCGAGCCTGATAATCTTAAAAATGTTCTCTATACCAAAGCCAGCCTCTGCATAAGGTATTGGGTATGCAATGTCAACAGGGTACTGGTTTTTGGACTTGTAATTGTTAAACTCCCGGTTTTGTTGGCTCATATTGCCCCAAAAAACGTTGGCGGTAATTACCTCGCGCCATTTCAACTTTTTGATACCCGGTATTTTGTCCAACAGTATCCCCCCGAAAAAATATTGGAAGTTGAGGCTCATGTACTCATCTGCAGCAAACTCCAGCATATTCATATTGTTGAAGAAATACTTATTGTGTACGAAAGCAAAGTTACCTTCTGGAATTCTCATTAACAGAAAGGGAACCGTACCATAGATTTTTCCCGCCCAGAAATTGTAATACATGCTCATTTTGGCGGTAATCTGGTAATCGCCCTGTAAGCCCCCTGCTATATGGTGATAGGTAAAATCGCTGCCTAGAATACCCTTTATGCCTGCCATATACTTTGCCCGAATAAATGGGAATTCATTTTTCTTGCGGAATTGTGCGAAAAAACGACCAGCTTTTGCCTCCCGATTAAAGGTGCCTGAAAGTGGTTTCGACCTGAACTGCCAACGAAAGGTAGCGTCAATCTCCGATGATTTAACATCTTCGCGCCTAACTTCGTCCAGCATATATCTAAAGTAGAAAAATGGGGTTATCTCTCGATGTTGTACGGTAAGGTAAAATATCAAATCCTTGTGCAGCTCCGTGTCGTAACTGATTCTATATTCTTCAATATTGTAAAAGCGCTGGCTGGTATTGCGTTTGTTTACAATGGTAAACACATTGTCCTGGTCGAACTCCTCGGCATATTTGCTTTTAAAATCCACATCGGTACGGGCATAGAGTGAAATCTTGTTCCACGGTTTGCGCGAAATAATAAAACTAACCCCACCACCATACTTGAATCGGTTATCACCGAAACCATAGGCACCGTAGGCTTCCAACAATACTCGCTCGCTGAATTGTGGATTGGTCCTCAAACCCAACCTAATCCTGAATTTCTCCACCTGGTTTGAACTGAAGATACTTGGTACCGGCCCTATGCTAACCGGCCCCGTTTTGGCGAAACCGCTAGTGAGTGTTTGTGCGGTGTAAAGGATGATTTTGAACCGAGTGGTTTTTTTCAAACTATCCACCATATCATAAATACCTACCTCCCTTTTCTGCAAGGTATCATGCCGGTGGGCTTCCCAAAAAGTATCTGCCTGTTGATAAGCATCGTTGGTGATGGAAGTAGCTTCATAAGCCGAAAAGGCAGTATCTATTAAGGGTTCATTGATTTTGATATCCTTTATGCTTTTTGTTTTTCTGCCCAGTATGCGCGTTTCCCCACCAAAATAGTAGGTGAACTTGATGCTCAACCGCTCCTTTTGGGGAATATAAGCATAAGCTACACTGTCCTCACTTACTTTATAGGACAACTTTGTAAACTCCTCACTGAACTTTAAATCCTTTACCAGCCCTATATTAATATCATCATTCAGTTCCATTTCAATACTATGCACCCCATAGGTTTTAATATTGATGAGCATTTTTCCCTTAAAAGCATAGTCGTCTTTGCGCTTGGGCTTAAAGGTCATTTCCAAATGCGGTTCGCCACCTATAAAAAGAGTATCGTAAATGTTCAGGTTGTATTTATAAACGCTGAGACCATAGTCGGCCAAAGGGGAAATTAAACTTTTCCCCATCACGCTCAATAAATTCTCGTATATGTTCAGGTTTTGGTTCACATTACCCAACAATTCTGTAATAAAATCTTGCTTTTGAATGCCTGACATTTTTATGCCCTTCATTACTTCGCGCACCCTGTAAGGATTGTTCTCTTGGTAGTTGTCCGATAAGTTTTCTATGAGAAATACCGGCAACAAGGAATTACCAGTTTCGGAAACCGTATCTACATAATCCTTCAGGTGGGGAAAACGTGAAAGCAGCTTATTATCTTCCAATGATTCTTGGGTAAAGTTTTCCAAGTCAATCTCATATTTGGTATAAGCCTCATACTGCAACCTATCCAGTTTTGTATAATTATTAATTGGCTTGGCCTTAATGACTTTTTTCATCATTGTTTCCGATGGGCTCTCTCCCGCAACAACCACTACCTCTCCTAAAGCATAATCCTCCTTAACCATTAAAAAGTCAATCACCTGTGGGTTGTCCGCCCCAACTGCTTTTCGCTGAGTGGTGTAGCCCAAAACCGTAACGGTAAGGCTATCGGTACGCTTGTTCACGTCAAGCTTATAAGTACCATCCATATCGGTGTTGGTACCAATGAATTTCCCTTCTATAAAAACGTTGGCAAAAGGCAAGGGTTCACCCGTCTCCGCATCCTCTACAGAACCTGTAATGCGTACATTTTGCGCAAACAAAGCAGTGTTTAGCCCAAAAAACAGTAGCAATAATAGCGGAAGTTGGAATGGTCGGCTCGTTCCCAAAAGACAGATATCAATAGTTCGCCAAAAGCGGCTCAAAGGTACGATTTTTTAAAATGCAGAATAAGCAACACAGGAATGGCTAACGAATAAGACCGAAAAATCGTTTATTGGTCGCAAACATTTTTTCTAAACGGGCCGCAGTTTTTCCATTTTATCGCAAACTTCTTTCAGCCACTTACGATCTGCTAATGGTGAAGTAGTTGCTATCTTTTCCTTTATTTCTGATAGCATGGATTTATCCCTTTTAACAAGCAGGTTTACCATATGCAAGAAATTGACATAGGCTTCTTTGTTGGCTTCGGATATAAGGCGGGTTCTGCGTAGGAAAATGCGAAACGAAGCTATCAGCGAATAAAGGGCATCTATTTCATCTAACTCGAAATAAATTTTCAGCATCATTTTCTTCGTATCCAGTTGATAGTAAATATCTGAAAATTCTACCTTGTTTAGATTTTCCAAGGCCTTACTGTAGTCTTTTTTATAATAAAACAGTTCTGCAAGGTTATAATAGAGCGCATTCTCTCTAAAGTCGGGAGCTAACTTGTTATTATACTCTCTGATGAATAGCTCGGTAAAATCAAATTTCTTTAACCGCAAGCCCACCCCAATCATATTCTTATAGGCCCATGGCGACAGGAAGCCATCATCCACCAACAAATTTGATTCAAAGGCATCTTTATACAACTGGAAGAGCTGTTCCAAAAAATGCTGGTCGCCCTGATTCACTTTCCTAATGCAATAATTGATACCGAACATATAAATATCTCTATACTCTGGCTGCGGAAACTGCCCCTTATATTGTTCCAATAACTGTTTCAATCGACCGAAATAATCAGTATCCATTTGGTGAATCAGCATTAGCAGCACGGTATGGTAAATGGCTATGGGCGGCGTATGCACCTGTGGGTTGGCACTAACGTAGGCCAACACTTCGTCTAACATATATAGTTGGTAGTCGGCCTCCAATGAGTTGCGCCTATCCAGCATCTCGCAACAGTATTTCAGTTTTCCAGCCAGAAAATACTGGTCGAAATTATCGGCAGCTTGTTGAAGGCGTTCATCATACTTGCGCACCATTTGCTTCAAAAAATGTTGGTTTGCCAAGTCGGCCAATAAATACCGGTGGTAATAGTATTCGTTGTTCCGGTGAGGATACTGTTCCAGTTTTTCTACCGCCTGAGAATGCAGCAGTTGATAATGCTTTTCCAATTTCCGCTGCACGCATGCCTGTAAAGTATAGTAGCGGTGCAAGGTTTCCTGTTCTGCAAGTTGGCTGTATCCTAGGTACTGTTCAGCCAATTTCAAGAGAAAGCTCATCAAATAATTGAGCAGCTTATCATCATAAGGCTGTTTAGGATACAATGCTTTGAAAACCGCCTCCCTACTGACCTTTTTAGGAGAAAACTCTGGGGCTTGCTTGCGCAAGTAAGCAAAGAACTTTACCAGCTCCTCATTTTTGTTGAAAAAGGGAGATTCCACAAAATCTCCAAACTCCCTTAACTCCTTGGTGGAAAAGGTTTTGAACAGAGATATAAGCTTGCTGTTTTCCATTTCGGGGTGTAGCTTCTCAAATTTAAATCAAATATCTATACAACGCTAGTAAGAATTCAGCAACAAAAGTTGATAAAATATAGGGTCATTTTTTTCACTAAATAACTGATAAACAATTCATAATAAGGCTAAAAGTATTTATGAATGGGCCTTTCTTTTTCTGATAATTTCTCAAAAATGTATTTGGGATAGGCGATAGGGAAGTGTAATTTCAAACTTGCTAAAATGTATCTGATGAAAACCAAGGCCTTCGTAATCGCCAAGTTGAAAACATATCACCTATTGATAGTAATGTTGCTTGCCAATGCTAGTTTGACACAAGCACAAAACATTAGTGTTTGGCCAGGTGATGCCAATAACAATGGGGTTGTCGATCATATTGACTTACTGTATGTCGGCAAGGCAATGGGCACACAGGGCGATGCACGTGATACAATTTCCATCTTATGGCGGGACTATGATGTGTTTCCATGGAATGAAAGGCATGCCGATAGCACCAATTATGCTTATTCAGACTGCGACGGAAGCGGATTTGTAAATGATGCGGATACTTTGGCCATAAGTGCGAACTATGGATTGATACATGGCAATACTACGGTCGATTCTTTTATTGTTGGCGATAGTAGCAGCCCCGAATTGTATTTAGCCTATGCTAGCGATTCCGTGTTTCCAGGACAGACACTGAATATGCTGGTCACTTTAGGAACCCCTACAAATCAATTAGATAGTGTATTTGGGGTGGCCTTTACCTTGGTGTACGATACCAATCTTATTGAAGCTGGCACCATCAATGCCTACTTCCAAAGCCAATGGCTGGGAAGCCCTATTGACCAACCGCTTTTCTTATACCGTGACCGCCCCGAAGCAGGTAAATTGGACGTAGCCATCTCACTTAAAGGGCGTTCAGGGGGATTGATTACTCCCAATGCCTCAGGTTATGGCAATATCGCCGGCATCAGTTTCATCATTGAAGACAACCTTATAGGCAAAACGGCAAATGCCCTCGATTTTCAATTTGATTTTGAAAATATCAGGGTCATGGACCGTGATTTCAATGAAACTGCTATTCAGGGGAAACGTGACACCCTGCAAATCATCACAAGCGGAATTGGGACAAAAGAAATATTAAAGTATATATCGGTCTATCCTAATCCAGCCAGCCATCAACTTAATATCGAAGCGCAAGATGTAAGTATCCATAGCATCAAGCTGCTTAACTTATTAGGAGTGGAGCTAATGAAATATACTGAAAACACATCTACCATCGATTTGAACAATATTCCGAGAGGCATTTACATGCTGTACATCGAAACCGAAGAGGGTAATTTTCTGAAAAAAATCTGGAAAGCAGAATAAGATCCTTTTTGATAAAGAGGCAAATGTGTAACCGACATAATAATTTGATAAACAACACTTTAACAAGCCAACAAATTAGCAAGGACTAACAACTGATGCCGATAAAATTGATGATAATGGGCAAAATTTGTTGTGGTAGGCACTAAAAACGAGAAATACCTTTGAAACTGAAACAATCTTAAAAAACCAAAACAATAGGATATGAAAAAACTCACTCTTTTAATCAGCATGGTGCTTGGCCTAGTGGTCGGTACTTATGCGCAAAACTGCAGGGCAACGTTCTTGCACTGGTCTTCGCCCAATAATGGCTATACCGTAAACTTTGTTGATAGCTCTTTCGTAACCAATGGCGGCCAAGTATCCACTTGGGCTTGGAACTTTGGTGATGGAAGTACTTCTAACCAGGCCAACCCAGTTCATACATTTAGTAACGCAGGTACTTACTATGTATGTCTTTCCATTACTTCACAGTTTATGGGCATTACCTGCAGCGATACTTATTGCGATTCCGTACTGGTGACTGGAGGAAGCACTGCTACTTGTGGCGCAGGTTTTCAATACACATATACTGCCATAAACAACAATATTGTCCATTTTGACAATTACTCCTATGCAAGTGGCATACCCTCGTATTTATGGTCATTTGGGGATGGAAGCACTTCCACCAACTTTGACCCCAATCACACTTATCCTGGACCAGGAGTATACTTGGCATGCTTGACCGTGACCAGCCGTGATAGCTCGGGAAACATTACCTGTACCGATGACTTTTGCGATAGTGTAAGGATATATCCTATGAGCGGCGGTAATTGCAGTGCTGCTTTCCAATACAGTGCAAATCCTGTTGATTCTACCCAAATCTCCTTTTTTAGTGTTGGTGGTGCCAATACCTATGGTTACTTCTGGTCATTTGGTGATAGCACCGTCTCTACACAAGCCAATCCTACACATAGTTTCCCTGGTGCCGGAACATATTGGGTGTGCTTGACGGTAACAGAGTATGATAGCCTGCAAAACATTATATGTACCGATGACTATTGTCAAACAATTACGATTGGTGGCAGTAGCAGCTCATGTTCAGCAGCATTCCAAGCCGTACGTGCACCTATCAATACCCTTGAGTTCAGTTTCGACAATTATTCCACGGGTTTTAATCCTACCTATCATTGGGACTTTGGTGATGGTTCCTCTTCCAACGATTTTGACCCCTCGCATACTTATACAACCGCAGGTTCGTACCAGGTATGTTTAACAATCATTGATACTGTAATCAACTGCACCAGTACCTTTTGCGATACCGTTACAGCAGGCGGCATCATTCCTACAGGCTGCCAAGCATACTTTACCCCATTTGTTACAGTAGCCAATAACTTAAGAGTAGAATTTGACAATGGTTCTACAGGCGCTAATACAGTGGGCACTAGCTACTTTTGGTCATTTGGCGACAGCACCTTCTCGCAACTGTTTAGCCCTGACCATACTTATGCGGCACCAGGAGTTTATCAAGTGTGCTTGACCATCAGCGTTACCGATTCTGTAGGAAATGTGACTTGCACCGATACCTATTGCGAAAGCGTAACCGTGGGCAGCAATACTAATAACTACAGCATCTCAGGCAGTATTTATCATGGAAACACTACCGCTAGCGCAGCAATGGTATATTTGATTAGCTTGGATTCAACCAACCTAGTTTTGGTACGTACCAGTGGCGTAAATGCGCAGGGCATCTATCAATTCAGCAATTTAGCCTCAGGCCAATATTTGGTAAAAGCCGCTTTGACCCCTAATGACCCTGACTATAGTGATTATTTGCCAACTTATTTTGGCGATGAGTTGTTCTGGGCCGATGCTACATTTATTACCGTAGGCCCTGACCAAACCGGCCAAGACATTCACTTGGTGCAAGGCAGCAACCCTGGCGGCCCTGGTTTTGTGGGTGGCAGCATTTTCAATGGAGCTAATAAGAGCGGCGACCCTGCGGCTGATGTTCAAGTAATGTTGTTGAACATGGACAATACTCCAGTTCAATATACTTTTACTGATGCTGCAGGTGAATTCAGTTTCGACAATGTGGGCTACGGCACTTACAAAGTGTATGCAGAAGTATTGGGCAAGCCAACTTATCCAAACATTGTTACGGTGAGTGCAGCTACTGAAGTGGTTTCCGATTTGCGCATTATTATTGAAGATGAAAGCGTAATAAGCGGCGTGGAAGCATTGCCTTCCTATGTAAAATCAGTAAGCCTGTTCCCTAACCCTGCAGTGAATAATGCCGTATTGCGAATTGACGCGGTTCAAGAAGGTAGCGTTAACTACAGCTTGGTGAACATGTTGGGCCAAGAAATCATTACTGGGGTGCAACAGTTGAATATAGGCCGTAATGAGCTAAGCCTTGAGTTGACCGGCAAAGCAGCGGGTATTTACTTCCTTAGCTTACAAGGCGATAACGGCAATATGGCCACTATCAAAATTTCAAAGCAATAATATAGCAGTTCCTTTCAAATGTGAGAGGGGTTCCTTGTCGGAGGGAACCCCTCTTTTTTGTATTTGGCCCTGATTTTATTAATTTCAGAGACCAAAATCACTATCATGTTTCGATTTTACCGTGTTTTCCTATCAGTGTTCTCCTTGTTTTTCATGATTCAGGCCCAAGCGCAACAGTTTACATTGGACTCTACGGTAGTAACCGCGAGGAATGTAGTAACTACGCTTATCACGCCTTGGGAAATATTGTGGGGCCCAGATGGTTGGATATGGTGTACCGAACGTGGTGGCCGCATTTCAAGGATTGACCCTGATAACGGCACCATTGACGTATTGGCCGATTTGTCAGACAACAATGGAGGACCGGTAATTGAAAATGGCGAAGGAGGTATGTTAGGCATGTTGTTGCATCCTGATTTTCCCGATAGTTCCTATTTGTATGTAGTTTATCAATATGGCAGCCCCTACAAGGAAAAACTGGTTCGCTTGTTCTATGACGGCGATACATTATTGAATGAGCAAGTATTGGTGGACAACATTACCGGTGCGTCCATACACAATGGTTCAAGGATTATCCTTACCCCTGACCGAAAGATATTAATGTCCACAGGTGACGCCGCCAATACCGGTTTGCCCCAAAACGTTAGCTCTTTAAGCGGGAAAACATTAAGGATTAATCTGGATGGTTCTATCCCTAATGACAATCCGATTAGCAACAGTTATGTCTGGAACTGGGGCCAAAGGAACGTGCAAGGTATGGTATATGCCCGCAATAGGGTGTACAGTTCCATGCACGGCTGGAATTCAGATGATGAAATCAACATACTCACTGCTGGCGCAAATTATGGATGGCCGAATGTAGAAGGTGCCTGTAATCTTACGGCGGAACAAACCTTTTGCGCTGATTCGAATGTGATTGAGCCGATTAAAGCTTGGACACCAACTATTGCGGCCTGCGGCTTGGATTATTATGATCACCCTGCTATTCCTGAATGGAGAGGCAAGCTTTTGCTCGCCACCCTTAAAGAGGCTGATATAAGGGTGCTAGAGCTAGACGCCAATGGTGATAACATAGTGGGCGAATCCATTGAGTTCAATAGTCAATGGGGCAGGCTACGCGATATCTGCGTATCCCCTGACGGAAGGGTGTTTATCGCCAACAACGCCAACACTGCAGGTACCAGTAGAATTGTGGAAATAAAGAATGATAGTTTCACTACCATACCCATCATGGTAGATGCAGGTAGCGATACTTTGGTATGCCAAAATGAACAAGTGGTACTGGGGGGGACGCCTACTGCTACTGGCGGCAACAATACACTTACTTATACGTGGTTGCCAACAACTGGGCTTAGTTGCACCACTTGTGCGAATCCATTGGCAACCATAGCAAACAGTACGCAATATGTGGTTTCCGTATCTGATGGCTTGCAAACCGTAAGCGATACCATTAACATACAGACGGTGAATGCACCAGCGGTAATTGCCGATTTTACTTACACAATTATTGATACCATACTTCCCGATAAGGTAGTGGTGGAAATTACTGACAATAGTATCGGAGCAGATACTATTTTCTGGAATTCCATTGACTTTAACGGTGACACCATCTTCCACATTGGCGATAGCTTTACAGACACCTTCAACATTGTTGGGCAAATGATTATGGGCGAAATATGCATGGTAAGCTATAATGCCTGTTTTGCAGACAATTTTTGTGATAGTATTTCTGAAACAATCGACATAGGTACTGGTATTGGTGCTATTGAGAGCAACAACATTATTGTTTACCCAAACCCGGCAAAGGAATTCGTCAATATTAAATCGGAAATTGAAGGGAATTATGTACTGACCGATATTTTGGGAAAAAAGATCGTTCAGGGCTCTGTAATGATAAACCAAGCTTTGACGCTCAGCTTAGAAGGTTATTCCCCTGGTATCTATTGCCTAATTGTACAAGCTGGTAAGAAGTCACAATATTACAAGTTAATGGTGGAATAGCCCGATAGGAAGCACCTTAATAAGGTATTACCCGCAATCTTGATTCGCCTTATCTTTGAAAAATTGCCGAAAGTGGCGATTTCTATGTATCTTAAATCAAAATTGTTTGTTATGAAGAACATGTTCCGTGATGCCAAAATGCAAGAAACATTTGAGCGGATGGGTTATGTTACTGTCGATTTTCTAAATGCGGCAGAGGTGGAACAGATGAAGAACGCCTATTTTGAACTCGAGTCCATTAAAGGTGGCATGCGTAAAGAATATGATGTGACTTTCGACACCGAGCACGAGATAACGTATGATTTCACCTTTACCGATAGCAATCCGAATTATAAACAAGCTGTTTTCGACCGTATTACAGATTTGTTTATGCCCATTGCCGATCAATATCTTAACAATTACCAGCCTATTATAGCCAATTTTATTAATAAAAACCCTAGTAAAGGAGAAGTGCCCTTGCACCAAAACTGGGCCTTTGTTGACGAATACAAGTACACTTCGGTATCTGTTTGGTGCCCCTTGGTAGATAGCAATATCCATAATGGGACCTTACAAATGGTGGATGGCAGCCATAAACGATTTGCCCCAGTTCGCGGCCCTTTGATTCCTTGGGAACTAGAAGACTTGAAAGACACCATCATCAAGGAATATTTGGTGCCCATGAATATTAAGGCTGGACAAGCCGTAATTTTAGATGATAGCATTATCCATTATTCGGCATTGAACAATACCAATGGCTTACGCTTAGCCATTCAACTAATAATGATACCAGGCAATACGCACAGTATTCATTATCATTTAGATAGCACTGGAGAGAAACCAATGGTAAGGGTTTATAAAGTAGATAAGGATTTCTACATGCAGTTCCATCCATGGTTGAAACCCAAGGATGTGGAAGAGTTGGAAGCTTTTGAATACAATCCAAAAAGAATTGACAAAGCAACTTTTGATAAAATGCTGAAGGGCAAGGCTATTGATCAGCCTAAAGGCATATTGGACAATATATTGAGTTTATTTAACTAAGTGATGATGAAACCTATATTTAAGGATCCCGCGGTACAAGCATTTTTTGATGAAAACGGATATGTTAAACTGCAACTGCTGAATGAAGAAGAAGTAGCCAAGCTGAACGATTTTTATAATACCTTGAACAACGACCATGTTACCGAATATGGTTTCCATGTTACGATGGACAATAAAGATACCCAGTTTGTTAAGCGGGTTATCAATGAATTGGAATCGGTAATATTGCCAAAGGCCAATGAACACTTTTTCGAATGCAAGATGTTTACTGGCAGCTTTGTGGTAAAAGAGCCCAGGCTAAACAGTTTTGTGCCACCGCACCAAGATTGGTCTTTCACAGATGAAGTCGATTATTGTTCCGTAACAGTTTGGACTGCTTTGTCAGAAACTGATATCGATAATGGTGCCATGGCTATACTGAAAGGCAGCCATAAGTTTTTTCCCTTTAAGAGGGCTTCGCCTTCACCAGGCTTCAAATCCCCTTTTCAGGCACATAGTTTTGAATTGTTTCCTTATATGGAGCTAGTACCAATGAAACCTGGCGAAGCTTTGATATTCGACAACCGTACCATCCATGCATCGCCACCTAACAGAAGCGATAAGCCTAGGGTAGCTGCTGGAATTGGACTTACCCAAAAAGAAGCCCAACTTTATCACTATTATGTAGTGCCGGGCTCCGACCCACAAATGCTAGAAGCCTACAAAATAGAGCCAGAATTCTTTTTTGAATATAACAACCGCAAACTCTACCAATACCAACAAGAAGGTCGTAAACCGGAAGGTTACGAGGCCATTACTTTAATTGAGAATGAGCCCCATATTCTAACAGCCGAAGAACTTAGAGATTTGGCCCTTAGTTCTGGCAACCGTGTAGACGAACGCCTAGACCAATACTTAAGAGGCTTCTTGGAAGGTATGCGCCAGCAGCAAGAACAGCAACAAAGTCAGCAACGAGAACAAAAAAATGATAATGGACATACTGGTCAATCAACTTCGGAGCCAGTTAAACGTCGGGGCTTAATCAATTCTATTAGGCAATTATTGAATATCTAATGGCTAGATAAATATGCAACCAGGTTTCAATAAAATGCTAAAGGTATTCAAGGATGATGCCTTACAAGCGGCCATGGAAAGAGATGGTTTTGTAGTTGTACCTTTTTACACAAATGATGAGGTAGAATATTTGCTACAACAATTTTACGAACTCCATCAAAGTGATGTTAGCGGTTTCTTTTCAAGTACTTTTTCTTTTGACACCCACTATAGGGAAAAGGCCAATGAGGTGATTATGAAAGTGTGCCAAAGGGCAATGGAGGAATTGCTACTGGACTATAAAGCATTTTGTGCCTGTTATCTTGTTAAGGCATCCGATGACAATAGTGCCTTGTGTGTACACCAGGACATGAGCTTGGTAGATGAGCGTGTTTTCAGTGGTTTCAACATTTGGGTGCCTTTGATAGACCTAAATGAAACAAATGGCCCTTTGCAAGTACTACCTGGTAGCCATAGAATATACCCTACCCTCCGTGGCTCCACCATTCCAGGGATATATGAGGAGACTGATGATTATTTGCGCAAGTACTTAAAAACCCTGTATCTGCACGCTGGTCAAGCCGTGATTTTTGATCAAAGTATTATTCATGCATCGCCCAATAATGTTTCAGGGAAGCTTCGCCCAGTAACCAATACCTTTTTCACCCATAAAGATGCAAGGATTAGGATTTGTTATTATGAAAAATCACTGAACAAGATTGAATTGTTCGATGAGGAAGATAGTTTCATGACTGAATACGTCAATTTTGGCTATGATATACACAGCAGGCCAAGTATTGGCACCAGCTTAGGCTATGTTGATTATGATTTTCCTAAACTGACAAAGGAACAACTTGACCAAATTTATGCTGATCCGAACGCTGTGGAAGAAACGGAGACCACACCAGTTAAGACAAGTCCAAAGAAAAAATCTTTCCTTAGAAAGCTGCTGAACATATGATACAGGTGCCGCCCATATTCAAAAATGAAGCACTGCAAGCATTATATGATCGGCAAGGCTATGTACAGTTACAGTTGTTTAACGAAGCTGAAATAGCTAGCTTAACTGAGTTGTTTTATAGGTATCACCCCGAAGTACCAGATGATCGATTCATGTCTGACAGCTATTCAAGTGATGCCGCCTTTAAAAAACAGGCCAGTATAAGCATTACAGAATACTTCCTACCAAAATTTGAGGAGCATTTGAAAGATTATACACCTTTTGGTTCCTCCTTTCTATACAAAACACCGGGTAAAGGCAGTGAGCTTGCCATGCACCAAGACTGGACAATAGTGGATGAAACCAAGTATCAGGCCCTGAATATTTGGGTACCGCTTTGCGATGCAGATGAACATAATGGGGCACTATATGTGCTGCCAGGTAGCCATTTGCACATTTTGCCCCTTCGGGCACCCACACTACCCTTCTTTTTTTCTGGCAATGAATCTATGTTGATGCCCTATTTACAGCCAATGCATTCAAAAGCGGGCCAAGCAGTTATTCTTAATCAACGCCTTATACATTACTCCCCTCCAAATCTATCAGATAGAATACGCATCGCCATCACATCAGGGGTAAAGACTAAAGATGCCCAAATGGTATTCCACTATAAAGCACCAGATAATAAGGATGATACAGTAGAAGTGTATGAACAGGACGATGATTTTCTTATCAGTTTCAATAACTTTTACAGCGATATCATGATGAGGCCTTATTTAGGCAGAAGAATTGCCGATAAACAATATCGCATTCCTTCTTTCAATAACGAGGAGCTTGCTTCGCTGCTGGAAAAAATGCGCCTATCTGCCGGCAGCCCTGCAATTGCCCAACCCTCCAAAGCTAGTGCTGAACAGGATAATAACCTTTGGCAAAAAATTCGAAAATTGATGACAATATAGTTTGTGGAAGCCATTTTAAAAGACCAAAACCAAAATGAACTACTTCAGCAGCAAGGCTATGTAGTAATTCCTTTTTTGGAATCGATTGAAGTAAAGGAGTTGGTTGATTATTTTGACAAACACCATCCTTTCGATATCGATTCGATGTACGCCAGTGCACATTCTTCCGACATTGGCTATCGGATGCAGATGAACAATAAAATTATCGAAGTATTCCAAAATGGGCTTAATAAATATTTTGACCAAATAAACCCCTTGGGCGGCTCTTATATTGCCAAAGGGTATAAGGTACCGGCCATCTTAAGACCCCATCAAGATTGGAACATTGTTGATGAATCTGTTAGCCGCTCCTTTAATTTATGGGTGCCGCTGGTAGATACCAATCAACATAATGGAGGTATCATGGTATTGCCTAAAAGCCACCTATTCAGTGAAGTGTTCCGAGGCCCTAATATTACCTGTGCCTATGTGAATCTTGACGATGTGCTGGTTGCTAATATGCAAACATTGAACATTCCCGCTGGACATGCCCTGTTATATGACCATAGATTACTACATGCATCAGGGCCCAATAATACCAATCAATTGAGGTTGGTCGCCGTATTTGGCATCATTCCAAAAGGTCGTGATATGCGCTTTTATTATAGGGAAAATGATAAACTGGGAGTCTATAAATCCCAAGCTTCCTTTTTTTTAGAGCAAAATCCGCAAGAAGGCCCCTTAGGTTTGGAAAAACTGGAGGAACGCCCATACCATTTCCCTGCCTATATTACTGATGATTTAGTGGTTATGGCAAAGAAAAATGGTTTAACCTTGAAAATGGTGGAAAAGGAAAAAGAAATTCAGCCCGAGAACACCCTTTCAGAAAGGAAAGGTATTATCCACCGCCTAATACAATGGTTCAAGTAAGCGCTATTCCAACTATATTTGCCGAATGACCGTTAGCACCGTTTTCTTGTTTGTCATTCCGCCTGTCCTACTGTTGTTATCTGCATATTTCATTTTCAGAAAACGCCATCAGGTACTACTAAAAGATACCGAAAACAAATTGCTCGAAAATGGTACCCATACCATTTCAGAGGCAAGCAAAAAACTTGAAAACCATGCTGCCCATCTGAACCCGGAAAAGGTGCAACAATTTTACAATGAAAATACCCATAGATTTCTGCAAGTATATGGAGATATCATTCAGGCATACCGTACCAACGATGTAACTAACTATCTTGATTACACCATCAAAAGTGCGGGGCTTGAAAACGACCAAATCATACTTGATGCGGGTTGTGGTATTGCTGGCCCTGCAAGATATTTTGCATCTAAACTTGATGTACAAATTAAGGGCTGCACCATTTCGGATGTACAAGTGGACATGGCCATAGAAAAAATTAAAGCTGAAAACCTATCTAATAAAATAGAGGTTAGGCAAGGCGATTATCACACCATGTATGAAATGTATGGTGAAAATCAATTTGATAGAATACTTTTTTTGGAATCATTCGGGCACTCCAATAACAAAACTAAATTGATTGAAGCTGCTTGGAAAACCTTAAAACCCGGTGGTCAGCTTTATATAAAAGATTTGTTTGAACGGGAAGCATCTAACTCTACCGATGCAGAGAGAATTAAGGAAATATGCTACGAAATAAACGCAGGCTACCAATATAACATAGCAAATTTGTACGACGTACTAAAAGATATTCGCCGCCTAGGATTTATCCTCAATTTTGTTAAAACACCTGAAGTGGAAATAGGCATATTCGAGCATTTAACCATTTCCAACCAGTTTCAAGACTTGTTCAATATTTCAAAAATTGAAAGTTGGGACAATTATGTCTTCCCGATTGATTTTTATGAAATAAAATGCCAAAAACCTGCATTTGATTTAAATATCGATAAGCACCTATACTTTATGAACAGAAAAGAGTTAGGAGCAAATTGATTATCCAAACAATGCTTTAAGCTTAGCAAAAAAACCATTTTGTTTTTTTTGACCATCATTACTCTCAGAACGTGGGTACTTTTGTAGATAAGTTGCTCGACTTACCCTTTTCTCAACATAACTTACATATTCAACCAACTGTGAGTTGATTGGTCGCTGGCCAGGCTCTGGATAGTTAAGGAAAAAATCATCCGCCACGGACAGTTTCTCTATAGGGTCATTTGCCGATTGCCTATAATAATAATACATGTTAGCCTTGTCGTAAATCATACCGTAGGCTACGGCAATACGAGGCTTTTCTGATAGGTTTGGATGGGAGGAATGTACCAAGGCATGGCTGAAAACAAATGCCTCACCAGCTTTCATTGGCAAAGTGATTAAATCCTCCTCAATATCATTCCTTATCTCTTCCAGCGGGTCAGTAAGACTTGGTGAGCGCAATGCATTGCTTAGCAAATGGCTGCCGGGCAATACTTTAATAGCCCCGTTCTGCACCCCCACATCCTGTAATGGTAGCCAAATGGTGATAGAAGCAAACTGGGGTTCATCAACAATGGTCCAATCCTGATGGATAGGCATCACACTCATGGGTGATGCCGGCTTAACCAAAAAACCAGCACCTAATTGCCTATAATGATGGAAATGCTTTTGAACTGAATTGCGCAGTACCTCAGCTATCTCGTCACTTATCTGCTTTTTAAATGCTGAGTCTTTAATAAAGCTACTCGAAAAAAAAGTATCCCCCTCTATTGCAGGTAGCTTGGCATATATAGCTTGGAGTTGCTCACATGCTGCCTCATTCAGTAAAGGTAAGGTGATATATCCATCCCTTCTGAAAGTTGCTGCTAAATCCGCATCTCTAAATATTTGGTCCACAGGCTATATCGTTTTTACCACCAAATTTTTACAAACTTTTTCAGAAAGGAAGACTTTCTGAGAGTGAATACTCACCAATTTTGAATGGTCGTAGTTATTAGAGTCCAAAATTCCTATTTGCACGCCAAGACCGATTTTAATCTTATCCAAATATTGCAAAAAGTCAGTCCCCTGTTCATTTACACCCACCACTATGGCTTTATCGCCGGTTTTAAGTAAATGTAGGCTGATAGGTTCATGATAAGCAATGTTTCCCGCTGCATCTGGAATAGGGTCGCCATGTGGGTCATGGGTGGGAAAACCCAGATACTTATCCAGTTTGGCAATCAGTTCGGGGTTCTTGATATGCTCCAGCTCTTCTGCAATCACATGGATTTGGTCCCATTTAAAACCCAACTTATCAACCAAAAATACTTCCCACAGCCGATGGCTTCGGATAAGGCCTATGGATAATGCTTTCCCTTCTGGAGTTAAATGTACCCCTCTATACTTTTCATAGGAGATAAAGCCCTTATCTGCCAACCGTTTCAACATATCGCTTACGGATGCGGGTGTCGTTTGTATTTCGGCTGCTATCTCATTCGTGGAAATACTTTCTCCATCCGTAGTGGACAACTTGAAAATTGCCTTTAGATAATTCTCTTCTGTAACGGAAAGCATCAATGCCAAATTAGCCAATATTTTTTTGAAGAAATGTATTGGGACAAATAAGAAAGCCCACTAATCGATGTAGCGGGCTTTCAAACTAAACTAACTATCTGTCAATTGGCAAAGGTAATTCATTATCAATTGGTTCCAAATAGAAGCAAAATTATTTGACGCTTTTATGACTTTTTCAATTGATAACGCACACCAAGGAAAAACTCCCTACCATGTTGCACAGCATAGGCATAGGAGGTATCGAAATAGGGGCTAAAGCCAGGTTGGAAGTTTGGATCGTTGTAAGCCGCCAAAGGGCTTTGTGGCTGCACATAATCAAACAAGTTGCGAACACCTCCATACAGCCTGATTCCTATCTCAAAATCCTTACTAACCTGTATGTTCTGAATACTGAAAACAGGAGAATGATATGCTCTAGGGCTGCTACTTAAGCCACCATCTACCCAATCATAAACTTCTGGCAATCGCATAGGCCCTTTTAGGTTGGCCGTATAATCAATAGTCAGCTTAGCCTTTTTCCACCTATAGGAAACCGTAGCTACCCCGCTCCATGAGGCTGCAAAAGGTAGTTGCTCACTGACAGTTTCGCCCGCATTGTTCCTAAACCTGTTGCTAGCATGTAAATAAGTAAAGCCAATGGAATAGCTTATAGGAAAGTAAAATTCCTGATTGATACTAACTGCCGCACCAGTATTCACAATATGGCCGTCACTATTGCCATATATGATTTGGCCAGGAATGCTATAATCAGGGTTAATGGCATTGCTGAACCAAGTGTAAAACCCATCAACGTCAATAAACCCCTGGCTTTTACCTATGGTAAAGCGTTGGTTCAGGTTCAGCGTTCCATTCCATGACCTCTCTGGCTTAAGGTCTTCTTCAATCACTACATTTCTGTTACCTGAAACGAAGGCATGGTCTTCGGTGAAAAGGTTAACAATTCTAAAGCCAGTACCAAAATTGAACCGCAGTGTACTCATTTTGGCGGGCATATACTTAATGCATACCCTAGGTGCCGGAATAACACCGTGCGCTGAATAATAATCAAGTCGTAGACCCGCCAATAAATCCCATTGCTCGCTAATAAAGCATTCATCTTGAATGAATATGCCTGGGATGTGCTGCATTACTCCAGCATTCCTTCCATTTTCAGTAGTCACGATGGTATTATCGTCATACCATTGCGCACGCCCAGTAGCACCGGTGGTTAGCTGGTGCTTACCGAACCTTCTATTCCATAGTAGATTAAGGTAACCGATATATTGCTTGGCTAGGTAAGGCGTATTGCCATAATAACTATCTTGATGGTGTGCGCTAAAGGAGTAATCCAACCTTAGGTCTGGCTTTACAGGCAATTCCCAAGTACCGAACAGCTCACCACGCAGCGTATAGATGCTTTCACCATAAATACTATCGTTGCCCCGAATGCTTCTATAAGCCCTGTTGCTCAAGAAATCCTTTACCCCATTCCGCCTGTCCTCGTAAAAGAACTTTCCGCTAATATCAAAACGCTTTCCAGTAGCCTTAACATTGCTCCATTTGCTGAAAACACTCAACCTATCCATACTTGGTTGATCGGCAAAGCCATCCTCCTGACGGTCATCATAGTGGTTTACATAAGCATAATTGGCACTTATTATCCCTTTCCAGCGCTTGAGTGAAGGGGAGTAAGCTACGTCAGTATAACTTTCAAGGTGCGAAGTAAATGATTGGTCAATGGATAGATGCGGTTGTTTTTCCGGTTTCTTTGTGATTACATTGATAACCCCTGCAATTGCTTCCGAACCATATAGGGTAGATGATGGGCCTTTGATGATTTCTATCCTTTCCACCATCGAGTTTGGAATACCATTAAGGCCATAAACGGAGGCCAAATTACCAAACATGGGGGTGCCATCGATCAACACTGCGGTATAGGGGCCATCCATACCATTAATGCTGATACTATTGGTAAAGCAGACCCCACAACCTACAACTTCCGTGATGCCATTAACATAATTGATGGCTTCTACTACATTGTTACTAGCTGTTTTTTCAATAAAAGCTGCGGTTATTACTTCCACCTTTACGGGCGATTCGCCGATGTAAGCATTTTTCATGGTACCTGTTACCACCACCTCATCCAGTCCTAAGGTGGAAACGGCCAAATCGAGAATGCCCAAATCTAACTTCTCGGTATCAATATGCACCGTTTCGCTGCGCATTTGATACCCTATAGCCGATATAAGTAACTGATAATCGCCTTGATTTAAATCATGGATTACAAAAAAACCCTTGTCATCGGTTACAGTACCTATTGAAGTACCCTTTATCTGTACCGAAGCGAAAGGCAATGGCTTTCCCTCAGCAAAAACAAAACCCACAAGGGTTTGCGAATACACGGGCACGATGGACAGAGAAAGTAAAAAGGCAACTATTACATTGACCATAAAACAAACTTACAAATAATTGTACAATATTTTTAGGCTAGTCTAAATTTTATTTTCTGTCAATCAATTTTCTTGTATAAAATAATCCCAGCTTTCTTTTAGTTGATTTAAAAGAATCCCGACATGGAGTTTTCAGGAGGGGGACCCACAAGCTGAAGGTGCCGGTTAAGCGTTTTTCGTTCGCCTAGCCTAAGCGTATGCCGAACATAAAAACGCAAGGCACCTAGGCTTAGATGGGTGGACTGAACACTCCGTCGGGGAGTTTCGCCTAAGACGGGACGGATAGATGGTATGCCCGTTATTGTCAGGAGGCACCACCCAAAGAAATTTTCAAGTTAATTGACCCTCTTAAGTATAGAATATAGCTACGTTTGTCTGGCTGATTGAAATAAAAAAAACAAAAAAAACATACTCATTTTTACACAATTAGTTGATAAACAATAACTTAACAAGAATTAAACTACCTGCGAAGTACCCTTGAACACCCTTTGAAGCACCTGTGAAGCACCCTTGAAGTACCTGCGAACACCCCTTGAAGTACCCGCGAACACCCCTTGAAGTACCCGCGAAATACCTGCGAAACTGCAAAAATCAATCCACCGCCTTATGCGGCCTTAGCAGCGTAACCGCCTTAGGGTCTTTCAAGGTGAGGTAGGCTTTCTGGAAAGTGGGGTCAATTTCGTTGATGACGCTGTAATAGCCTTCTTCCTTCCACATTTGGCGGGCAATACTGGCCTTCAGGGTTGTTTTTACTTGTTTGTCAATGCTTCTCAGCTTTTTGGCATCTATTTCCAGGCCTTCTTTTTCCGCATAGTTCAAAAAGGTGCGGTACAATTGGTCGGTAATCTGGAAGTTGTCTCTAAAGTAACTATTGGCCTTATAAGCCTCAAATTCCTTTTGATGCTCAAAGTAATAGCTATAAACAAACTGCGGAATATGCGAGCGCACCTCGGCCATGTACAACCAGTTGGCGGTATCCAGTGGCACAAAAATATCGGGTACAATACCGCCGCCGCCATAAACGGTACGCCCATGTATGGTTTTGTATTTCAGCGAATCGGGAAAGTTAAGGCTGTCCATGCTTTGAAATTCGCCATGCTCAAAGCGGGCATTGGTTTCGTCATAGTAATCCTTCAGGTCATTGCCGTATGGCTTTTGGATACAGCGGCCAGAAGGGGTATAGTAGCGCGCCACGGTAAGGCGTACCTCGGAGCCATCGCTCAAGGGAAACTGCTCCTGTACCAAGCCCTTGCCAAAGGAGCGGCGGCCAATGATAAGGCCCCTGTCCCAATCCTGCAGGGCACCGGCCACAATTTCGCTGGCAGAGGCAGAGCCTTCGTCTATCAGTACCACAATATCGCCGCCTTCGAAGTCGCCATCGGCCTTGGCGGTATAGTCCCTGCGTTTTTCCGATTTTCCCTCCGTATACAACAACAACTGCCTGCCGCTTATGAACTCATCCGCCATCATAATCGCTATTTCCAAAATACCGCCCGGGTTTTGCCTAAGGTCGAGTATCAACTTGCTCATCCCCGCCTTTTTCAGCTTGGTCAGTTCCTTCATAAACTCCTCATAGGTAGTGGCGGCAAAGCGGTTCACGCGGATATAGCCTATCTCTTTGTCAACCATATAGCCAGCGTCCACGCTGAACAGGGGAATCTTATCGCGAACGATGGTGAAATCAATCAGCTTTTTACTACCCAGTCTGGCCACGGTTACCTTAACTTCGGTGCCTTTCTTACCGCGCAGCTTTTTCATCACTTGGTCATTGGTAATATGCACGCCTGCTACGGTCGAGTCCTCGATTTTGATGATTTTATCGCCGGCCTTGATGCCCACCGCTTCGGAAGGGCCGCCGGAAATGGGCGAAACCACAAAAATGGTGTCCTTATTCAAATAAAATTCAATGCCGATGCCTTCAAAATTGCCCTCCAGGCTTTCCTTTACCCCCTGCACTTCCGATGCCGGAATGAAATAGGAGTGGGGGTCCAAATTGCTAAGCAATTGGCTGATGGTTTTGTCTGACAATGATTCTGAGTTCAGCGTATCTACATATTTTGCCTTTATCAGGCTCATCACCTCTTCCAAGCGGTCATAACCCAGTTGCCCTACGAAGACTTTTTTGCCACCCGTAAATTCCCTGATTTGAAAACCCAAGAAAATGCCCATCACCATGATCAATGCAAAAACAAAGGGCATCAAAAAACTGTATTGTCTATTCATAGTACTGTTCCAGTTCGGTCAAAATTATTCAATTATCCCCATTCTATTCGGTAAGCTATCAACTTGGTCTAATTTTTAGTTAGAATATGCCTAATTTTCCTTTGAAAAATAGAGTAGGGATGATACTAGTAGCTGACAGCGGCTCCACGAAAACACATTGGGAGCTTTACGACCCCGCCACCCGTGCACACCAAGCGATATATACTGACGGCATCAGCCCGTTTTACCGTACGGAGGATGAAATATATAACGTATTGCAGGCAGAGTTATTTCCGCAGATGCAAGAGAAGGTACCGAGAAGCATCTTTTTTTACGGTACCGGCTGCTCTCAGCCAGATAAGGTGGCCAGGGTAGCCAATGCGCTACAGCGCGCTTTTCCTGCCGCCAGTGTAATGGTGGACCATGACCTGATGGGTGCCGCTGTGGCTACTTGTGGCGACCAAGCCGGTATAGCTTGCATATTGGGTACGGGCAGCAATTCCTGCTTGTTTGATGGTCGGAAGATAGTGGACAATGTGCCCTCGCTGGGCTTTATTTTGGGCGACGAGGGCAGTGGGGCGCATTTGGGAAGAAAACTGCTACAGGCCTACTATTATAGGGAGTTTCCAGCGGAACTTGCAGCGAAAATAAAGCAGGAATACAATATGGATAAGGCTACCGTGCTGAACCATGTGTACGATGAGCCCATGCCCAGCCAGTTTGTGGCTACTTTTGCCAAGTTTATCAGCGATAACAACCAGCACCCTTATATGCACCAGCTTTTATTCGATTGCTTTACAGAGTTTTTGACCCGTATGGTGCTGAAGTATGAAGGGGCCTTGGGCCTGCCTGTACATTTTATCGGTTCTATTGCCGAGCTGAACCAGGCAGTTTTGTTTAAAGCGATGGACAGACTGAATTTAAAACAAGGTGCTATCCTAAAAAGCCCGATGGATGGCTTATTGAAATACCATACCGCCTAATGGAAAGAGTAACAGAACAAAGCTCATTATACCGGCACCTGGAACAGATGGCTGTTAGGGACTTGCTGGAGCATATCAATGAAGAAGACCATAAAGTGGCACCTGCCGTAAAATTGGCCATACCCGCCATAGAGGCTTTGGTAAACGATATAGTGGACAGGATGCTATCAGGTGGCAGATTGTTCTACATTGGCTCGGGTACTAGTGGCAGATTGGGTATTGTAGATGCTTCGGAATGCCCGCCCACCTTTGGGGTGCCGCAGGGTATGGTGGTAGGCTTGATTGCAGGAGGCGATGGGGCCATCAGGCAAGCCGTGGAAGGTGCGGAAGATGACCCTAACCAAGGATGGAAGGATTTACAGCAATATGCTATTTCCAATACCGATGTGGTGGTGGGTATAGCCGCATCAGGTACCACGCCTTATGTAATTAACGCTTTACGCAGTTGCCAGCAACAGGGTATCCTTACGGGCTGTATCACCTGCAACCCCCATGCGCCGATTAGCCAAGTGGCCAACCATGCCATTGAAGTGGTCACCGGTCCCGAGTTTGTTACGGGAAGTACCCGTATGAAAGCCGGTACGGCACAGAAGCTGGTGCTGAACATGATAAGCACCTCCGTGATGATTAAGCTGGGCAGGGTACAGGACAATAAAATGGTGGATATGCAGCTTAGCAATGATAAGCTGGTGGACCGTGGTGCCCGCATGTTGGTAGAGGCTTTACGAGTGGATTACGAAACGGCGAAATCATTATTGTTGCTGCACGGCAGTGTGCGCAAAGCGATGAATGCCCATCAACAGCCTTAAAACTGAAAGCCGGTACTTATGGTGATGCGCTGGTAGTTGCGGCTCATGATATTGCTGTATCCATCGCCTTCAATATAATAGTAGTTATAGGTTTTTTCGCTATAGTGGGCTTTATAACCTAGGCTTAGCAACCATGATATCTTACTGCGGGTGTGCACGGTCATGCCAATGCCAGCTTCGTACATTATGCCTCCTTTGTAGGTGGCATAATCATACTCCATGTCAGCGGCATTTAAAATCCAGGAATAGCCCACGCTGGCAAAGTAATGGGGGCTGATGCGTTTTTTGATGGCTTCACCACCAATTCTAAAGAATACCGGTAAATAGGTTTCTTGATAGTACTTGTATATATCCAAGCCTACACCTGCGCCCACATATAGTTGGGGAAAAACTCGATAGCCATTGACGGTTTGTAGATTGAAACCCGCTTGCAGGCCATAACCATCCTTGCTGGCCATCATGGTTCCCAATTGGGTTTGGTGCAGAAATCCACGGTGATGGATGAATATATCTTTCTTCGGCTTAGAGGTGGAGAGCACTTCCTCTTTTACAATCCTGTCCACCTCTTCCATTTTATATACCAGCACACTGCCGCCCATAATGCTGATTTTGATATTGCCCTCAGGTTGCTGCTCCAAGATAGTGCCCCTAATGACACTGCCATTTTTTAGGTACACTACGTCTTCCAACTTTTGTGCGGAAACTGCCAGGGTCAATAATAAGAAAGAGAAAACGATGGCTAAGCGAAGTTTCATAAGAACAGTTTAAATGATTACGCCCCCCAAATGCAATGGGTTGCTTGGATTACTTCTTTATTTTGATGCTCACTTGTGCAATTCTGTTGCTTATTGGCAAGTCCACATTTTTCTGCACCATTAGTTCCAAGGTGTTTAACTCCAAGGCCACCAGGTTACCTTTATCAGCTACATTGGCATATACACAGCCATTGTCTATGTTCAAATCGATGGCGCTTTTCTTCTTCAGGGTTTCCCTGATTCGTTTCAAAGGGGTAGGGGTGTGACCATGCAACAACCGCCTATGGCCTATTTTAGCCGGAATAATCCTTGAGCTGCGCAACCACAGCATGGCATGCTTGTCCGCAAAGGGGTCTTTTTCGATAAAGTTCAGCCCGGCATGCACTAATACAAAATCGTCTAGAACGATATAATATTCCAACTCCCTCATAAAGTGGAGGTACTTTTCCTTGATATCGGCTGCCTTCTTTACTTTGAAACTTTTCAGTGTGGCCCTGCCTCCATTTCTGGTCCAAGCGGGAATCAAGAGGGGGTCTTCCAAAGTGCGCAGCAACATGTCTTCCCTGTTGCCCCTCAGGCAGCGAACATGTAGCCCGGCAGCCTGTAGCTTTAAAATTTGCTTGATTACCTTCCGGCTATTAGGCCCCCTGTCAATATAGTCCCCTAAAAGGTAGAGCTCATCCTCGGGCTTTAAATCCAGCTTTTTAATAAGCCGCTTAAAGGTACGGCTGCAGCCATGTATATCGGTTATTGCCCAACGGTTTGCCATAGCTGCCCTTTATATTAAAACTTCACCGGTCATTTCTGGGGGAATTGGTAAGCCCATCAGGGTCAAAATGGTTGGAGCTAAGTCGCCCAACTTACCATTTTTGATAGGGATGCGCTCGCTTTTGTCTACCATGATACAAGGCACTAAATTGGTAGTGTGTGCCGTATTGGGGCTTCCGTCGGGGTTAATCATAATATCGGAATTGCCATGGTCGGCAATGATGATTAAGCAATAATCATTTTCCAGTGCGGCATCTACAACATTGCCCATACAAGTGTCCACTGCTTCGCAAGCTTTTACCGCTGCTTCAAAAACGCCGGTATGGCCCACCATGTCAGCATTGGCAAAGTTAAGGCAAACAAAATCGAGCTCCTTTTTATACAATTCAGGCACCAAACGGTCTTTGATGTCGAAAGCGCTCATTTCTGGCTTCAAATCATAAGTCGCCACTTTCGGCGATGGGGCCAATATCCGTTGCTCCCCATCAAAAGGTGCTTCTCTACCGCCTGAGAAGAAAAAGGTTACATGCGGATATTTTTCTGTTTCCGCTATGCGCAGTTGCTTTTTCCCATGTTTGCTCAGTACTTCTCCCAAGGTATTCTCCAAGCTGTCCTTATGGTAAAGGATTTGAACATTTTTAAAGGTATCGTCGTAGCTGGACATGGTGACATAGTACAAGGGCAATGCGTGCATGTGGTGCTCAGGATGGTCTTCTTGGCTGAGAGCAATGGTCAATTCCCTGCCTCTATCAGTACGGAAATTGAAATAAATCACCACGTCATCCGGCTCAATGGTCGCAAAGGCATTTCCCTCCTCATCCACTATGGCTATGGGCTTAATAAACTCATCGCTTATTCCGGCATCATAAGAAACTTGTATACCTTCTAAAGCCGACTTGAACGGAGTGCCTTTTCCATTTACCAATAGATGGTATGCCTCTGCGATGCGCTCCCAGCGGTTGTCCCTGTCCATGGAATAATAGCGGCCTATTACCGTAGCGATTTTGCCCGTGGTGGCTTGGCAGTGCTTTTCGGTTTCCGCTATAAATCCTAAGCCACTGTGTGGGTCGCAATCACGGCCATCGGTAAAGGCATGTATGAAAACCTTTTCAAGGCCATGGTTGTTTGCGGCAGTTAACAGGCCCTTTAAATGGTCAATATGGGAATGTACACCACCATCGGAAACTAAGCCTATGAGATGCACTTTTACATCCTTTTCCTTGGCATAATTAAAAGAGGCTATCAATTCATCATTTAGCCCAAGTTTGCCTTCTTCCACATCTTTATTGATGCGTACCAGCATTTGGTACACCACCCTGCCTGCACCTATATTCATATGGCCTACTTCCGAGTTCCCGATTTGCCCTGAGGGGAGCCCAACTGCTAGGCCTGATGCTTCTAATTTGCTATGGGGATAAGTGGCTAATAGCTGGCGATATACGAGTGTATTGGCTTGGTCAATGGCAGATACCTTAGGGTCGGTGGCGATGCCCCAGCCATCTAGAATCATTAACACCACCTTTTTGTCCATGCTCTTGTACTTGAGCGGTAAATTTACTTAAACTAGCTGTTATGCTTAAAGCTATCGCCCATTCAATTTATTAACAATACTCAGCAGTTCATAATTCAACGGTAATCCCTATCGGGCAGTGGTCAGAGCCCATAATATCAGGCTGTATAAAGGCAGATTTTACCTTATCCTTTAAATCTTCACTAACAAAAAAATAATCAATGCGCCAGCCCACATTGCGTTCCCTTGCCCTAAAGCGTTGATCCCAGTATGTGTATTGGTTGCCTTCCGCCGTGAATAGGCGAAGGGTATCATGGTAGCCATTTGCCACCAGCTTATCAACCCAGGCCCTTTCCTGGGGCAAAAAACCTGAAATTTTGGAGTTTTCCTTTGGCCTGGCCAAGTCAATCTCTTTATGGGCAGTATTTACATCGCCACAAATGATGACGCTTTTCCCCTTTGCCCTTTGCTCATTGGCATGGTCAAGAAAAGTATCGTAGAAGCCCAGTTTATAATTAAGCCTTTCATCGCCCCGTTGGCCATTGGGGAAATAAATGCCGTACAGCACAAATTCAGGGTATTCGGCACAAATGATGCGGCCTTCGGTATCGTATATGGGGTCACAGCCAAAGCCAGTATCAACCTTTAGTGGCTGCTGTTTGCTGAAAAGCCCTACACCGCTGTATCCTTTTTGCGCAGCACAAGTAAAATAGGTATGGTAGCCTGGCATCTCTTTTACTTCCGTCGGGATTTGTTCGGGCTGTACTTTTGTTTCCTGAATACAAACAATATCGCTGTCTTGCGATTGGAACCATTCCATAAAACCCTTCTTTTGGGCTGCCCTGATTCCGTTTACGTTCCAAGACATCAATTTCAGTATTGGCATAGCTTATCGATTATAGGTTCGAAGCTAAGAAATATTGAAGAACGGGGAAAGCTAAAATGAAGTGTACCTTTTATAGTGTCTTACCTCAATCAGCGCGACAAGTGCGTCTCTTGTCTTCATACTCGATACTTGATACTCAATACTAATAGTATGAAAAGCATTTAGTACCACATTTGCAAACAGGCTGGAAAAAAATCTGCTAAATGGGTACATATAGTAAGCATAGCAGATTTAGTGGTAAGTAATGCTAACAAAAGGATACAACCTTAAATTGTGCATTAACATTTATGAAAATTACCCTAATTAGTCAATACGAACCTGAAACCTACATAAATAGAGGGGGCAGTAACGCGCTTATCGGAAGTTCGCTGCACTCCTACCTGGGTACTGTCGCTGTAAAAGCTCCCTCCCATGAATACGTCTGGGAGGGAAGTCATTTCTGCCACATTGCCGCACACATTGTACAGCCCGAATTTGCTTTTGTAATAGCTCTTTACTGGAGCGTAAAATACTTGTTTACTACTGTCTTCCCGTGCCAAATCCCTATAGTTGCAGTAGCGGGTTACTGATGAATCTTTGTTGATTACAAATGGCAGGTCTCCAGGCCAAGGAAACTTGCCGGTCCCGGTGCCTCTTGCGGCATAAGTCCAATCCTCAGGCGTGGGTAAGGAAAAAACAGCCTGTTTATACTTCCTATTTTCGAAAGAACCATATTTTTCCGTCAGCCAAGAACAGAACAGGGTGGCTCCTTGCCAACTCATGTTACAAGCGGGATATTGCTCGAACAACTTGTTTTTGAAGAACTGCATAAATTGCTCCGGCGATAGGTCAAAGTCTTGTAACACGATTTGGTCAATAGTCGCAATGCGGCATAAGGAGTCGTTTCGAACACAAACTTCCGCCAGAAAATACTGATATAAATAATTCGATACTTCCGTATTCGAAAAGTACACCCCATCTTTTACTTTTACCACCATTTCTTCAATGTCCTTAGCGGTCAATGGCTTGCGCGATGATGCCTTCACAATCACCTCCTGCAACTGCACGGGGTCTGTTTCCAAATAAATAATGGGCGTAGCGGAAAGCTGCGCTAGGGTCATTCGCTTACTTTTATAGCCCAATGCGCGCACTTCAATCAGCGTATCCTGCAAAGAATGGGGAAGGGATATTTCGAAATCCCCATTTGAACTGCAGACCACCCCACTTTGGGTACCTACTACTTGTAAGGATGCAAAGCCAATCTCGGTACCCGAATCCTTATCTTTTACCGAACCTTTCACCTGTGCCGTCTGGCCATAAACAACCGAATTCACGAACAGCAGAAAAAACAATATTCCTCTCATAAGCTTGGATAAGATGATGGGTAAGGCAAAGAAACTTCTCCTAAAACCCAAATTAAAATAATGTTGATTATTTATGAAAGCTATTGTCCTTTCTGTCACACCAAAAGGGAATCTGGCTTGTACTAGGTGCATTAATTTTAAAGGAATTTGGAGGAATTTCGCCCCCTCAATTCTTAATCCTCTTAAGCTTAATGTCACGGCCGGGGGAAATGACCAGGGGCACTTTTTCCACCTCCACGGAGCTGGTATCCAGGCCAAAAGCCTTTTCTTCGGAAAGCGAGAACATTTTCAGCACCTCATACATGTCCAGCATCAGGTTTTCATAGAAGGGCAATTCATTTTCGTGCGAGATGACCTTCTCGATAACCACAAATCGGAAGTCGCCGATAATGTTGTTTTTGTTCAACGAGGCATAGCGGCTAGTAATGTCCACCTCATCGTTGCGCACCAAATCTTCCACAACCTTCCTGAAAAACAGGTTGATGCGCGGGGCCACCCTAAAGCCCAGTTTGAAATCGACCCTTATCACATCCTGTTCCAAAAGGGTCTCTATCTTGTAAGACATTTTGTAGGGCTCGTCCACCACGTCCACGTGCACGAACCAGTAGATATCGGCACGCTTGGGCTGCTTTTGCAAAATGGAATACATGATTTTGCTCTCTATCTCATCACTGTTGTTGGCACTGGTAAGATACACCAAGTGAGTAGCGTATTTGCTGACCGTACCGTCATTTGACAAATCGCGCAGCAGCACCAGGTAATCCTCCAGTTTCACAAACTCCACATATCGGTTCCTGATACGGCGTGCATTGTACCACACCCACATAATGCTGAACAAAAATCCGCCAATGATGAGCGTAATAAAGCCGCCATGCGTGAACTTCTCCAAATTGGCTACCAAGAAGGCCGTTTCCACCAATCCGTAGGTGAGAATGAACCCTATAATAAGGGCTATATGGAAGCGCTTAAGGAACATGTAATACACCAACAAGGTGCTGGTCATCAACATGGTAAGCACAATGGCCAAGCCGTAAGCGGCTTCCATGGCAGACGATTCCTCGAAATGTAGCACCACACCGATACAGCCCGCCAGCAACAGCCAGTTGATGAAGGGAATGTACAACTGCCCTTGCAAATCGGTGGGATAGTTGATTTTCATCTTGGGCCAAAAATTGAGGCGGATAGCCTCGTTGATGAGTGTGAACGAACCACTCAACAAGGCCTGGCTGGCCACCACCGCTGCACAGGTAGCGATGATGATACCTGGTATAACGAACCACTCGGGCATGATGCCATAGAAAGGGTTCTCAGGCAGCAATTGGCCTTCATGCTTTAGCAGCCATGCCCCCTGGCCAAAGTAGTTGAGCAGCAGCATGGTTTTAACAAATACCCAACTGATGCGGATATTCTGTTTTCCGCAGTGGCCAAGGTCGGAGTATAGGGCTTCTGCACCCGTAGTACACAAAAACACTGCCCCCAGCAACCAAAAACCACCCGGATAATTGACAATCATTTGGTAGGCATAGTAGGGGTTCAATGCCTTCAGCACCGCCCAGTGAGTAGCTATTTGCGAAATGCCCAGGGCACCTAGCATGCAAAACCAAACCAGCATAATGGGCCCGAACAGGTTGCCCACCCTTTTGGTACCGAACTGCTGTATAACGAACAAGCCTACCAAAATGGCGATGACGATAGGCACCGTGGGTATATCGGCCAACCAAGGCAGCACCCTTAAACCTTCCACGGCAGAAGCCACGGAAATAGGCGGGGTGATAATGCCATCGGCCAGGAGGGTACAGCCCCCTATAATGGCGGGCAGGATGAGCCACTTGCGCTTAGTGCGCCGTACCAAAGCGTATAAAGAAAAGATACCCCCCTCGCCCTTGTTATCGGCCTGCAGGGTAAGCGTTACATACTTAAGGGTGGTTTGCAGGGTGAGGGTCCAGAACACCGCCGATATGCCCCCCAACACCGTAAGGCTGTTGATAGGGTCATCGCCCACAATGGCCTTCATCACGTAAAGGGGCGATGTACCGATGTCTCCGTAAATAATGCCCAGGGTAATCAATAAGCCGGCCGCCGATAATTTGTGGGCCTTACTGTGGATGTCCATTTCAAGAAATTAGCCTGCCACTCAATATTCAGGATGAAATTCAAACATAAAGTGGGGTCAAAATTGCTAAAAAAAAGCCTGATTGAACCTTGAATGCGATAAATTTTTAAAATTAGCCGACCTATCCCCCAGCTAAGCCGTTAAAAGGCTATATTTGCAGCCTCAAAAATTACGAAATCCATGGCCCTTCAATGCGGTATCGTTGGCCTGCCCAACGTAGGAAAGTCCACCTTGTTCAATGCACTCTCCAATGCCAAGGCCCAATCGGCCAATTATCCCTTTTGCACCATTGAGCCCAACGTGGGCACCATCACCGTGCCCGATGAACGCCTTATTAAGCTGGAAAGCCTAGTGAAGCCGGAAAAGGTTGTGCCCACCACCGTGGAGATAGTGGACATTGCCGGCCTGGTAAAGGGCGCCAGCAAGGGCGAGGGCCTGGGCAACCAATTTTTAGGCAACATTAGGAACACTGATGCCATTATACACGTACTGCGCTGCTTTGACGATGACAACGTGGTGCACGTGGACGGCTCAGTGGACCCCGTACGCGACAAGGAAATTATCGATACCGAATTGCAGCTCAAGGATTTGGAAACCGTGGAGAAGCAAATCAACAAGGTACAGAAGGCTGCCAAAAGTGGCGACAAGGAGGCACAACGCGAACTGGAGCTGATAACGGCACTAAAAGGCCATTTGGAACAGGGCAAATCGGTGCGGGCCTTTGCGATTGACAAGGACGATGCCGCCAAGTATTTTGCCCCCCTGCACCTGCTTACCGCCAAGCCCGTGCTGTACGTGTGCAACGTTGACGATAAATCGGTGGTGAGCGGCAACCGCCATGTGGAGGCGGTAAAGGCGGCCGTTAAGGACGAGGATGCCGAAGTAATCAACGTATGCGCCGCCACGGAGGCCGACATCGCCGAATTCGAATCGTACGACGACCGCATGATGTTCCTTGAGGAGATGGGCCTTAGCGAACCCGGCGTGGCCAGGTTGATCAAGAAATCATATAGCCTGCTGAAGCTGATTACCTACTTTACCGCCGGGGTGAAGGAGGTGCGCGCCTGGACCATACAAGTAGGTACCAAGGCCCCACAGGCCGCGGGCGTTATCCATACCGATTTTGAGAAGGGCTTCATACGGGCCGAAGTCATCCATTACGATGACTACGTGAAGTACGGTTCGGAGAGCGCCTGCCGCGATGCCGGCAAACTGAACGTGGAGGGCAAGGAATATGTGGTGCTCGATGGCGACGTAATGCACTTTAGGTTTAATGTATAGCCCCGCCCCACTGCGCTGTTAGTGGCCTTATCACTCCGGCCCATTTCGTTCCAATTCATACCGAAAACGTACTGAAAACGTACCATAAAAATGCGGTTTTGTATCGAAAACGTACTGAAAACGTTTCCATAACGTATTAAAACGACCGCCCCTAGCCGTTTTATTTTCAGCGACTTATAAAAACATACCCGCTTTTTTCGTGCATTTTTCACTTTCTCCGCCCTTCTCTCCACCGCCTACTATAAATAAAAGTACTTAGTGCGAGATTTGTTTGGGATGGGGGGGGGATTTTTTGGGGGGGCGGTGATTTTCTATGGAAATGTAAGAGATTTTTTGAGATCTAAATTCAAATTTGCGTCTAATAGCTATATACAACAATACATTTAACTTATTGAAAGCTTCGCTGAATCCTTCCATAAATATGGTGGTAATGGTTCCTTAAGCTCCCATTTAATATTCATGGGTTTTGAACCATTATACTCAATAAATTTACCTTCACCTATAAAAACATAACCCATTGTATTCCCAAATTCATCTTTCGCTTTTTCTCTAACGAAAAGTAAAATTTTCTTCCCATTCTCTTTCTGCTTAATATAGGTTAGCCCTTTGCCCAAATCTGGACGTGTTTGATTCTGAGATTGCCAATGGAATAATCTCTCATTTATAGCGTAATCATCATACATAGTTGTTGGTGAAAAGTTTTCCTCTGATTTTATTAAATCTATAAACAATATTTCTGTATTTAACCTCGTATTCTCTGCTACGCCTTCCCTATTAGAAGATTTTTCCTTAAAAGTGCTTAATCCAAATGCAACCAATATTTGATCTCTGGTATATCGGGAATGAATCATCAAAGGCTGATCATAAGGCAATTCAGGACTGATCTCTTTAAAAGAAATTCTGCTTATAAGCACTTCCATCAATTCAACAATTTCTTCGCAAAGCGCCATATTCATACCCAAATTATCTATACTGCTCTGCAAATCAACAAATTCTATTTTTCTATTAATATCATAATGAAGCATTAAACACATGGATTGGTCAATAGAATTTAATTTTTCAATGTTAACTCTGAAATATTGTGAAGCCAACTTTCTTATAAAGTCAAAATAAGTAAAAGAGTTAGTTGAGAGCCATTTTTTTAGAATCGTCGTTACTATTTGCTTTTCATTTAGGCTTTCAAAGTTTTTGAACTTGCCAGCTTCAGCACAAAGTCTTCTCCAACTTCCTTTACTGTACAAACTTTGCAATGGAATCTGATAAAATTCAATAAAATTTTTTAATGTTAAAGGCAACGACGTTTGATGTTCATAGTTTTTTATTCTTTGTAGTATCGCATTTCTATTAAGTTTAGTGGCTTGTTTAATGTTGCTTAGGATGAATTCCTTCGCTTTCTTCTCTAAAACAATAGAACAACCTAATGGTAGATGAGGAAACTCGTCCTCAATTTCCTTTTTTATGGAAGTATTGGTTTTTCCAACCAATGCCCGGAATTTTCCTTCAAAATCATATTCTGGCCTTGCATTACCTACAAAATCAAGAACTGTCAAACATTCTTTACTATCTGCTAACCGTAGTCCCCTACCTAATTGTTGAAGGAATACAGTTAAACTTTCAGTAGGTCTTAAAAATAGCACTGTATCAATTTCAGGTATGTCAACACCCTCATTAAAAATATCGACTACAAAAAGATAGTTAATTTCTTTCTTTTCCAATTGTATCCTTATATTCTCTCTATCGCTTACCATATTGCTAACCAAGAAACTGGCTTTTAATCCAATTTCATTGAATTTTTTAGCCATAAAAATAGCATGCTCTTGAGTGATACAGAATCCCAAAGCCCTAACATCATTTTTATTACACAAATATTTTTCAAGGTTTGAAATAATTTCTCCGACACGCTTATCGCTTTTAATATAAATACTACTTAATTCACTTGGTAGGTACCGACCCCGTGACCATGTAACTCCGGACAGGTCAATGCTATCCGTGATACCAAAATATTGAAAAGGGCATAACAATTTTTTGTTCAATGCTTCTGGCAATCTAATTTCCGCAGCTATCTTACCATTGAAATCTTCAAGAATATTCTCCCCATCCATTCTTTCTGGGGTAGCTGTTAACCCCAAAAGTATTTTTGGTTCAAAGTGATTTAGAACAATTCGATAAGACGAAGCAGCAATATGGTGCACTTCATCTATGATTATATAGTCATAATACCTCTTAGAGAGATGGAGACTTTCAATCTGGTTATTTAAAGTTTGTATCGAGGCAAAGACATGTTCATAATTTTTTGGTAAAGCACCATCAACCCAGAGTTCACCAAAATTGTTATCCCGCAATACACCTTGAAACTTGGCTTGAGCTTGTTGTAATATTTCCTTTCTATGAGCTACAAACAAGAGTTTAGAAGAAGAATTAGCATTCCTGAATGCTTTGTAATCAAATGCAGATATCACAGTTTTTCCGGTACCAGTTGCAGCAACGATCAAATTCCTGAAGCTACGGTGAATACTTCTTTCTGCCTCTAATTTTTCCAAGATTTCCTGCTGAAATGGATGAGGCTTAAGATCAAAAAAGGTAGTTGGAGTGTAGCTATTGTCGGTCTTTCCTTTGTCTAAGGCATTGATTAACTTTTCTTTATGCGTAGAAATGTGATAGCTTTCAAAATCAAGATTCTGCCAATAGGTGTCAAAGGTCTTTTCAAACTTATCAATTACATGACTAATTTCTTTGGTAGTAATTTTAAGATTCCATTCAAGACCACTTGTTAGCGCTGTTTTCGAGAAATTAGATGATCCTATATAAGCTGTATGAAAACTGCTATTCCGATAAAAGAGATATGCTTTAGCATGTAGTCTTTCGGAGTTAACATTATAAGATATTTTAATTTCGGTGTTCGGCAACGCCGCAATAAATTCTACAGCTTTTGCATCGGTTGCACCGATATATGTAGTTGTGATTACTCGTAGTTTACCCCCTCGATTAGTAAATTCCCTAAGTTCTTTCTCCAATATTCTTATACCATTCCACTTTATAAATGAAACTAACAAGTCAATCCTATCAGCTGACAATATCTCTTTTCTTAGCTCACTATCTAAAGAAATACCTACATTTCCACCCGTAAATAATTCACTATATGATAAGCGGGTATAGGGTGTAATTTCATCTAAATGACTGTCAAAATCTGAGAAAGATGCATCTACTTTTGAAAAAACAGCTTTTAAAATTCTACCATTTTCTTCAATAATATCATCATTGAACTCTGTTTTCGAAAGCTCGTCCCTCAAAAGAATGATTATCATATTAGATATCTCTATTTGTCTTTCCAGAGAATCACTGCTTTTAATAGAATTGAATGCTTTACGCAATGTAACTGCCAAGTAATTAGATAAAATTGTCGCTGCTTCCGTACGATCGATAGGGGATTCCTTAATGTAAAACTGTTCTTTCCCTAAATTTTCTATTTTAGATTTTACAAGCTTACTAATGAGCTCTTCATAAATTCCTTGGTGCATTGGCGAAATATAAAAAAACTATCTAAATATTATTTGATGATTCTGGTTAAATAGAAGCAATAAAATAGCTTCGTTAAAACTATTGATAATTACCATTACCAAACTATTTTCAGGAAATAACCACCCACCCCCACCAACTGCAAAATCATAGCCCCGTCGAGCCAGAAGGTGTAGTAGTGCTCGGGGTCGGTGGTTTTGTTGCGCAGCAGGAGGAAGAGCACGTACACAAAGCTGAGGGCATAGCCCAGCAGGGCGGGCTGACAGCCTATCCTTACAAAGGCTATGAACAGGTAGCCCGCCAATAAGACAACGGCAATGGCCTTGGTTTTCGCCAGACCCAGGCGGATGGGCAAGGTAGGCGAATGCATGGTGGCGCGGTCGTAGGCCATGTCCTTCACATCGAAAGGGATGCAGAGGGCCGCCATGAAAAACCAGCGTTGGGCAAGCAGCAACAGCCACTCCCGGCTTAAGGGCGCATTAAGTTCCAGCATGGGCAACAGGGCGGTGGCGCCCGTCCACACGCTGGCCAGCAGGAAGGGCTTGAAGATACCGATATCGCGCAACTTGATAAGGCCCTGCCGCCAGCGCAGCACGGGCACGGCATAGGCCATGGCCAATATGCCCAACAGGGCCAGGCAGAGCTGTATACGGGTATTGAGGTACCAAAAGCCAATAGCCATGACCAAAGCACTGCTGGCAATGGGGATAATGGCCGAGCGGCGGTGGGCCAATATCCAGTGGTGCATGCCGGGCTGCCCGTACTGGGCACGCTTGTCCATGCTGAGCAGTCGGTGCCAGTTGTAGATGAACAGAGTGGCAAAAAACACAAAAACGGGCAGGGGCCACCACACAATGGACAGTTCCAGTTGCAGGTAAGTGACCCACACCATGCACAGGGCGCAGATGGAAATAAACAGGTTGCTATTGACCAGCAAGCGCAAGGGCAGCCACAGTTGCATGGGGCAAAGATAGGGTATACATCATCTAAGCCCCAAAAAAGCAGCATGGGTCACCATAGAGTTGGGGAAAGCCCCCTTAAGCATTTACCCAGTATGTTGAACTATTGATTATGTTTACGACATGGAAACACCTTGGCAAATGATTTCCGATGAATGGCTGCCCGCTTACCTGGCCCAGCTAAAGACATCGGGCATCGATTTAATGCCTTTAGCCTACTCAGGCGCTACTTCTTTGCCCGATTTTGAGCATTACGTCATTGCCTCCTCCTTATATTCCGCAAAAATTGAGGGCAATAGTTTGGACATCAACAGCTTCATGCGCAACAGGCAGAAGCCCAAGCAAAGCAAGGAAATGAAGGAAATAGAGGATTTGGTGACGGCCTATCGTTACGCCTCTCTGAACGGGATATCCTTGGCCAACTTTCTACAGGCGCACAGAGTATTATCGAACACCTTGCTAAAAAAAAGGGAGCAGGGCAAATACCGAAAAGGACCCATTGGGGTATTCGACAGCATATCGGGCAGGCCCGTGTATATGGCAGTAGAGGCCGATTTGGTAGGGCAAGAGATGGCCAAATTGTTCCATGACATTGCTGAATTGGGCAGATTGGAATTGAGTTTTGAAGCAACCTGTTATTATGCTTCGATGATACACTTATGGATAGCCATGATACACCCCTTTGCCGATGGCAATGGTAGGGCGGCCAGGCTATTGGAAAAGTGGTTTATCGCCTCCAAATTGGGCTATGGAGCTTGGGGCATCAATACCGAAAAATATTATTGGGACCATCGGCCCGCCTACTATCAACATATTGCTTTAGGATACAATTATTATGCCTTGCACTGGGAACGGTGCTTGCCCTTTCTGCTGATGTTGCCTACCGCGTTACAAAGCTACCGATAATCACTCCTCCGGCAACTGCTTTAAGCGTTTGCGCTCGCGCAGGTAGGTACGGATAACAGGTATGATGGTAATGACCACAAGGGCAATGACGATATACTCCAGGTAATGGATGATGCCGGGGAAAATTTGGCCCAAGAAAAAGCCCGATAGCACCATCACACTGACCCAACATACACAGCCCAATACATTAAGGAACATGAAGCGGTGCCACTCCATGCGTATCATGCCTGCAATAATGGGCACAAAGGTGCGGATGATGGGCAGGAAACGGCCCACGACAAAGGTCATGCGGTCGTGCTTTTCGTAGAAGCCCCGCGTAAGGTTGATATGCTTTTTCTTGAAAAAGAGGGTATCCTTTTTATGGTCGAGATAGGTGCCCATGCGGAAGCCGAAAAGATAGCCCACCAGCGAACCCACCGTACAGGCCAGCATAATGTATAGCAACAGGAAATAGATAGGGGTATGCAGGTGGCCGGTACTGGTAAGCAGACCTGCCGTGAACAACAGCGAGTCGCCGGGCAGGAAAAAACCGAAGAAAAGCCCCGACTCAATAAATACGATAGTCAGCAGCAACGTTAGCCCGCCGTACTGGATAACAAACTCAGGGTTGGTAAACTTCAGTAAAAATTCGAGTGTTTCCTGCATCAGAGCCTATTGGTCGGGTGACCCGCGCGCCGCAAAGTTAGCAAATTCGGGATAGTAATACTGCTGACGCAGCGAAAGTGGCAAAATTGTAAAGTTGGGGAAATAAAAAAAGGCAAGGACCTACATCGCACCGCTCAACCGCCTACCCTTGCTTCGATCAAGATCTGGGGGGATTCAGCAGGAGCTGGTCGTATAAGCCTTGCCCGGACGGCAAAGGTAGGGATTTTTTACTTACCTGAAAAAGGGAAGCAAAAAAATAAGGCAAGCCCCCTAAAAGTGCTTGCCTTACTTACCAACCAAAACTTATGCAGTGGCACTTTCAGGCTGGTACACGGGATAGTCCGTATAGCCTTTTTCGCCTGGAGTGTAGAAGGTACTGAAATCCATTTCGGTATTGAGCGGCCATCCGTTTTGGAAGCGCGCAATCAAATCAGGATTATTTATGAACGGTCTGCCAAAAGCTACCAAATCGGCGGCACCGCTATCAATGTCCGCATTGGCCCTTTCCAAATCATAACCCCCTGACAGTATCAAGGTGTTTTTGAAAGCCTTACGAATGGCCTGCTTGATGCTCCAAGGTACTTCAGGCGCACCCTGGCTGCTGTGGTCAACAATGTGGATGTAGGCTATGCCGATACGATTCAATTGCTCCGCCAAGTAAGTATAGGTTTGGTCGATTTCCTCATACAAAGGCATATCGTTATATACCCCGTACGGCGAAACACGAATGGCCACCTTTTCCTTTCCAATGGCATCTGCGGCAGCTTGGGCCACCTCAATTACAAAGCGGGCGCGGTTTTCAATGCTGCCACCATATTCATCGCCACGGGTATTGCTGAAAGGAGATAAGAATTGCTCCAATAAATAACCATTGGCACCGTGCAGCTCTATACCATCAAAGCTTGCGGCAACGGCATTTTTGGCGGCATCTACATACTCCTGCTTGGTTTCGGCCAATTCTGACTTAGTGAATGCATGTGGTACGGGCTGGGCCTGCATGCCTTGCGCATCTGTCCACATTTCGCCCTTGGCTGCTATGGCGGAAGGGGCTAAAACTCGTCCCCCCGCTGGCAAGTTCAAGGGATGAGTCACCCTGCCGGTATGCATCACTTGTAGAAAGATTTTGCCTCCTTTGGCGTGCACGGCATCGGTCACTTTCTTCCATCCTGCCACTTGCTCTTGGCTAAATATACCGGGTATGCGGGCGTAGCCCAAGCCGTTCTTTGAAGGACTGGTACCTTCGGTAATCAATAGGCCGGCTGAGGCCCGTGCTGCATAAAAATCGGCCATCAAGTCATTGGGCACATTGCCTATTGCCCTTGAGCGCGTCATAGGGGCCATTACAATGCGGTTGTTCAATTGAATGTTGCCCATTTGGTAAGGGCTGAAAGCGGGTTGGTTTTTCATGTTGTTACATTTTATCTATTGATTTAAATATTTCGATGGGTTTTCCAAAAAAAAATCAGCCAACACTGGCCGAAAGGCGGGAAATGGTTTCCGTATAAGTTTTCAAGACGTTTTCGTTCAAGGTATATTTTTGGTTCCTACCCTCCTTTTCTGATTCTACCAGTCCAGCTTCAATCAGTATCTTGATGTGGTGGCTAATGGACGGCTGCGCCAAATCGATTACTTCGTTGATTTCCGCACATTGGCCACAGCCCCCTTTTTTGGAGATATGGTGCAGTATCTTCAGCCTGTTGGTATCGCCCAAGGCCTTAGATATTTTCTCTACCTGTTTCCAAGTCAATTCGCTCATAACCTATTGATAAATGCAAATGTATCGATTAATGTTCCAACATGCAAATATTTCTTTCGCCACAATATCAATTCTTAGCTTTCGTTATTAACTTTGAATTTCAAAGTGCTTTTAAAAACAGAAAAAGTATGCAGATAGCTTATCCCCACCAACCAGTCCTAAGAGGGAAACTCATCTTTTGGACACTGGATAAGATGCTTGCCATGCATAGCTGCCTCCACTTCCATCGGGGCGCATGGAAACTAACAACCAGCGACTTACTGGCCTATCCTCCGGGCTCTTTGGGCAGAAGGATTGGCAGCTTTCTGCAAAGCAATCACTTGGAGCCCATTCCCAAGGTAGAAAGGCACGACGTATTCCATGTGCTTACCGCTTATGGCACCGATACGGTGGACGAAGTGGCCTTGCAGGTGTTCTTGCTGGGCAACGGCAAGCGGTCGTTGTTCAATCTATTGGCGGCGGGTTCCTGCTTGTTGTTACCGGATTATTGGTCGGTGTTCCAGGTGGCATTCCGCAGGGGCCGAAGGGCAAGGAACATCAGCGATTATCATTTCCAATCCTTGCTGCAGGAAAACTATGCCGACATCATGCGCTACTTTATCACTTGCGATAGCGTGCAGCCCGATTTGGAACAGCGCATACAGGCGGCTTACAAGCACTAAGCGGGTTCCATAATTTGTATTTCCAAGCCATCCAATGCGGGCGATACCTGTATTTGGCAAGCCAATCGGCTACTTACGGAAATAACGGGCAGGGTGTCCAAGGTTTCGCTTTCCTGGTCGCCCATTTCGGGCAGTTGGTCTTGACCCTTCAATACATTGATATGGCAAGAACCGCAGATACCCATACCGCCACAAGTGCCCGCTACCGGATATTCACAGGCCTTCAGCAATTCCATCAGGTTCAAGCTGATGCCCTCGGGTATTTCCAAGGCTTCACTAGCCCCCGAAAAGTCGCTCACTTTCAAAAAACCCATATCGGTGCAAAGGTAATGGTTTGCAGCTGCTAACAAGGTGACAAAAATCATATTGGTTTGTTCCGTCTTGAGACGCATAGTCCTTTGCAATCTCGTCTGGAGACAAGGACGAGCAATCTGGAATCTGTAATTTGCAATTTGGAATCTGGAATTTGTAATCTGCAATTTGCAGTTGCCCGCCACTGGCTACTTTAGTCACTTAAGCACAAATTCCCTACATTTGCCTATCACCTACCACGATATTATTTAGATGAGCCAGGACCTGGAATTCAACAAGAACGAGGACGCCATGAAGCTGCTGGTGTCCGGCATGAAACGCAAACTGGAAACCATTTACTTGGGCGGCGGCAAAAAAGCCATTGAGAAACAGCACGAAAAAGGCAAACTGAGCGCACGGGAAAGGGTGGAATACTTGCTCGATAAGGGGAAGCCCTCTTTGGAGATAGGCGAATTCTGCGCCCAAGACATGTATGAAGAATATGGCGGTTGCCCTGCTGCGGGGGTGATTGTTACCATTGGCTATATAGCAGGTAGGCAATGCATTGTGGTGGCCAATGACGCGACCGTGAAGGCGGGTGCTTGGTTCCCCATGACGGGCAAGAAAAACCTGAGGGCGCAGGAAATAGCCATGGAAAACCGGCTGCCCATCATTTACTTGGTGGATAGCGCGGGGGTATTCCTTCCCTTACAGGGAGAGATTTTTGCCGATAAGGAGCATTTTGGTCGTATTTTCCGCAACAATGCACACTTGTCCAGCATGGGCGTGCCGCAAATAGCCGCCATTATGGGCAGTTGCGTGGCGGGCGGTGCCTACTTACCCATTATGAGCGATGAGGCCTTGATTGTGGAAGGCACGGGTTCTATCTTTTTGGCAGGCCCCTACTTGGTTAAAGCTGCCATTGGCGAGGACGTTGACCAAGAAACCTTGGGCGGTGCCACCACGCATAGCGAAATATCGGGCGTTACCGATTACAAGATGAAAAACGACCAAGAGTGTTTGGACACCATCCGCACACTGGTATCGCAGTTAGGCAGTTTTGATAAGGCTGGATTCGACCGCATAACCCCTGCCCTGCCCTTGAAGGACGAAAAGGAGATTTATGGCATCTATACCGAGGGTGGCAAAAAGCCTTATGACACCTTGGAAATCATTGAAAGGCTGGTCGATAAATCGGAGTTTACCCAGTACAAGGAGGAGTATGGCAAGTCCATTGTTTGCGGCTATGGGCGCATTGATGGTTGGTCGGTAGGCATTGTTGCCAACCAACGCAAAGTGGTGAAAAGCAAAAAGGGCGAAATGCAGTTTGGTGGCGTTATTTATTCCGATTCAGCGGATAAGGCCGCCCGATTTGTGATGATATGCAACCAAAAGAAAATTCCTCTTGTGTTCTTGCACGATGTTACCGGTTTTATGGTGGGTTCGCGTTCGGAGCATGGCGGTATCATCAAAGATGGTGCGAAAATGGTGAATGCCATGGCCAATTCGGTAGTGCCAAAGTTTACGGTAGTGATAGGCAATTCCTACGGTGCGGGCAACTATGCCATGTGCGGCAAGGCCTATGACCCCCGTTTGATGGTGGCTTGGCCTACGGCCAAGATAGCCGTAATGGGCGGCGAGCAAGCGGCCAAGGTGCTGTTGCAAATACAGGTGGCCAGTATGAAGGCCAAAGGGGAAACCATTAGTGCAGAAGATGAAAAGGCCCTATTGGACAAAATAAAGGACAGGTATGACCAACAAACTACACCCTATTATGCCGCTGCGCGCTTATGGGTGGATAAAATAATCGACCCGCTGGAAACCAGAAAGGTCATTTCAATGGGCATAGAAGCCGCCAACCATGCGCCTATTGAGAAAAGGTACAATGTGGGGGCCCTACAAACCTAAAAAGCGCTTGTATAATCGACCAAAATGGAATATCTTTTGACTTATTCATAACCAAAGCGACTACATGAAACCATTCTACCCTATTTTTTCTATCTTATTCTTGGGCATACTGATGCTGGCTAAGCCCGTCATCGTGAAGGCACAAAACTCCCCGGAAGGCATCCAATGGCTTACCATGGAGGAGGCACTGAAGCGCAATGCCAAGAAGCCCAAGAAATTCATGATTGACGTGTACACGGATTGGTGCGGATGGTGCAAGGTGATGGACAAGGAAACCTTTTCAGACCCTACTATCATTGCCTACGTAAATGCCAACTATTATGCGGTAAAGTTCAATGCCGAGCAAACGGGCAATATCAACTTCAATGGCAAGGATTACAGCTTTGTGGTGACCGATGCATCGCGCAACAGGGGTTACCATGCCTTGGCTGCCTTCTTATTGAACGGTAAACTTAGCTACCCTACGGTAGTGTTTTTGGATGAACAATTGAACGTGATTCAACCCATTCCAGGCTTCCAAAAGCCCCCGCAATTGGACATTATCCTAAAGTACTTTGGTGGCGACCATTACAAGAAAACAGAATATACCACCTTCCAAAAGACCTACGTTTCCCCTTACGGACAATAATTTTCCCCTTTGTTTGTTTTAACCCTATCAAAAAAATCATGAGTTATGGCAAAATCACAAGATGCTAAGAAAGAAGTAAAGAAAGAGGCTACCAAAACGCTGAAAGAAAAGCGCGCGGAAAAGAAAGAAAAGAAAGCCTCAAAGAAATAACGGATCAGCTATCTGAAACCTATCCCATGCGAAGCAAGGCCCATAGCCTTGCTTTTTTATTTCCATTAATCCTTAGTGCACAGCATTTTTCTCATCCTGCACGAAAGTCTGTTCCTTATAAGTTCCCGCATAGAAGATGAACACCACGGCAGCCGCCACCATCAAGATGGTAAAAAACCAAAAATAAGAGGCACCCGCCAATTTGCTACTTCCGTCAGGGTTGGCTATAAAAACATTCACCATAGCGGTAAAGAAATTGCCGATGGCCACAGCCACTAGATAAAAGCTCATAATGAACGACTTCATGCTATTGGGTGCTTGGGTATAGGAAAACTCCAGTGCGGTAATCGAAATCATAATTTCAGCTATGGTGAGTATGAAGTACCCTAGCATTTGCCATAGTATACTCATGGTGTGCCCTGCATCCATGCGCATTTGCACCCAGGAAATAAGGGCAAAGGACAGAAAAGCGATAAAAAAACCAATGGCTATTTTCCTGGTATAGTTTAGCTTGGTAATCTTTCCAAGGGCAGGATAAATAATAATGGAAAATAAGGGTACCATCGCCACTATCATTAAAGGATTAAGAAAGCCTATTTGTGAGGGATAAAAGTCGAATTCGACAAAACCAAGATTTACATGCTTGTCCATCAAAGGGCTATCGGCCTGCAACACCCACGCACCCCCTGTTTGGTCGTACAGTGACCAAAAAACTGCCAAGAACAAATAAAGCGGCACCAACTTCAACACCAGCATCGCCCCTTTTTTGCTGAAAAGCTCTTGTTTGTACACTTGCCAGCCAGCAGGTTTTATGGTAATGAACTTGTTTCTGCCAGCATAAAAAACCAAAGTGGCAATTACCATCAAAAGGCCGGGAAGCCCGAAAGCCAAGGCTGGTCCGGCTTTATCCAACAACTGGGGAGCCGTGATATAGGCTATTACCGCCCCAGCATTGATAGAGAGGTAAAACCAAGTGAATGCTTTCTCAAACAAGTGCGCCCTTGATTGGTCGAACTGGTCGCCTACGTGAGCGGACACACAGGGCTTAATGCCGCCGGCACCTATGGCAATCAACAAGCAACCAGCAAACACCCCTGATACTTGCGTATCAAACAAGGCCAGCACAAAATGCCCGATACAGTACACCACCGAAAGCCACATAATGGTTTTGTACTTGCCCCAAAAGATATCAGATAACAAAGCCCCCGCTATGGGAATGAAATAAGTGGCCGTTACGAACAAATGGTACCATACCTTACTTTCCTCTGCCTTCATACCCAAATGGCTTACAAAAAAGATGGTAAGAATGGACTTCATCCCATAGAAGCTATAACGCTCCGCAGCTTCATTGCCAATAATATAGGGAATGCCCGCGGGCATTTTGTTGTTGCGCACTTCTAGTGCATCTACTCTCGGTTGCATTTACCTTGATATTTAGGGTACGAAGGGCACAATTTGCAAAAAAATCGCTAAATTCAGCAAGTTCAACTCCATTCCATTGTTAAGGCAAGGTGCATTAAGGGGCTTTATGGGTATTTGCTCGGCTATACTTATCTTTTGGGTGGCCGTGCCTGTCTTTGCCCAATCGGCCATGTTTGTGCCCAACCAAGGACAGTGGGAAGCACCTTTTGCTTTTAAACTAAAGCTGAAATCGGGAGAGGTATATTTCGAGAAAGATGCCGTTACCTTTAACTTGATTGCGGCGGATACCGATTCAGGCCATGCACATGTACATACTACCGAACCGGTTGCGGCCCATGCCTACCGCATGAAATTTCCCGGTGCTAATCCTAAGGTGGAGATGGTGGGGGGGCAAGCTTTTCCTTTTCACCACAACTACTATGTAGGCAGTAAAGACCGTTGGGCGGAAAAGGTGCCCGTATATCAGTCTATTACCTATAAGGATATTTATAAGGGCATTGACCTTACTTGGCAAGAAAAAGTAGGCCATTTGGAGTATTTTTTCACGGTACAGCCAGGTGCGGATGCCAAGCAAATAGCTTGGATGTATGAAGGCATAGAAGGCCTGCGCGCTGCTGGCAATGAAATCAGCTATGCAACGAGTGTAACAAATATCACGGAGAAAAACCTGTTTGCCTACCAAAAAGACAAAAAGGTGGATTGTGCTTTTCGCTTAAGTGGCAATCAAGTGGGCTTCCATTTTCCAACTGGCTATGACCACCAACAGCCTTTGGTTATTGACCCTGTGCTGGTGTTTTCTTCCTTTACTGGTTCTTTTGGAGATAATTTTGGCTTCACGGCCACATACGACAGCATTGGAGACCTATATGGCGGTGGTATTGCGTTGGATTTTGGCTATCCGGTAACCGTAGGTGCATACCAGCAAACCTTCCAAGGTGGCAATTGTGATATCTCCATCTCTAAATTTTCGGCCAACGGTTCGCAACTACTCTATTCTACCTATTTGGGTGGCAATAGTAGCGAAGTTCCCAACAGCTTAATCATCAATAGCCGCAATGAATTGATGGTACTGGGCATTACTGGATCCGCCAATTTCCCCTTTACTAGGGGTGCCTATGATACTACTTTCAATGGAGGTGCTTTTGCCAATTTGCCCAATAATGGAGCTACCTTCAACAATGGTACGGATATCATTATCTGCAAGCTGAATCAAACCGGGGGGCTGCTCGCTTCTACTTTCTTTGGCGGAACGGGCAATGATGGCTTGAATGCCAATAGCGCTAACTTGCTAGCCTACAATTATGGCGATCCTTTCCGGGGCGAAATCATTTTGGACGACAGCGATAATGTCTTTGTTGCCAGTTGTACCAATTCCCCACGGTTGAATAACATTTCGACTTCCGCTATCAAAGATTCTTTGGATGGTCAGCAAGATGGATTGGTATTGAAGATGAACAATGATTTGGATTCGCTTTATTGGCAGACTTACTTGGGCGGCACTGGGGTGGATGCAGTGTATTCTTTGGATTTCGATGATGCGGGCGAACTCATAGTAACAGGCGGTACCAATAGTGCGGACTACCCAGTTACTTCCAGTACTTATGATATATCCTATACCGGACAGCGCGATGCGGTGATTACCAAATTGGCCGCTGATGGTTCTGCCATCTTGCAATCTACTTTTCTGGGCACCTCGCTTTATGACCAAGCCTACTTCGTAAAAACAGGCCCTGATGGAAACATTTATGTAGTGGGGCAAACGGAGGGTACTTTCCCCACCACCCCGGGGGTATTCAGCGTACCCAATAGCAGCCAATTCATTAGTTGCTTGACACCTGACTTGGACAGTTTGGTTTTTTCTACCGTATTCGGCGATGGTAATAGGTTTATCAATATCTCCCCTACTGCTTTTTTGATTGACCAATGCGGGAATATCTTCGTATCAGGCTGGGGAGGCTCCGTGAACACCATACAAAACTTGAACGTAGCAACCACTTTCAATTTGCCGGTTACTCCCGATGCTTTTCAAAGTACTACCGATGGCAGTGATTTCTATTTTCTCGTTTTGAGCGAAAATGCCGATTCGCTCATTTATGCCTCTTATTTCGGTGGGCCTATTAGTAGCGAACACGTCGATGGAGGTACCAGCCGCTTTGATAGGCGGGGATTTATCTACCAAGCAGTATGCGCGGGCTGTGGCCAGAATTCCGATTTCCCGACTACTCCCGGGGTAGTATCACAAACCAACAACTCCAACAACTGCAACTTAGGGGTCATCAAGTTTGAATTTGAAGTGGGCGTAGTTGAGGTTGCCGTATCTGCAAGCCCATCGCAAAGCGGCTGTGTTCCTTTTTTGGCCAATTTTACCGCTACTGATTTGAACGTGACGCAATACCAATGGGACTTTGGCGATGGCGACACTTCCAATTTGCGCAACCCCTTCCATGCCTTTACAGATACAGGTACGTTTGTGGTACGTTTAATAGGTTCCAACCCCAATCTTTGCGCTGCCCGTACCATTTCCGATACGGCTTACCTTACCGTAGTGGTTGATGACGATAGCGTCACTGCTGGTTTTCTACCAACGATAGTTAGCGACTGCGATTCTTTCGTGGTATCGCTGCAAAACACAAGCACAAATGCTACACAGTACACTTGGAACTTTGGCGACAATACCACTTCCACCCTCCCCAATCCGAGCCATAGGTATAGCCAAGCGGGTACTTATCGCATCAGTTTGGTAGCCAATAACCCCAATGGCTGCCGCACCAGGGATAGCGTGTTCGCCTTAGTAAGTTTTAAACCCAAGCTAACTGCTGCAGTTGGCATCAATGATACCCTTGGCTGCTTGCCCCTTACGGTGCAGTTTCCCAATAACTCACAAGGGGGCGGTTTTGAAACTTTCGTATGGAGTTTTGGCGATGGCAGCCCCATTTCCACCGCTAACAGCCCCGTGCATACCTTTCAGCAAGTCGGCAATTTCACCGTAGTTTTAACTGCCACCGATACAGGTACTTGCAACATTACCAATACCGACACCGTGACTGTGGTAGTAAGGGATGATACCATTCAGGCTGGCTTTACCCTCAATACATTGCTCAATGTTTGTGGCACCCTTTCTATCAGCCTAACGGATACCAGTACGGGGACCAGTAACATTGCCTGGGATTTTGGCGACGGGCAGACCAGCAGTGCATCCAATCCCACCCATTCGTACTTTCAACCCGATACCTTCCAAATCACCCAGATTGTTACCTCCAATGCTTGTGTTAGAAAAGATACCGCAACAGCTACGGTGGTATTGCTGCCTAAAGTGTTGGCAAATATAGCCGTAGATAATGGCTGTGTACCCTATGACTTGTTGCCCCAAAATAACAGCAGCAATGCCACCAGTTACTTATGGCAGCTTTCTACCGGCATATCCAGCACTGATGCCACCCCGCTTTTCGATAGTTTAGGCGTGGGTAGTTACTCGCTTGGTTTTACGGCATACAACCCCAATACCTGCAACGATAGTGCTAGCCAACAAGTGAGCTTTCAAGTGTTCCCCTCTCCTACAGCTATATTTGATTTGGATACGAACAGCTACCAAATATTTGACGATGTGCAGTTTGCCAATGGTAGCAGCAGCCCCGCCAATTATGCTTGGGATTTTGGCGATGGAAGCGGTTCAACCGAAAATCAGCCTACACATCGCTATCGGGAAGAAGGTAGCTTTAGCCCTTGCCTAACTGTTACCGACACCAGCAGCTGTGAAGCTAGGTACTGCAAAGATTTAGAGATTACTTTCAGGCCGGTTATCGATTTACCTAATGCCTTTTCACCTAACGGTGATGGCCTGAACGATATATTCTATGTAGAGGGCTATGGCGTGAGTACCATGGAATTCCGCATTTACAACCGCTGGGGCGAACTGGTGTTTGAGTCGGACAGGCTGGAACATGGCTGGGATGGTACTTATAAAGGCCAAGCCCAAGAAGCGGAGGTGTATGCCTTCACGCTGAAGGCTACCTTTAAAGATGGAACAAGCAGTGATTTGAGAAAAGGTAATATTACCCTGCTAAGATGAAAAAGACGCTATTCGCCATATTATGCATGATAAGCGGCTACTTCGCACAGGGACAAGATTTGCATTTTTCCCAATTCTTCGCATCGCCATTGACCTTGAACCCTGCCGAAACGGGCAACTTTATAGAAGACTACCGCATAGGCGGCAATTACAAGCAGCAGTGGCCTTGGGCCAATAACGGCAAGCGATACAATTACCGTACCTTTTCAGCCTACGGCGATTTCAGCCTGTTGAAGGGTACCTTGCCAAAAAATGATTGGTTGGGCGTGGGCCTTGTGTTGTTGCACGACAATGCAGGAACGGGTAATTTGTCGGTCACTAAAATTTTTGCATCAGCAGCTTATCACAGGGTTTTGGGCAACAAAAAACGCTATTACCTCTCCATGGGCATCAATGCGGGTTTTGTACAAAAGGGCATCGACTACGACCGACTGTACTTCAACAGCCAATGGAACGACCTCTTTTTTGACAACCAGGCACCCAGCGGTGAAAATGGGGGCGACCGGATGAACTATTTCGATATGGCGGCGGGCCTAAATTTTACTGCTTTAGTACGGTCGAACATACGGGTAAATGTGGGCACCTCTGCCATGCACTTAGTAAAGCCTAAGGAGAGCTTTTACAACACCAGCAGCAATCGACTTGGGGTGCGCCCTTTGGCCCATGCGGGTACCAATATCCGCTTTAGCCCAAAGTGGCAACTGGATGCCAGCCTCATCTACATGAACCAAAAAAAGGCCTCGGAGTGGCTGCTAGATGCTGTAGCGGGTTATAGCATAGGGAACAACAAAAACAATAAGAACGTGCTCTATTTTGGCACCATCTACCGCTTCAATGATGCCTTGGCGCCGCTGCTGGGCTACCAATTCAATCGAATTAAAGTACTGATGAATTATGATATCAACCTCTCGTCCCTCAGCCAAGCCAGCAATTCGGTGGGTGGTTTTGAGGTTTCGGTGGTACATATGGGCATTTTCCCCAGCTCTACCGAAAACCGCTCTTTGCCTTGTCCGAGGTTGTAACACCAAAAATCTTAATTTTCAATGGGAAGGGAGGCGATTTGAATTCTCATTCTGCTAGAATTCCCATCATGTTGCTTAGTGTCATTAATAGTTGATTGTTTCAGCATTATCTTTGAAAAGTTATGGACTGCAATGGCATTATTACTTCTTTGCATGCATTCAAAAGAATGCTTGAACGGAATATTACACCGGAGCAAGTAGAAGAAGCTATCGCTTATGGCGAAATCATCAAAGAGCATCCCGATGATAAACCATATGCCAGCATGTTGATACTTAAAATATTTGGGCAAATGCCCTTACATATTGTGATTTCAAAGAACGAAGTAGGAGCCTGCATTGTTATAACAGTGTATGTACCTGATATAGAAGTTTGGGAGCACGATTTTAAAACGAAAAAACCATTACCATGAACTGCTTAATCTGCAAATCAGGAGTTACAGAACCAGGTATTAAGAATTTTATGCTAGAAAGGGACAACTCCATTGTGATTGTAAAGGGTGTTCCTGCTCAAGTTTGCAGCCAGTGTGGGGAAGCCTATTTTGATGCCTCAACTACCAAGGCATTGTATGAGCAGGCACAGGCATCGTTAAAAAACAATCCTGAATTAGAGGTTATTAAATTGCATATCGCTGCTTGATAAATTGGCAAGAGGGGAGCAACGCTTTTCATCAACTTCGCTCAGAAAGACGCTTGGATATTCTCTAGTTAGTAAAGTAGGTAATGACATATCCGTAAAAGACAGAACGGATACTAAAACAAATCAATGATGGCCTTCTGCAGCATTGTGCTCGGTAGCACCATGTTCGCTAGCAGCTGGGTCGTTGTGTGCTTTCTCAGCGGCGGAGCTATCGGCTGTGGTGGCTTCCGTAGCTTCTTCCACTTGGGCAGCAGGAGTCAAAGGTGCGGCCTGGCCTAAATTCCTGTCATTGAAGAAGGCATTGTTGCGCTTAAAACCTGCCGTCAAAGCAATAACCATTGCAATTAAGAAAACGATGGCGTAGAATAATTTCATGGTGCTTAATTAATTATGGCAAAGGTAATAAGGTGGGTATGATTTTCCAAAAATCCGTTCAAGGCTTAAGCTATTTCCCCATTAATACTATCAATCAATGATAGCAAGTCCTCCTGCCCTTCCCGTTTTTCAGCTGATGTAATAAAATATTGCGGCATCGTTTCCCAATGTTTCAAAAACTCCTTCTTAAAGGCGGCCACGTTAGAAGCCAGTTCATTTTTACTATTCTTGTCAGCCTTGGTGAACACGATAACGAAGGGAATGCCCGATGCGCCCAACCAATTGGCAAAGGTTATATCGACCGTTTGCGGCGGTAAGCGTGAATCAATTAGTAGAAACACACATTGAAGGCTTTCCCTCTTTTCTAGGTAGTCGGCGGTCATTTTCGACCATTGCCCACGGTTTTTTTGCGAGGTTTTGGCATAGCCGTATCCAGGCAAATCGACCAACCACCAAGCATCGTTCACCAAAAAGAAATTGATGGTTTGTGTTTTTCCGGGGGTTTGCGATACTTTGGCTAGTCCCTTGTTACCGGTTATCAGGTTCACCAATGATGATTTGCCCACGTTGCTGCGGCCAATAAAGGCATACTCCGGCAATTGGGGTGGCGGGCACTTGGAAATACTTGGGTAACTCCCTATGAAATTGGCGGTCTTGATAAACATAAGTACTTTTGTGCTGTTTCCCAACCTACACAGCGGCGGTAAAATACAGCAATTTGCAAGATATCAGCAACATAACTCCTTATAACGATAAGGACAAATCGAAAAAAGGGCAGGTTGAGGAAATGTTTGACAATATTGCCCCGCAATATGACTTTCTTAACCATTTTCTGTCCTTGGGTATCGATAAGCTGTGGCGCAAGCGGGCAGTTAAGATGATAGCCGCCACCAAAGCCAGGGTGATTCTGGATGTGGCAACCGGTACTGGCGACCTAGCCGTAGCATTGGCCAAACTGCAACCTGAAAAGATAATCGGCTATGACCTTTCAGAACTGATGCTATCAGTAGGGCGCGATAAGGTGAAGCAAAAAGGGCTGGAAAAAATCATCAGCATGCAGAAGGGCGATTCAGAAAACATGCCCTTTGACAACAATACTTTTGATGCCGTGACCGTTGCATTTGGGGTACGCAACTTTGAAAATACACAAAGGGGTATTGACGAAATGTACCGTGTGCTGAAACCTGGCGGAACCTTGTTGGTACTTGAATTTTCCAAGCCTAAGTTTTTTCCAGTGAAGCAAGTATTTTATTTTTATTTTCATTTTATTTTACCCGTTGTAGGCAGGTTCTTTTCAAAAGACAAACGTGCATACAGCTACCTTCCTGAATCGGTGGCATCGTTTCCGGAAGGAACAGCTTTTTTGGCGATGCTTGCACAGGCGGGTTTTAAAAACAGGGAATGCAGAACATTAAGTTTCGGTATATCTTCCATCTATACGGGCCAAAAGCCCTAACAGTACTGCTATTAATGGTATTGCCGCAGGTGGTTTCCGCACAGCGCAATTATTTGGAGTACGTCAATAAGAAGATATATTTTGGTATCACTTTGGGTTATAATACCTCCAATTTCAAGTTGGTACAAAACAGTACGTTTATTGATAACGATAGTGTCCTTACCATCAACAGTACCCATGGGCCAGGATTCAATTTGGGCATTGTTTCCAACTTGCAAATGGGTAAATATTTTGACCTGCGCTTTATACCATCTTTGTGTTTTGCCGATAAAAACCTGCAATACAAAATGGCCAGCGGCAAAACGGTGGAAAAAAGTATCGAATCCATTATCCTCGAGTTTCCGTTGGAGGTGAGATTCAAGTCGCAGCCCATAAAGGATATGCGGCTGTATGTATTGGTGGGCATGAAGTATAACCTTGATTTGGCTTCCAATGCTAAAGCACGCCGCGCGGAAGACCAAGTAAAGATTGTGGCCAATGACTTTGCCTATGAATACGGGGCAGGTATCCAGTTCTTCTTTCCGCTCTTTATTTTTTCACCAGAAATCAAGTTTTCCAACGGGCTGCTCAATCTCCATTCCCGCGACGAGGATTTTATCTACTCCAACGTGCTGGACAAGCTCCTCTCCCGTTCCATCCTCATTTCCCTACATTTTGAAGGGTAGTTTATTTGGGCAAGCTAATTGCTGATTGTGGTATTACCTGCTCCCACTTTTTTTGGCCATTCGCATCAAACGCCTCTACGGTCAGTTTCCTATTGGTGGGCTCCCCAGTGATGCTGATGCGCACATAATTGTTCTCCGTCAATAATGTTCCCGCAACCCGGCCAGGGTTGTTCAATTCCTTTTCCGGGTTGGTGTAAGGGCCCGAAGTGAGCGGCGAGGAGGTAATATCATAAATGGTATAAAAACCATCGGGTTGCCATTGCTCTATCTCGGTCAGGTGCCTATCACCACTAAGAAAAACTACCCCTGAAATCTTTTGCTTCACGATGAAATCCATCAACTCGGTATACTCCACACCATAGTTCCTATAGCATTCAAAACTGTTCAAGGCATTGATTACCTGGTTGCCACAAACTATGAACTTGAAGGGGGCCCATGAACTAGCCAATGCCGTTTTTAGCCAATCTAGCTGCGCCCTACCAAGAAAAGTTCTTGAGGTATCGTTATTGGGCAGTTTTTGCGCCCCACGGTAATACCTATCATCCAATAGAAAGAACTCGGCATCGCTCCAGGTGAAACGACCGAACACTCCGGGGGTGTGGGAGGTTCCGTAACTTTTATTGCCCCAATAAGCCTTAAATATTTCCAGCGAGGTATCTTTCAATTCATAGCTGCCATCGGCATCATTAGGACCGTAGTCATGGTCATCCCAAACGGCATAGTTGATTTTGCTTGCCAGCAGGTGCTGCATTTGCGGCAACCGCCTGGTATGCGAGTTGCGATACCAGATGCCGTAGGGCGAACGGTAGTCAACCTCACGTAAATAGGTGTTGTCCCCTATCCACAGCATCATATCGGCCGGAGTATTGGCGATGCTTTCAAAAATGTGGTAAGCCCTTCCATAGGCTTGACCGGGCCTGTCGTAAAGGCTGTCGTTTACATAAGCACAACTGCCCACTATAAAGGAAAAATCAGGCTGTGGCTTGCGGTACTCCCACAACTCACGGGTTTTGAACTGCAAAGGATAAGGGAATGCCTGTTTCTTTTCATCAATCCAAATTTCATACTCGTATTCCGTCCCAGGTTCCAAGGGTGCCAGGGCTATTTTTATAGGATTGAATTGGCGGTGCAATTGGCCTTGATATTCTGCCTCTGTCCACTCTTTCGTACCCTTCTGCCTATAACTTACTTCCACTTCATTTACCGAGGTACCTACTTCCAGCCATATTAGCACTTCCCTATATTCCACATAGCCCAGCATAGGGCCAGCAACCAGCTTTTGGCTCTGTTGCGCTGAAACCAAGGAAGCAATCAAGACTAGAAATATAAATGCAACTGAACGATTCATATAGGCAGATTGAATACCTAAAATACCAAAAACTTTCCGAGCATAGGCTATGATTGCATTCATTTGCCATTCCGAAGCGCAAGGCATATGTAAGCGGAAATTGGTTAAAATGTTTGAATTAGCAGTTATGCTTTTATATCTTCATTTCGTGAACAAGCATTATTATGTATATATTTTGACAAATCCAGAAAAAACTGTTTTGTATACTGGAGTTACTAATGATCTAGTTAGACGAATACAGGAACACAAAGAGAATAAAGGGCTCCAAAAGACTTTCGCAGGAAGATATTTTTGCTATAAATTGGTTTATTATGAGAGTTGCACCAATGTTCGGCAAGCCATTGAAAGGGAGAAAGAAATTAAGGGTTGGAGAAGGCAAAAAAAGGAACAATTAATTAAGTCGGTCAATCCTACTTGGCAATTTATTGATCCATATGAATTGTTAGAATCATGAGTTTGCTCATACCAAATCTGTAGGAGGAAATTGGAATGAATTGTTTGGATTGGACATCCGCAAACTCTGTGTGCATCTGCAAAATTTCCAACAGGTCCCTCCTGCGTCGGGACGACAACATATTTGTCATTCCGAGGAACGAGGAATCTGTAGGCGGAAATTGGAATGAATTGTTTGGATTGGACATCCGCAAGCTCTATGTGCATCAGCAAAATTTCCAACAGGTCCCTCCTGCGTCGGGACGACAACATATTTGTCATTCCGAGGACGAGGAATCTGTAGACGGAAATTGGAATGAATTGTTTGGATTGGACATCCGCAAGCTCTGTGTGCATCTGCAAAATTTCCAACAGGTACCTCCTGCGTCGGGACGACAACATATTTGTCATTCCGAGGAACGAGGAATCTGTAGGCGGAAATTGGAATGAATTGTTTGGATTGGACATCCGCAAGCTCTATGTGCATCAGCAAAATTGCCAACAGGTCGCTTCTTCGTTCTCGATGGATCTTTTATCATTTCCTTAAAAAACGAAGGGAGGCTCATTGGCCTCCCTTCACAAAACTGTCAGGATAGGATTACTGAACTACTACCCGCTTAATGTGGGTTTGCTCGGCAGTAACCAATCTTACATAGTAAACTCCTTTCGCCAAATGGCTCAAGTCGAACTGCTTGGTATAGGAACCTGTCACCATTTCTTTATTGGCTTCAAATACCTTCCTGCCTTCCACGTTCACTATTTCAATATTCATTTCGCCCATACTAGCGTTGGTGATATCCAATGTAAACCTACCATCGTTAGGGTTAGGATACACATTGATAACTGCCATTTCAGGATCGTCTATACCGATACAAGTTTCCACCACTACGTTCGCATAGGCAGTACCTAAGCATCCACTGGTATCCAGTACCAAGTAACCCAAGTTATATGAACCTGCGCCCACAATCATTGGGTCGAACACATTGTTCAACACGCCTGGACCCAGGTATGTACCGCCCGTAGGAACACCACCCGACAAAGTAATAGGCGAGGCATTGGCACAAACGGTATCGAACGGCAAGCTCAAGCTGACGCTGATATTGTTATTGATGGTAACATTGATGGTATCAGACAATGAACAACCGTTGGCTAATGTAATGGTTACCGAATAAGTGCCGGTGCTATTTACCGTAAACGTTTGTACGGTAGTCACACCATCAGACCACTCATACGTTGAACCTGGATTACCCGCGTCCAAAGTTACCGAACCACCGCACAACACCACGTCATTGCCCAACGGCAACACAGGTACGGCATTGATGGTCACATTCACCGTATCAGTAGCGATACAGCCTGATGGGTTGGTTACCACCACATAGTAAGTACCGCTGGTAGATACTATTAATTGCTGTGTAAAGTCGCCAGTACTCCATTGGTAAGTAGAGCCTGGGTTACCAGCATTTAATGTTACCGTGCCTCCGCATTGGGTCACGTCATTACCCAAGCTTACTGTAAACGGAGGATTAATAGTTACATTGATAGTATCGGCAGCAGTACAGCCGTTTGCACCCGTTACGGTGACGGAATAGGTATTGGTAGTAGTTACCACCAGTGTTTGGCTGCTAGTATTATCTGACCACAAGTAACTTGCAGCGCCCGCACCTGCATCTAGCGTTACCGAGCCACCGCACTGTACCAAATCAGGTCCTAAGGTTACAGTGGGCAATGCATTGATGGTAACATCAATGGCATCGGTAGCCGTGCAGCCGTTGGCATCGCTTACGGTAACGCTATATGTTGCGGTACCTACGGTGCTGATAACGGTAGTTTGGATAGAATCGCCATTCGACCATTGGTAATCCACAAATCCTGCACCTGCATCCAAAGTTACCGTTCCGCCACATTGGGTTACGTCGGCACCCAGACTAACCGTCAAACCTCCATTCAGATTCACTACCACGGTATCTACTGCGGTACAGCCACCTGCAGCGGTTACTGTTACGCTATAAGTACCTGAAGTGGTAACCGTAATGGTTTGGGTAGTGTCAAGGTTCGACCATTCATAAGTTGCACCAAAGTTGCCTGCATCCAGTACATAATTGCTGCCGCAGAAAGAGGTATCATTACCAAGGTCAACGACTGGGATTGCGTTGATGGTAATGTCAACCGTATCAGCACCGATACAGCCGTTGGCATCTGTCACGGTAACATCCACTGTTTGGCTGGTGGCGATAACTTCTGTTTGAGTATTACCGCCAGTTGACCATTCATACAATACATAACCAGCACCAGCATCCAAAGTAACTGTGCCGCCACATTGTACCACATCAGGGCCAAGAGCCACCACAGGTATTGGATTGATAGTGATATCTACCGTATCAGCAGCGGTACATCCGTTGGCATCTGTTACAGTAACACTATAGCTATTGCTGGTAGATACAGTAGAAGTTTGTGTTACATCAGTGTTAGACCATTCATATAGACTAAAGCCTGCACCAGCATCCAACGTAACTGTTCCACCGCATTGGGTCACATCAGGTCCCAAATCCACCACCGGAGCGGTAAAGATGGTAACATCGATAGTATCAGCGGCAGTACATCCTGCTGCTGAAGTAACAGTAACACTGTATGTACCATTACTGCTTACGGTTAACGTTTGCGTCACATCGGTCGTAGACCACAGGTAACTAGCTGCACCAGCACCTGCGTCCAAAGTGACCGTGCCGCCGCACTGGGCCACATCAGGGCCCAAGGCTACCGTAGGAATAGTGTTGATGGTTACATTAACGGTATCCGCCACGGTACATCCATTAGCATCTGTTACCGTTACACGGTAGCTATCGCTGTTAGATACTGTCGATGTTTGTGTCACATCGCCATTAGACCATTGGTAGGTATTAAATCCTGCTCCCGCATCAAGCACAACCGTTCCACCGCACTGGGTCACATCGGGCCCTGCATTCACGGTTGGCACAGGATAGATAGTTATAACCGATACATTGCTAGCCGTACAACCAGCCGCAGAGGTAACCGTTACGTAATAAAAACCAGTGCTGCTGATGGTGGTAGTTTGTGTAGTATCGCCATTGGACCATTGGTAGCTAGCGAAGCCCGGACCTGCGTCCAAGGTAACTGTACCGCCACACTGGGCAATGTTAGGTAATGATACTGATATAGGTGCTGCAAAAGTGACCGCAATTGTATCGCTATCAATACAACCTGAAGGATCGATAACCAATACGGAATAGTTGCCGCCAGTGGTTACGGTAATGGTTTGGGTAAAGCTAAAGTTCGACCATATATAGGTAGCACCAGGGTTGCCGGCATCCAAGGTCAATGAACTGCCGCATACCAAGGTATCGGGTCCAAGATCAACCACCGGTTGGTTGTTGATGGTCACATTAACGGTATCGGAACCGATACAGCCTTGAGGGGTAGTTACGGTCACGCTATAATCATTGCTGCTGCTAACAGTAATGATTTGTGTTGCGTCACCAGTTGACCATAGATAGGTAGAACCAGCATTGCCCGCATCTAAAGTTACCGAACCGCCACATTGTGTAACATCAGGACCCAAGCTCACGGATACGGATGGGTTCACGGTCACATTAATCGTATCGCTTCCTGAGCAACCATTGTTGGTTACTGTTACACTATACACGTCCGTGGTTGAAACGGAAATCGTTTGGGTGGTAGCACCCGTGCTCCAAAGATAGGTGGCACCTGGGTTTCCAGCGTCCAAGGTAATAGATTGGCAGACAGTGGTGTCATTACCTAGTGCAACTACTGGCAGTTGCTTCACGTTTACGGTTACCGTATCAACACCTACACAACCGGTACGGGTGTTGGTAGTAGTCACAATATAGTCTGTAGTTACCGTCGGAGAAGCTACAGGGTTGGCAATATTGGTAGCAGACAAACCAGTAGCTGGCGACCAAGCATAGGTGATACTATCCGTACGCCTGAAGGTGATGGTCCAATCTAACAAAGTACCGGTGATAATCGCCTCATCATCGGCTGCCCGTAAGTTCCAAGCTCCATTAGCGCTAATACCGTTAAAGGTGCTGAAGCTACCTTCAGGCAAGAAATTGCCAGTGAAAGGAGGCGCACCAGCCGTAATATTGGTAGTAGCAGTTGGTGTAAAGCAGGTGTTGGTGTAGTTATCCCCATCAGCGCCATTATCGGAAGATAGGTCAATCAAGGTACCTCCAGGGGCAATCAAGGTCAAATCCACATCTTCTATCCAAGCATGAGCCACATTCACACAAACAGAGGCAATACTGATACCTGAACCTAGGTTAGAGCTAAGACCACTAACAGTGATAGGTGACAATACACCGTTTGGTGCATTATCCGGTATGGAGAAGTCGGTAGTGTTGGTGAAAGCAAAGTTTTGTGCTGAGTTGACCACGGCGTTCAATTGTGATGGACTACCAGCACATACTGTATCCGGTGTAGCGGTCAGGCTTGAAGGTACTGGAAGCGAATCAATGGTTACATTGACGGTATCCCTCACTGTACATACCCCATTGGAAACAGCTACTGAATAAGTACCACTTGCTGTAACTGGTATTGATTGTACGGTAGCACCGGTTGACCATAGATAAGTGGCACCAGCATTACCCGCATTCAAAGTAACTGTACCGCCACATTGTGTAACATCAGGCCCAAGAGCTTGCACTGGGGCAGGCACGGTGTTCAACGTGATAGTAGCCGTATCGGCACAGCCAGCCAAAGGTGTGGAAATTACCACGGTATAAGTAGTAGTATCGTTTACAGTAGCTACAGGGTTGAACACATTGGTGGCAGAAAGACCAGCACTAGGAGTCCAAGAGAATACATAGTTGGTATCCAAAGTCCTTAATGTAATGGACCAAATATCCAAAACCCCAACATCACCGCCGGCATCATCCGCAATTCGAAGATTCCAAGTACCATTTACCGCTTGACCATTCAGGGTGTAAAGATTACCTTCTGGACGGAAAGTGCCAGTAAACGGTGCTACGCCAGCTGTAACAGCCGTAGCCGCAGTCATACTGAAACAGGTATTGGTATAGTTATCGCCACCGCCACCATTGTCATCAGACAAGTTAATCACCGTTCCCGCAGGGCTTACCAATGATATATCCATATCACCAGTAAAGGTGTGGGTGGCAGTCAAGCAAACGGTTACGATGGTGCTTGAGTCAATGGTTTGCGGCGCAACCCCACTAATGGTTATTGGGGAATTAAGGGTGGAGTTATCTACAATATTGAAATTAGTACCATTGCTATAAGTCTGCTGGATACGCGGTATGTTAGCAGCAAAAGCAGTAAGTTGTACTGGTACACCCTCACATATTGGGTTAGTAGCCGAGGTAACACTGTCAATAATGGGTGCAGGAGTCAAGGTTACCACAATAGTATCGGTAGCAGTACAGCCAGAAGCATTGGTTACGGTTACTCTGTAAGTACCTGTAGAGCTAATAGTGGCGGTTTGCGTAGTCGCACCATTGCTCCAAGCATAAGTAGCGCCAGGGTTACCCGCATCCAATAAGGTGCTGCTTGCACACAAGTTCAAATCAGGGCCTAAACTTACCACAGGTAGCGGGGTAGTATTCAAGGTTACTGTGGCGGTGTCGGCACAACCTGTTACTACATTAGTATAGGTTACCGTATAAGTAGTAGTATCACCAATAGTAGCTATTGGGTTCGCAATGTTGGTAGCTGATAAACCTGTTGCTGGAGACCAAGCCCAAACGTAATTGGTATCCTGAGAGCTGAAGGTTATTGACCAAGTGTCAAGAACACCTTGGTCGCCAGCAGCATCATCTGCTACCCTCAAGTTCCAAGTTCCATTTACCGCTTGGCCATTCAAGGTGTATAAATTGCCTTCTGGGCGGAATGTACCCGTGAATGGAGCCACTCCAGCAGTAACAGCAGTAGCAGCAGTCATACTAAAGCAGGTATTGGTATAGTTATCTCCACCACCTCCATTATCATCGGACAAATTGATTGCAGTGCCCGCTGGGCTTACCAACGATATATCCAAGTCTCCATCAAAGGTATGGGTGGCATTCAAACATACGGTTACGATGGTAGTTGAATCAATAATAACAGGGGCAATACCGCTAACCGTTATTGGCGAATTGAGCGTTGCATTGCTAAGAATAGTAAAATCAGTACCATTAGTGAATACCCTTTGAATGCGGGGTACATTGGTAACCGCAGTCAACTGGCGAGGCGTATTTTCACATACCAATGTGGAAGTACCCCTAATACTGTCAATTACAGGAGTGGCATTAATACCCAACACAATGGTATCACTACCCGTACAGCCATTGGCATTGGTAACCGTTACACGATAAGTACCCGAAGTGGTGAGCGAAACGGTTCTGGTAGAAGCACCGTTGCTCCAAGCGTAAGCAGTAAAGCCTGCTCCCGCATCCAGCACTACCGGTCCGCAAAGGGTATCGTCAGCACCTAAGCTTACTACCGCACTTGGGTTGATGGTCACCACAATGGTATCAGCTACCGTACAGTTGTTTCCGTTGGTAACAGTAACGCTATAAGTGCCGCTCAAGGAAGCCACAATTGTTTGACTGGTGGCCGCAGTACTCCATAGGTAGGTAGCACCAGGGTTGCCTGCATTTAAAGTTACCGTACCGCCACATTGAGCAACATCAGGACCCAATGCTTGGGTAGGCACAGGATTGATAATGATGGTTGCAGTATCCCTACCAGTACAACCGTTAGGCAAAGTAACCAACACGCTATAAATGTTAGAAGTGGTAGCTGTAATGGATTGTGTGGTAGCACCCGTGCTCCATAAGTAGGTAGTTCCTGGGTTGCCCGCATCTAAAGTTACCGTACCGCCACATTGTACCACATCTGGGCCAATATTCACAGTGGCTGAAGAATTGATTGTAACTACAGCAGTATCGGCTGCGGTACAACCGTTGGCTGCAGTTACCGTTACCCTATAGGTATTGGAAGTGCTAACAGTGGTAGTTTGCGTGCTTGCTCCGTTGCTCCAGCTATAAGCTGTAAAGCCCGCACCTGCATCCAAAGTTACCGTGCCGCCACATTGGGTTACATCAGGTCCTAATGATACAGTAGGCACCAGGTTAATAGTAACTACAGCAGTATCTGCTGCGGTACAGCCATTAACGGCAGTTACCGTAACTTGATAGCTATTGCTAGTGCTTGCCACAATGCTTTGGGTAGTAGCTCCTGTACTCCATAAATAGCTAGCACCAGGGTTACCCGCATCTAGGGTTACCGTTCCTCCACATTGGGTCACATCGGGCCCTAATGATACTGTAGGTGGTGTATTAATAGTAACTACAGCAGTATCCGCTGCCGTACAGCCGTTAGCTGCAGTTACGGTTACCCTATAGGTATTGGAAGTACTTACGGTAATACTTTGTGTTGTAGCACCGTTGCTCCAGTTATATGCTGTAAAACCTGCTCCCGCATCCAAAATCACCGTTCCGCCACATTGGCTTACATCAGGTCCTAATGATACCGTTGGTGGGGTATTGATAGTAACAGTGATGGTATCGGTAGCTGAACAACCTGTGCCTGCATCTGCTACTACGCTATAGGTACCTGAACCTACCGTGATAGTTCTAGTAGTAGCACCAGTGCTCCACAAGTAGTTGGCACCAGGGTTGCCGGCATCAAGTGTAACGGTTCCGCCGCATTGGGTAGTGTCTGGCCCCAAGTTCACCGCAAGAGTAGCCACGATAGTAATGTTTGCCGTATCGGCACTGGTACAGCCATTAGCTTCTGTTACAGTAACACTGTAGCTATTGGTAGTAGCTGCTACTATTGATTGCGTGTTAGCGCCATTGCTCCATGCGTAGGTGGTATATCCAGTACCCGCATCCAGGGTAACGGTTCCACCACACTGTGTTTGGTCAGGACCTATGGATACCGGATTGACTGGCAATATGGTTACAGTGATGGTATCAGCCACTACACAACCCGCAGTGGTGGTAACAGTAACACTATAAGTATTGCTAGTAGAAACGCTAATGGTTTGGGTTGAGGCACCCGTAGACCACAAGAAAGTAGCTCCTGGGTTGCCAGCATCCAAGGTTACTGTACCACCACATTGTGTTACATCAGGGCCTAAATTGGCAGTAGGCAGTGGGTTCACCACAACAGTAGTGGTATCGGTGCTGCTACAGCCTGTGCGTGCATTGGTTAGCGTCAATACATAGTCAGTAGTGCTAACTGGAGATGCAATAGGATTGGCAATATTGGAGGCGGTCAAACCACTAGATGGTGACCATGAGTAAATGATGCTGTCCACCTGCTCGAAGCTAATCGTCCAATCGGCAATTAGGCCTACATTACCACTTGTACCATCCACAGCCAACAATTGCCATGAACCATTTGGATTTTCTCCGTTGAAATTGCTAAAGCTGATTTCGGGCAAATAGTCGCCAGTAAATGGTGCTGTTCCAGTAGTAATGCTAGTAGCAGCAGTTGGCCTAAAACAAGTATTGCTATAGTTATCGCCGCTACCGCCATTGGCATCTGACAACTCGATAGAGGTGGCATTTGGACCTACTAATATTAAATTCAAATCACCAACATTGGTATGGTTCACATTTAGGCAAACAGCGGAAATAGATGATCCAGACCCTAAAGTACCAGGCACACCGGATACAATTATAGGGGAGGCAACCCCTATTATATTGTTATCTGGTATCGAAAAATCATTGGTATTGGAGAAAGATACCGCAGGAGCCAATGAATCCGCAAATTGGATGATTTGGGCAGTATCGCCTGCACATATGGTCAAGGTATCTGGAGAAGATTGACCAACCAAAGGCAAAGGCAACTCATTGATGGTAACCAGCACCGTATCACTGTCCGTACATTGGCCGATGCTAACTAATACGCTCACTAACCCAGTACCTTGGGTGCTGTAGTTAATGGATTGTGTAGTAGCTCCTGTTGACCACAGGTAAGTTGCACCTGGGTTGCCTGCATCCAATGCTACCGAACCGCCACATTGTGTAACATCTGCACCAAGGTTGACAACAGGGCTTGGTTGAGGATTCAAGGTTACCGTAGCCGTATCAGAACAGCTAGCCAATGGCGAGCTTACAATAACGGTATAAGTAACGGGGCTTGATATCGTAGCAACCGGATTGCTGATATTAGTAGCGGAAAGTCCTGATGAAGGAGACCATGTAATGGTATAAGACGGATCAATAGGCGACTGGAAGGCAAGTCCCAATTGTACGGGTTGCCCCACGCATACTGGCCCTGAAGCACCGGTGATGCTGTCAATCACAGGAGTTTCGTACACCGTTACCACAATAGCATCACTAGCGGTACAACCGTCATTGGTAATGGTAAGGCTATAGGTGTTGGAAGTAGTTATGCTGATGCTGGAGGTTTGTGCGCCGGTACTCCAGAGATAGGTACCTGGTAATACTGTAGCCAAAGTAATTCCATTACAAACCGTAGTATCGTTGCCAAAACTGAAGCTGAACGGCGTACCGATGGTTACTTGGATGGTATCGCTGTCAACACAGCCATTGGCGGTAGTTACAGTTACGGAATAGGTACCAGTAGCACTAGCAACAATAGTTTGGGTATTGGCACCTGTACTCCACAAATAGGTGCTGCCTGGGTTACCGGCATCTAGTGTCACCGTTCCACCACACTGTACGGTATCAGGGCCTAAGTTGACAACAGGTTTCGGATTAACGGTAACCACGGCGGTGTCGAACCGTTGGCATCCGGTAGCCGTATCGGTTAAGGTTACAGTATAAGTAGTTGTAGTAGCTGTGAAGGCCAATGGGTTGCGGATAGTGCTCGAGCTAAGGCTGCCAGTAGGCGACCAAGCATAAGTCGGCTCACCCCCTACGTTAAAGGTCAGGTTCCAATTGGTTACCCTTCCGGTATCGCCACTCGCATCATCAATCAACCTCAAAGTCCAAGTACCGTTTGGATCTTGCCCATTGAAATTGCTCAGATTCCCTTGCGGTTGGTAAGTGCCCGTAAATGGTGCATCGGCAGCCACCCAAGCTGAAACCGAACTAGCACCAGATGCGCTGAAGCAGGTGTTGGTCAAACTATCGCCAGTGCCCCCATTATCATCAATCAGTTTAACTTGGGTACCGCTTGGGCTTATCAAGGTGATATCCAAATCGCCAGCAAAAGTATGAGGTAGGGTCATACACACCCTAATGCTAGAAGCTGAGGATAAAACTGGCGGGTATACGCCGTTTACAGCCAAAGAGGCGGTAACGCCAGTAGTGTTATTATCAGGTATAGACACTACGGTAGTACTGGTGAAAGTTTGCGTAGCGGAAGGGGAAATTGTGGCCGATTGGCCCAAAACGGACAATTGGGTGGTATCTCCTTCGCATATGGTATCATCAAGTGCTGCAGTAACCAACTGCGGCAATGGATTCACCACAATCAGCTGTGTATCAGCAATGGCACATCCGGCCAATGCGTCAACTGCATTGACGATGTAAGATGTAGTAGTGGTAGGTGTGGCAGTTACAGTGTTGCCGGTAGTGGCACTAAGCCCTGTGGCAGGTGTCCAGCTATAAGCATAACCAGTATTAGCACTAGTAACGGTAAGGTTGGTACTCTCGCCCACACATAGAATAGTATCTCCAGCAGTTAAGGTAATACCCGGAGCAGGATTTACCAAAGCTACAACAGGCACCCTTGGCGACTCGCAACCAACCTCAATTTGCCAATCATAGGCCAAGTAATAATAAGCAGGGTCAAAGGTGTTACCAGTTATACTAATGAGCCCAGGTATGGTATATGGATAGGAAGCTCCCGTTGAATTGCGATATGTTGCGGGTCCTGAAGGACGCGTTATACGGTAATCGGTTCCAGGCGATAAACTCCAATTAAGTGGGAAATATTTTTTGACACTCAAATCTCCTGCACCAATTATCAAGGTATCTCTTTCCAAAACCGTACCTCCACTTGTTGTTAAATTGACAATTAAAGTGCCGGTAGCGTTTGCATATATATAGAAACCCCTGACAGTGACAGGAGAAAGCACATTAAACTGCATTTGATTATAAGTAGTAGTATATATGCCCGCACCTATACCGTTAGTTAATGGGCCTAAACTAGTTGTGGTGACACCACTCACATTGGTTACATAAAAAGTGTCGGTTGCTGATACTATTGGCGCATAAGTAGTGCCAGTGGTTACCTGTGTTCCTCCAGTTGCAGCATCGTACCATTTCAAAGTACCATTACCAGAAGCGGATAGGAATGCAGTGTCGGTACCGCAAACAGTATCACCTATTACGGTGGGAGCTAATACTTCTTGCGCATATACGGTATCAACGGTCGAAGTCCATAAACCACAGATTAATGCACGGTAGGCCGTAGTATCTAGAGGACTAACCACGTAAGTGGCAGAAGTATTACCAGTACTGGTTTCATTCACCCATGTGGAACCATCGAATGATTGCCATTGTACGCTTCCCCCATTGGTATATCCGCTCACCGTTAGTGTAGCATTGCTGCCACCGCAAGTTGCATTTGATGGTGCACTAGCAGTACCGCCAGAAATGATGATGGTGACTGGAGGCAAAGTGTCATTTCCAATATTACCATCGCCGGCTAAGGTTACATTCGCATTGAAAGTATAGCTACCCGTAGCTGACATGTTGTAAGTAGTAGTTATAGTAGTATCCAGAGTAGCGTTGCCAGCCAAGCTACCGGAGTTGAAAACGATAGCGGGAAATACTTGCGGGTTGGTGCCTGTGGTAAACACATTTAAGGTCACAGTATCCGATGCAAAGTTCAAAGGAGCAGTATCAAAGTTCCTAATACGTACCCTGATGGTATCGGTTGCTCCATGGCAACCCACTATTCCAGGACTTAACAAAGCGGTCACTCCTACGTCCAATGTAACCCTGGTTCCGTCAAACTCATCGGCACCGATATCAGGGGCTGTTGCGCCACCATTTACCGAGCCAGCAGGGCCAGGGCGCGCATCGTTCTCAAAGTCAACGGTAACACCAGTAATGGGTGTGCCTTTTGATTCGATATTGGTAGCGGTGGTATAGTAAGAAGGATTGATTTTCAAGTCGCCGTTGGCCGCATCAGTAAACAATGTAGACGAGGCAATTACGCTGGTCAAAGCACTAAAGCTGGCGGAATCGCTTACTGAGGCAGTTCTCCATGCGGGCAAGGTAAGGCCTGTGCTAGTGCCCCATTCACCTACCCTGTTACTAGCCGCGGCAATGAAATAGTTGTAGTTGGAAGCCTGCGCCCCCCATCCAGTGGCAGGTGTACTATTGGTATTACTGATGGCATAATGTGAACCTGTACCGCCCGACCGTTCATTATAGATAAGGTTGTTTTTAAAGTTGGTAATACTTCCTACTGTTCTAGTAAATCCAAAGCTATTGGCGGTACCAGAAGCTGTACCACCTACATATACTGTATTGAAGGTAATATTACTAGTAGTGCTGGTACCGCTGTTATCCCATATACCACGCACAATTACTGGGCCTGAATATGGGCTATTGGTTATAGATATTTGGTTGTTATAGATGTTCCAAGTTCCGCCATTGAAAATATGGATACCTTGAATACCTCCTGCACCAGTAGTAATACTTTGAAGGTTATAGATTTTATTGCCCCTTACTATACCTCCTGATCCGGCAGTATTAAGCACAATACCTTGTACATTGGTATTGGCGGTAAGAGCACTACTACCTAAAGCATAAATGGTATTATTAGCTATTAACTGGTTGGCATTGGTTGAAGCAGAATAAATACCAAGTACTGCCGAGGTGGTATTGCTAGTGGTAGTTGCATTTGAAACAAGGTTATTGATATTGTTATTGGTAATGGTAGGTTGCCCACCGCTAGTATGGGTAATACCCCTTAAGCCTATACCAGTGCCAGTACCCAATGCTCCTAAATTAGCAATGGTGTTATTATCGATGGTAATAGCACTGGAAGAAGTACTGCTAATGCCGAAAGTAGTGCTACTACCACTCACCAAAATGGATTCGGCTGTGGTAGGGCCTCCTATCGTGCTATTGTTTACTGATACCGTACCACCTGTAACTTCTATACCAATGAAGGTAGAAGCACCTGTACTGGTTAGGCTGAAATTCCTAATCGCGTTTTGATTCAAATAAGCTGATGTACCCGTAGTACCAACATTTACTACTATACCCCTTACCGCTACTGCCCCACTATTGGTCCAAGGGGTACCTGACGCTCCCGGATTGCTTCCACCAATGGTGTTGTCGGAAATGGTATCGCCTGTAGAAGTAGCACCGGGTACGAAATTGATGGCCGTTTGGGCGGTGCTTGGTGCAGTAGATAAGTTATTGTAGAAACTGTTAGTGATGATTTTCCAATTATCGCCATTGCCAGTACCTGTAACTGATACCCCCGCACTGGAGAGGTTCTGGAATCTATTGTTATGGATAGTGTTGCCTGAGTTGGTAGCGCCAGTTGTACCCGCAGCATACAAACCTACTGCAGGTATACCCACTGCCTCCGTCCTATCCCTGATATCGTTATAGCCAATATAATTATTGTCGTTGCCAGAAGTGCCAGTGGTAGTACCTATTACTATCAAACCTGAAGTAGTGGTAGAATTTTGGCCTTGTATGTTCAGATACTTCAAACTATCGCCGATAGCATCATTCTGAAACTGGAAAACAGGCCCTACTGTAGCAGTGGTTCGGGTGTTCCTGAATGTCCAGGTGATGGTACTGCCAGTACCACCTGCGCGACCATCAAAGGTCAAGTTATCAAGTCCATTGAATACGATTAACGAATTGCCTGTACCTGGGTCGCCTGATGTGGTAAGACCGCTTGCTCCAGATGCTGGACGGATGGTCACCTTCCAGCTACCACCCGTAGTGGAGAATTGTTGGAAAGTGATAGGGAATGTTTCACCAGTGGTTCCATCATAATCGGCTTGCATTTCAAAAACAACGTCTCCCGTAATGTTACTGCTGTTCAACGCCGCAGCAACTTGAGTCAGCTTTTGATAAACAGGCGCACTGGCACCCACCGGATAAGTACCGGAAAGGGAGGCAGAAGTAGTTCCCAGTACCAAGAAACCGAATCCTGGCACTGTAGTGGACGTAATGACTGGAGCCACCGCAGTACCGCCTACTTCATTGTAAGTACCTGCAAGGGTAGCAGAATAGCCAACTCGGCTAGATGCTATAACGGCATTATCCGTCAAAGACACCGCAAAGCTGGTAGGTGCCGTGCCAGATGCCAGACCAATCTGCCAATACCTATCTGTTCGTATGGAGGCTAAACCAGTACCTGCTGTACCGCCAGTGGCTGCATCAAATACTTCCGCTTGTATGGCACCCGTAGTTGTTGTAACAGGGTTGACCAATGCCAATGGATTATAGCTACCTTTCCCGATAGGGAAATTGTAAGTAGTACCTGTGGCCAATGAAGCTGGCAAACTGCGCACCAATGGACCATTTACATAACTACTGGCGCTACCACCAGTAACCGAAGCCACTGCGGTGCCAGTAACGGTAACCAAATTGCTGCTGCTGGTATTCAATATACCACCAAGCATTGCCAAGCCCCGAGTGCTGATATCGCCACCAGCAATGGTTACATTATTAGTATTGTTTACGTTGATGGAATCAACAATCCTGCTTACAGGAATTTCCAGGCCAGAAGTTCTTAAAGCAGCTTCTTGTGCATATATAATGGTAAGTGAGCCGGTGCCGATGTTGAATACCGGTGCCACGTCGAAATTGCCAGCTACTACTGTAGAAGCTGCAGTCCCATATTGGATAGTAGCAGCCGCAGTTCCATTGCCCAAGGTTACCACACCTGTATTGATAAGGTCGCCATCAATCATGTTGATCCTTAAGGCAGGCAAAGCAGTTCCGATACTTACACCTGTACTTGAGTTTTGTATCTCCAAAGTTTGTAAGGTGGCAGTGGAAACACCCGTACCTGAATAGCTCTGTGCGGTGCTGCCTTCAAATGTTAAACGGCTACCAGTGGTACTGCCGTTTAGGGTACCATTATTAATAAGATTGCCCCTTGCACGCAAGTTGAAGCCATTTAAGTTGAGCGTAGCACCTGTATTTATAGTGGCATCAAGATACACTGTTGCCGCTGCCGAAAGGGTAGCGGTTTTATTGTTAGTGAAATTGTCAATCACCACATTGGGCATGATACCTTGTACCCGGAAATTAAAGTTGGTAGTGGTAGAACCACTTCCAATATTCAAGGTGCCACCGGTAATATTAATTGTACTGCCTTGTACATTATAGTCCAACTGGGTAGCACCCGTTGAAGCCTGTATCAAATTAATGCTACCACCACTAATAGTGATGCTGTTGTTGGCATTGGTAAGGCCAAAACTAGGAGCGGCCGATGAGGCATTTCCTACATTCGATACGAAAATAATACCGCCCGATTGGTTGAAGGTAACAGCATTAGCTGTGTTGATTCTACCTGAAACAGTGATTTTACCACCTTCCATGATAAAAGAAGCACCAGTACCCATTCCCAGAGAATTGCCCGATGAGGTGCCTATGTTATAAAGACCTTGGGAAATGCGCAGAATGCCATTATTGGTAGGCGAACCATTCAAACCTACAATGGTAGCATTTGGGTTATTCAGCCATAAACCACCACCTGCTGCAATGGTATATGAAGCAGTATTGAACAATGGACTGCTAAATGTGCTGGTACCATCAATTTTAAAGGTACCGTTGGTAATGGTCAAGAAACCCACAGTATTGGCGCCCAAAACAGTTAAAGTGCCTCCTGCGGGAGTAAAGGTCAATGTGTTAGTATTGGAAGTACCTTTATTAAGTGTAACACCCGTGGTTTGACGCAAATCCGTAGTTGAACCTGTTTGTAATATCCAATCCACGTTTCCAGGGTTGCCAAAGGTAATGGTAGCGCCTGCCGTGTTGCCATTAGTACTGAAATCCAAAATACCACCGTTGTTCAAATCACCCCTTACCACCAAACTATGCGTAGTAACCGTACCCGCTGGGTTCGACTGGAAAGTTCCCGAAGAACCAATGACTACATCAGCCGCGGTTGTGAGTGTACGTGCAGTTGTCTGCTCATACTGCAAAGTGCCTTGAATGTTCAAATCATTGGCAAATGCGGCAATATCTATCGTAACTGTATTTCCAGCAGTAATTGTTACATTATCGGTAATAGTAGGTACTACTCCTGTTGACCATGTAGTGGTTTGGCTCCAAAGCCCAGAAGCAATGGAAGTAATAACCCCTGGGGCTAAAGTGGTAGCATTGTTTGCGATTGGTCCGCTAAGAGCACCTTCAGTCAAAGCATATACCCTGTAATAATAGGTAGTAGAAGGGCTCAAAGCTCCTCTAACAACGGAAGTGACGTTGGCGGCAACAATCGTATCATAGGTATAGGTTGCACCTCCATCAACGGAACGGTAAATCACAAAACTTAATTCATTACTACTATTATCCGTGTAGTTTAAAGTCATGCTTCCGGCAGTAACAGCTGTAAATGTTAAGTTGGATGGGGCATTAGGTACTGGTGGTGCAAATGTGTACACTACCCTGGAGCCATCTGCTGATGAAGTAAGCTCAGGAATTGGAGCTCCTGCCGTATATGCATTAGTAAATACCGTATTCTGTACCGTATTGGCAGCAGAGTTGACTGACAGTATAGTAGTGGCGGTATTGCTAGAAGAAATTCCAATATTAAACGAACCTGTGTTTAAAGTCGAAGTATTGGTAGCCATTGCCCCGTAAACAAACTCCACAATACCAGTACCTTCATACAAACGCACTTGGTAGGTACCATTGGGATTGTTGTAAGGACTACCAACAAAATCAAGCCCCATATTTAAAAATTCAATTACCAAAGTTCTAGAAGGGGCGGAACCGACTACTTTAAAATGGACTTTTCCAGAGCTGCTTGTCTCCAAATCACCACCAAATGGGGCAATATATGCCAAACCTGCTGCACCTATAGTATAAGCAGTACCACTTATTGCGCTGCCTCCAAGCCGTACAAAGCCGTTGGAACTCGCACTAAACTGGGTATAATAGGCTCCTTGGAAGAAGAAATCAAAACCGATACTGTTTACACTCGATCCCGCATCATCAGTGGACGGGGCTACCAATTGGACAGTACCTGTAGACATATCTACGGTATTGCTGTTCCTATCCAATCCCAAAGAACCACTTGTGGTTTTAGAAAAGGCATAATTATTGATATTCTGTGCTTGTAAAGCAGCCATCGAGAAAAACGCAAACAGCCCTATCAAGAGGCGAAAGGACAGTTGTTTGCGATTTCGATTATTTACGGCATTACTTTCTAAGGTTGAGGAAAGATTTTTCATAGCAGTAGGGTTCGTTCAGTCTATCGGATACAATGTATTAAATGTTGGACTGCCAACATTCAAGTCTTAAATTTAGGAGAAAAAATCTTTAAACTTTAACAAAGTTTTAAGCTTAGCTTGTCATTTAGTTTAAATGAACTTATAAAAATCAGATTTACAACGTTTTGCAAAAGTTGAAAAAAGCAAAAAAATAATGGAAAAGACTTAGTAAAAAGCCCAATATTGATAAATCCCGATTATAAGTTTTATGCCATTTGGGCCCTATCCTCTATGTCCGTTCGATTGAAAGTCAGCCCAAAGTTTGCATACAATTACACCAATGGTATCGCGTCAATTCCAAATTTTGGAAAACAAAAAAGGTCGCCACTATGGGCGACCTTTATAGGTTGTTTGTTCGATAAGCTTATTCAGCCACCACTTCGAATGCTAAATCCACTTTCACGTCTTTGTGCAATTCAACTACTGCCGTGTAGCTACCCAAAACTTTGATATCCTCGGGCAAGGTAATTTTCTTACGGTCGATGGTTATATTTTTCTGCTTTTTCAAAGCCTCCGCAAGTTGTAAGGTAGTAACGCTACCGAAAATTTTCTCGCTGGTTCCTGCCTTGGCACCTACTTTCACTACGCTGCTCTTCAAAGTATTTACTACCTCTTGCAGGGCGCTCATCATTTTTTCTTCCCTGCGGGCAGCTTGCTTGCGCTGCTCTTCAAAAGTGCGTTTGCTGCTTTCATTGGCCACTACTGCCAAACCTTTAGGCAACAAATAGTTGCGGCCATAGCCTGCTTTTACCTTTACTAGGTCATTTTCCAAGCCTAGGTGTTCAACGTCTTTTAACAATATCACTTCCATGGCTATCTTATTTTAAAAGGTCAGCAACGTAAGGCAATATGGCCAAGTGCCTGGCGCGCTTAACGGCTGTTGACACTTTGCGCTGGAACTTCAATGAGTTGCCAGTAACCCTACGAGGCAAAATTTTACCTTGTTCGTTAATAAATTTCAAAAGGAACTCACCGTCCTTGTAATCGATATACTTAATACCTGATTTTTTGAAACGGCAGTATTTTTTCTTTTGCGCGCCGATGTTTGGCGAGGTAAGAAACTTAATGTCTTTGTTCTGTGCCATGGTGGATTATGCTTCTGCTTTTTGTTCTTTTTGCTCCTTCTTCTTTCTGCCAACCAAGCCCTTGCGCTTTCTATCGTTGTAATCGATAGAAAACTTGTCGAGCTTGATGGTGAGCCATCTCAAAATGTTTTCGTCATCCCTTTTTAGGGTCAGTTCCAATTTGTCCACCAGGTTCGTATCTGCCTTGTATTCAACGGTGAAATAGAAGCCAGAGGTCTTTTTGTTAATGGGGTAAGCCAACTGGCGAAGCCCCCAAAAGCTCTCTTCTATAATTTCCGCATCGTTGTTTTTAAGGAAAGTTACGTAACCGGATAGAATGTTCTTCAGTTCCGTCTCAGTCAAGACGGGAGTTACGATAAAGGTTGTTTCGTACTGTTGCATTTGATTGCTTTCCTAATTTTTTTGTTTAAAACGGATTGCAAAGTTATACCTTCCTCTCGAATATTCCAAGTGTCTTTTTGCTCAAAATGCAGAGCACCATATTGCTATCGGCTTAATTAAACTTTAATGGGACAGTAACTTTTTTAATCCACTGCCGTAAAAGAGGGTGATTCTAACCAAATCGATACTCTTTAACCAAACCAACACCAATGAAAACCAGGAGTCGTATTACGATGGCGGTAGCATTGCTATTGTCATTGTTCGCTTCCTTCAGTGCCGTTGCACAAGTAACCGCTGACTTTACTGCTAATACTACCCAAGCTTGTAGCCCATTGGTGGTCAGGTTTACTGACCTGTCAACGGGCAACCCAAATTCTTGGAAGTGGGATTTTGGCAATGGCAATACATCCAACCAAAAAAATCCCGGTGCCATCTATTTGCAACCAGGCCTATACACCATAATCCTGATTGTTTCAGACGGAATTGATAGTGACACTATTACCAAGCAGCAGTACGTTCAAGTGTTCAAAGATCCGCTGGCCAACTTTGGTGCGGCAGTACGCACTGGCTGTGCGCCATTTGAAATTTGTTTTACGGACAGTAGCCTTGGTGGCAATGCAGGTATAGCCTCTTGGCTTTGGGATTTTGGCGATGGGCAGAGCAGCACCCAACAAAACCCTTGTATAACTTACAATACCGCCGGCAACTACGCGGTATCGCTATATGTTGTTGACTCCAACGGATGCTCTCACCAAAAAACCATAAACAACTACATTCAAATCGTTGATAAACCAATCGCTTCGTTCACCAGTAACGTTACCGCCTCATGTACCCCACCATTGTTGGTCAACTTTTCATGTACCACTTCCTACCCTGGCAACCTTACTTATAGCTGGAATTTTGGAAACGGTAATGGCACAGGTAGATTTACTGCCAACAATTACCCAATAAGTGGTCAATACGATGTTAGGCTCATTGTTAGAAACTCTTTGGGGTGTGCCGATACATTGTTCAAGCCACAATACATTGCCGTAGAAGACTTAGTGGCCGGCTTCACAACTGGCACTGGTCAAACCTGTACCGGAATCCCAATCAACTTCACCGATACCTCTACCTCCAATCCAAACTCTTGGAAATGGACTTTTGGAGATGGCGACACCTCCTCCCAACAAAACCCTATCCATACTTACGCCAATGCAGGTACTTACACCGTTACTTTAATTACTTCCAACTCGCCTACCTGTGCGGATACAGTGACGAAAAACATACAGATATATCCTTCGCCAACGGCAAACTTCAGGGCAGGCGATACCATTAATTGTGCCGCACCATTTAACGTTGCCTTTACTGATTTATCTACCAATGCGGTATCATGGTTATGGAATTTTGGCGATACCACCACTAGCACCCTAAAGAACCCTAGCCACACCTATACCTCCCTAGGGCAATTTAGCGTGAGCCTAACTATTAATAGTGCCAACGGTTGCAGCAACACTATTGTGAAACCCAATCTAGTAGATATTATTGCCCCGGAGGCAAGGTTCATTGGTGATACGGTAAGAGGTTGCATTCCCTTAACCGTAGATTTCATAGATTCATCTAAAAGCCAAGAACCCATCGTAAACTGGATATGGAACTTTGGCGATGGCACCACTTCTACTTTAAGAAATCCATCGCATACTTATTCGGCAAATGGGAAATATACCGTTACCCTTGTCATAATCAATGCCGACGGCTGTATCGATACCTTGGTAAGGACGGACTATGTTCAGGCCGGTACCAAACCAAATGCGAATTATGTTGCGAACCCGTTGCAATCATGCCTTTTCAGCCCAGTAAGTTTCAGCAACCTTAGCCCGAATACTGACCAATGGTTTTGGGACTTTGGCGATGGCGGCACTTCGCAATTGGAAAATCCATCATACTCCTATGCCGATACCGGTTACATGGACGTGAGGCTGATAGTAATGAACAATGGCTGTGCTGATACACTTATTAAAACTAACTATATACACATTTCACCGCCAGATGCTTTATATAATGTTGTAAGGGACTGTAATAACCCCTACACCATCAGCTTCGTTGACCAATCATTAGCACCCAACACTTGGTACTGGAGCTTTGGCGACAGCACCAACTCCAGCACGCCTAGTCCGGTTCATACTTTTCCAGGTAGGGGGACCTATTTGGTGACCCTAACCGTTACTGACACTGTTAGCGGCTGTTTGGATATTGAAGGGAAACCCATACTGATTACCGACCCCGTAGCAAAATTCAAAGCGGACACCACCATAGGTTGCCACCCATTTACTACCACCTTTAGGGATAGTTCCATAGATGCCGCAAGTTATGTTTGGGAAACTGCTGGAATGACTTCTACGGCCAAAAACCCCACCTTTACTTACAACACCCCAGGTATATACGATGTGAAACTAATCATTACCGATGCCAATGGCTGCAAGGATACGCTCATCAAACCCCAATACATTACTGTTAGGGGACCAATTGCCAATTTTGGGGTAGACAGATATACCGGTTGTGCTCCACTTACCGTAGCGTTCTCTGATTCTTCAAGAGGCAACTATGGCAATGTGATAGCCTGGAAATGGAACTTTGGCAATGGTGATAGTGCTGCGGTTCAAAATCCAACATACATCTATAATACTACTGGATACTATAATGTCACCCTATCAGTAACTGATGACAACGGCTGCAGCAATTCACTTACCAGAAGCAATTTAATTAGCCCTACCTTTCCTAAGCCTTCCTTCACTTCACCTACCATGACCTGCGAGGGAGGCTCCATAACCTTTACCAATACTTCCATAGCTGTGAGCGGAACCTATAAATGGTTTTTCGGAGACGGTGACAGTTCTTCCTTGCAAAACCCCAGCCACGTGTACCGTAACGAAGGCTCATACACGGTAACTTTAGTTGCCACCGATGCCAATGGTTGCGATAGTACCTTGGTAATACCCAACTATATCAATGTAGTAAACCCAATAGCCAACTTCACGGCGGACTCCATATTTTCTCCTTGCCCGCCATTATTGGCCAATTTTCGTGACCTGTCAACAGGTGCCGCCGCCGCTTGGCAATGGGATTTCGGCGATGGTACTGGTAGTGCCCTCCAAAATCCGTCAAAAGTATATTCTGTGCCCGGCACTTATGATGTTAAGCTAATTGTCACCTCCCTATATGGTTGTGTGGATACCATCATCTACAACGATTTTATAACCGTACAAGGCCCCAATGGTACCTTTACTTTCAACCCTTTGCATGACTGCACCGGCAACGAGATTACCTTCTTCGCAGTAACCACCAATACGGTGGATAGGACTTGGGACTTTGGCGATGGTACAGTGCTACAGGGCCCTGATACTACCAGACATATATATGCCAACTACGGCGTGTACCACCCAGTGATGATTTTGGACGATGGTTTGGGTTGTCTGTATTCCGTTTCCAGCACCGATTCCGTAGTCATTGGTAAGATGGATGTACAATTTAATGTAGATACCCGCTATTTGTGCAAATTTGGCACTGTAAGGTTTACTGATAGTACTTACGCCTATCCACCTGCTACCTCTTGGTTTTGGGACTTTGGCGATGGCTCCACCAGTACCGACCAACACCCTTTGCACTACTATGCCAGCCCAGGTATGTACACGGTGAAGCTATCTGTAACTAACCCTACCTGTACGGATAGTCTGATAAAAACCAATTACATCATTGTGGACGATGGCCCCCAAGCTGGCTTTACCTATAATGGCGGCCCGTATTGTGTGCCTTTCAATGCACAGTTTACCGATACTACTACTTCCGACAGCATCGTCGCCCAACTGTTCTGGGACTTTGGCAACGGCATGTACGATAGTATCGCCAACCCTGCACAGTTGTATGATTCTGCTGGGGTGTACAATGTAAGCCTTATTGTTACCACCGTATCAGGTTGTTCCGATACAGCTTATGCCACTATCAATGTCCACTCTTTGCCAGTGGCGGTAGTAACACCTGATACCTTCCTGTGCCGCACCGACACCATTATGCTTAGCGCAACGGGCGGTTCACAATATGCTTGGACACCCGCCGCCGGACTAAACGATACCGCTATCGCCACTCCCCTAGCATCGCCTGCCAACACCACTACCTATTATATAATGGTAACCGATACCAATGGCTGTACCGATGACGACTCGGTATATGTAAGGGTACATGATTTACCTGTGGCAAAAGTGGCCAACGATACTGCCATATGTCGCAACAATTCCATCGAACTGTGGGCCATGGGCGGCTATAGTTATGAATGGACACCAGCTACTCATATTAGCTGCGATACCTGCGCCATCACCGTAGCCATACCCGATTCCACCACAGCTTATGAGGTGAAAGTTTCCACGCAACTAGGCTGCTATGTAATGGATACCGTAAATGTTACCGTCTACCAATTGCCAGAAGGCATTGCCGAAACTGAAATAACCATCTGCCAATTGGATACGGTACAATTGCATGCCCTTGGCGGCATAGCCCATACTTGGTATGGCCCTACCGGCCTTAGCTGCTACAATTGCCCCGACCCATTGGCTTACCCAATGGTTACTTCTTCCTATGTATTGGATATCAGCAATGCCAATTGTGGTATACTGGATAGCCTTAAAATCAATGTAAACCCCGTACCGGTATTGGATATACAGGCACCGGAATATGTATGTGCAGGTGAGGAGGTAATCATTACCGCCAGCGGTGCCGACCACTATGCCTGGACCAGCAGCAGCAATTATAGCTGCAACGACTGCAGTACAATCAATCATGTCCCAGCTGAGCCGACTACCTATTATTTGGATGCGACGACCAACTTCGGCTGCCATACCTACGACACTGTTTTTGTGAACGTGAAGCCATTGCCTACAGTAGCTACCATTGATGACTTGACCCTTTGCGTGGGCGATAATATCCAGTTGAACACCACCATACTGGGCGCAGTAAGCCAAAGTTGGACACCTGCCCTGGGCCTAAGCGATACCACAGTGGCAAGCCCTTATGCGGCCCCTACCACTACGACCAACTATATTGTAACTGCCACCAGTGAATTTGGTTGTACCATAAAGGATTCCGTATTGATTAGCTCTTTGGCCAAAGTAGTGACGGATGCCATGCAGGATACCAGCATCTGTATCGGGCAATCGGTACAGTTGCAAGCCAGTATCGTGCAACAAGGCCATACTGGTACGCAAATCATTTGGAGCCCTCTTAATGGTATGACGGACGCTGGCACGCTTACACCTACCGTAATGCCACTTGCCACTCAAACCTATACCCTGATAGCCTATAGCGGTTCTTGCCTGCCCGATACGCAATCCATTACCGTAACGGTAAATGAATTGCCCACCGTGGCCTTTGATAAAATTGGCTACCAAGTGACCAATACCTTCATCACCTTGCAGCCACAGGTAGGCGACAATGTTACCGCTTACCAATGGCAGCCAGCAGAAGGCTTAAGCTGTAGCGATTGCCCCAATCCTTCCGTAACGGTGAAAAATACCAGTGCCTACCTACTTACGGTAATGGACGATAAGGGCTGTACCAACAGTGCCGAAGTACTGATACCTGTTTCGGGCCCCTGTGGTGAAGACGTGTTCGTACCGAACTTCTTCTCCCCTAACGGTGACGAAAAGAACGAGGTATTGTACGTGAGGGGGCTGGGACTGAACGGGCTGAAATCATTCCGCATATTCGACCGCTGGGGCAATATGGTATTCCAAACCACCGACATTAATGAGGGTTGGAACGGTACCTACAACGGCAGCATGCTCGACCCAGGCGTATTCGTTTACTTCGTGGAAACGATATGCACCAATGGGCAAACATATATGAAGCAAGGGAACGTGACCCTAATGCGCTAAACTTTTGGTTAGAGTTTGGTTAAGAGCGCCGGGCCCTTGCAACGCAGGGGCATTGGCGTTTGTGGCGGAGTACATTAGCCTTGAGCTTTAATCCCAAAATGGCCATTGCCTTATTTCCATCAAGTACTCCAATAATAGATAAAATACTGTAAATTGAGGGCATAAGCCGCCATATATGCCTACCACCGCATCTCCATTGCCCCCTACTCCCAAAGAGCATTGGCTGTTTGGCTCCATCTATTATTTGGCCAAAGACCCATTGCATTTCTTGGGGGAAAACATTCCGAAGTATCCGCACATGTTCCGCGTTACCAGTAGGTTCCGGCAGAAAATCATGGTGCTGACCGACCCGGAGCATGTAAAGTACATATTGCAGGACAACAACCGCAACTACATTAAGAGTTTTGGCTACGAAATCATCAAGCTGTTGTTGGGCAACGGCCTGCTCACCAGCGAGGGCGAGTTTTGGCGCCGGCAACGTAGGTTGGCACAGCCTGCCTTTCACCGGGAGCGGCTGGCCGCCCTGGCCGATACCATGGTGGCCTGTACCGATGAGTCCATAGCCCGCCTGGAACAGCAAGTGGGCAAGGGACCCATCAACATTACCCGCGAAATGATGGCCCTTACACTGGAGGTGGTAGCCCGTTCGCTGTTCAGCTCCGATGTGAAGGAAGCAATAGGCATAGTGGCCAAGGAACTGGAGTATGTGAACGAGGCAGCGGTGCGGCGCATCAACAACCCGTTGCGCCTGCCCAACTGGGTGCCCACGCCTAACAACTTGGCCGAGTCGAAGTCCATCAACAACCTGAACAAGGTGGTACAGGACATAATAGACAAGCGGCGGCAGGACGGCCAGCGTTATGACGACTTGCTGGCCATGTTGATGGAGGCAGTTGACGAGGAGACCGGCGAAACCATGTCGGACCTGCAACTGCGCGATGAGTCGATGACCATTTTCCTGGCTGGCCATGAAACCACGGCCGTGGCCCTTTCATGGATATGGTACCTGCTGGACCGCAACCCCGAAAAGGCCATGAAGCTGCGCGAGGAGGTAGATACGGTGTTGCAGGGCCGCAAGCCTACATTGGAGGACCTGATGCGCCTGCCCTATGCCCGCATGGTGGTAGATGAGTCCATGCGCCTGTACCCGCCCGCATGGATAGTGGGCCGCCGCAATGTGGAAGACGATGAGATTGGTGGATACCATGTGCCGGCCATGACCAACATAATGGTGCCTGTGTACTTTTTGCACCGCGACCCCCGCTATTGGGACGAGCCTTCGGCATTTAAGCCTGAACGCTTCGAGAAAGATAAGCTGAAGAACATGCCGCGCTTTGCCTACATGCCCTTTGGCGGCGGCCCTAGGCTGTGCATAGGCAATAACTTTGCCCTGATGGAAATGCACCTGATAGTAGTGATGCTAGTGCAGCGTTTCCGCTTTGTGGTGGACCCATCGTACAAGCCACAGCCTGACCCGCTGGTAACACTAAGGCCAAAAGGGGGGATCACGGCACGCGTGGAGAAGGCCTAATGCAACGGTACCTTTTCTACCCAGAATAGCGAAACTTGTTTATCCGAAGATAGTAAACATAAAACCAACTAAGCAGCCTTCAGGCGGTTCAGCTTTTCCGCGCCCAGTTTCACGCGGCAATAGTCCTTGGTGACATTGTAATGCGTAATGCCGTTGGCAGAGGGCAGTTCGAACATGGCATCGGTCATGATGGCCTCGCAAATGGAGCGCAGGCCACGGGCACCCAGCTTGTATTCATCTGCCTGCTCCACGATATAGTCCAGCGCGTCCTCGTCAAAGCTCAGCTCAATCCCTTCCAGCTTAAAGAGCTTTTTGTATTGCTTTACCAAAGCGTTCCTCGGGTCGGTGAGTATGGCACGCAAGGCTTTTTTATCCAAGGGGTTCAGGTGCGCCAGTACCGGTAGGCGGCCTATCAATTCGGGTATCAAGCCAAAGCTGCGCAAGTCGGCAGGGCTAATGTACTGCAACAGGTTCTTTTGGTTGATACGGTCCTCACGGGTATTGGCCTTAAAGCCAATGGCTTGGGTCTGTACCCTACGGGCTATGATTTTCTCAATACCGGTAAATGCGCCCCCGCAAATAAATAGAATGTTCTGCGTGTTAACCTTTACCATTTTTTGCTCAGGATGCTTGCGCCCTCCCTGCGGCGGCACCTGCACATCAGAGCCTTCCAGCAATTTCAGTAGCGACTGCTGTACCCCTTCACCCGATACATCGCGGGTAATGGAGGGGTTATCGCCCTTACGGGCTATCTTGTCTATTTCATCGATATAGATAATGCCCTTTTCCGCTTGCTTTACATCATAGTTGCACACCTGCAACAGGCGGCTTAAGATGCTCTCCACGTCCTCGCCCACATAGCCCGCCTCGGTAAACACCGTGGCATCTACAATGGTAAAGGGCACGTTTAGGAACTTGGCAATGGAACGGGCCAGCAAGGTTTTGCCCGTACCGGTTTGCCCTACGATGATAATGTTCGATTTTTCAATCTCCACATCATCGTCCATCTTTTGGTTCAGGCGCTTATAGTGGTTATATACCGCCACGGAAAGAAACTTTTTGGCCTCATCCTGCCCTATCACATACTCGTTCAGGAAACTGTAAATGTCCCTAGGCTTGATGGTTTTAGGCAAGTTGTAGTAAAATTTGTTCTCTTGCTGGTACAGTTCCTCATCGATAATCTGCTGGGCCTGTGCCACGCAATTTTCACAAATATGCCCATCGATACCGGCTATCAGTATCATGGTTTCCTCCTTGGTGCGCTCGCAGAACGAGCATTTATAACCCTTGTCTTTCTTCATTAATAATCGCTCTGGTTAGTCACTTTTCTCAACAGCACTTCGTCAATCATACCATAATCGCGGGCTTCCTCAGCGGTAAGCCAATAGTCACGGTCGGAATCGCGCTCCACTTTGTCCTTTTCCTGTCCGGAATGCAGGGCCAAAATATCGTACAATTCTTCCTTCAATTTCAGTACCTCATTAATCGTGATTTCGATATCGCTGGCTTGGCCGCCTGCTCCGCCCAAGGGCTGGTGTATCATGGTACGGCTATGCTTTAGGCCAGTACGCTTACCTTTGGCACCGGCGCAAAGCAATACCGCTGCCATGGAAGCGGCAATGCCCGTATTGATAGTAGCCACATCAGGACTGATATATTGCATGGTATCGTAAACACCTAGGCCGGCATACACCATTCCGCCGGGGGAATTGATATAAATCTGTATATCGCGCTTCGGGTCGGTCGATTCCAAAAAGAGCAATTGTGCCTGTAGTACGCTGGCCACATAATCGTCAATGCCGCTGCCCAAGAAAAGGATGCGGTCCATCATCAAGCGGCTGAAAACGTCCATTTGCGCTACGTTCAATTGGCGCTCCTCGATAATGTAAGGGGTCAAATTCACCACATCGCCGTAGATAGAAGTAATGTATTTATCAAGGTGAAGGCTGCTCATGCCACGGTGCTTCACCGCATATTGCTTAAATTCTTTGCCGTCCATTTATGTAATCTAGTTCAGTTTTTTAAATTCTTCCAATGAAACCGGTTTCTCGTTCACGGTTATCTGACTTTGAATATAGTCAATTAATCGCTGACCCATCAAAAATTCATAAGTCTTTTGTACATGTTCTTTGTTCTTCATCATGCTTTCTGCCCACTCGTCCAGTTGCTCATCGTCAAGGCTGAAGCCCTGCATTTGGCCAAACTGGCGTTGAATGGATGCTTTCACCTCTTCCCTAATGTCTTCAGCGGTCACCGTTAAATTGTTGTCCCTTGACAATTTATTGACGATGAGCTGCCATTTCAGGTTGCGTGCGAAATCGGCATAGCCTTGTTCCACTTCCTCTTCCGTAATGGGTTTTTCGTTGGAAACCTTCAGCCAGCGCTTCATAAAGCTATCGGGCAGGTTGATTTTTACCGAATCCAACAAGTCTTCCATCAGGTCGTACTCAAACTTGCGGCGGCCTTCATTGGCATAAGCTTTTACCAACTCATTGCGCAAATGCTCCGTAAACTCTTCTTCGGTGGTAACCACGCCTACGCCGAAAATTTTGTCGAAGAACTCTTGGTCCAATTCCGCCAGTTCTACCCTATTGATGCGCTGGATGGTCAGTTTAAAATTGGGGCTCAATTCATCGGCCTTGGCTGCATCCACATTTAGCAACTGCTTGGCTATTTCAGCCTTTTCTTTATCCAATAGGGCGAAAATGTCCACTTCAATACTGTCGCCGGGTTTCATGGCCAACAATTTGGTCACGGTTGCAGCGTCGGCTATCATATCTACCGCAATGGGCGATGCATGGTCCACGCCGCCTTCCTTTGGCTCGCCACTTTCCGTTAGTTCGGTCCATTGCACGTATATTACATCGTCTTCCTTCACCGTATCATCGGGATTGCCCATTTTGCCAAAGCGTTTCCGCAGATTGGCTACTTCCTTTTCCACTTCGGCCTCATCGGGCTGTATGGAGTATTGTGTCAGGATGGTATCCTTACCAAGATAACCGCCCAAATCAAAAGCGGGCACCAAGCCCAAATCAAAAACGAACTTGTAATTGCTGGGGTTTTGCGCATCAATGTTCTGCCTTTCGGTATCCTCTTTTGGCAGCGGGTTGCCAAGGATATTGATATCGTTGTTTTTCAGGTATTCGGTTACATGGTTGTTGATGAGCTTGTCCAGTTCATCGGCCAATACTTGGTTGCCATACATTTTTTTCACCAGTCCAGGAGGCACCATGCCTTTCCTGAAACCCTTCATGTCCACCTTTTTGCGAAGGTTTTTCAGGGCCTCCTCCATTTTATCTTGATAATCTGCCACGTCGATATCGACGGTCAGTACTGCGTTAAGGTCGTCAATCTGCTCCTTGGTAATATTCACTTTGTCTGAGGTTTATACAGTTGGTTTAACAATATTTTGGCAGCCGTTTTTGGCTAAGAGGGCGTAAAGATACATAAATCCCCGCTTTATAAAGGCGTTGCCTAGTGATATGCCCTTTGACAAACAACAAGCCAAAGATGCTTATGTGCCATTATTGCAGGGGTAGTGGTTCATCCCATCTTCCGCCTACAGATTCCTCGTGCCTCGGAATGACAAAAACGTTGTGCACCTATATAGCAGTTACCCAAGAAAATAATTCTCCTTATATTTCCAACGTACCATGCTCCCCTCCATCCATTATAAAGGCACTTGGTGGTCCCTTCTAGCCATGCCTCTCGTAGCGACCATCGTGGTTAGTGCCCTGCTTTACGTCATCTTCCAGATGATTGACCCTACTACCGCTTGGGCGGGCATGGAGTTGGGCAACAGCGGGAAAACTTGGCATTATTGCGAGCAAAACCGCATGGATCAGTTACTGCGCCAGCCCAGCAACAGTTGGTCTAACATGGCTTACTTTTTCTTCGGGATGGTGGCTATCAATCTTGGCCTGGCCGATAGCAGGGCAAAGTTTTCTGCCAATCTTGTTGTTGACAATCCTATCCTTTCTTACTGGTATGGGCTTACCAGCATTTTTCTTTGTGGAGGCAGCTTTTTGTTCCATGCTTCGCTTACCCGCATAGGGCAGCATTGGGATATGACGGGCACCTATGCGGTCACTGCTTTGCCGGTTGTCATCAATCTCGTCCGGCTTACAAGACCATCACGTGCCCAATGGAAAAGGGCGGCCATTACCATTGTTCCACTTTCTCTACTCGTTTATAGCGGGTTCCATCTATTCAAATGGGTCATTGATTCGGGCGTGGTCATTCCATTATTGGCGGCCTTGATATTGTTCACCACCCTACTGTACCACCGCTTGGCCAAAAGCCGGGTACCTAGCCTTTTGTTGGCTGCAGCTTTCGGCGCACTGGTGGTTGCCTTCATTGTGCGTACCATGGACGTGAAAAAAATCATGTGCGACCCACAGAGTATCTATCAAGGCCATTCCCTATGGCATTTTATGGCCGGCCTGGCAGTTTTGCTTATCTACTTCGTAATGAGGGCGGAGAAAGAGGCATAATAGCACCGAGTTGTTAAATTGCCACTACTAAAAGAACAAATCTCCTATTTTATGTTGCTACAGATATTATTTTCCCTCATTTTGCGTTGAGTGAAAGTCCACCAAATTCCTTACATGCCCTCTATTCGTTTTTTCCTTATTGGCCTGCTGCTGGCAATAGTACATTTATCATATGCACAAACAAGATACACACTTAGCGGCAGCATCACCGATAAGGTAAGCGGGGAGCAGCTTATAGGGGCTATAGTACGAATAGCTGAAAACAAAAGTATAGGTACCACTACCAATGAATATGGCTTTTACTCCCTTACCTTGCCAGAAGGCAATTATACAGTGCTAATCAGCTCCCTAGGCTATGCGGAACAAACGTTGAGCGTTCAGTTGGACAAAGATATCCGCCAAAACTTACAGTTACAGCAGGAAAGCCAGCAGTTGAACGAGGTTGTAGTAAGCGCCACTTCCACCAACGATCGGGTAACTGAGGCGCAAATGGGTGTGGAAAAGCTAGATATAAAGGAGCTGAATATGATACCTGTATTGTTTGGCGAGCGTGATATACTAAAAACCATTCAACTGCTGCCGGGGGTAAAATCAGCAGGTGAGGGCAATAGCGGCTACTTTGTACGGGGAGGTACAACAGATCAAAACCTGATATTGCTGGATGAGGCTGTGGTGTATAATCCATCCCATTTATTGGGCTTTTTCAGCACCTTTAACTCCGATGCCATAAAAGATGCCACGCTATACAAAGGCGGCATGCCTGCCCAATATGGGGGCCGCTTGGCATCGGTGCTGGATGTAAAAATGAACGAAGGCAATAACCAACGCTACCAAGTAAGTGGCGGCATAGGCCTTATATCGTCAAAATTAAATGTGGAAGGCCCTATCGTCAAAAACAAGGGCTCGTTTTTGGTAAGCGGTCGCCGTACTTATGCCGATGTATTTTTGAAACTGAGTCCCGACACCACCATTAGCCGGAACCAACTGTATTTTTACGACATCAATGCCAAGTTAAATTACAAGCTGGGCCAAAAAGACCAGTTATATCTTTCAGGCTATTTCGGTAAGGACAAACTCGGCCTAGAAGACCTGTTTGGCATCAATTGGGGAAATACTACCGCCACTCTGAGATGGAACCATATCATTAATGACCGCTGGTTTTCGAACACGTCCTTTATTTATAGCGATTACAATTACAATATTGACATCAATGCAGGGGGTGTGGAGGCCACCATTCATTCAGCAATACGCGACCTGAACCTGAAGCAAGAATTTCAGTTTTATCCCAACCCTAATAGCAGTTGGCGTTTCGGGGCCAACAGTATTTATCACACCATTACCCCTGGCGAGTTTACTGGAGATTTCTCCATATCCAACCTGCCCGATACCTATTCTTGGGAAAATGCCTTATACGCCACTAGCAGTTGGAAAGCAACGGAAAAACTGAATATCGATTACGGATTGCGTCTGAGCATTTTCTCCTCCCTAAAGGGCAGCAACTTTTATGAGCTGAACGATGAGAATGAAATAATTGACACCCTGGCAACTACCAAGGCATTTGTAAAAACCTACGCCAATCCCGAACCACGACTCAATGCCAGTTATCTGATCAATGAGCACTCATCCATTAAAGCTGGATATGCCCGTAACAGCCAGTATCTACATCTCATAACCAATTCCACCACGGGCAGCCCTACTGATAAATGGGTACCTACCAACAATATCATTCGCCCGGAAATCGCCGACCAAGTATCGCTAGGCTACTTTCTCAATTTCCACAAAAACATGTTTGAGTTAAGTATCGAAACTTACTACAAAGCCATGCAAAACCAAGTGGATTATAAAAATGGGGCCAATGTAAACACCAATGACCCCATAGAACCTGAGCTACTCTTTGGTAGAGGACGGGCTTACGGTATTGAGTTGCTGCTGAAGAAAAAAACAGGAAAGTTTACGGGGTGGGTAGGCTACACCCTATCGCGTACCGAAAGGCAGATAACCGAAATTAACGGCGGCAATTGGTACCCTGCCCGTCAAGACCGTACCCACGATTTATCGTTTGTAGGCATTTATTCCATCAACAAAAAATGGACGGTGTCAGCAAGTTTTGTTTACTACACGGGCAGCGCGGTCAGTTTTCCAAGTGGCAAATACGAGGTAAACAACAACATAGTGTTTTACTATACCGAACGCAATGGTTACCGCATGCCAGCCTACCACCGCTTGGACCTAGGAGCCACATTGCAACTGAAAAAACACAAACACTATTCTTCCGAATTGGCTTTTAGCCTCTACAATGCCTATGGCCGCGAAAATGCTTACGTAATTACCTTCGAGCAAAGTGAAACCGACCCCAATGTAACTCAGGCCGTGCAAACCTCGCTATTCCGTTGGGTGCCATCCATTTCCTACAATTTTAAAATTTTCTGAGCATGCCATATCTGAAAACCCTTTTACTGCTTTCAATTACTGTCATGCTCTTTTCCTGTGAAAAGGTGATAGATGTTGACCTTAACTCCTCATCGCCGCAATACGTGATTGAAGGCAATGTAAGCAATGAAAGCGGCCCCTACACAGTAAGTATTACGCGGTCAAAAAACTTTGATGAAACTAACCAGTTTCCACCTGCTACAGGTGGCTTGGTAACCATTACCGATGAAACCGCAGCTTATACGGATACACTCATCGAAGTTGAACCAGGCCAATACCGCAGCCAAAATTTGGTAGGTATTGCTGGCCATACCTACCGATTGCGCATATTGATAGAAGGCAATGAGTTTACATCCACCAGCAGCATGCCCCAACTGGTAACTTTGGACAGTATTCTCATTTCCAAATCGTTATTCGACGAAGATTATGATGTTATACCAGTCTATAACGACCCTGCCGGAAGGGGAAATTACTATCAAATCATAGAAAGGGTCAATTCAAGTAGCCGCGTACTCGTGTTTGTGCGCGATGATGAACTGACCGATGGCGAAACGGTGGATGAAGTATTGCGAAACGGATTCGGGGAAGCCCAAAGGCAAATCAACCCCGGCGATACGGCCTATATCGACCTTCGCACCGTTGATAGAGGAGTTTTTACCTATTACAATAGCTTGCAATTGGTAACAGACGATAATACTGCTACTCCTGCTAACCCGATAAGTAATATAAGCGGTGGTGCTTTGGGTTATTTTAATGCTTATTCAACAAGTAAAAGAACTTTTATTTTTTACCCGTAACACTGAATAAACATTCCCTAACAACTGCCATTCTGTCATTTGTGGCAATAAATGCTTATCTTTGTCGTCCTTATTTTGCAGCAGATGATGGAAAACGGTTTTGAACTGCCCGTAAAAGTGATTGACGAAACCCGTCAAGGAGAGGCCTACATGGATGAAGCCATGCAGCAGGAAGGCAGGAAATTCTTTATTGAAAGCTATGGCTGCCAAATGAATTTCAGCGACAGTGAAATTGTTGCTTCCATCCTAAAAGAGGAAGGTTTTAGTGCTACCCGTAACTTTTTGGAGGCAGACCTGATATTGGTGAACACCTGCGCCATCAGGGAAAATGCGGAACTACGGGTTAGGCAGCGGCTCAATGACTTCAAGATCGTAAAGCGCAACAAGCCCGAAGCCTTGGTAGGGGTGTTGGGCTGTATGGCCGAGCGGTTGAAGGCCAAATTTCTGGAAGAGGAAAAGCTGGTGGATATTGTGGTGGGTCCCGATGCCTACCGCGACCTGCCCGGGCTGGTTAATACTGCCGATGAAGGGCAAAAAGCCATCAACGTACTGCTATCAAGGGAAGAGACCTATGCGGATATCAGCCCAGTGCGCCTCAACAGCAACGGCATCACTGCCTTTGTTTCCATTACCCGTGGGTGCGACAACATGTGCTCCTTTTGCGTGGTACCCTTTACGCGTGGCCGTGAACGCAGCCGCGACCCCCAATCAATCGTGGAGGAATGCAGGCAGTTGTTCGAACAAGGCTACCGGGAAGTAACCCTTCTGGGCCAAAACGTGGATTCTTACCTTTGGTATGGTGGCGGGCCTAAAAAAGACTTTGAAAAGCAGGCGGAAGAAGTTAAGAGCAATGCGGTCACCTTTGCACAGCTAATGGAAATGGTAGCCTTGATAGACCCGAAACTGCGGGTACGCTTTTCCACCAGCAACCCTAGGGACATGACCGATGAAGTGCTGCGGGTGATTGCCAGGTATCCCAATATCTGCAAGTATATCCATCTGCCGGTACAATCGGGCAGCAGCCGTATTTTGGAGAAAATGAACCGCGGCCATAACCGCGAGGAATATATGGCACGTATTAGGGCGATTAGAAATATAATACCCGGCTGTGCCATATCAACCGATATGATTGTAGGCTTTTGCAGCGAAACGGAGGAGGAACACCAGGAAAGCTTGAGCCTGATGGAATGGGTGAATTATGAACTGGCATACATGTTTGCCTATTCGGAAAGACCAGGTACCCCTGCCGCCAAAAAGTTTGTGGACGATGTGCCGGAAGAGGTAAAGAAAAGAAGGTTGAACGAAATGATTGCCCTTCAGAACCGTTGTTCCTTGAAGGCCAACCAACAAGATGTAGGAAAAGTGTTCGAGGTATTGGTAGAGGGCACAAGCAAACGTTCTGAAGACGATAACTGCGGCCGTACCAGCCAAAACAAAATGGTCGTTTTCCCAAAGGGAAATAGCCGCCCAGGCGATTATGTACAGGTGATGATAGAATCGTGCAGCTCGGCAACCTTAAAGGGAAGAATAATATAGAACCTTAAAAATCAACTATAGCCATCACCATGTATTTGCCATAGCGAAGTTGAATGGCAAGGGTGGCAAAGTCAATTAAGAAAATGGAATTAAATGCGCTTAAAAGCCGCTTCGGCATCATCGGCAATTCTCCAGAACTGAACTATGCACTGAGCATAGCGGTAAGGGTGGCCCCCACCAACTTGAGTACCCTTATTACCGGGGAAAGCGGTGTAGGTAAGGAAATTTTTTCCAAAATCATCCATGCGCTCAGTCCCCGCAAGCATAACACCTTTATAGCGGTCAACTGTGGCGCCATACCTGAAGGCACTATCGATTCAGAGCTCTTTGGTCACGAAAAAGGGGCTTTTACGGGTGCAACTGACCAACGTAAAGGTTACTTTGAACATGCCAAGGACGGCACCATCTTTTTGGACGAAATAGGGGAAATGCCCTTGGGTACCCAAGCCCGTCTGTTAAGGGTGTTGGAAGCGGGTGAGTTTATCAGGGTGGGCTCATCGAAGGTGATGACCACTGATGTAAGAGTAATAGCGGCTACCAATGTCGATTTGCTAAACTTTGTAAAGCGTGGCAAGTTCAGGGAAGACCTTTACTACCGCCTCAGTACCGTGCCAATCAAAGTGCCGCCTTTGCGGGAACGCAAGGAAGATATTTACCTGCTGTTCAGGAAATTTGCATCTGATATTGCTGAAAAGAACCGCACCACCCCCGTACAGTTGGATGATGATGCCCAAGAGGCCCTGATTAAATATGAATGGCCAGGCAACGTGCGCGAGCTAAAAAATATCGCCGAGCAGTTGTCCGTATTATCGGTTGATAGGGTGGTGACCGAAAGGGAATTAAGGAAATACCTGCCCAACCTGAGCCATACCCGCTTACCGGTACTGGCCGCACCGACTGATTTTGAAGGCGATATGCCTAATGGTGCTGGCAATGGGCAGCGTACCACTGATTTCAGTGAGCGCGAGCTGCTATACAAGCTTTTCTTCGACATGAAAAAAGATTTGAACGACCTTAAGAAGTTCATCTTCGAATTTGCCAGCCAGCAACATGCCGATATTTCCACTCTTGCCCCCATGCGTACGCATATGGACGAGGCAACCCTGCGCAAAGTAGACGAAGTAGAAGCCATCAGGAGCAACCCCAAACCTATCGTAATCGATCAGCCTGAAAAATATGTGGCCGCCGAAACCGTTGATGAATCGTTGTCAATAGCCGACAAAGAAAAAGAATTGATTGAACGGGCTTTGAAAAAACACAAAGGCAGAAGGAAAGATGCCGCTACCGATTTGGGCATCTCCGAACGTACCCTGTACCGGAAAATCAAGGAATACAATATCGCCGAATGAAACTCATAGGTGCCATTATCATCCTTTTCGTTGGTCTGCTACAGACCTCTTGCGGCGTTTATTCCCTATCGGAGGGAAGGATACCACCTGAAATAAAAACTGTGACCGTATATGACTTTGGCAATACCTCGCTAAATGCCAGCAATATCATTGCGCAAAAAATGACCAACCAGTTGAAAGACCGTTTTTTGACGCAAACCAATTTGAAGTTGGTCAATATTGGGGGCGATATTGAGTTTAAGGGCGTTATTACCGCCTATGAGATAAGGGGAAATGCGCCTACTGCCAACCAAACCACAGCATTGAACCGGCTGACCATAACAGTGAAGGTGGAATTTACCAATAACACCAACGAACAGGGCAACTATTCCGAAAATTTTTCCCGCTTTGCGGAATATGAAAGCTCCCGCAACCTGATAGAAGTGGAAGAAAGTTTGCAAAATCAAATTTTCGCCCAATTGGTGGAGGATATTTATAACAAGGCTTTAGTAAATTGGTAGCATGGATGCCAGTAGTTTTGTTGCCCTGCTGAAAGAACCAGCCAAGCTGCACCAAACCCCCAGTGCTGAGCTGTATGAATTAGCAAGCAAGTATCCCTACAATGCTGCTATACATATGTTGTTGGCAAAAAAGTACCAGTTGACCGGAGATGTCGATTTCGAATCGGCCCTACATAAGGCGGCACTGCTTATTACCGATAGGAACGACCTCTACCAGTTTATCCGTTTAACCCATCTGGAACCCAGCATTCCCACAAAGACTCAACAGGAAGTAATACAAGAGCCCCACCAACAATCTATTGATGACCTTATCAACCGCAACCGTCGGTTGGTACAGCAAATGATGGAGCAAGAACAGCCCACTGAAAAAGAAAGTGAAAAAGAGGATGCCCCCTTACCTGAATTCCATCAGGAAACCATTCCCGAAGTACCAACTTTGATAATTAATGAACCGGAAGCCGAAACTACCCCAATGCCTATACCAAAGGCATTGGACATAAAAACGGACAAGCTGAGCTTTACCGATTGGCTTCACAAGTTACAAGATGGTTCCGTACAAGATGCCAACGAACTGGAGGGCAACATAGCGGGTGCCAGCTATGAAGCTATTATCATGAAGGCTTCCCAAGAAATAGTAACGCCTCCACCTACTCATAGCCCCGCCCCTACCCTTGAGGAAACGCCCGTAGAAGACAAAGTGGAGGAATTGGCCCGTAACAGCGTGCGCAGCCATGACGATACCATTACCGAAACACTGGCCAAAATTCTGGAAATACAGAAAAAATATAGCAAGGCACTGGATGCATACGAAAAGTTAGCGGAAAGATATCCAGATAAAAAAATACAGTACCAAGCCGCAATAGACAGGCTAAAGGCAAAAATGGGATAGCATCCTTTATGATTTTACAAGGCATCAAAGTATTAGAACTGGCAAGTGTGTTGGCAGGGCCCTCGGTCGGTATGTTTTTCGCGGAATTGGGCGCAACGGTCATCAAAATTGAAAACCCTAGCACCCATGGCGATATGACCCGCTCCTGGAAACTGCCCGAAGAAGACCCTCAATCGAACATATCGGCATATTTTGCTTCGGTCAACTGGGGCAAACAGCATTTGTTCATTGATTTGAAATCGCCCGAAGGCAAGAAACAGGTATATCAGTTAGCAGCGGACAGCGATATCGTAATTAGCAATTACAAACCTGGCGATGACAAAAAGCTGGGCATGGATTACGCTACTTTGAGCAAGCTGAAACCCAATATCATTTATGGGCATTTAACTGGCTATGGCGATGAGGATGACCGTGCCGCATTTGATGTGGTGCTGCAGGCTGAAACTGGCTATATGTCCAGCAACGGCTTTTCAGGCGGCGAACCCTTGAAACTGCCCTTGGCAATGATAGATATACTGGGCGCCCACCAACTGAAAGAAGGCCTTGTATTGGCCCTATGGCAACGGGAGAAAACGGGCAAGGGAGCTTATGTAACCGCTTCATTGCTGGCTGCTGCGGTTTCCGCCTTGTCCAACTTGGCCTGCAACTGGCTGATGGCAGGCAGGATTGCAAAGCCCATAGGCAACCACCACGCCACCATCACCCCTTACGGCGAACTATTGACCACCGCCGACGGTAAAAAAACGGTATTGGCCGTTGGTACCGATAAGCAATTTACCCACCTCTGCGAGGTGCTCGGACGTCCTGAATTGGCACTTGACCCGCACTACCAGAGCAACCACGACCGGGTTTGCCACCGCGATGAACTGATGGCCGTTCTGGAACCTTTGGCACAGCAGTTTACCAGAGAAGCATTGCTCGCCAAACTATATGCGCTGAAAGTACCCGCCGGGCCTGTACTGAACATGCAAGAAGTATTCGCCATACCAGCTATTGCAGCTATGGTATTGGAGGAGGAAGTGGATGGCATACTGACCAAACGGCCAGCTACCGTAGGTTTTAGCATTCAATAAACTTCTGCTAAAGCTTGATTAACTTTACGGTATGAAGTTGTTGGGACAGTATATTGAGGCCATGATTTTTGCTAGCGAGCATCCCGTTAGCTTTAAAGAAATCTCAGAATGCCTGAAATCCCTTTTTGGATGGGAAATAGCCGCCGAAGAAGTTACCGCAGCCATTGACCATCTAAAGGCTAAGTATGAAGACGAACAGTTTTCTTTCTACCTAACGGAAAGTGGGGGTGGCTACCTGTTCATGACCAAAAAGGAATACTACCCCATAGTGGCCGGTTTTTTGAACCAGCGTAGCAACAAACGCCTTTCAACGGCGGCTTTGGAAACCCTATCCATCATCGCCTACAAACAACCGATTACCAAAACGGAGATTGAACAGATACGGGGCGTAAACTGCGATTACACCATCCAAAAACTGTTGGAGAAAGATTTGATAGCCATTACCGGAAGGGCCGATGGCCCCGGCAAGCCGCTGCAATACGGCACCAGCAAAACTTTTATGGACTATTTTGGCATCAATTCCACCCGCGACCTGCCCAAGCTGAAAGAGATAGAAGAAGACAACGAAAACCAAATTGGCGAGCCTGAGGCACTCATGAAAGAAGGCGAGCTATGAAAAAGAAAGTACCCAAATCAGGCAATTTCCAAAAGCCAGACAGAAAACCCACGTTAAAAGCGGAACCTGAAAGAGAAGCAGCAAGGCCGAAAAAAGAGGGTGCGCCTACTTCTAAAAATAAAAAAAGCCGCTTCGGGGGTCAGGAGGAGGTTAAGGGCAAGTCTTTCGGGAAATTGCGCAAATCGCCGGGGGTAAACAAGCCCATTAAAAAATCATCTAAAGCCACTCCGCCAACCGACGATGGCACTACCCGCCTTAACCGGTATATGGCGCATGCGGGGGTAGCTTCCAGGCGCAAATGCGATGAAATTATCCTACAAGGCGATGTGGAGGTAAACGGCCAGGTGGTAAAAGAAGTGGGCTACCGCCTGCAACCCACCGATGTAGTTAGGTACAAAGGGAAGGTGCTGAAACCCGTGCGCAACCTCGTATATATCTTGCTGAATAAGCCCAAGGATTACCTGACCACCACCAGCGATGACAAGGACCGCCATACGGTGATGGAACTGGTAAGCAAAGCTACTAACGAACGGATTTACCCAGTGGGCCGCCTGGACCGGCAAACCACCGGACTACTGCTACTCACCAATGATGGCGATTTGGCGCAAAAGCTGTCGCACCCCAGCTTTATGTGCAAAAAGATATACCACGCCGTGCTGGATAAGCCCTTGACTGAGGCTGACATGGAAAAGATAGCCGCTGGCCTAATACTTGAGGACGGGGTGGCCACCATTGACAAAATAGCCTACGCCCACCACTCCGATAAGGCTGAAATAGGTATTGAACTGCACATAGGGCGCAACCGTATTGTAAGGCGCATCTTCGAGCATTTGGGCTATGAAGTGGTGAAACTAGACCGTGTGTTATATGCTGGCCTTACCAAAAAAGACCTGCCCCGAGGCCGCTGGCGCCATCTTTCAGAAAAAGAAGTGATTATGTTAAAGCATTTTACCTGATGCGGGTAGTAAGCCCAAAGGAAAGGTAACCGAAGGAACCATAGCCTCCTTCGGCAAAAAAGCCAAAACGAGGCAGTACCATGCTACGAACCCCTATGGAAGCACCACCGCGCAAGGTTCTATTGGCCTGCATGTACAAATCACTGGCCGCCGACTTATGCGAAAAAGCAAAGCCGTAGCCACCCCATGCACTAACGTAAACGTCAACATAATCCACCAACATGGGCTTGCGCACCGCTTTTTGCACCAATGGCAGCAAGTGGTAGCTACCCTTTAGCCCTACCGTAAAATGTTGGTAGGTGACATTGCCATCATTAATGCGGGTCACCGTTTCGCTGATTTCTTCGGTGTTTTTCTTCTGTAGGTAGCTGAAAATAGGCCCCACTGTAAAGTTTTTGCAAACCGTTACCTCCGGCTGCAAGTTGATGGGCATGGATACCACCCCGTGCAAATGGCTAATATAATTACTGAAATGCAAGGTGACTGCCCCAGGCTGGCGATAAGCAATCATTTTCTTGGGCTGTTCCTTTTCGCTGGGCGCAGCATGGGTACCGCCTAGTACTTGGGCCTGCAAACCAGTCGCGAAGGCCATCCATCCAATTAACAATGCCAAGTAGCGCATAACCATAGTTTACGTAAGATAATGCTAAAAGTTGAGCCGCGCCACACATATCACTTTTTGTGAAATAAGGCTGCCTTTCCAAGCAGGTACAATGTGCTATCTTTGCCACGCAAATCAACACCATGCCCAAAGCCACTACCACCTCCTACCCCAAGGATAAAATCAAAGTACTGTTATTGGAAGGTATCAGCCCCTCGGCGGTGAAGGAATTTGAGCAGGCGGGCTATTCCAATATCGTCACCAATGGCAAGGCACTGGGCGAGGCGGAACTGGTGGACGCCATTCAAGATGTTCACATTTTGGGTATCCGAAGCAAAACACAGGTAAGCCGCAAAGCCCTGCAATCGGCGGAAAAGTTGCTGGGCCTGGGCTGTTTCTGCATCGGTACCAACCAAGTGGACCTAAAGGCTGCTACACAACTGGGCATCACCGTGTTCAACTCGCCCTATAGCAATACCCGTTCCGTGGCGGAGTTGGTCATTGCCAATGCCATTATGCTCATCAGGCGTATTCCCGAAAAGAACAGTGGCGCGCACTTGGGCGAGTGGCTCAAGGACAGCAAGGGCTGCTACGAGGTACGCGGCAAAACGCTGGGCATCGTGGGCTATGGGCATATCGGCTCGCAGGTATCGGTATTGGCGGAATCCCTTGGCCTTAAGGTCATTTACTACGATATCGAGCCCAAACTACCCCTGGGCAATGCTATGCCCGTAAAATCATTGGGCGACTTACTGAAAAAGGCCGATATCGTCACCCTGCACGTACCTGGAGGCAAGGGCACCGAAAATCTGCTTTCGGCAGCACGTATAAAGGGCATGAAGAAGGGTGCCATCCTCATCAACCTCAGCCGGGGGAACGTGGTCGATTTAGATGCGCTGCAAACGGCCTTACTGGCTGGCGACATAGCCGGAGCGGGCATTGACGTATTCCCCATAGAGCCGGAGGGCAAGGGCGAAAAATTCAGCTCACCGCTGCAGGGCCTGCCCAATGTTATCCTTACGCCGCATGTGGGTGGCTCGACGGAAGAAGCCCAAGTAAACATTGGCATCGATGTGGCCGGCAAGTTGGTCAGCCTGCTCGATACGGGCAGCACTATGGGCTCCGTAAGCGTGCCACCATTGAGCCTGCCCGTACAGCAGGGCACCCATCGCTTGTTGCATATCCATAAAAACGTGCCTGGCATCCTGTCGCAAATCAACAGCATCATGGGCAGCATGGGCGTGAACATATTGGGCCAATACCTCAAAACCAATGAAGAAATAGGTTACGTAGTGCTCGATGTCGCCAAAAACTCCGCCTCCGACGAGGTGCTCCGCGAACTCCGCAGCATCCAGCATACCATTAAAGCAAGGGTGTTGTATTGAGAGCCTGCAGCTTCTTTTCGGCGGAAAACTCTATAAATGTTCTAGCGCACACTTCCAAAAGTTAGAGGGTCAACTCCCATTTTGACTTAACAATAAGGAAAAGCTATTTCGCAGGTATTTCGCGGGTACTTCAAGGGGTGTTCGCAGGTACTTCAAGGGTGCTTCGCAGGTGCTTCAAAGGGTGTTCAAGGGTATCTCGCAGGTATTTCAAATCCTATTAATGTACTGTTTATCAATTATTTGTGTGAAAAAAGTGTGTTTTTTTGTTTTTTGCCTTATTTGTAGAGGGTAGAATGTAGAGGGATTTACGATTGACAATTTCAAATTTACATCTGCCTTGCTTATACCGGGGATTTTTTTGTGTCTTGTGTCTTGTGTATAATCTTGTTAAAAAGCTGTTTCGGTAGTATTTCGGTAGTGCTTCAGTGGTATTTCAGTAGTACTTCAGTATAGTTTCAGTAGTGCTTCAGTGATACTTCAGTAGGTGTTCAGTGGTGTTTCAGTTTTGATTAATTTATTGATTGTCTGTATTTTATATGAAAATAGGTGTATTTTTTGCTTTTTTTTGAGGCATTTACGCCAGCCCCGCTTATTGCGGGGATTTCATTCTAAACCATTTTCAAATTCCCAAATCACCAAATTGCCAAATTTTCAAAGTGCCCTCAATACCGCAGTGCCCTCACCCCCCGCAAAAAGCGGGGCAGGCCCGCCTCTCCCTGCCACTGCACTAGCTTAGCTGGGGAGAGGAACTCTTAATGGCCATTTTCAAATTATCAAATGATCAAATTTTCAAATCGACTCGCACATTATCAATGGTAAGCACTTAGTGCGAATATTCCAAATCAAAAAATCGTCGAATGGGATAGCCGTAAGCTACCCTCCCCATTCCACATAGATACACTGCGCTAATCTATGCGAAACGGGGGGCAAGCCGTCCCAGCCTGCCCCGCTTCTTGCGGGGGTGAGCGGAGTCGAACCGGAGCGATGGCCAACGCTTTGGTTCGATAGCGTTTACCCCGAAGTATTTCGGGGCTCACCACGACCATGCGCGCCCTTTTAACGCGATTCAACACCGCCTACAACGAAAGGGCGCCCATACTTTTGTCGTCCAAAACGCATTGATTGACAGGGAACAAGCCACTTAATTTTAGGCATTGCATTTCGTAT